>CBDAQO010000002.1:0-835000 GCA_965199105.1 Acetobacteraceae bacterium | reverse complement strand
CGAACAAATGCAGCCCGAGCCCCTCCAGCCGATACGCACCCACGCAGGCGAGGCAAGCCGCACCCTCCTGGGCCAAGTAGGCGTCGAGCAGCACGTCGGAGAACGACCGCATCACCAGGCGCGGCCGGGCCACATGCTGCCAAACCGCCTGGCCGCCCCGCCAGCAGGCGACCGCGGTGACCAACTCGTGCGCCCGGCCGCGCAAGGCCGCCAATTGCTCCCGCGCCGCCGCGAGGTCCGCCGGCTTGTCGAACCAGCGCTCGCCGCACACCAACATCTGGTCGGCGCCGATGACCAAGGCGTCAGGGTCGGCCACGTGGCGCGCCTTGGCGTTTGCAAGCGCAAGGGCCGCTGATTGCGCCTGCCCAGCCGCCCGCATGGCACCCCGAATGGCCGCTTCGTCGACCGCGGCCACCTGGACGCGGAAACGTACCCCCGCTGCCGCCAACACCGCCTGCCGCGCCGCCGAGCCACTCGCCAGCACCACGGGCAGCGCGCCCGGCGCCATCATGGCGCGGGTGGGACGGCCCGCTTCTGCCGGGCGTGCCACGCTTCCATCAACTGCAACACCGTGGCCGCCGTCTCCTCGATCGACCGCCGCGTCACGTCGATCACCGGCCAGCCGCGCCGGTTGCAGATCCGGCGAGCCCATAGCAGCTCATCCTTGACCGCCTGGGCGTCGATATACTCGCTCTTATCCTGCCGCATCGCGCCGGTCTGCCCGATCAGCCGCAAACGATGCCGGCGGATTTCGATCAGCGCCGGTGGGTCCAGCGTCAGCCCGATCACCGGACAGCGCGGCACCTCGAGCCCTGGCGGGTCCGGCAAGCCCGGCACCAGCGGCACGTTGGCTGCCTTTACGCCGCGATTGGCCAGATAGAACGAGGTCGGCGTCTTGGACGAGCGGGACACGCCCACCAGGATCACGTCGGCCTCCTGGATGCCCGCCTGCGCCTGCCCATCGTCATGCGCGAGCACGAAATGCATCGCATCGATCCGGCGGAAGTAGTCAGCATCCAGCACGTATTGCCGCCCCGGACGCGACGCCGCCTGCTCCCCGATCTGCTCCTGAAGCATGCCCAACACCGGGTCGAGCACGTTCACCAGGTCGATCTGGAGCCGCGTGCAGACCTTCTGCAGCTCCTCCCGCAACCCGGTGTCGAGCAGCGTGGATAGCACCGGGCCGGGCTCGGACTCGATCCCCTCCAGCACGCGATGAAGCTGGAACCGCGTCCGGATCAGGCTCCAGCGATGATAGACGATCGACACCTGCTCGAACTGCGAAACCGTCGCCCGTGCAATCGAGTTCAGTGTCTCGCCGGTGGCGTCCGAGACCAAGTGGAGGTTCAGTCGCTGCGTTCCCATAAACAAGAGGATAGCGGGGATAAGCCGGGCCGCTAGCGGATTATGCGGCCGGCTTGGTGAAGAGCGGGGGTAACTGGCACGCCGGAGCGCCCTCTGGACGCAATAACGCGGCCGTGATGGGGATGGTGGGATAAGCGCAGGGCCGCCCATCGACCCAACGGGTTGGACCGCCATCTTGATGTGGACAGCTTGGATGTGTTCGCTCGCGGTGCCGTGTACCCCTCTATCCACAGTGCCTACAGACTCCCACAACCTACCTTAAAATTCTTAATGCTTTATAACTGACGGCATGACCTCACCCTTCCTTCGCGCCCTTGCCGGCGAGGCAGTTTGGCCGCCGCCGATCTGGCTCATGCGCCAGGCCGGGCGCTACCTGCCGGAATACCGCGCCATCCGCGCCAAGGCCGGCGGCATGCTCGACCTCTGCCTCAACAGCGAACTCGCCACCGAGGTCACCTTGCAGCCGATCCGCCGCTACGGGTTCGACGCTGCAATCCTGTTCAGCGACCTGCCCTTGCTGTGCTGGGCGCTGGGCCAGAACCTGCGTTACGAGGAGGGTGAGGGCCCGCTGCTCGACCCGATCACAGACGCGGCGCAACTCGCCCGGCTCGACGGCGCGCGCGTGGCCGGCGCGGTCAGCCCCGTGCTCGAGGCGGTGCGCCGGCTCCGGAGGGAGCTGCCGGCCGATTGCGCGCTCATCGGGTTCGCCGGCAGCCCCTGGACGGTGGCGTGCTACATGGCCGAGGGACGCGGCTCCAAGGAGTTCACGGCCGCGCGGCTCATGGCCTACGCCCACCCGGCGTTGTTTGCCGCGCTGACCGACCTGCTCGTGGAGCAAACCGCCGCCTACCTCGGGATGCAGATCGAGGCGGGTGCAGACGTCGTCATGCTGTTCGACTCGTGGGCGGGCGTGTTGCCCGCCGCCGGGTTCCGCCAGCACGTCATCGAGCCGACGCGCCGGGTCGTTCAAATCCTGCGCGAGCGCCACCCGGTCGTCCCGGTCATCGGCTTTCCCCGGCTGGCGGGGGCGTTGCTGGCCGAATACGTCGCGGCCACGGGCGTGCAAGCGGTGGGTGTCGACACGGCGGCCGACCCGGCGCGGGTGGCAGCGGCGATCCCTGCCACCGTCGCCGTTCAAGGCAACCTCGACCCGCTCGCCTTGGTGGTCGGCGGGGAGACTCAAGCCGGCGCCACCCAGCGCTTGCTGCAGGCTTGGCGCGGCCGCCCGGCGGTGTTCAACCTCGGCCACGGCATCGTGCCGGCCACGCCGCCGGAGCACGTGGCAACATTGGTGCGGACCGTGCGGGATGCTTGACGCAACCCTACCCCCCGCCAACTCTGAAAGCATGAAACCGACCCGCCTGGCTGTCGTGCTGTTCAACCTGGGCGGGCCGGACAAGCCCGCCTCGGTGCGGCCGTTCCTGGTCAACCTGTTCCGTGATCCCGCGATCCTGCGCGTGCCGTTCTTCATCCGGCCCATCCTGGCCCGCATCATCGCCTACGCCCGCACCAAGCCCGCGACCGCCAACTACATGATCCTCGGCGGCGGCTCCCCGCTGTTGGGGCTCACCGAGGAACAAGCCCGCGCCCTCGAGCGCGCCTTGCCGGAGTTCGACGTCCGCTGCTTCACCGCCATGCGCTATTGGCACCCGTTCAGCGACGAAGTGGCCCGCCAGGTGCGCGATTGGGCGCCGGACCACGTCGTGCTGTTGCCGCTGTATCCGCAGTATTCGACCACGACCACCGGGTCCTCCCTGAGCGCCTGGCGTGAGGCCGCTGCGGCCAGTGGCCTGGTCGCCCCGGTGACCACGGTATGCTGCTACCATTCCGACTCGGGCTACATCGAGGCGACCGCGCGGGGCGTGCGCCGGGCGTATGACGCAGCCTTGGCCACGCTGGCGGGCCGCGCGCCGTTGCGGGTGCTGTTTTCCGCCCACGGCCTGCCCGAGGTCATCGTCAAGCAGGGCGATCCCTATCAGTATCAGGTGGAGCGCACGGTCGCCGCCACCGTCCGCGCCATGGCGGTGCCTGGGCTGGACTGGACTGTCTGCTACCAGTCGCGCGCCACGCCGCAGAAATGGCTCGACCCGAGCACCGAACACACCATCGAGCAGGCCGCTAACGACAAGACCGCCGTCCTGGTGGTGCCGATCGCCTTCGTCTCCGAACACTCCGAGACCCTGGTGGAGCTGGACGTCGAATACCGCGAGTTCGCCGAGGAGAAGGGCGTGCCCGGCTACTTCCGCGCGCCCGCGCAGAACTCCGACCCGGCCTTCATCGCCGGGTTGGCGTCGCTGGTGCGCAAGCGGCTCGGCGGCGGCCCTGGCCTGTGCAGTTACGCCGGCTCCCGCACCTGCCCCAAGGCGCATGGCGACTGCCCGCACGCCCGCGCTGGCCTCGCCGCGCCCGAGCCGGTGATGGAACGCGTGGCGTGACCCCGTTGCCACTGCGTCTGGTGATTTTCGACTGCGACGGCGTGCTGGTCGACAGCGAGGGCCCGTCTAACCAGTTGGTAGCCGAGGCGGTGACGGCGCTCGGCTGGCCGCTCGACACGGCGGCCGCCTATCGCCTGTTCGTCGGTTGCCGCCTGTCCGACATCCCGGCCATCGTGGAGCCGCAGATCGGCCGCCCCGTGCCGCCGGGCTGGGTGGATGGGCTGCGCGATGCGTTGATCCAGCGCTTGGGAGACAGCGTCGAGGCCATGCCCGGCGCCCATGCGGCGTTGGCCGCAGTCACCGCCCTGGGCCTGCCGTTCCGCATCGCATCCAACTCCTCGCACGAGGAAATGGCGGTGAAGTTCGCCCGCACCGGCATGACGGACTTGGTCGAGGGGCGGGCCCACAGCGCGCGCGACGTGCTGCTCGGCAAGCCGGCGCCGGACGTGTTCCTCCATGCCGCCGCCGCCGAGGGCGTCCCGCCGGGCGCCTGCCTGGTGGTGGAAGACAGCGTGCCAGGCGCCCAAGCAGCGCGCGCCGCCCGGATGGCCTGCGTCGGCCTATCCCCGCACGGCGACAACCCGGCGCTGCGGGAGGCCGGTGCCGTACTGGTGCGCCATCTCTCGGAGCTGCCGTCCATCCTGCAACACGCCATGGCCGTGGGCGCCTGACCACCGGAGACCTCGCCACCATGGATCCTCGGCCATGAAAACCGTACGCCTCCTGGACGGCACCGCCGTTCCCGCGATCGGACAGGGAACCTGGCGGCTTGGCGAGGGCGAACGCAGCGTGGCCGAGGAGGTGGACGCGCTGCGCCTCGGCCTCGACCTCGGCCTCAGCCTGATCGACACGGCCGAGATGTATGCCGACGGGGGCTCGGAACGGGTGGTCGGCCGGGCCATCGCCGGGCGGCGCGACGAGGTCTTCCTGGTCAGCAAGGTGTATCCCCACCATGCCAGCCGCCATGCCATGCCGCGCAGTTGCGAGGCCAGCCTGCAGCGGCTCGGCACCGACCGGCTCGACCTGTACCTGCTGCACTGGCCCGGCTCCACCCCGCTGGCAGAGACGGTCGAGGCGTTCGAGCGCCTGGTCGCCGCGGGCAAGATCCGGCGCTGGGGCGTGTCGAACTTCGACCTGCCCGACCTGGCGGCGCTCGGGCCTGGCGCCTGCGCGACCAACCAGGTGCTCTACAACCCGCAAGCCCGCGGCATCGAGTTTGACCTGCTGCCCTGGTGCGCCGAGCGCCATTTGCCGCTGATGGCCTACTCGCCGGTGGGCCAGGGCGGCAGCCTGATCTCGCATCCCGCCCTGCAGCAAGTCGCCGCGCGCCACGGCGTCACCCCGGCGGCCGTCGCGGTGGCATGGTCGATGCGGCTGCCCGGCATCGTCACTATCCCGAAGGCCGCCGACCCGGCGCATCTACGCAGCAACGCCGCCGCCGCCGAGCTGGACCTCACTGCGGCCGACCTGGCGGAGATCGACGCAGCCTTCCCGCCGCCGCGGCGCAAGCAAGCGCTGGAAATGCTATAGCAGGCACAGCTCCCGCAGCTTGAGCGCCAGGGGAAGCGGCAACTCGCTCTCGGCCGCCTCTGCCGTGAGGTCCGCCGGTGCGTCCGCCGCCTGCAGGTAGCGCCAGCCTTGGAACGCTTTGACCGGGCGCATCGCCACCGCCGCAATCGCCGGGTCGAGCAGCAGCGCGGCGCAGGGATGCCCATCGATGCGCACCGCCGTCTCGATCGCGAGGATGCGCTGGCGCACCAGCATGGCGCCGCCGATCACCCAGTAGATCGAACCTCCGGCGATGATCTCGTCGGCCCGGCGTGGCATCTGGCGGGTGCGATGCTGCAGCGGCGGGTCCCGCTCGGTCCGTTCCGTCTGCAACGCCCGCAAATGCGCCGGGTCACGCACGCCGACGGCCAGTTTCATCAAGTGCAGCATGGCCTGCTGAGATGGCGCATAGCGCGAGTCGCGGCAAGACGCAGCATTGACTCTCGTTTCACAGTCAGCGAGATGGCGCCAGCGCAGGTCTGCTCTGCATGATCCTGACATGCCCGGGAGTTCCATCCATGACCCGTCTTCGCCTGGCCGCCGCCTCGGCCGCCTTGCTGGCCACCGCCGCCGTGGCCCACGCCCAAACGCCCCCCGCGCCCGCGCCCGCCGGGGCATCGGGCTCCCCCACCATGGACGCAATCCGGTCGCGCGGCATGTTGGCATGCGGCGTGTCCACCGGCGTGGCTGGCTTCTCCCTTGCCGACAGCCAGGGCGTCATTCGCGGGATCGACGCGGACACCTGCCGCACCATCGCCGCCACCATCCTGGGTGACGCGACCAAGGTGAAGTTCGTGCCGACCACCACCACCAACCGGTTCACCGCCCTGCAGTCCGGCGAGATCGACGTGCTGATCCAGGAGACCACCTGGACGCTGGGCCGCGAAGCCAACCTCGGGCTGGAATTCACCGGGATCACCTACTACGACGGCACCGGCTTCCTGGTGAAGACCGCGTCCGGCGTGAAGTCCGCCAAGGACCTCGACGGCGCGACCATCTGCGTGCAGCCCGGAACCAGCACCGAGCTGGCGATCAACGACTATTTCCGGCTGAACAATATCAAGTTCACGCCGGTCGAAATCCAGGACGTCAACCAGATCCAGGGCACCTTCATGTCCGGCCGCTGCGACGCCTACTCCACCGACAGCTCCGCGCTGGCCGCATTCCGGTCGACCCAGGGCGACAAGGCCGCGACGCTGACCCTGCTGCCGGAGATCATCAGCAAGGAGCCGCTCGGGCCATCCGTGCGCAAGGGTGACGACAAGTTCTTCGACCTCGTGAAATGGACCCAATACGCCCTGCTCACGGCCGAAGAGGACGGCGTCACCAGCAAGAACGTCGACAGCTTCGCCAGCAGCGCCAACCCGGACATCCGCCGCCTGCTCGGCATCGAGGGGGATCTGGGCAAGTCGCTCGGCGTGGACAACAAGTGGGCCTACAACGCGATCAAGCAGGTCGGCAATTTCGGCGAGATCTGGGACCGCAACATCACCGTCTTGGGCGTCCCCCGCGGCATCAACAACCTGTGGACCAAGGGCGGCCTGATGTACGCCCCGCCGATGCGCTGACCCCGATCCACCCGGCGCTGGCCCTCCCGCACAACGGGTGGGTCAGCGGCGTGTGACAACGGCGTTGCATCGCCGGACCCGCTGCAACAGAATGGCAGCCATGCGCACCGCGAGGTGGTTCGCCAGTCAAGGGGGTCGAAGCCGATGTCGGATGCCATACGAGATCCTCGGCTGCAGACCGCGCGAACCGCCCCCAAACGCCGCATGCAGGTGAGCTGGGCCGACCCGGCGTTTCGAAACTTGGTGTCCCAAGTGGTGGTGGTCGGTCTCGTGGTCGCCATCGTTGCCTACCTGGTCCACAACACCGCCCGCAACCTTGACGCGCGGCATATCGCCACCGGGTTCGGCTTCCTGTCCGCAATGGCCGGCATCCCGATCGGCGAAAGCCTGGTGCCATACAATCCGGCGGTCGACTCCTACGGCTACGCGCTGCTCATCGGCGTGCTCAACACGCTGAAGGTGGCCGTCATCGGCATCGTGCTGACCACGCTGCTGGGCACGGTGATCGGGATCGCCCGGCTGTCCAAGAACTGGCTGCTGGCCCGCTTGGCCGCCCTCTACGTCGAGGTGATCCGCGACATACCGGTGCTGCTGCAACTGCTGTTCTGGTACGGGCTGCTGCAGGGCTTGCCGACCGTGCGCAACGCGGCGCACCCGCTGCCCGGCGTGTTCCTGTCCAATCGCGGCATCAAGGTGCCCCTGCTGGAGTGGCAGGCGGCGCATAGTTGGGCGTTGCTCGCCTTCCTACTCGGCGCGGTGGGAACGCTCGCCTGGTCCCGCGTGGCCGGCCGGCAACAGGCCGAGACGGGCGTGCGGCCCAAGGTCTGGCCGGTGGCACTCGGCCTGCTGGTCGGCCTGCCACTGCTGGTGTGGGCGGCACTCGGCGCACCCTTCGTGTTGGACATGCCCGTGAAGGGCGGCTTCAACTTCCGCGGCGGCGGCACCATCAGCCCGGAATACGCCGCGCTCACGCTGGGCTTGGTCATCTACA
This sequence comes from Acetobacteraceae bacterium, assembly GCA_965199105.1. GTDB lineage: Bacteria > Pseudomonadota > Alphaproteobacteria > Acetobacterales > Acetobacteraceae > LMUY01. The sequence continues at coordinate 827,093 of CBDAQO010000002.1, read as the reverse complement.
CCGCGTCCTACATCGCCGAAATCGTGCGCTCGGGCATCCAGGCCGTGCCGCAGGGGCAATGGGAGGCCGCCGGTGCCCTGGGCCTGCGACCCGGCGCCGTGCTCCGCCGCGTCGTGCTGCCCCAGGCGTTGCGGGTGGTGATCCCGCCGATGACGAGCCAATACCTCAACCTGACCAAGAACAGCTCGCTCGCCATCGCGATCGGCTACCAGGACCTCATGTCGGTCGACCAGACCACGCTGAACCAGACCGGCCAGGCGATCGAGGCGATCGCGTTGGCGATGGCGGTGTATCTCGCGATCAGCCTGTCGATCAGCCTGTTCATGAACTGGTACAACACCCGTGTGGCGCTGGTGGAGCGTTGAGCATGAGCGATCTCGCAAGCTCCGGGCTCGACCCGGTTCCCTCCGTTGCCGGTCAGCCAGCCCCCATCCCCACCTCCAGGGCGCGTCCGCGGGTCGCCTCCCGCGGCCCGTTCGGCTGGCTTAGGGACAACCTTTTCCAGTCCATCCCGTCGAGCATTGCCACCGTGCTGTTCGGCGCGATCATCCTCTATTTGGCCGTGACGATGCTCAGTTGGGGCGTGGTCAACGCCGTCTGGACCGTTCCGCAGGGCGCCAACGGGCCGGACACCGCGGCCTGCCAGCGCGTGCAGGGCGTCGGCGCCTGCTGGGCGATCGTGCACGAAAAATACCGGCTCATCCTGTTCGGCCGCTACCCCTACGCCATGCAGTGGCGCCCATTGCTCGTCATCGGGCTGTTCATCGGCCTCTACGCCGTGTCCGCTTGGCGGCGAATGTGGCGGCGCGAACTGATCCTGGTGTGGCTGGCCGTGCTCACCGCCATCGGCGTGCTGATGTGGGGCGGCCTGCTCGGCTTGGCCTATGTGCCGCAGGACCAATGGGGCGGCCTCCCGCTCACCCTGATCCTGGCTACGTTCGGCGCCGCCTTCGCCTTTCCGCTCGCTGTCCTGGTGGCACTCGGGCGGCGCTCGCAACATCTGCCGGCGGTCAAGGCGCTCTGCGTGCTCTACGTGGAACTCATCCGCGGCGTGCCGCTGATCTCGCTGCTGTTCATGGCCAGCGTGCTACTGCCGCTGTTCCTGCCCGAAGGCATGGACATCGACAAGCTACTGCGCGCCCAGGTGGCGATCATCCTGTTTACCGGCGCCTACCTGGCCGAGATCGTGCGCGGCGGCTTGCAGGCCCTGCCGAAGGGCCAGACCGAGGCGGCGGATGCGTTAGGCCTGTCCTATTGGAAGAAGACTGGCCTCATCATCCTGCCGCAAGCGCTGCGCTTGGTCATCCCGCCGCTGGTCAACACGTTCATCGGCTTCTTCAAGGACACCAGCCTGGTGTTGATCATTGGCCTGTTCGACCTGCTCGGCGCCGGCAAGATCGCCATGAGCGAGCCGGTCTGGGCCGCGTATTCGACCGAAATCTACGTCTTCCTGGCCGCGATCTACTTCGTGTTCTGCTACACGATGGCCCGCTACAGCCGCGGCCTCGAGCGTGAGTTCGCCCGTGCTCACAACCGCTAATAAAGGGACCCGACCATGAGTGCTGCGACGCAACTGGCCCCGGCACCGCTTTCGAACGCCACGCCCGCCATCGTGCTGGACCGGGTGAACAAATGGTATGGCGCCATGCACGTCCTGCGCGACGTGTCGCTCACCGTCGGGCAGAAGGAGCGCGTGGTGGTATGCGGCCCGTCCGGCTCGGGCAAGTCCACCATGATCCGCTGCATCAACCGGCTGGAGAGCCACCAGGACGGCAAGATCATCGTCGACGGCACCGAGCTCACCGACGACCTGCGCGCGCTCGACACCATCCGGCGCGAGGTCGGCATGGTGTTCCAGTCGTTCAACCTGTTCCCGCATCTCACCATCTTGGAGAACTGCACGCTGGCGCCGATCTGGGTGCGCAAGATGCCCAAGGCGGAGGCGGAGGAGCTGGCGATGAGTTACCTGCGCCGGGTCAAGATTCCGGAGCAGGCAAAGAAGTATCCCGGCCAGCTCTCCGGCGGCCAGCAGCAGCGCGTGGCCATCGCGCGGGCGCTGTGCATGAAGCCCAAGATCATGCTGTTCGACGAGCCGACCTCAGCCCTGGACCCGGAGATGATCAAAGAGGTGCTCGACACCATGATCGGCCTCGCCGAGGACGGCATGACGATGGTGTGCGTCACCCACGAGATGGGGTTTGCCAAGAAGGTGGCCGACCGCGTGGTGTTCATGGACCGCGGGGAAGTGGTGGAGGCTGGGCCGCCGGCGCAGCTCTTCGACGCGCCCCGCACCGACCGGCTCAAGCTCTTCCTCAGCCAGATCCTCAAGGATCATTAAAGCAGCATCGAGCAATCGGAGTCGCTTGGCGACCCGAAGGCTTGGATAAAGCTGCTCTTTTTCAGTACCTACGGCGCTTCGACGCTGGCCCAGCTCTCGCCGCGCGCGGCGGCAGGTTCGGGCGCCAGCCGCAGCGTCGTGTCCCGCACCATGGCGCGCTCGTAGGCTCGAAGCACGGGGCTCGGCGCAAGCTCGTCCTCGGTCAGGAACAGCCCCAACCGCTTGGCGGCCAAGCCGAGCCGGCGCTGGCTGGTCCAGACCGCCACGGGTGTGGCCAACAGCAGGCCAGGGATCAGCGTGGCAGACCAGCTCAGGGCCGAACCGCCGATCGCCGCCGCGCCAACCAGCCAGAGCAGCCCCGCGGTGAACGGCAGCCGCATGCGGCGCCACGCTTCGGACCAGGAGATCCCTCGGTCGTCCCGCGATTGCGCGTCCCACTGCACGGTCTTGCCAGACAGCATCGCGGCGATGAAGCGGGTGTAGAACAACAACAGCACGGGCGCGCTGACCATGGCGCAGGCCTGCTCCAGCGCAGCACTCGCCAGCAGCCGAGCGCGGCCGCCAAACAGCGCTGCGGTATCGCGATCGGCCACCGCGAGGGCTAGGCTGCACAGCTTAGCGGCATAGAGCAGCGCGAAGGTGAGTGCGATGAAGGCCGGGCCTTCCCACCGCGTGGTGGCGAACAGCCGGGTGGCGAAGCCGCCGCCGCACACGCCGTCCGCTAAAGCGAGGCCGGTGAAGCCCACCATGACCGGGCCGGAGAGGTAGTTCAGCACGCCCAATCCCAGGTGGTAGCGGCCGACCGGGCGCAGGCCGCGCATCGGCAACACGCCGAGATGCTGCATGTTGCCCTGGCACCACCGCCGCTCCCGCTGGGCGAAATCCACCATGTTGGCGGGCAACGCCTCGTAGCTGGCGGGCAGTGCCGGCAGCATCCACACCTCCCAGCCGCCCCGCCGCATCAGCGCCGCTTCCACCACATCATGGCACAGGATATCGCCGCCGAAGGGCTCCCGCCCGGGCAGGGTGGGCAGATCGCAATGCGCCATGAACGGGGCGATGCGGATGATGGCGTTGTGGCCCCAGTAGTTGCTGTCGCAGCCCTGCCAGAACGCCAGCCCCTCCACCAGCAGCGGCGTGTAAAGCCGGGCGGCGAATTGCTGGATGCGGGCGAACAACGTCTCGCGGCCCACCGCATAAGGCACGGTCTGGATCAGCCCGGCGCGCGGGTTGGCGTCCATCATGCCGATCAGCGTGGCCACGGTGGGCGCGGCCATCAGGCTGTCGGCGTCCAGCACCACCATGTAGTCGTAGTCGGCACCCCAGCGGTCACAGAAATCGGCGATATTGCCCACCTTGCGCCGGGTGTTCGGGCTGCGGCGACGATAGCGCAACCGGCTGCCCAAGGCGGGCTGGCGCAGCGCGTAGGCGGCCTGCTCCGCCGCGGCGCGCGCCGGGTCCTGCGTGTCGCTGAGCACGAACAGGTCCACATCGTCCATGCCGTGGTCGAGCATCGCTCCCGCCATCACTTCCGCCGCGGTGAACACGGCGTCCGGGTCTTCGTTGTAGACCGGGAACAACACCGCGGTGCGGCTGCGGGACGACGCAGGCACCACCGCGCGCGGCAGCCAGGGCCGAGTGCGCAAGCGGGTGAGCGCGCCGAGCACGCCGGGCCAGCCGGTGAGCGCCAGATAGAGCAGGTTGCCGAACAGCAGCACCAGCAGCACCGGCCGCGCCGGGTCCCCGCCCGCTTGCGTCAGCCGCGCCGCCAGCCAGGTGCCGAGCAGCGGCAGCAGCAGCACCGGACCGGCAAACGCGACCCGGCGCAGCAACCGTTCCAGCCGGCCAGTCTCCAGGCGATACGCCGCGGGCTGGGGGGACGCGTTGGTCGCACGCTGGCGCGGCGGAGGAGCGAAATGGACCGTCATCTCAACCTGGAGGCAAGGGGTTTGCGCCGGGGATGGCCTGTGGGTGATACCGCCACATTGTGTCTTGGGAATGGCCGCGGATAACACCAAACCGCGCCAAAGGGAAAAGCTCCCACGTTGCTCCAGCCGCGCCGCTCACGGCGTCTGCATCAGTAATTCACCAATGAACCGTTCTGCCGGCTGATCCTTGCCTTCCGCCCAGGCGAAGTCGGTCAGGGCGGCAGCAAGCGCGTCCGCTCCGCCGAACTGGAAGCCGATCTGCGTGGTGTAGGCCTGCGCCGCCGCGACCTTGGCCGCCAACCCCGCCGCAATCGGGATCACCACGTCCGCCCCGGGCGGCACCGCAGGGCTGGGCCGGGCGAGCGGCTGGCGAAGCGCGTAGGGGGTATCGCGGTAGAACGCCAGCCGGCCGCGGGAAAACCGCCGCAACGCTGCCAGCACCACCTGCTGATGGTCGACATGGTTGCCCAACGCTTGCGGCGCCAGCACCAGGTCGGCGTCGAACTCGCCCGCCAACTCTGCCAGCGCCTGGTCGAGCGGGTGCGCCACGTCGTCGTCCGGCCGCAACGGGCCGAACAGCGCCGCCGCCGAGCCGTAGCCCCGATGCGGCGCCTCCAGCAGGTCCAGCCAGCGCACCGCGGTGAAGCCTAGGATATCGCCAGCGACGCGATCCTCGGCGCGCCGCAGCGCCATGTAGTCAGCGCTGGCCGGCAAGCCCTTGTCCAATTGGCAGGCGAGCGCGAACCCGGTCGCCGGCACCACCGACCGGGTGAACGCGGTGGCCAGCACGGTCCGCCAGCCCCGGCCGGCCAGCACCGTCGCCAGGCCGCCGCAGGAAAACACCACGTCGTCCAGATGGGGCGACAGGAACAGCGCCGTGGGCATTGCCTAAAGCAAATGCGGTTCGGCGCGAAAACGGCAAGCCGTGACGGGCAGGTCCATCCGCCACGCCCGGTCCGGCGCCGTGCCCAGCAGGCCGGCATAGACCGCCATGATCTGCCGCCCCACCGTGCCCCAGGAATACACGCGGCGACACTCGTCCAGCGCGGCGTCGGCCAAGCGGGTGCGCAGGGCCCGGTCGGTCAACACCTGCCGCAGCGCCGCCGTGAGCGCGGGAACGTCGCCGGGCTCGGTGAGCAAGCCGTTCTCGCCGTCACGGATGCAGTCCACCACCCCAACCGAGCGGCAGGACACCACCGCCAACCCGCTCGCCATCGCCTCGAGGATGGTGTTGGAAAACCCTTCGGCATAGGTCGGCGAGACGAAGATGCTGGCCCGGCGATACACCTCCGGCACGTCGGCATAGTCCACGTACCCGGTCATCGTGGCGTGCTCGCCCAAGCCCAGCGCCGCAATCCGCGCCGCGGTCTCGTCGAACGTCGGCCCAATGCCCGAGATCAGCAGGCGGAAGCGCCCGCCCTCCCGCACCAGCGGCTCGATCGCGTCCAGCATGTCGAGCACGCCTTTCCGCGCGTCCACGCGGCCATGGTAGAGCAGCACGGGCGGCCCGGGTGGCGGCGCGCCCGGCGAGAAGCGCGCGGTGTCGACCGCGCCGGGCACGATGGTGAATCGGCCCGGAGGGGTGCCGAGCCGGGCCGTCACCTCGTCGGCGAAGGAGCGGCAGCCGATCAGCACCGCCCCGGCGTGATCCAGCACCCGCACCATGGCCAGGCGATGGGTCTCGCAGCAGGATCCGACCCAGTGGCCGTCGCCGCCCTGGATGGAGACCACGGTCGGCACGCCGGTTTCGCGGGAGGCCTCGAGCGCCGCCCAGCCGCAGGGGTAGCCATATTGCGCGTGCAGGATGTCGAACGGCGCCCGGGCGTGCTCGGCGAGGAAACAGGCCTTCATGTTGGCGACGTCGGTCTCGAAGTCACCGCCATCCTGCTCGCCCACCTGCTCCAGCCCGATGACGCGCACGCCGGGCACCTCGGGCGGAGGCCCGCCGCCATACACGCGGATGCCCAACGGGTCGCCGCGATACTGGCTGATCATGGTGACGTCATGCCCGGCCGCGGTCAGCTCCCGCAGCAGGTTGAGCGCGTAGACGCTCATGCCGGAGATGGTCGGGAAGAAGCGGCGGGAGATGAAGCAGATGCGCATTGCGGGGCGGCCTCTCGTGGGCGGTGTGCGGTCGGCGTGCGGCCTACCCTCTCGCAACGGCAGGCGCGCGCAGGGCAGCCAGCGCGGCCGGGATCATGGTGTCGGCGCGGTGGCTCTCGCGCGAGAGCTCGACGCAGATGAGCTTGGTGAAGCCGATCGCCTCCAACGCGGCCAGCACGCCCGGCACGTCCATGTCGCCCTCGCCGAAAGGCAGGTGGATGTGGCTGCCACGCTTCATGTCCTCGACGGTCACCGTGCCAAGTTCGGCGGCGAACTCGCGGACGGCGGCCGCAGGGTCCCGTTCCTGGGTGACCAGGCAGTGCCCCGTGTCCAGCGCGAGCTTCAGGCCGGGCAAGCCGAGGGCGCGCCAATCGTCCAGCGTCTCGACCAGCATGCCCGGCTCCGGCTCGAGCGCCGCGACCACGCCCATCGCCTCGGCCCGCGCCACTACCTCGCTCACGCCTTCCGCCAACCACCCCAGTGCGTCGGCCCGCGCAACGCCCGGCTTGGGCACGCCCGCCCAGAAGCTCATCGCCTCGCCGCCCGTTTCCGCCACCACGGTCAGCGCGCGGGTCAGGAAATCGAGCCGCAGCGCGCGGCCATCCGGGTCGGCGGAGATCAGCGTGGGTTCGTGCTTGGCGCGCGGATTGAGCAGGAAGCGAGCGCCCGTCTCCACCACGCACCCAAGGCTCAGCGCGCGCAACCGGGCGGCGAGATGGCGCGTGTTGAGCAGGAAGTCAGGGTCGAACGGGTCCAGGTGGTGGATGTCGAGCGTCAGAGCGACCCCGTCGTAGCCGGCTTCGGCAATCAGGGTGAGCGCGTCATCCAGGCGGTGATGCGCCGCACCGTTGGTGTTGAAGGCAAAGCGCAGGCTCATGCTCGCCGCTCCCTTGCAATCGGCGCGCTATGCACCTCGGGTTCGCGATACAACGGATAGAGCCGCCCGACGAGACGATCCACCTCGGCGACGTCGAGCCAGGCGGGGCCACCGAGTTGCTCCGCGGCACCCGGCGGCAGGCGGACCGGGGCGGCACCCGGCGGCGGCGGCCCAAGCCCGGCCAACGGCGAGCCGCGCTCCAGCAGCTTGCGCACGCCACGCAGGCCGATGCGGTGGTAGCTCATCGTCTCCACCTCGAGCCCCGCGACGATCGCCTTCACCACGTGCACGCCAGTGGCCGCGGCGGGCGAAAAATCCACGAACAGAATGTCCATACCCTGCTGTGCGAACCGCCGCGCGAGTTCCGCCACGATCGGCGTGCCGGATAGCGGGCCGTCCCATGTCGGCAGGTCGGCGAACCGCTTCGAAGCCTGGCGGGACAGCACACTGGTGGCCAGGTAGCCGCGCAAGGTCGCGCCGTCCTGGTCCAGCCAGGCCATCATGTCATGCAGCGCGCGGCTCTCCTCGCCAACCAACGAGTGGTAGCCGCGGAACCGCTCGACGTAGCCTGGCGGCGCGATCCGTTCGATCGCGGCCAGCGGGGCGTGGCTGAACGCCTTGCGGACCCGGGCGGCGGCAAACTCGAACAGCGCCTTGCGCAGCGCTTGGTCGCGGTCGAGCGAAGCCGCCTCGCCCGCGGCCGTGACCATGATGGGGAACGGCGCGCGCCCGTCCCGCTCGCCCCCCACGCAATAGACGCCGGCGACGCCGAACTCGTCGGTGGCGAACTTGGGCAGCACCTCAATTCCGAGTTCGGCCAGCTTGCCGAGCAACGCGCGGGTGCGCGGGTCGGCCGGGCCGTCGCCGAGGTCGAGCACGATGCCGCGGTCCATGGCGCGGAAGCCGAGGCCGTTGCCGTCCCGCTGCAGCAGCTCGCACACGCCGTGGCCGATGGCGAAGTCGAGCGTCGGCCCGGCGCCGAGGCCGTTGGTGATCGGGGTGGTGAACGGCTGGTAACCCGGCGTGAAATCCCCCACCGAGCAGGCGGCGATCTCGGTTGGCACCAACACGGCCTCGCCGCCGGGCCAACGCTGGGCGGGCACCCACTCCATCACCGTGTCATGGTCTACCGGGCTGCCGGCGGGCAGGCAGAGCGTCAGCGGGTCCGCCACACCGCTCGTGCCCAATTCCGCCCGCAGCGCCGCGTAGCTCCCGACCCGGCGGGCGAACCGGGCGATCGCCCCCGCAGAATGCACCGCCTCCGCCAGTTCGCCCGTGGTGCCGACGATGGCCTCGGCGTCCGTGGTGCCGTAGCCCACGCCATGCGGCGTTACCCCGTGGAACCTCGTGCCATCCTTATTTAGGAAGATCGCGTTCCAGCAGGCCACGCCCGTCCGGTCGAGCGGCGCCAGGCTGAACAGCTCCACCCGACCCGGCGGCATCGACTCGATGTAGGTGGCGGCGACGTCCGGCAGGTCCGGCGGCAGGACGTGGGTCATCGCTGGATCGGGATCGGCGTGGTGAACGGGTGTCCCGCCAGGATCTCGTCGAACAGCGCCAACGCCGCCTTGGTGCTGGTGTGGGTGGCATACTCGAACGGGGTGAACACGCTGGTAAAGTCGAGCTGCTCATACACGGCCCGGTAACGCCGCACCTCGTCGCGCGAGAGCGGGATTTGCTTGTGATACGCCTTGTGGCACGAGATGCGCTGCGCCGACCCGTCCGCGTCGAAGTCGATCTTCAGCGAGTCCCCGGCAAACACCGCCCGCCGCTCCCGGTCGTGCAGGATGGCGTGCCCGTCATAGTGGCCCCCCGTGTGGTAGAGCGTGAGGCCGGGGCGCACTTCCTGCACCTCGTCATAGGGGTGCGTCACCCGCATCGCCTTGGTCCAGGCCAGGTCGTCCTTCTGGATCAACAGGTCCGGTTGGAAATGGTCCTGCAATTGGTAGAGCGCGCCGTAGCCATGCGGGTGCGAGGCGGCGAGGAAGCGGATGCCACCAAGCGCCTCGATTTTGGCGAGTTGCGCGGGGTTGTAAAGCGGCGCGGCCTCGAACGCGACGTTGCCGTCGGGGTAGGACAGCAACCAGCCGTGGCTGTCCAGCCCGAAGCGCGGGGTGGACCAGAACTCCCAAATGCCGGGGATCGCCTCGCGCCAGTGATACTCGAGCTTCGGCGCGAGCTCGCCCGGGGTCATGAACTCCCAGCCATCCGCCGGCAGGTCGTTGCGCACGTCCGAGCACACCGGGCAATGCGGCGGCACGGCGAAATACTTCTGCCAATGGCCACAATTGGTACAGGCATAGGGGCTAAGCGGCATCGCAACGCTCCGGGCGGGCCTGGCGCTGCGCTTCCAACACCAGCGCCATGAGGTGGAGGTCGTTGGCCGGCGGGAAGTGGAACGGCCGGCCGGCGAGCACGCACGCGGCAAAGGCCTGAACCTGGTTCAGGAACGGCGAGCGGTGCGCATCGGGCACGTCCAGCACCTGCGCCGTCCCGGTGGCGGCCGACATCAGCGCCAGCGTGCCGCCGGCCGTCTGCCCCATCGTATCGGTCGCCACCAACTGTCCCGCCGTCCCGATCACCTCGAGCCGGCGGCGCGGCAGTGTCTCGGGGCAGTTATACGCCACGTGCAACTGCACCAGCACGCCCGTCTCGGACCGCGCGATCACCAGGGCGCCATCCTCCACACCGTAGTCGTGCACGCGCGACTGCCCGAGCGCCGCAATCTCGACCAGACGCTCGCCCGACAGGAAGCCGGCAAGGTCCAGCCCATGCGGCGCCAGGTCGATCAGGGCGCCACCGCCGGCCCGCACCGGGTCGACGCGCCAGTTGTCGCCCTGGAAGTCAGCGCCGACCCAGCAGCAATAGGCGATGCGGATGGCCGTGATGGTGCCGACCGCGCCCTGTTGCAACGCGCTCACCATGTGCATGTGGGCCGGGTGGAACCGCTGGTCGAACGCGGTGGCGTAGGTTACCCCCGCCCGTTCGCACGCGGCCACCATCGCCCGCGCGTCCGCCATGGTGGTCGCCATCGGCTTCTCGCACAGCACGGCCCGGCCGGCGGCGGCCGCGGCCTCCACCAGGCCCCGATGCGCGTGGTTCGGCGAGGCGACGTAAACCGCGTCCACCGCCGCCAGGAACTCCGCCAGGTCCGCCGTCGCCAAGGCGTCCGGAAAGCTCGACCCGGCGCGAGCGAGCGCGGCTGGGGAAAGGTCGTGCAACGCCACCAGGTCGCCGTTCGAGGACGCTTCGATCGCGGGCGCCACATAGTCCCGCGCCACCCAGCCGCAGCCGACGATGCCCCACCGCAGGCTCACCATCGCTCCGGCAGGTCGAGCAGGACGCGACGCCGGGCCAACTGGTCCACCCAGGCGCTTTCCCCGGCCACGGCCAGCTCCGGCGCGTCGCTTTGCGACGGATAGGTGGCGAGCGGGCCATATTCCCGGGCGTAGCGCTCGGACGGCCATTGCACCTGGCCGTCGGCGTAAAGCGGGTTGCGACGCAGGGTGCGGCCGAGTTGCGGCGCCGTCAGCGGCCCGGTCGCCGGCCCCGGTACGGCGGTGCCGACGGCCAAGGCGATGGCCGGAGCGCGGGCCAGTTCGTCGATGCTGGCCCGGCGTGGCGTGCGGCCGTCCACCAGCGCCGCCGTCAGCTCGCTGTCGTCGAACAGGTCGGGCGCCGGGAACAGGGCAGCGTAGTAGGCCGGCTCCATGGCCTCACCGGCGGAGAGGTTGTCCACCAGGCCGTTATGGACGTGCCCGGCCAAGATGCGGGTGGCCACCCGCAGCATCTCGGCGGCGACGCGCGGCTTGTCGGGCAGGAAGTAGAACGCGTCGTGGCAGAACAGCAGGTCGAACGCGCGGCTGTCGAACGGCCAGGGTGCGGCAGCGTCGAAGCACACCAGGGTGGCGTCCGGCGCGATGAAGTGGCGCGCGAGCCAGAGCTTGGCGAACACCAGGTCGCCGCCCACCAATTCGGCGGCATGGCCGGCAAACGCGCGCAGGTAATGCCCCGCCCCGCAGGCGAGTTCCAGCACGCGTCGCGGTGCGCCCCAGTAGGATTGGGCGAGTGCCAGGCCGGACAGGAAGGTCGGGTCCGACCAGCGGTGGGCGAAATAGGTGGCCACCGGGCCTAGCGCCAACAACGACATCGCCTCGCGGAACGAGATCACGTCCCGGCGGGTGACCGCCTCGAGGCGATCCGCCTCGCTGGGCGGCGGCGTGCGGGCCCAGCCATCCTGGTCGCCGAGCAGCAGCACCAGCGCGCGGGTGCGGTCGCCGGCGTCGAGCGCCTCGAGCGCTGCGGTGGCGAGCGCCCGGCGGTCGGCGCGCAGGAACGCGATGCCGTCCAGCACCGGCCACCGCTCGCCGCCGCCCTCCAACGCATGGCCGGCTGGGCGCAACTCCTGTCGCGTGATCGGGCTGCGAAGGATCACGCCAGCCCAGCCTCGACCAGCACGCCCTGGTGGAACGCCTGCAGCGGCCCGGCATGCACCAGCTCCAGGTCGCCCAGCGCCTGGCTGGTGGTGAACGCCGCCACGCGCTCGTAGTGGCGCATCTGCAATACGCGATCCATCACATCCGCCGCGTTGAAGGCGCGCCCCTCCGGCGTTTGGACGTCGCCGATGGTGGCCAGCGCCGCCCGCACCACCGCGGCCACCGGCGCCGGGAGGGTGGCGATCTCGCGGTCGAACAGCCGGGCCATCAAAGGCGCCAGCTCCTCGCCGAGCAGCACTTCGCCGGCGAACCCGCTGTCCGGCAGGGCCGCGTTGTGCAGGTGGTGGGCAAGCCCGGCGACGAACACGGTGGCCGGGTCGGCGCCATAGTGCCCGGCGAGCACGGCGCCCAAGACGGCCACCACCAGGCAATGGTCGGCGTGATTCTCCGGCGGCTCCAACACCAGCCGAGGCTTGCCCGGGCAGGTGGCGCCCGCGCGGGGCTGCCGAACCAGCGCCTCTACGAACGCCGGCACCCCGCCCAGCGGCGCGGCGAGGCCAAGATGGCGCCGCAACTCCGCCCGGAGCGAGGGCGCAACCGATCCGGTTACTTCGTCGAACCCACGCTGCAGGATCTGGGTGGGCTGGGCGACGCCGAGCGACTCCAGCGTGGCCGCGTCCAACCCGCCGAGCCGGACGGCGGCAAGCGTCGCCGCAGTCACCGACAGCGCGACGGTGTCGGCCGGCTCACCGGCGCTGAGGCGAGCCCAGGCCTGCCTGAATGCGCGGACGGCCAGACTTTCGGGCGACGCGGCGTCCCGGACGCGCTTCAGGTCCCCCAGTTCGCCAGCCAACGGGGTGAGCGCGCCTGGCCCACCCCGCGACGAGCCGCCATCCATCAGGCCGCGGCCAGCCAGTCCAGCAGGTTGCGCTCCTGCACCGGGAACGAATGCTCCTCGCGATGGCCCGGCTCCGTCATCGGCGCCTTGAAGAACAGCCCCAGTTGCTCCTGGATGCCGCCCTTGCCGCGCTGCTTGGCCAAGTCCAGCACGCGGGCGATCTCGATCACCAGCGGAGCCGCCAGGATGCTGTCGCGGCAGAGGAAGTTCACCTTCATCTGCATCTTCTGGCCCATGAAACCGACCAGGTCGATGTTGTCCCAAGCCTCTTTGTTGTCGCCACGCGGCTTGTAGTACTGAATGTTTACAAGATGGTCCTCGACCGGGTAGCCAAGAATGCTATCGAGCACCGACCCCTTGGTGTTCAGCTTCGAGCGCAGGCTGTCGGCGTTGTCGAGCGCCAGCCCGTCGCGATTGCCGAGGATGTTGGTGGAGAACCAGCCTTCGACATACAGCGACCGCGAGCGAAACGCCGGTGCGAGCACGGTCTTGATGAACGTCTGCCCAGTCTTGCCGTCCTTGCCCGCGACCGGCACGCAGCGCTCGTCCGCCAAGCGGGTCAGCGCCGGAATATCGGCAGCCAGGCTGGGCGTGAAGTTGCCATACGGCAGCCCCTCCTGGATCGCCGCGTAGGCATACAGCATGGCCGGGCTGATCGCTTCGTCACCATTGTCGAGGCCGATCTCGAACGCCGCCGGGCTCTGCAACACCTCGAGGCCGAGATCCGGCCAGCGCTCGACCGAGGCGAGGTTGATCATCACCAGGTCGCGCACGCCGGAGCTCTCGCGGTAGCGGCGGATGTCGTCACGGATTTGGTCGACCGCCTGACGGTGCGTCCCGCTGATCTTGTTCTCGCCGTCGACGTTCTTGCAAAAATCCTTGCTGCCAACCGCGGGCCAGGGCCGCAGGGCCGCCAATTTATCTTCCACCAGCTCGGCCTGGTCCCGGTCCAAGACGCGGTGTTCGCGAACGGCCGCGGCAAGGTCCTCGCCGTGCAAATCCCAGCCGGCGAAATGAATGTTCCGGTAGGGAACCAAGCCTGCCACGCCCACATTGGCGAGCGGCAGTCCCGCAAGATCATTCGAGCCAGCCCGCAGCATTTCGACACCCGCTGCAGCAGTGCTGGCGACAGCGCCGCCAATCCCCACGACGAGAACGCCCAAGCTCCGCCCTGATTTTGTGGCGTTCAGGTTCGTATCTGGCATATATATTCTCTTCTAGGTTGGTGGCACAGCAGGAAGACCCTGCCAACTTTGCCGGTTTGTCACATAGTCCATGGCCGAAGGTTTTAAGCCGCGAAACGACGGCAGGATTGCGGCAGGGGCCAAACATCGTGGTCACAGGGTCGTTACCAGGCCGCTCGATGGCGCCGTTCAGCCCTTGGTGAAGCGGTAGGGGCTGTCGCTGGCGGCCAGCGGATCGAGCGCCAGACGGTGCTCCAGCGGCGGAAAGGCGCGGCTGCGGCAGTTTGGCCGATCACACAAGCGGCAGGATAGCCCGATCCCCACAACCGCCGATTGCAGGTCGGTGCCGTCGGCGTAGACCAGGTCCGGCGCATGCACGACGTCGCAGCCCATGGCGACCACGTGCACCGGCGGCGGCTCGCCCCAAGTGGCCGCCACGCCCGTGACGCTGCGAGCAAAACACAGGAACGTCGCGCCGTCCGGCAGTCGCGCCACCTGCACGCGCAAGGTGCCCGGCGTGCCGTAGGCGGCGTGGACGACCCAGCGTGGGCAGGAGCCGCCGAACCGCGCGAACGGGAAGCCGGCGCCGGAGAAGCGCTTGCTCACGTTACCCGCCGGGTCGATGCGCAGCAGGAAGAACGGCACGCCACATTGGCTGGGTCGTTGCAGGCTGGAAAGCCGATGGCAGGCCTGCTCGAACGAGACGCCGAACCGCCGCGCCAGCGCCTCGACGTCGTGCCGCAGCGCCCGCGCGGCCTGCGCGAAGGGGCCGTAGGGCATCAGCACAGCCGCTGCGGCGTAGTTCAGCAGCCCCAGGCGGATAAGTTGAGCCGCCTCGAGGCTGGTTGGATTGGCGCTCTCGAGCACGGCTTCGATCGCCTCGCGCGCTTCCAGCAGCATGAGCTGGCACGCCATGTGGAAGCCGCGGCTTTCGCGCGGCAACTGCTCGGACAGGGTCAGGCTGCGGGTCGCCGGGTCATAGCGGCGGAGGTGGCCCTCGGTCGGCCCGACATGGATCTTGAGGCTGTGGCGATGGCGCAGGCGCTCGGCGATGGCGTGGTTGGTCTCCGCCGCCGGCACGCCGAGCTCCGCCACCACCATTTCGGCCGCCGTCTCGAGCGTGGGAAAGTGGTTGTTGCGGTCATTGAACAGGTCGCGCGCCTCCTCGGTGGGAAGCAACAGGCGGCGGCCGGAGGGCAGCGCGATGCCGCTGGCGTCCTCCCGAGCGACGCGCCAGGCGCGGTAGAGGCTGAGGATGGCGCGCGTCGCGTTCGGGCTACTGGCGGCGAGCGTCTCCAGTTCGAGGTCCGGCACCGCCTCGTGGGCGAGCAGCGGGTCGTTGAACGCCTCACGCAGCCCGGCTTGCAACTGCCGCTCGGAACTACCCGAGATGGCGGCCAGCTCGATCTGCAGCACCTGCGCCAGCTTGATCAGCAGCGACGCGGTGACGTTGCGCTGGTCATGTTCGATGAGGTTCAGGTAGCTCGCGGAAATCCCGACCCGGCTGGCGAGCGCCTGCTGGGTCTTGCCTTGTTCCAGCCGGATCCGGCGGATGGTGCGGCCTATGAGGGGTCGGCTCAATTGACGGGCTTCGCCACTGGGTTGGTTCGGCGAGTGAAGTCGTCTCCTCGGGGAGCACGAAGAATCGTGGCCAGCTTAGATGTAAATTGTACACAACCACCACAGGTAATCTGCCGTGAGCGACGGTATCTCTCATCGAGCTGTCGTCGTGCCGCTGAGCGCGAGGCGGATGGTGGTGCAAAAGGCGCCATCGTTCACGCGAGCCGCTGACTCGAGGCGAGAACGCCTCTTACGCATTCCTCAAGGCCGGGCAGCCGCGTGAGCTGAGCTCATTCCGCGCATCGCACGCTTGGCCCGGCCGCCAAGCGTGGACCCAGAGGGTGCCTGCTCCCGCCGCGGGTGTCGGAACACGGCCCAGCCGATCCACCAAGGCCGCTGCAGGTTGGGAAGCTGACGTTCGGACCCTGACCGACGCGGCCAAGCTTCCGAAGCGCTTAGCTGATGCGGATTTGGCCCGAAGTCGGCGCGGCGTTGGCAATCGTGATGGTGGTGTTGTCGGCCAGCTTGATGATGGTGCTACCGCCCGAGACCGCTTCGCTCGACACGGCGTTGGGGCCGTAACCCGCGAGGGAAATGATGTCGCTCGACTTGAAACCAGTGATGGTGTCGGCGCCGCCACTGAACTGCCCGTTGACGAACGAGAACGTGGTCGGATCGAGGCCACCGGACTGGAGCAGCGCGGTCGCGTTCGGCCCGACGGCGCCACTCAGAACCACGGCACCAGGCCCCGCGATCAGGGTGTCGTTGCCGGTGCCGGCGCGGAACACCTCATTGCCGGACGACCCGGTGCCGACCACCGTCTCGTTGGCTGCGCCCGCCACGATGTTCGCACTGGCCGCGCCGGTGACCGTGTAGCCGTCACCCGTGCTGGTCGGGTGCGCGACCACGGTGCCGACACCCGTGATGGTTGCCGTGCTGTTCGGCCCATTGATGACGCCACTGGCGCCCGGCCCGAAGTTGATCGTCGTCGTGCCGGAGCCGAGGGTCAGCAGCAGGGGGTTGGTCGAGCCGTCGTTGATGAGGAAGTTGCTCGTCGCCGGGTTGATCGAGGTCTGCCCGGAGCCGATGTCCACCGTGTCAGACCCGCCACCCGACACAGCGCCGGTGACGGAATCGTAGCCTTCGGAGTAGATCAGGTTGCTTCCAGCCCCGAGACTGACAAGGTTCGTCCCGGTGCCCGGATTGACCGTCGCGTTGCCCATCGAAACGCTGATCGAGTCGTTTCCGCTGCCCGTGCTGATGTTGTAGTTGCCGGTGCCGAAGGTCGCGGTGGCAACCAGGTTGTTGCCGCCCAGGATCGCGATCTGGTCGGTTGCGGTTCCGCTGGGGGTGATGTTGGTGTAGCTGACGTTCAGTGGAGCACCCGCCGCGCCCGCCCCGGCGACCAGCGAACCACCCGCCGCACCGCCCTGGACGCTCACCGGCCCAGTCGCGTTGATCACGATAGACTGGTCGGCGCCGTCGACGAAGACCGAACCGTTCGTCGGCTGCGTGAACACCGCAACGCCGCCAGAGCCAGACGCCGGCTCCGGAGCGACCGCGCCACTCCCGGTGTAGTTGAACGTCGTGTAGGTGCCGTTCACCAGGTCGGTCGAGATCTGCGTTGCCAGGGTCGTTGCGACCGCCACAGCATCCGTCGTCGAGTAGTTCAGCGTGACGCCACTGGCGCCGCCCACCGTAATCCCTGGCATCAGCACAACCCCAAATAACTTATCCGTGCCACTTTATAGCGCATTCCGCGAGCGAAGACCATGGTGTGTTTGATGACACAACCGAGTTTTGTATGAACAAGGTCTAAACCGGCAAGAAACGAACAATGCAAACTGGCTCGTGCTGTGTGCTCGATAAACTCAAATGGGAGAAGTCCACGATAGTGACACGTTGATGAATTGAACGTTAAGAATGCAGTCGGTGGTGTTTTTACCACAAGCGCAGCCGGCCGCAGCCGTGGCCGCGGCCAGCATAGTCAAAGTGAAACTCCATCTCGCCGAGGGGCCACCAAGGCGGCGACAGACTGGCCCCCGTGCGCCGGCGACGACGCCTAAGCCGTCTTGTCGTCCGCGACGCCCAAGGCCGCCTGCGCCGCTGCCAGCCGCGCCACCGGCACCCGGTACGGCGAACAGGAGACGTAATCCAGCCCCACCTGCTCGCAGAACGCGATGGACGCCGGGTCGCCGCCGTGCTCGCCACAGATGCCCATCTTGAGGTCGTTCTTGGTGTGGCGGCCCTTCTCGCTGGCAATGCGGACCAGCGCGCCGACACCCTCCACGTCGATCGAGACGAACGGATCCTTGGCGAGGATCCCCTGCTCGACGTAATGCGGCAGGAACTTGCCGGCGTCGTCACGCGAGAGCCCGAAGGCGGTCTGGGTCAGGTCGTTGGTGCCGAAGCTGAAGAAGTCGGCACACTCGGCGATCTTGTCGGCCGTCAGCGCCGCCCGCGGCAGCTCGATCATGGTGCCGACGGTGTAGACGATCGTGCGGCCGGTCTCGCTGAACACCTCCGCCGCAATACGGTCCACCTGCGCCCGGGTGATCTCGAGCTCACGCTTGGTCGCAACCAGCGGGATCATGATCTCCGGCACCGGCAGCTCGGCGCCGCCCTGCGTGGCCGCCAGCGCACCCTCGAAGATCGCCCGCGCCTGCATCTCGTAGATTTCGGGGTAGGACACGCCCAGGCGGCAGCCGCGATGCCCCAGCATCGGGTTGGCCTCCTGCAACTCCTCGCGGCGACGGCGTACCACCTCCAAGTCCTCCCCCATCGCCGCCGCAACCTCCGCCAGCTCGCTCTCCTGGTGCGGCAGGAACTCGTGCAGCGGCGGGTCCAGCAGCCGAATGGTGACAGGCAGCCCCGCCATGATCCGGAACAGGTCGCGGAAGTCGTCGCGTTGGAACGGCAGCAGCTTGGCCAGCGCCGTCCGCCGGCCCGCCTCGTCCTGCGCCATGATCATCTGGCGAACCGCGCCGATGCGCGCCGGGTCGAAGAACATGTGCTCGGTGCGGCACAGGCCGATGCCCTCGGCGCCGAACTTGCGCGCCGTCTCGGCGTCGAGCGGGGTCTCCGCATTGGTCCGCACCCTCATCCGCCGCAAGCCGTCGGCCCACGACATCAGGGTGACGAACTCGCCGGACATGGTGGGCTCAATCATCGGCACCGACCCGGCAAACACCTCCCCGGTGGCGCCGTCGAGCGTGATGGTGTCGCCCGCGCGCACCACCACGCCACCGGCCGTCATGGTCTGGGCGCCGTAATCCACCGTGATGCCGCCCGCGCCAGCCACGCAGGGCCGCCCCATGCCGCGCGCCACAACGGCCGCATGGCTGGTCATGCCGCCGCGGGTGGTCACGATGCCCCGGGCGGCGTGCATGCCGTGGATGTCCTCCGGGCTGGTCTCGACGCGGATGAGCACCACCGCTTCGCCCTTGGCCGCGCGCATCTCCGCCTCGTCCGAGTTGAACACGGCAATTCCGCTGGCGGCGCCCGGGCTGGCCGGCAAGCCCTTCGAGATCGCCGTCCGCGGCGCCTTCGGGTCCAGCATCGGATGCAGCAACTGGTCCAAGCTGGCCGGGTTGACCCGGCGAACCGCCTCCTTCTTGTCGATCAGGCCGGACTCCGCCATCTCGACCGCAATCCGCAGCGACGCCGCGGCCGTGCGCTTGCCGCTCCGCGTCTGCAGCATGTACAGCTTCTTCTGCTGCACCGTGAACTCGATGTCCTGCATATCCTTATAGTGCGTCTCGAGCGTGGTGCGGACCCGCACGAGGTCTTGGTAGACCTCCGGCAGCGCCGCCTCCATCGACACCTCACCCGGCTTGGAGCGCAGTTGCGACAATGGCTGCGGCGTGCGGATGCCAGCCACCACGTCCTCGCCCTGGGCGTTCACCAGGTATTCGCCGTAGAACACGTTCTCGCCGGTCGACGGGTCGCGCGTGAAGCACACCCCGGTGGCGCAGTCCTCCCCCATGTTGCCGAACACCATCGCCTGCACGTTCACGGCGGTGCCCCAGCTCGCCGGAATGTCATGCAGCCGGCGATAGGTGTTGGCACGCGGGTTCATCCAGGAGCCGAACACGGCGCCGATCGCGCCCCAAAGCTGCTCCTCGGGCTCCTGCGGGAACGGCTTGCCGAGCTCGGCCCGCACCATCTCCTTGTACTCGGCCGCCACGCTCTGCCACTGCTCCGGCGACAGCGCCGTGTCCTCGGTCACCCCCGCGTCCAGCTTGGCGTGCTCGATGATCTCCTCGAAACGGTGGTGGTCCACCCCGAGCACCACCGAGCCATACATCTGGATGAAGCGGCGATAGCTGTCCCACGCGAAGCGGGCGTCCCCGCTGGCCGTCGCGAGCCCGATCACCGTGTCATCGTTAAGCCCGAGGTTCAGCACCGTGTCCATCATCCCGGGCATCGACACGCGCGCGCCGGACCGCACCGACACCAGCAGCGGGTGTTCCGCGTCGCCGAAGCGCAGGCCGACCGCCTGCTCAACCCGGCTCAGCGCCTCGCGCACCTGGCCCCCGAGCTCCTCCGGATAGTTGCGGCCGTTGTCGTAAAACGCGGTGCACACCTCGGTGGTGATGGTGAAGCCGGGCGGCACCGGCAGGTCGATCGACGCCATCTCCGCCAGGTTGGCGCCCTTGCCGCCCAGCAGGTTGCGCATGTCGGCACGACCCTCATTGTGCCCGGCGCCGAAGCTGTACACCCATTTGGTCATGTCAATTAGCCCTCGATGCGGGAGAAGTCGGCTACCCGGTTCATCGTCTCACACACGCGGTGGAGAAGACGTAACCGGTTGCGGCGGAGTGTCGGGTCGCTGTCGTTTACCGTAACATTGGCGAAAAAAGTATCAAGCGGCGGTCGAATTACAGCAATTTCGCGCACGGCGGCAGCGAAATCCTCCGCCGCGAGATGCCGCGCCAGCGCCGGCTCCACCACCGCCAGCGCATCGTTCAGCGCGGCTTCGTCCTGCAGGTGCAGCATTGCCGGGTCGGGCGCGCCATCGTGCGGCCCGTCCTTGGCGGTTTCGATGCGCAGGATGTTGGCGGCCCGCTTGTAGGCCACCAGCAGGTTCAAGCCGTCCGGCGTGCCCAGCAGCGCGCCCAGTTGCGTCGACAGCTTGAGCAAGCCGGCGAGGTCGTCCCCCGCATTGGCGGCAAACACCGCGTCCAGAACGTCGTGCCGGGCGCCCTCGCCGCGAAGCTGCACCCGGGCGCGGTCGACGATGAAGGCCAACACGGCCTCGACCGGCACCGGCGCCGGCAGCGAGCCCGAGCAGAGCCCGAGCAGCGGCCGCAGCGGCAGCTTGCGGTCGGTCTCCCGCAGGATCCGCACCACGCCCAAGGCGGCCCGGCGCAGCGCGAACGGATCGCCCGACCCGGTCGGCACCTCACCCACGGCGAAAAAGCTGGCCAGCGCGTCCAGCTTGTCGGCCAGCGCCACCGCCACGCTGACCGGCGCGGTGGGAACCGCATCCCCGGCCCCGCGGGGCGCGTAATGATCGCGGATGGCGTCGGCCACGGCCGGGTCCTCGCCGTCATGGCGCGCGTAGTAGCCGCCCATCACGCCCTGCAGCTCGGGAAACTCCCCCACCATGCCGCTCAGCAGGTCGGCCTTGGCGAGCCACGCCCCGCGTGCCGCCAAGGCCGGGTCGGCGCCCACCCAGGGGGCCGCCGCCTCGGCCATCTGCATCAGGCGGTGCACCCGCGCGCCCTGGCTGCCGAGCTTGGCGTGGAAGGTGACGGCGTCCAGCGCGGCAACCCGGTCCCCAAGCCGCTTGGCGCGATCCGCCTCCCAGAAATGCCGCGCGTCGGCAAATCGGGCACGCAGCACGCGCTCGTTGCCGGCGACGATGGTGGCGCCCCCATCCGGCGCCTCGATGTTGGCGGCGAAGGCGAAGAACGGCGCGGCCGAGCCATCCGCGTGGCGCAGGGCGAAGTAGCGCTGGTTCACCCGCATCGACACCTGCCTCACCTCGGGCGGCAGGTCCATGAAGGCCGGGTCGATGCGGCCCAGCAGCGGCACCGGCCATTCCACCAGCCCCGCCACCTCGTCCAGCAGCCCCGCATCCGGCACCACGGTCAGCCCTTGCGCGGCGGCCAGGGCGGCCACCCCCGTCTCGACCCGGCGGCGACGCTCCGCCGCACTGACGATCACCCGCTTGGCCAGCAACCCGGCCTGCCACTCGGCGGCAGAACGAACGCGAAAGGCGCCCGGGGCCATGAAGCGATGGCCCTCGGTCTCGCCCGCCGCGGCCAGCCCGTGGCCGTCATCCGTCCCCTCGGCCAGGCTGAAGCGCACCACCTCGCCATCGAGCAGGCAGAGGATGCGGCGCAGCGGGCGGATCCAGGTGAACAGGCTGCCGGTCGCGCCCCAGCGCATCGATTTCGCCCACGCGAACCGCCGCAGCAGCCCCGGCAGCGCCGCCGCCACCAGGCTGCCCGCCTGCTCGGCCGCCGCCTGCTTGCGCAGCACCCAGTAGTCGCCCTCGGCCGCCACCATGTCCCGCCTGGCGCCGTGCTTGCGCAGGAAGCCGGTTAGCGCCTGCTCCGGAGCAGCCAGGCGCGGGCCCCGCTCCACGCTGCTGGACGCCTCCGTCTGCGGCCGGATGGTTGCGGCCACGGCGAGCCGGCGCGGCCCGCTGAAGCTCTGCACGTCGGTCGGCGCCAGAGCGGCCAGCGCCTCGCCGAGCGCACGGGCAAGATCGTCGGCCGCCCGGCCTTGCAGGCGCGCCGGAATCTCCTCGCTCAGCAGCTCGAGCAGCAGCTCAGCCATCAAGCCGGCGAAGGGAGGAGCATGAACTTGTGCACCGCAGCAGACTATTCCGACGGTGAAGCGAAATCAACGCTCTCGCTCGCCAGCCAGGCCTCGCAACACATTTTCGCCAGCCCCCGTACCCGGGCGATGTAGGCGGCCCGCTCGGTGACGCTGATCACGCCCCGCGCGTCCAGCAGGTTGAACAGGTGGCTCGCCTTGATGCATTGGTCGTAGGCCGGCAACGCCAGCGGCGCCGGCTGCGCGTCCAGCAGGTTCGCGCATTCCCGCTCGGCGTCGGCGAAGTGGCGGGCGAGCATGGCAGTGTCGGCGCGCTCGAAGTTGTGCGCGCTGTACTCCCGCTCGGCGCGCAGGAACACGTCGCCATACCGCACGCCCGCACCGTTGAAGTCCAGGTCATACACCCGCTCGACGTCCTGCACATACATGCTGAGGCGCTCGAGCCCGTAGGTCATCTCGAACGACGGGAGTGCCACCGGAATGCCGCCCACCTGCTGGAAGTAGGTGAACTGGCCCACCTCCATCCCATCGCACCAGACCTCCCAGCCGAGCCCCCAGGCGCCCAGCGTCGGGCTCTCCCAGTCGTCCTCGACGAAGCGGATGTCGTGCAGCGCCGGGTCGAGCCCGATGGCGGCGTAGGACTCCAGCATCAAGGCCTGCGCGGTGTCGGGCGCCGGCTTCATGATCACCTGGTACTGATAATAGTGCTGCAGCCGGTTCGGGTTCTCGCCGTAACGCCCGTCGGAGGGGCGGCGGCACGGCTGCACGTAGGCGGCGCGCCACGGTTTGGCGCCGAGCGCGCGCAAGGTGGTGGCCGGGTGGAAGGTGCCGGCGCCCATCTCCACGTCGTAGGGCTGCAGGATGACGCAGCCTTGCTTGGCCCAAAAGCCGTGCAGGCGCAGGATGAGGTCTTGGAACGAGGGTGCGGCCGGGTTCATCGCGGGCAACACTCGCGGAAGCGACAGCCGAGAACAAGCGGGGAGACAGCATGGCAGCCGACGGCCTTTCCGACGCTGAGGTTGCCGCCATCCTGCGCGGCACGCGGCGCATCGCCCTGGTGGGTGCCTCCGCCCGGCCCGAGCGCCCCTCCCATGGCGTGATGCGATTCCTGCTCGCCCAGGGCTGGGAGGTCACCCCGGTCAACCCCGGCTTGGCGGGGCAGACGCTGCTGGGCCAGCGCGTGGTCGGCTCGCTGGCGGAGGCCGGGCCGCTGGACATGGTGGACGTGTTCCGCGCCGCCGACCAAGCCGGCGCGGTGGTGGACGAAGCGGCCCGGCTGGGCGCACGCACCGCCTGGCTTCAACTCGATGTTATCGACCACGCTGCGGCCAGGCGCGCCCGACAGGCCGGTTTGAACGTTGTGATGGATCGGTGCCCGGCAATCGAGGCGCCGCGGTTGGGCGCCGGGCCAGTGGCTTGAACCGCCCACTCGGCCCGACCATGTCGCTTCTGCAATCAGCCGGGCCGTCCCTTCCACGCTTGCTGAACAACAGGTGATCCGATGACCAACGAGGAACGCGACCTCATCGCCCAATTCGTCGCCCGCGTCGGTGGGGCAGCGACGGGCGGGTTTGCCCGCAGCGTGCCGTCGACCCAATCGTCCTTGCCGCCGATCGACCCCGAGGCCGACCGGTTCATCGCGGACCAGTTCCAGAGCCATCCCGAGGCACGCTACCGTGTGACCCAGATGGCCGTGGTGCAGGAGGCCGCGTTGGCTGAGGCGGCGAACCGCATCCACCGGCTGCAGGCCGAGCTGGAGGCGGCGCAGCAGGCGGCTCAGCGTGGTAACGCCCCGGGCCAGGCCCAGGGTGGCCAAGCCAGCGGGCAATCCGGCGGGTTCTTCAGCAACCTCTTCGGCGGCGGCCAGGCAGCGCGGCCGGCAGCAGGCCCCTCGGTGTGGAACCAAGGCCCGGCGCCGGGCCAGGCGCCGCAATATACCCAGTATGGCGCCGCCTCGGCCAACGTGCCGCCGCCGCAATACCCGCCAAACATGCAGCCCGGGATGCTCGGCCAGGGCGGCAACGGCTTTCTTGGCGGCGCGCTGCGGACCGCAGCCGGGGTCGCGGGCGGTGTGGTCGCTGGGGACATGCTGATGAACATGTTCTCCGGCCACCAGGGTGGCGGGATGTTCGGCGGCGGCATGGGGGGCGGCATGGGCGGCGGGTTCGGCATGCCGGCGCCCGTTGAAGAGACCACGATCGTCAACAACAACTATGGTGACGCCGGGCAGGGCCCGAACGATGCCGGCTGGGACAACAACGTCCAGGGCGGCGGCGGCATGGACAACAGCGGCGGCGGTGGCTGGGACGACAACAGCGGTGGCGGTGGCGGTTTCGACACTGGCGGCGGCGGTTTCGACGACAACTCGCTTTAGGCCGGGCCTTAAGGCTGTCTTAACCCAATACGGCGACACTCGGGTCGAACAGCCGCCCGAGCAAGCAATGTCCCTACGGTCCACCAACGTCGTCAACCACATACCCGCGTTTGCCCTGGTGATCGGCGCTGCCGGGCTCTGCTTCGGCCTGGCAGATGCCGCCGCCCTCGTCTGGGCCGAGGCGGAGCTGTCGCTCTGGGGTGTCCAGGCGGTCGGTCTCGTGCTCAGCCTCGGCGTGCTGGCAGCCATCGTGAACGCCACCCTCGCGCCGTTGCGAAGCCCGGTGGCCGCGCAGGACGTGACGCGGCCGGGCGCGATCGGCATGGCGCTGCGGCGTGAAGCCGGGTTGAACCAGGAACTCACCGCCCTGAAAGCCCGGGTGCATCAGCTCGAGGCCGACTACGCCAATGCCGTGGAAGTGGAGCAGGAGCGCGGCACCGCCCTGCGTGCCCTGCAGCAGCGCGTGACCGACGAGGTCGAAGCCGTGAACGAAGCGGCTGGCGAGATGGGGACGGTGACCAGCGGCGTCATGGCCGGGGTCGAGGTCGCCACGCGGGAGATGGGTTCGGTTCGGGGCGCGGCCGAGCAGGCAGCCAAGGGTATCCAGGACGTTGCGAGCGCGTCGGAGCAACTGTCCGCCTCGATCGGTGAGATTGCCGTGCAGGTTGCCCGCAGCGCCGAGAGCGCCCGCCAGGCTGCAGCCGAAAGCAAGCGGACCGACGCATCCGTGGAAGAGCTCGCTTCCGCCGCCGGGCGGATCGGCGACGTCGTCCGACTGATCGGGGACATCGCGGCGCAAACCAACCTGCTGGCATTGAACGCGACCATCGAGGCCGCCCGCGCCGGGGATGCTGGCCGCGGCTTCGCGGTGGTTGCGGGGGAAGTGAAGAACCTTGCCGCGCAGACGGCGCGCGCCACCGAGGAGATCGGGCAGCAGATCGCGGCGATGCAGTCCGCCACCCAGGGCAGCATCGGCGCCATCCGCGCCATCAGCGGCCGGATCGAAGACATCAGCTCGCTCGCCGCCCAAGTCGCCTGTGCCGTCGAGGAGCAGGGCGCCGCAACAGCCGAAATCGCCAGCAGCGTGCAGCGTGTGGCTGTGGGAACCGGCGCCGTCGCCCAGGCGATCGCGCGGGCCGAGCAAGCCTCGGAGACCATCCGGCTCGGGACGACCAACATCGCGATGGCCGTGAAAACCATCGAGAACCGCCGCGAAAACCTGCGCAAGGCCGTCTCGGTCAGGCAGGTGGTCGAGCGCGCCGCCTAATCTGTGGGGGGTGAGGAAACCCAGCCAGCCGTCATCATCGAGGCGTGCCATTTGGTAGGTGCATCCAGGCCAAGCGCCGCACCTCGATCGGGCCAGCGCAGTCCAGTGCCTGATCGACAGCGTCCAGCCGGATCAAGGCAAGCCCGAACTCGCCGCGCCGGGAGCGGAGCTGTCCCACGTCGACCCCTTGGGACAACACGGGCGTGCCCGACGCCGCCAACTCACCGGCAAGCGCCCGCACCGGCACCAGCCGCCGCTTTACCAGGCCGCGATACTTGGTCCGCGCGGTGAGTTCCTGGCCCATGTAGCAGCCCTTGGTCCAGGAGATGCCGCCCAGCTCGTCGAACCCCGCCTCCATCAGGACGCTTTTTTCCGCCTCCAAATCCTGGCTTCCTGCGGGTAGTCCGAGCGAGAGGCGGTGCAGGTCGTAGTCGTCCTCGGTGGCGGTCGGTTCATAGCCGCTGCCGAGCAATCGCCAGCCAGCGTCGGGAAGGCGAGGGTCCGGCGCAGCCCAGTCGCAGGCCGGCGGGAACCCGTCCCACACCGCAAACACGCCTCGATCGTCCGGCTGCACCTGTGCATCGGCGCGCAAGCGAAACCGGGTCAACCGCCGGGCGAGCTCGGCACACTGGCCCGCCTCCACATCCAGCAGCAGCCGCGTGCCGTCTGCAAAGATGAAGAAATCAGCCAACCACTTGCCCTGCGGCGTCAGCATCGCCGCCCACACCGCGCGCCCGGGCCCTGCAAGCGATACGTCGTTGGAGACCAGCCCCTGGAGGAACGCAACGCGGTCCACGCCCGTGATGGACAGGACGGCACGGGAGCGCAGGTGCGCCAGCTTGGTCATCCCTCCCAGCTGGGTTGTGGCGGCGGCGTCTACAACCCGGCCCTTCCCCCCCGCGGTGCCGGGCGTTACAGAGCGGGCGTGCGCATCCTGTTCATCACGGCGACGCGGATCGGCGACGCGGTCCTCTCGACGGGCTTGGCCGCGCACCTGCTGCGGGAATATCCCGACGCGCGGTTCACCGTCGCCTGTGGCGCGCCGGCGGCCGGCGTGTTTGCCCGCATGCCGAACCGCGAGCGCACCCTGCTGATCGACAAGCGCCGCTACGATCGCCATTGGCTGACGCTATGGCTGCAAACCGTCACCACGCTGTGGGACCTTGCGGTCGACCTGCGCGGCTCGGCCATCACCCTGCTGCTGCCGGCCCGGCGTCGCGCGATCATGCGCGGTGGCCGCCGTCCGGGGCACCGGCTGACCCACCTGGCCGGCGCGCTTGGCCTGGCCGAGCCGCCGATGCCGGTGAGCTGGTTTGCCGAGGCCGACCAAGCCCTCTCCCGCAGCCTGCTGCCCGCGGGAGTGCCGCTGGTCGGGCTCGGCCCCACGGCAAATTGGTCCGGCAAGGTATGGCCGGCAGACCGCTTCGTGGCACTGTTCCGGGCGATCGAGGCGATCTTGCCGAATGCCCGCCCCGTCATCTTCGCCGGCCCCGGTCCAACCGAACGCGCCTTGGCGGCCCCGGTGCTCGCGGCCTTGCCCTCCGCGGTCGACCTGGCCGGCCGCCTGACCCTGCCCGAGGCGGCCGCCTGCCTCGCCTCCTGCCGGCTGTTCGTCGGCAACGATTCGGGCCTGATGCACCTGGCAGCCGCCTCCGGCACCCCGACCCTCGGTCTGTTCGGCCCCACCCCCGCTGCCGAATACGGCCCGACCGGGCGCCGCGCCCAGGCGGTGGTCGCCCCCGGCCCGCCGGGCAGCCCGATGTCCGCCCTGCCGGTGGACCAGGTGCTGCAGGCCGCCCAAGCGCTGCTATGAGGGTCGCCCACATCATGGCCGGGGCGGCCGAGGGCGGCGCCGAGCTGTTCTTCGAGCGCCTGGTGGCCGCACAACATGGCGCCGGGGACGCCGTCTTGCCGTTGATCCGGCCCTACCCGGACCGGACGGCCCGCTTGCAGGCGACGGGCCTGCAGCCGCTCCCCGCCCGCTTCGGCGGCGCGCTGGACTGGGCCACCAGCAACCGCCTGCGCCGCGCCTTAGCCCAGTTCCGCCCGCGCGTCGCAGTGGCCTGGATGAGCCGCGCCGCCCGCTTCACCCCGCCCGGCGACTGGGTCTTGGTCGGCCGGCTCGGCGGCTTCTACGACCTGCGCTATTTCCGCCGCTGCGACCACCTGGTCGCCAATACCCGCGACCTGGCCCGCCGCATCACGGCCCAGGGTTGGCCCCCCACCCGAACGCACTACCTGCCCAACTTCTCCCCCGATCTGTCCGGCGCGGCGCCCGAGCGGCTGGGCGTGCCACCCGGCACAAAGCTGGTCCTGGCGCTCGGCCGATTGCACCGCAACAAGGCGTTCGACGTGCTGATACCGGCCATGACCCGGCTCCCCCAGGCCCACCTCGTCATCGCCGGGGACGGGCCGGAACGCGCCAGCCTGCAGGCGCTCGCGGCGCAACACGGCCTCGAGCGCCGCGTCCACCTGCCCGGCTGGCGGCAGGACACCGCGGCGCTGCTCGCCGGGTGCGACGTGGTGGTCTGCCCGTCCCGCAGCGAACCGCTCGGTAACGTGGTGGTGGAGGCGTTCTCCGCCCGCCGCCCCGTGGTCGCGGCGGCGGCGTCCGGCCCGAAGGAGCTGATCCGGCCCGGCGAGGACGGCCTGCTCGTCCCGTTGGAGGACGCCGAGGCGCTGGCGACCTCGGTGGGCCTGCTGCTCGGCAACGCCGTCCTCGCCGCCGGGTTGGCCGACGCCGGCCGGGCGCGGTGGGAGCGGGAGTTCGCCCCGGCCCCGGTGCTAGCGCAATGGCGCGGCTTCCTCGACGCAGTGCAGAAGCCCCCATGTGCGGCATAGCCGGCCTCGCGCTGCAGCCCGGCGCGCCCGCCGCGGACCCGACCATTGCCTCCCGTCTGATGCAGGCGCTGGCGCATCGCGGGCCGGATGGCGAGGGCCATTTCGCGGTTGGCGGCATCACCCTGCTGCAAACCAGGCTGGCGATCATCGACCTGCAAACCGGCGACCAGCCGCTGTTCGCCGGGCCATGCACCCTGATCGCCAATGGCGAGGTCTACAACTACCGCGAGCTGTCGCCGGGCCTGCCTCTCGCCACCGGGAGCGATTGCGAGCCGCCGTTGCATCTCTGGCGCCAGTGCGGCCCGGCCTACGCAAAGCGCCTGCGCGGCATGTTCGCCGTGGCCATCTACGACCGCGCCGCCCACAAGCTCACCCTCTCGCGTGACGCGTTCGGCATCAAGCCGCTCTACGTCGCCACCGTGCCCGGCGGGCTGGCCTTCGCCTCCGAGCCGCAGGCGCTGCTGGCGGCTGGCCTGGTGCAACCCGCGGTGCGCCCGGCCGCGCGCGGCGAGCTGCTGCAGATGCAGTTCACCACCGGGGCGGACACCATCTTCGAGGGCATCCAACGCGTGCTGCCCGGCGAAACCCTGGTCGCCGTGGACGGCCGCCTGGTGGAGCGCCAGCGCCAGGACGCCCTGCCCGCCGGCCCGCCCGAGCTGATCGGCGAGGACGCAGCGCTCGCCCGGCTCGACGGCGCGCTGATGGAGTCCGTCGACCTGCACCAGCGCAGCGACGTGCCCTACGGCATGTTCCTCTCCAGCGGCATCGACAGCTCGGCCCTGCTCACCCTGATGGCCCGGCTGAACACCGAGCCGGTGCTGGCCTACACCGCCGGGTTCGACGTGCCCGACGCAGCCGACGAGCGTGTGGCCGCGGCCGACCTCGCACGGGCCAACGGCGCGCGGCACGAAACCGTCCTGGTGACGGAGGCGATGGTCTGGGCGGAGCTGCCGCGCATCGTGGCCGCGATGGACGACCCGGCGGCCGATTACGCCATCATCCCGACCTGGTTCCTCGCCCGCCGCGCCCGCCAGGACGTGAAGGTGGTGCTCTCCGGCGAAGGCGGCGACGAGATGTTCGGCGGCTACGGCCGCTATCGCAGCGCCATGCGCCCCTGGTGGCTCGGCGGCCGCAGCATGCGCGCGCGCGGCACGTTCGACCGGCTGGAGGTGCTGCGCGAAATCTCGCCGGGTTGGCGCGACGGGATCGCCGCCGCCGAGGCGCGCGCCGCGACGGACGGCCGCTCCCGCCTGCAGGTCGCCCAAGCCACCGACATGGCGGACTGGCTGCCGCACGACCTGCTGCTGAAGCTCGACCGCTGCCTGATGGCGCATGCCGTCGAAGGCCGCACCCCGTTCCTCGACCCCGGGGTGGCCGCCGCGGCGTTCCGCCTGCCAGACGGGTTGAAGGTTCGCGACGGCCGCGGCAAGTGGCTGCTGCGGCGCTGGCTGGAGCAAGCCCAGCCGAGCGCCAAGCCGTTCGCGCCCAAGCAGGGCTTCACCGTGCCGGTCGGCCGCTGGATTGCCCGTCACGGTCATCGCCTGGGGCCGCTCGTCGCAGCCCAGCCCGGCGTGGCCGAAATCGCAGCGCCCGACCGGGTGGTGGCGCTGTTCCGCGAGGCGGAGCACCGGCGCCAAGGCTTCGCCGCCTGGACGCTGCTGTTCTACGCGCTCTGGCACCGCGCCCACATCGAACGCAGCCCGATCGCCGGCGACACGTTCGACGTGCTGGCCGCGCGTTAGAGCATGACCGCATCAAGTGAAGTCACTTGATCGGTAAACATGCTCGCCAAACCAAACAGCTAGACCATGACCGGCGGCTCTATCTGAGCCGGTCTTGGTCTAGAACTCCAATTCATTCAGGCTTGGGAGGCGCGTTATGGAGCCGCGGGTAAAGGCGAAACTGTGGGTCCAGATGGCGCTGCGCCTCGGCGACCAGGCCGGCCGACCCGGCGTGGTCGTGCGCACCGGAGACCCCGACGCCGGCGGCATCCTCGTCGTGCTGCGTGGCCGCCAGGGCAGCACCGTGCTCTCCCAGA
The DNA here is from genome assembly GCA_965199105.1 of Acetobacteraceae bacterium. Lineage (GTDB taxonomy): Bacteria > Pseudomonadota > Alphaproteobacteria > Acetobacterales > Acetobacteraceae > LMUY01. Next base: position 796,460 of record CBDAQO010000002.1, on the reverse strand, counting down.
TGCGCAGCGGCGAGGGGGAAGCGGCCTGGCTGAGGGGCACGGGTGCCGCGCCCGTCACCGAGCTGGAGGCCGACGGGTATGTTGCGCGGCAGGTTCGGTTCGATCCCGATCTGTGGGTGCTGGAGTTCGAGGCGCCGGACGACCTGCCGCCGTTCGAGGCCAAGATCGTCTAGCCACAACTCGTTTCAGCGCCGCAAAGGTGGGTTTCGCGCTGCAAAATCACTGTTGCTTGATTGCGCCGGTGCCTGTGGCCGACTTACAACAGTATTTAGGAATCAGTTTTAACAGTCTCCCACTGGAGAAATGAGGTGATATGTTGCGCTCGCTGAATGCCCCGGGCGCCAGTAGGCATCAAGGGGCGGGTTTGCTGCGTGCGAGCGCAGATAGTTATGAGGAGAGAAAGAATGAAACTCCGCAATGCGCTTCTGGCAGCGACCATTTTGGCCGCGCCAATTGCGGTCAGTGCGCAGCCTGTGTCTGGCCTCTACATTGGCGCTGGGGCCGGCGGCAACATCCTGCAAGACGAAACAGTCAGCCACACGGCCGGCTTCCCCCGCGCCACCGGTGGTCTACCGAACCGCGACGGGCCTGGCAGCAACATCAAGTTTGACGCCGGCCCGGTGGTGATCGGCAGCGTCGGCTACGGCCTCGGCAACGGCCTGCGCCTGGAACTGCAGGGCGCGTTCTACGACAACAAGCTCAAGGGCTTCAAAAACGGTGCCCCGACCTCGGCGGGCGGCGACGAGTATAAGGAAGGCGCGTTCTTCAACGTCTTCTACGATCTCGCTGTTCCGGGCATCCCGGTGCAGCCGTATGTCGGCGTCGGCGGCGGCTACGTGCATAACCAGTTCAACAGCCTGCGCATCACCTCGATCTCTGCCAATCAAATCCTCCGCGGCAATGGCGAGAACGACAACATCGGCGTGCAGGGCATCGCGGGCTTTGCATTCCCGATCAAGACCATCCCCGGCTTGGCGCTCACGGCGGAATACCGCTTCCTGGCCGAGCCGAACGGCCGCGACTATAAGGAGCAGTTGTTCAACACCCAGGGTGCGTTCGGCGTGCGCGTGAAGGAGGGTGCGGACGACTTCAACCACAGCATCCTGCTCGGCGTGCGGTTCGCATTCGGCGCCCCGCAGCCGGCCCCGCCGCCCCCGGCCGCCCAGCCGGTTCCGGCCCCGGCTCCCGCCCGCACCTACCTCGTCTTCTTCGACTGGGATCGGGCGGACCTGACCGACCGCGCGCGCCAGATCGTGGCCGAGGCGGCGCAGGCCAGCACCCGGACGCAGTACACGCGGATCGAAGTGCAGGGCAACGCCGACCTCTCCGGCACCGCAGCCTACAACCAGCGCCTGTCCTTGCGGCGTGCGCAGACCGTGGCCGCCGAGCTGGTGCGTTTGGGCGTGCCGCGCACCTCGATCGACATCCAGGCCTTCGGCGACACCCGCCCGCTGGTGCCGACCGCGCCTGGCGTGCGTGAGCCGCAGAACCGGCGTGTGGCGATCATCCTGCGCTGATCGGCGTCGCGTATCTCACATCGTAACGGCTGCGTGGTGGCTCTTCCCAGAACCACCACGCAGTGCGATGAGCAAGGGCCGGCCTTCCGCTTGAGGCCGGCCTCTTTGCGTCTGGCGCCCGCCGTCGGGCCCACCAGGCTGCACCAGAAAGCGTCCCGCCCCCGGCCGGACCAGCAGGAGACTGATTGGATGAGCCGGTTCCGCATGTCGCTGATCGGTGCAACGATGCTTGGCGCCCTGCTCGGTGCCCCGTTCAGCGTAATGGCCCAGCCTATCCAGGGCATCTATATCGGCGCGGGCGCGGGCGGCAACTTCCTGCAGCAGGAACTGGCGCTCGCCCAGCCCGGCCTCAACAACGTCAGCCGCGTCTCCCCCGGCGGCGCCGTGCTCGCCACCACGCCCGGGCCCAATGCCGGCGCCTCCCGGATCAGCCCGAACGTGGGCGAAGTGGGGGTCGGCAGCCTCGGTTATGGCTTTGGCAACGGCTTGCGCCTCGAGCTCGAGGGTGATTTCCGCCACAACGACATCCGGCAGTGGAGCGGCTTCAGCCAGCCCACCACGGCCAGCGGGGACCAATACAGCTTCGGCGGCACCGCCAACGTGTTGTTCGACCTCGATATCGGCCTGAACTGGCTCTACCCGTACATCGGCGCCGGCGCCGGCATCGCGGACAGCCACTTCACCAACCTGCGGGTGGTCTCGCCCGGCCTGGGCTACTCGCAAACCAGCAATGGCTGGTCGGCGAACTTCGCCTATCAGGGCATCGTCGGGTTGAGCTTCCCCATCGCTCCCGTGCCCGGTTTCTCGCTGACGGCGGAATACCGTTTCTACGGCCTGCTGGACGGGCCGTCGTTCAAATCCTCCTCCCCGCAGAACGTCGTCGCGCTTGGCGCCGGGGGCGCCCGGGTCGGCGTGGTCGACCGCTCGACCAACCTCGACATCAACCGCGACTACAACCACAGCCTGCTGCTCGGCGTGCGTTACGCCTTCAACAACCCGCCGCCCGCGCCGCCGCCGGCCCCCGCCGTGCAAGCCCCCGCCCCCGCGCCCGCGCGGACCTACCTGGTGTTCTTCGATTGGGATCGAGCCGACCTGTCGGACCGCGCGCGCCAGATCGTGGGCGAGGCGGCGCAGGCCAGCACCCGCGTGCAGACCACGCGCATCGAGGTGGAAGGCAATGCCGACCGCAGCGGCACGCCGGAATACAACCAGCGCCTGTCGTTGCGCCGCGCCCAGACCGTGGCGGCCGAGCTGGTGCGCGATGGGGTGCCCAACACCGCCATCGCCATCCAGGCCTTCGGTGACACGCGCCCCCTCGTCCCCACCGGACCCGGCGTGCGCGAGCCGCAGAACCGCCGGGTCGAAATCATCCTGCGCTAACCCGGCCAGGCGCCATTTCACGGGGCGCCCTGCATTGCGGTGCGGACAACCCTGCCGCAGAGTAAGCGCATGACACCGACGTTGACCGACCCGTTCGCCAGCTACGCGTCCGGCGACTATTTCTGCGAGCTGACCACGCGCGGCGGCGACGGCGGCGCCATCGAGCAAATCCGAAACCGCGTGCGCAGCATCGGCCTTGATGCGCTCCGGGCTCGCGCCGCAAGCGCCGAGCACGACCTGATCAATCTCGGCATCACCTTCACGGTCTATTCCGAAGCGACTGCGATCGACCGCATCCTGCCGTTCGACTGCCTGCCGCGGGTGATCACCGCAGCGGAATGGGCCCATATCGAGGCCGGCGTGAAGCAGCGCGTGCAGGCGATCAATGCCTTCCTGCACGACGTCTACCACGAGCAGCGCATCCTGCGGGACGGCACCATCCCCACCGCGCTGGTGCTCGGCAATCCCAACTACCGGCCCGAGATGCAGGGCTTCCAGGTCCGCTTCGACACCTACGTCCATATCTGCGGCATCGACATCGTGCGCGACGGCCAGGGCGCGTTCTGCGTGCTCGAGGACAACGCCCGCACCCCGTCCGGCGTGTCCTACGTGGTGGAAAACCGCAACCTGATGCGGCGCAACTTCCCCGACCTGATGGCCGGCATGCGGCTGCGCCCAGTGGACGATTACGGCCGCCGGCTGCGCGCCGCCATGGGCGACATCGCGCCGGAAAGCGTGGCCGAGCCGCAGGTGGTGCTGCTCTCCCCCGGCATCTTCAACTCCGCCTATTTCGAGCACGTCTTCCTTGCCCGCGAGATGGGCGTGCCGCTGGTGGAGGGGGCGGACCTGCTGGTCGAGGCCGACCGGGTGTTCATGCGCACCACCGGCGGGTTGCGCCCCGTGCACACCATCTACCGCCGCATCGGCGACGATTTCCTCGACCCGACCGTGTTCCGCCCGGACAGCCTGCTCGGCGTGCCGGGCCTGATCCGGGCCTGGCGCGCCGGCAACGTCACCCTAGCCAACGCGGTGGGCACCGGGGTGGCGGACGACAAGGCCGTATACGCCTACATGCCGCGCATCATCCGCTACTACCTGGGCGAGGACGCGATCCTGCCCAACGTCGAGACGCATATCTGCGGCGAACCCGAGGGCTTGGCCTACACCCTGGCCCATCTGGAACACCTGGTGGTCAAACCCGTTGGCGAATCCGGCGGCTACGGCATCACCATCGGCCCGCGCGCCTCGGCTGCCGAGCTCGAGGAGGTGCGCGCCGCACTGCGGTCCAACCCGGCCAACTGGATCAGCCAACCCCTGATCGACCTCTCGGTCGCGCCGACCCTCACCGCCGACGGCCTGCGCCCGCGCCACTTGGACCTGCGCCCATTCGCCATCACCGGCCGCGACACCTGGGTGCTGCCCGGCGGCTTGTCGCGGGTGGCCCTGAAGGCGGGCAGCCTGATCGTCAACTCCTCGCAGGGCGGTGGCTCGAAGGACACCTGGGTGCTGGTGGACGGATGAGCGCCCCGATGAAGGAGCCGGAGCTGCTCGCGCGCTATGCCGAGGGCCTGTTCTGGATGGCGCGCTACGTCGAGCGGGTGGAGAACCTGGCCCGCCTGATCGACGTCACGCAGACCTTCGAGAGCCCCGGGCGCGAGGAGGAGGCGTGGGGCGCGTTGCTGCGCATCAACAGCGACGAAGCCGGCTACCGCGAGCGCGAGGGCACGCTGGAGGCGATCGGCATCAAGCGCTTCTACCTGCTGGACCGCGCCAACCCCACCTCCGTTCCCGCCGCGGTGGAGATGGCGCGCGGCAACGCCCGCACGCTGCGGCCGCTGATCTCCACCGAAATGTGGCTGCAGCTCAACGTTTATTCCCGCGACGTGATGGCGATCCAGCCGGAAGAGCTCGAGGGCGACCACCTCAACCGGCTGTGCGCCCGGCTGAAGGAGGGCATCCAGGCGCACACCGGCATCACCGAGGGCACGTTCTTCCGCGACCAGGGCTGGAACTTCTACATGCTCGGCCGCCTGATCGAGCGGGCGGACCAGACCACCCGGCTGCTCGACATCAAATATCACCTGCTGCAGGCCCGTGGCGACGAGGAACGCCGGGTCACCGAGCTCACGCAATGGGGTGGCGTGCTGCGGGCCGTGGCCGGCTACCACGCCTTCCGCCGGGTTGCGCCGGCCGGGTTCGAGCCGGCCGACGTGGTGAGCTTCCTGCTGTCGGACAACTCGTTCCCGCGCAGCGTGTCGCTTTGCGTGCGGCAGGTGGAGTGGCACCTGATGCAGTTGCGCAGCCGCTACAACCTGCGCGGCACCCGGGCGGCGCTGGAGCGGATCGAGGAGGTGCGCGCGGCCTTGCAGGGCGTCTCCGCCGCGCGGCTGGTGCAGGGCGGCCTGCACGAGTTCCTGGACGGGACACAGCGCGACCTGATCCTGCTGGCCGGCGAGATCGGCTACGCGTTCTTTCGCGACTGGCGCCCGGAGCCGATGCCGCACGGCACCCAATCCCAGTCCCAAGGCTGATCGGCCCGGGGCACAGTAGGGCTCAGCGCGCGACCACTCCCGCATCGTAACGCGCCCTGGCGTGCTCGACCTGCTCGATCCGGCTCAAGGCCCAACCGGCCAGCGCCCGAACCGGGCCGAGCGCCTCTTGGCCTATGTCGGTCAGGCGGTAGTCGACCTGCAGCGGCGTGGCCTGCGCAACCGTCCGACTGGCGTGAGATCGTCCCAAGCGGTGCGAAATCTCACCCGCCGCAGCCCTATTCAACCATGCCGTGGATGATCTGCATCGCCCGCCGCAGCCGGAACAGGCCGCCGCGGATGTGGCCCGCCTCGCACATCGAGCGCCCTCGCTCCCACAAGGCGCGGGCATGCGGCGGCATGTCGCTGGTGGCATCCAGCCGGGACGCCAGGTTGATGCAGTAATCCTTGGTGTCGGACGTCACCGTCATCGGCCCGTCGGCAGAGCAGAGCGACGCTGCCAGGAGCAGAGACGCCGAGAGGACGACGGCCTTTTGCATGATCCAGCAATCTGCCGCAGTCGGGCTGCAACCGGCATGGGCCGGGCATGAAGAGATGGTTACCGCCCGCCCGCCCGGCATTCACCGCCCTATCCTTCTCCCTCTGGAAGAGGGTTTCGTGCGGCCGGGCCAGGCGCTAGAGCAGATCCCGATCAGACGGAATCGTCTGATCGGGTGAAGATGCTCGCAAAACAGAGGGTTGGAGCGTGTGAAGTGAGCGGAAGCGAACGGAACATGCTCTACGTCGGCGGTTCGCCCGCCGCACCCTCCCAACCGGTCGACCGCTCGAGCGCCCGGCCGATGCGCAACACCGTCGCCTCGTCGAACGGGCGGCCCACGACCTGCAGCGACAGCGGCAGCCCACCGCCGCCCTTGCCAGTCGGAACGCTCATCGCCGGGTGCCCCGTCACGTTGAACGGGATGGTCTGCATCGGCGTCAGGTCGATCCGGTTCGGGTCGGGCACGGCGTCGAACCGGGGTGCCACCGCCAGCGCGGAGGCGGTCAGCAGCGCGTCGTAGCGGCCCAGCATGGCGTTGGTCGCGTCCACCAGTTCGCGCCGCACCCGCAGCGCCTGCACCAGGTCGCTGGCGGACAGCGTGGCGCCGAGCAGGAAGCGCTGCCGGGTCAAGGCGCCATAGTCCATAAGCCGGGTTCGCAGGTCCGCCTCGTGGATGGCGAACGCCTCCGCCATCATAATCACCCGGCCGCAGGCGGCGAACAGGGCGTAGGGCGGCAGCGTCACGTCCTCCACCGTGGCGCCCGCCTCGCGCAGCGCGTCCAACGCGCCGTCGAACGCGGCCAGCATGTCCGGGGTGGCGGCCGGCGAGCTGGCGAAGAACGCGCGCGGCACGCCGAAGCGCATCCCGGCCACGCCGCCCTGCAGCCCGGCCAGGTAGTCGGGCACCGTCTCGTCCGCGCTCGCCGGGTCGAGCGGGTCGTGCCCGGCGATCACCTGCAGCGTGATGGCGCTGTCTTCCACGTTGCGTGACAGCGGGCCGGCGTGGTCCAGCGTGAAGGAGAGCGGGAAGATGCCGCGGCGGCTGACCCGGCCATAGGTCGGCTTCAGCCCCACCGTGCCGCAATACGCCGCCGGGCCGCGGATGGAGCCGCCGGTGTCCGAGCCCATCGCCATGCGCACCATCCCGGCCGCCACGGCAGCGCCCGAGCCGGAGGAGGAGCCGCCGGTGATGTGCTCGGTGTTCCAGGGGTTGCGCGCGGGCGGAAACGGCAGGTCGAACGAGGGGCCGCCGATGGCGAACTCATGCGTGGCCAGCTTGCCGATCAGCACGCCGCCGCCCGCCGCCAGCTTCTGCTGCACCACGCAATCGGCCTCCGGCACCACGTCCACCCGCAGCTTGGAGTGGCAGGTGGTCCGGAGTCCGGCGGTGTCGTAGATGTCCTTCAGCGCGTAGGGGATGCCCTGCATCGGCCCGGCATCCCGCCCGGCGGCAAAGGCGGCGTCGGCCTCGCAGGCCTCTGCCAGGGCGCGCTCGGCGGTCACGGTGATGAAGGCCTGCAGCGCGCCATCCGCCTGCGCCACCCGGTCAAGCGCCGCGCGGGTCAGCGCCTCGGACGTCGTGTCGCCGGCGCGGAGCTGGGCCGCCATCTCGGCCATGGAGGCGGCCATCTCAGGCGCTCCGCAGCGGGTGCAGGCGGAACACGTTGGACGGTTCGTCCGCCGCCGTCCTCGGCCCGCGCAGCATCGCCACCTGCTCGCACAGCCCGGCATAGGCGGGGATCAGCTCATCGCGCAGGCCCGGCGGCAGGGTGAGGCCCGCCCGCGCCATCAGCATGTCGAACTCGGCAGCGCGGTCGCTCGCATCGGACGGCATCGGCATCTCCCTCGGTCACGCCCGAACTCTACGTGAGTGAGGCGGTTTGCCCAGCGTTTTTGCCAGCCAGCCCGCCGCCGAACGCCCGCACTCTGCGTTAACCGGGCATGACCTCCTCACGCCGCATCCTGGCCGTCAGCCCGCAGCTCTACCTTGGGGACATCTACCTCAACCTCATGCGCGAGGGTCACGAGGTGTGCGTCGCCGCGGGGAAGCCACCGCAGGACCGGGCGTTCGGCGGCTTGATCGAGCCGGTGGAGGACTGGCGCGCCCAGTTGCCCTGGGTCGGGCGGGACGGGCTGATCGTGTTCGAGGGCGTGGCCAGCGGGGCGCTGCAGGACGGGCTCCGCGCCGAGGGCTACCGCGTGGTGGGCGGCAGCGCGCTGGGCGACCGGCTCGAGACCGACCGCGCGTTCGGCCAGGCGGTACTGCGGGACGCCGGGCTGCCCATGGCCGAGAGCTACGGCTTCGCCACCATGGAGCAAGCCACCGCCTGGCTGCAGCAGCACCCGGGGCAATACGTGCTGAAATACGACAGCGGCACCCACCCGACCTATGTCGGCGAGCACCCGGCGGGCGCGGACGTGCTGTTCACCCTGCGGCGCAACGGCAGCGGCGGCGTGTTGCTGATGGAGCGGCTGCGCGGCGTCGAAGTCGGGATCGGCGCCTACTTCGATGGCCGCCAGTTCCTCCGCCCCGCCTGCATCGACTTCGAGCACAAGCGCTTCTTCCCCGGCGACCGCGGCGAGATGACCGGCGAGATGGGCACCCTGGCCTCCTACGAGGGCGCCGACCGGCTGTTCGAGGCCACGCTCGGCCGGGTGGCGCCGCTGCTCGCCAGCGCCGGCCACGTCGGCTACGTGAACCTGAACCTTATCGTGAACGAGCGCGGCCCGCTGCCGCTCGAGTTCACCTGCCGGTTCGGCAACCCCGGCTTCGCAATCCTGGCGGCCATGCAGGCGGACGGCTGGGGCGACCTGCTGGACCGCATGGCCCGCGGCGCCGGCGGGCAGTTCCGCACCTTGCCGGGCTGGGCGGTGGCCATCGTGCTGACCGTGCCGCCCTTCCCCGCCCCCGGCCCGAACAAGCCGGACGAGGACGCCCCGGTGTTCTTCCTCGAGCCGCCGTCCGACGCCGAATGGCCCTCCTACCACTTCGTCGACATGCGGCAGGACGCCGGCCAGTTGCTGGTGCGCCGCTGCTCCGGTCACGCGATGATCGTCACCGGGGTGGGTGGTGACGTGGCGGCGGCGCAACGGGCGGCGCGGCGCCGGGCGGAAAACGTGACCGCGCCGGAGCTGCGCTGGCGGGAGGATATCGGCGCCCGCTTCGTGGCCGGCGAGGGCGAGCAGCTGCAGCGCCTCGGCTGGCTGTGAACGAGGCGGTGGCAGCCTGCCTGCGGGGCGAGATTTCGCCGCAGGTGGCGCTGTCCCGCCTGCTGTTGGGCGCCTACGACGCCGCCGACATCCGCGCCGCGCTGGTGCAAGCCCGCTGCGCCAGCCCGCATTGGGCGGAACTACAGCGCCTGGCGGACGGGCACTGGGCCGAGTTCGACCGTCTTTCGGCCCATATCCGCCGGGTCGGCAGCGACCACAGCCGCGTGGGGGATGTCGCCGGCATCGCGGCCTTCTTCGACGGCGCCTGCGCGGTGTCGCCGGAAGCGGGCGTGGCGCTGTATTCCCTGGGTGACCCGGCGATCCTGGCCGCGGCCACCGCCGAGCTCTGCACCTGGCTGCAAGCGACCGCCCTGCTGCCACCGGGCGCTGCCGTGCTGGACGTCGGCTGCGGCATCGGGCGGGTGTGCGCCGCACTGGCGCCGCATTGCCGCAGCGTGGTCGGGCTGGACGTGGCCCCGCGCATGGTCGCCGAGGCGCAGCGCCGCCATCCCGGCCTCAGCTTCCACTTGTCGGACGGTCGCACCCTGCCGCCCGGCCCCTGGGAGCTGGTGTTGCTGGTGGACGCGATGCCCTATGTTCTGCAGGCCGGCCTGGCCGACGCGATGGTGGCAAGCGGGCTCGGCAGCCTGTCCCGCGGGGGTGCGATGGTGATCCTGAACCTGTCCTATGGCCGCGACCCGGCGGATGACCGGCGTGACGCGGCGCGTTGGGCCGCGGCGCACGGTGCGAGCGTAACGATCAGCCGCCCGTTCACGCTGTGGGACGGAACCGCGTTCGTGTTCCGCGCCAGGTGAGCGCCACCAGTCCCAATCTGGCCCGCCCGCTTGCCCCGCAGCCGGCGGAAGACGGCTTGGCGCTGTATGTGCACTGGCCGTTCTGCCTGGCGAAATGCCCGTATTGCGACTTCAACAGCCATGTCCGGGAGCGCATCCCGCAGCACCGCTTCGCCGCCGCCTTGCGCGCGGAACTGGCCTGGGAGGCCGCCCGCCTCGGGCCCCGCCGGCTCACCTCGATCTTCTTCGGCGGCGGCACCCCGAGCCTGATGGCGCCAGAAAGTGCCGCCCGGCTGATTGCCGACGCCCGCGCGCTGTTCCGCCCGGTTGACGACCTCGAGGTCACGCTCGAGGCGAACCCGACCAGCGTCGAAGCCGGCCGGCTGCGGGAGTTTGCCGCCGCCGGGGTGAACCGCTGCTCGCTCGGCGTGCAAAGCCTGCGGGACGACCAGTTGGCCTTCCTCGGCCGCCAGCATTCCGCCGCCGAAGCGGTCCGCGCGCTCGAAACCGCCCGCAGCATCTTTCCCCGCCTGTCATTCGACCTGATCTATGCCCGGCCCGGCCAGGACCTCGCGGATTGGCAAGCCGAGCTGCACCAGGCGCTCGACCTCGCGGCCGACCATCTGTCGCTCTACCAACTCACGGTCGAGCCCGGCACCGCGTTCGAGGCGCTGCATCGCCGGGGTGCGCTGGCGTTGCCGGGCGAGGAGGACGCCGCGGCCTTATACGACGCGACCGCCGCCGCCGCCGCCCGCCACGGGCTCGCGCAATACGAGATCTCCAACTACGCCCGGCCGGGCAGGGAAAGCCGCCACAACCTGGCCTACTGGCGCTACGGCGATTACGCCGGGGTGGGACCGGGCGCGCATGGCCGCCTCACGCTGCCCGCCGGCATCACCGCGACCCGGCGGCACCGTGCGCCGGAAGCCTGGGCGGAGCGCGTCGAGCAGCACGGCCATGGCAGCACGGCGGAGGAACAGCTCTCCCAAGGGGATACCGCGCGCGAGATGCTGCTGATGGGGTTGCGCCTGACCGAAGGCGTCGACTTGGCGCGGCTGCAGCGCCGAACCGGGTTGGCGCTGGCTGAGGCGACCGACTCCGACGTGCTGCAGCGGTCACTCGAGGCCGATTACATCGTTCTGACCAATGATCGGCTGACCGCGACGGCGCAGGGACGGTTGCGGCTGGACGCATTGTTGCCGGCTTTATTGCTGTAGCCACGCCGCCAAGTCAGACGAATGTAAACTCACGCTCTTTTAACGAATGTTGATGCCCATGTCGCTGGCGGTGCTTAGCCTAGCAACTGTGACGCCTCGCGAGGTATCAGCCAGCACTCTCCAGGCCGGGGCGGAGCAATTGACGAACCACCGCGATCAGTTCGGACGGCACAAACGGCTTGCTCAGCAGCGCCTCGTTGCGGCGAAGCTGGACGAAGTCGCGGGCGATGTCCGGCCGGCCGGTCGTGAAGATGATCGGCGCGTCCGGATAGCGGTCGCGCACCAGGCTGGCGACCCCAAAACCGTCCAGCTTTCCAGGCATGTGGACGTCGGTGATGAGCAGGGACAGTCGCCGCCGGCCCGCGTCGATAATGCCGACCGCGGCGTCGCCGGTCTCCGCCTCGCAAACCTCGAATCCGCTCTCGGTCAGTTCCTCGACGACGATGAGGCGGATCAGGGCTTCGTCTTCAACGACAAGAATGCACACAGCCCAATCCTATGCACGAGTGTTGTGCGTTCTACGGTGGAATCAGGCACGTCACTCACTAGCTACGCGCAGTCGCAGCCAGAGACGCGCGAGCCGGGCCGGACTGCGGACAAAAAACCGTCATCCGGGGTGCGCTCATTAACAAAAGCCCCATCACTTCGCCGTGTCGCATGAGCGGTGAAGGCCTAACAAATGAGTTTTTTGCCAGGTTACCTCCCGGCATGAGTGCAGCCGATGCGGCGCACGAACTAAACAACCTGCTAACGGTCGTGCTGGGCACCCTTGAGCAATTGGGCCGGCAGGCGCTGGATGACCGGGGCAGGGCGCAACTGGACCGCGCCCGCTTGGCAATGGAGCAGGCCAACCACCTGCTCCAGCACGCGGCCGGGGCAAATGGCTGGGTGGCGCAACCCCTCGACGGGCGCGACGACTATCACTTGGACGCCGGCTGAGCGTCCACTTCGTCGCGCTGCGCCAGGCTGAGGGCCAGCGCCCTGGCATACACCACCCGCTTGGGCAGCCCGGTGGCGGTGGCGACCGCAGCGGCGGCGTCCTTCACGCTGCTGCCGGCCAGCGCCGCGCGCAAATGCGCGTCCAGCGTGTCGGCGCTGGCCAGCTCTTCGGGCGCCGGGCCGATCAGCACCGTGATCTCGCCCCGCGCCGGGGCCGCATCATAGTGCGCCGCCAGCGCGCCCAGCCCGTCCCGGCGAACCTCTTCGAAGCGCTTGGTGAGCTCGCGGGCGACGGCGGCCGGGCGGTCCCCGAACACGCTCAGTAAGTCCTGCAGCATCTCCGCCAGCCGGTGCGGCGCCTCGTACCAGATCGCGGTGGCGGCCAGGCCGGCCTGCTCGGCGGCACGCAGGCGCCCGAACGCGGCGCGCCGGGCGGCGGAACGCGGCGGTGGGAAGCCTAGGAATAGGAACGGCTGCGGCGGCAGCCCGCTAAGCGTGAGCGCCATCACCGCCGCATTGGCGCCTGGGACCGCACCCACCCGCAGCCCCGCCGCCAGCGCCGCGCGCACCAGGCGGTAGCCCGGGTCGCTCACCACGGGGGTGCCGGCGTCGGACACCAGGGCGAGCCGCCGGCCCGCCCGCAGCGCGTCGAGCAGCGCGGGGATGCGCTCGTCCTCGTTGTGGTCGTGCAGCGGCGAAGCGCTGACCGCCAGCCCGAAATGCGCCAATAGCCGCGCCGTCACCCGCGTGTCCTCGCACAGCACGAGGTCGGCCGTGCGCAGCGCTTCGACCGCGCGGGCGCTGAGATCGCCGAGGTTGCCGATGGGCGTGGAAACCAGCACAAGCTCCCCCGCAGCGAGGCCAGTCTCCGGCTCGGCGGCGGCATCGGTCGGCATTATTGGAGAACAGCCCGTCGTGTTCCGCGCATCAAAGATCCTCGTTGCGATTGCGGCCGTCGCTGGTCTGGATGGCTGCATGGTGGCGCCAGCGGGCCCGCCCGCCGGGTCGAGCGCCGCGGCGCTCCAAGCCGCAGCACCACCGGCCAAGATCGGCGCCCTGTTGCCCCTCACCGGCACCGCCGCCGCCCTGGGCCACGACCTGTTGCTGGCGGCGCAGATTGCGCTGCCGCCGGGTGGCCCGCAACTGGACGTGCACGACACCGCCAGCACCCCCGCCGGCGCCACCGATGCCGCCGCCGCCGCCATGGCAGCGCATGACCCGGTGATCATCGGCCCGCTCACCGCCGGCGAGACCGCCGCCGCCACCACCGTGGTAGGCAACACGCCCCTGCTCGCCTTCACCTCGAGCGTGCAGCAGGCGCGCCCCGGCGTGTGGGTGCTGGGCGTCACGCCGCAGCAGCAGGTCGGCCGGCTGGTGGCCGCGCTCAGCGCCGCCGGCAAGACCCGCATCGCCGCCGTGCTGCCGAACAACGCCTTCGGGGACGCCCTGGCGGACGGCCTTACCCGCGCCGCCGCTGCCGCCGGGGACGCTGACCCGCTGGTGCGGCGCTATCCGGACGGCCGGCCCGCGCTGTTGAACGCCGCCCTGCGCGAGGTGTCTGACTACGCCAACCGCCGTGCTTCCGATGCGGACCAACCGCCGGCGCCCGCCCCGGGCGGCCTGCCGCCCGACCCGGCCGCCAGCCCCGCCGCATCGCCGCAGACGCTGCCACCGCCGCCGTTCGACGCGCTGCTGCTCGCCGACAGCGGGGCCAACCTGGCGCAAGCGCTGGCCGCCCTGCCCGGCTACGGCGTGGCGCTGCCGGACGTGCGGGTGGTCGGCCCGGCCACCTGGTCCCGCGAGGCCGGCGCCATCGGCGGGCTCAACGGCGCCTGGTATGCCGCGCCCGACCCCGCGCAACGCGCCGCCTTCGCCGCCGGCTACGCCCAGCGCAACGGCGCCCCGCCCAGCCCGCTCGCCGACCTGGGCTATGACGCCGCCCGCATCGCTTTGGCCACCCTGGCCGACCCGTCCGCGCTCACCCGCCAGGACGGGTTCCGCGGCGTGGACGGCCCGCTGGCGCTGCTGCCGGACGGCACGGTGGTGCGCGGCCTGGCGGTATTCCAGGTGGATGGCGGCAAGCCGCACGTCGTGGCGCCGGCGCCGGCCTTGGCCACCGGAAGCTGAGATGCGCGGCCGAACGCTGCCATGACGGTTGGCGCGAGGTGACGCTGGCATGCTGATGGTGGCTGCCGGCATCGCCGCCCTGCCCGTCGCCGCGGTCGCCCTCCTGCTCGCGCTCGGCTGGCTCGGGTTCGGCGCGGCTTCCATCCTGGTCGCGGCGGCGCTGCTGACCGGGGTTGCCGCCGCCGTGTTGCGTAACGGCGAGCACGGCGAAATCCTGGCCGCGCTGCGCCGCCTGATCGAGGACGGCACCGCCGCGCAGGGCCAGCCGCTGCGGGTGAAGCGCGAGCTGAACCGCCTGCTGCGCCAGATGGGTCAACGATCGGACGCGTTGTTGCAGCGGCTGCTCACCGAAGAGGCCATCATCGAGGCGCTGCCTGACCCATTGATCGTGCTCGCGGCCGACCGCGCCGTGTTGCGCGCCAACGCCGCCGCGCGGGCAGCGTTCGGCAGCGAGCTCCCCTCCGTGCTGCGCCACCCCGTGCTGCGCGCCGCCATCGAGCGCACCGCCAACAAGGTCGGCGCCGAGGCGGCGGACCTGACGCTGTCCGTGCCGGTAGTGCGCGAGGTGCACGCAACCGTGGTCCGCCTCGCCGGCGGGCGCGTCGCGGCCGTGCTGTCCGACCGGACGCGGGAGCGCGCGCTCGAGCGCATGCGGGCCGACTTCGTGGCCAACGCCAGCCACGAGCTGCGCACCCCCCTGGCCAGCCTCACCGGCTTCATCGACACCCTGCGCGGCCCGGCGGCGGACGACCCGCCGGCCCAGGCGCGTTTCCTGCAGATCATGGCCGAGCAGGCGGCGCGGATGAACCGCCTGATCGACGACCTGCTCAGCCTCTCGCGCATCGAGCTGACCGAACACCGGCCGCCGACCGACGAGGTGTCCGTCGCCGAGCTGATCCGCTGGGTCGCCGCCGCCTTCGAGCCCCGCGTGACCCAGCGTGGCATCCGGCTCGAACTGACCGCGCCGGAGGACCTGCCGACGGTGGCCGGGGACGAGGACCAGCTCGGCCAGGTGCTGCAGAACCTGATGGACAACGCGCTGAAATACGGCCGCGAGGGTGGCACGGTGCGCGTGGTGGCGGAGCTGGCGCGGCCCGACATGCGCTGGCCCAACCGGCCCGGCCTCACCATTGCCGTCGGCGACGATGGCGCCGGCATCGCGCGCGAGCACATCCCGCGGCTGACCGAACGGTTCTACCGGGTCGACCGTGGCCGCTCCCGCGCGGTCGGCGGCACCGGGCTGGGGCTGGCCATCGTGAAGCACATCGTGAACCGCCACCGCGGCCACCTCGCCATCGACAGCCGCGAGGGCGAGGGCGCGACCTTCACCGTGTGGCTGCCGGTTGTGCCGGAGGTGGCGCCGGAGAAGCTGGCTCAGGCCTTGGTTGCGTCCCCGGTCGCTGCCCCGGTCGCACTACGGGAACGGGCATCGAAGGCGTCGGAGCCGGGCTGAGCGCGGCGGCGGCCATCAGGGCGCTCGTGTAGGCCTCGCGCGGGGCGGCGAACACCGCGTCCGCCTCGCCCTGCTCCACCACACGGCCGGCGCGCAACACCACCAGGCGGTGCGCCAGCGCCCGCACCACCGCCAGGTCATGGCTGATGAACAGGTAGGCCAGGCCATGCCGAAGCTGCAGCTCCCGCAGCAGCGCCACGATCTGCGCCTGCACCGAGCGGTCCAGCGCGGAGGTCGGCTCGTCCAGCACCAGCAGGCGCGGTTTCAGCACCAGGGCGCGCGCGATGGCGATGCGCTGGCGCTGCCCGCCGCTGAACTCGTGCGGGTAGCGGATGGCGCTATCCGCCGGCAGCCCCACCTCCGCCAACACGGCCGCCACCCGGGCGTTCCGCTCGGCGGCGGACAGGCGCTCGTGCACCCGCAGGCCCTCCGCCACCAGCCCCGCCACCGTCATTCGCGGCGAGAGCGCGCCATACGGGTCCTGGAACACGATCTGCATCGCGGCCCGGCGCCGACGCAGCTCGGCGGGCGCGAGGGTGGCCAGGTCCTGCCCCGCGAATACCACCCGCCCCGCCGCCGGGGTGAGCCGAAGCACCGCCAGGCCGAGCGTGGACTTGCCGGAGCCGCTTTCCCCCACCAGACCCACCGTCTCGCCGGTGCGCACCGTGAGCGACACGCCGTCGAGCGCGACCAGGCCCGGCTTGGCCCGGCGGAACAGCCCGCGGCGCCCGCTGAACACCACCCGCACATCGCTCGCCTCCAGCAGCACCGGCGCGGCCGGCGGCAGCTTGTTGGGCCGGCCGGTGGGCTCGGAGGCCACCAGCATGCGGGTGTAGGGGTGCTGCGGCGCGCTGAACACGCCCGTGCCCTGCTCCACGATGCGGCCGTCCTTCATCACGCAAACTCGGTCGGCATAGCGGCGCACCACGCCCAGGTCGTGGCTGATCAGCATGAGGGCGAGGCCGCGGCGGGCCTTCTGCTCGGCCAGCAGCTCGAGGATTTGCGCCTGGATGGTGACGTCCAGCGCCGTGGTGGGCTCGTCGGCGATGAGCAACGCCGGGTCGTTGGCCAGCGCCATGGCGATCATCACGCGCTGCCGCTGGCCGCCGGAAAGCTGGTGCGGCAGCGCGTCCAGCCGGCCGGCGGCGTCTGGGAAGCCGCAGGAGTCGAGCAGCGCCACCACGGCGGGGCGGCGCGGCCGGCGGCCATGCAGCGCCATCGCCTCGCCCACCTGCCGGCCGATGCGGTGCAGCGGGTTGAGGCTGGTCATCGGCTCCTGGAACACCATCCCGGCGACCCGGCCGCGCATGTCCTGCAGCCGGTCGGGCGGCGCGGTCAGCATCTCCGTGCCGTCCAGCAGCACGCGGCCGCTGGCTTGCGCGGCAGGCGGCAGCAGGCGCAGGACGGAGAGCGCGGTGAGCGACTTGCCCGAGCCGCTCTCGCCCACCACGGCCACCGTCTCGCCGCGGTCCACGCTGAACGACACGTCCTCCACCACCGCCGCCGGGCCAAACCGCACGCTGAGCCCGGTGACCTCGAGCAGGCTCATCGCGGCAGCCGCTTGGGGTCGAACGCGTCGCGCACCGCCTCGCCGATGAAGATCAGCAGCACGAGGATGCCGCCCAGCACCACGAACGCAGTCACGCCCAGCCAGGGCGCCTGCAGGTTGTTCTTGCCCTGGTTCACCAGCTCGCCCAGCGAGGGGGAGCCGGGCGGCAGGCCGAAGCCCAGGAAGTCCAGGCTGGCCAGCACGGTGACGGATCCGGACAGGATGAAGGGCAGGAAGGTC
Source organism: Acetobacteraceae bacterium (assembly GCA_965199105.1). GTDB lineage: Bacteria > Pseudomonadota > Alphaproteobacteria > Acetobacterales > Acetobacteraceae > LMUY01. The sequence goes on along the minus strand of CBDAQO010000002.1, from coordinate 779,007 downwards.
AGCGTCGCCACCAGCGCGTTGGGTAGGATGTGGCGCGCCATGATCATACCGTCCCGCACGCCCAGGGCGCGTGCGGCGCGGACGTAGTCGAGGTTGCGGCCGCGCAGGAACTCGGCCCGCACCACGCCGGTGAGGCCCATCCAGGAAAACGCCAGCAGGAAGATCAGCAGCACCCAGAAGGTGGGCGTGATGACGGCCGCCAGAATGATCAGCATGAAGAGCTGCGGCATGCCGGACCACACTTCGATGAAGCGCTGGAACAGCAGGTCGGTCAGCCCGCCGTAGAACCCCTGCACGGCGCCGGCCGCGATGCCGATGACGGAGGACACGATGGTGAGCGTGAAGCCGAACAGCACCGAAATGCGGAACCCGTAGATCACGCGCGCCAGCACGTCGCGGGACTGGTCGTCGGTGCCGAGCAGGTTGCGCCAGGACGGCGCGGTGGGTGGGGACTTAGGCAGGCCCTTCACGATGGTGTCGAACGAGAACGGGATGGCCGGCCAGATCATCCAGCCATGTGCGTTGATGGCGCTCACCAGGTCGGGGTCGGTGTAGTCGGCGGCGATGGGCAGCAGGTCGGCGCTGAACGCGTCCTCGCTGTAGTCCTGCAGGACGGGGCAATACCAACGGTTGTCGAAGCGGATCAGCAGCGGCCGATCGTTGGCGACGAACTCGGCGGCGCCGCAGACGACGAACAGGGTTAGGAAGATCCAAAGCGCGTAGTAGCCGCGGCGATGCGAGCGGAAGATGGCGAGCCGGCGCTGGTTGAGCGGAGTCACGTCTTCTGCTCCCTCTTCCTCTGGGAGAGGGCCGGGGTGAGGGGGCCACCCGGCAAGAGCTTTCGCGCGTGCCCCTCACCCAACCCTCTCCCGGAGGGAGAGGGCTTTTTGTGGTGGGCGAGGTGCGAAAACGGGGGCATCATCCGCGGCGCTCGAAGTCGATGCGGGGATCCACCACGGTGTACATAAGGTCGCCGATGATCTGCAGCACCAGGCCGACCAGGGTGAAGATGTAGAGCGTGCCGAACATCACCGGGTAGTCGCGCTGGATCGCGGCGTCAAAGCCCAGCAAGCCGAGGCCGTCGAGCGAGAACACGATCTCCACCAGCAGTGCCGACGAGAACAGGATGCCGATGAACGCCGCCGGAAACCCGGCCACGATCAGCAGCATCGCATTGCGAAACACATGGCCGTACAGCACGCGCTGCTCCCCCGCGCCCTTGGCCCGCGCCGTCAGCACGTATTGCTTGCCGATCTCGTCGAGGAAGCAGTTCTTGGTCAGGATGGTGAGGCTGGCGAACCCGCCCGCCACCAGCGCGATGGTCGGCAGCACCATGTGCCAAGCGTAGTCCGCCACGCGCTGCGGCCACGGCCACGCGCTGCTGCCTTCGCTGGTCAACCCGCGCAACGGAAACCAGTTCACGAACGAGCCGCCGGCGAACACCACGACCAGCAGGATGGCGAACAGGAAGCCCGGGATGGCATACCCCACCAACACCGCCGTGCTGGTCGCGACGTCAAACCGGGTGCCGTCGCGCACCGCCTTGGCAATCCCGAGCGGGATCGAGACCAGGTAGATCAGCAGCGTCGACCACAGCCCGATCGAGATGCTGACCGGCAGGCGCTGCAGCACGAGGTGCAGCACGCTGCCGCCGCGGAAGAAGGATTGTCCGAAGTCGAACCGCAGGTAGGCGCCGATCATCTCGAGGTAGCGGGTGAGTGGCGGCTTGTCGAAGCCGAACATGTGGCGGATTTGCGCCACGGTCTGCGGGTCGAGCCCGCGGCGGCCGCGATACTGCCCGCCCTCGCCGCTGCCCGAGGAGAGCAGTTCCGAGCCGCCGCCGGTGATGCGGCTCAGCGTCTCGGTCTGCCCGCGCAACTGCGCCAGCATCTGCTCCACCGGGCCACCGGGTGCTGCCTGCACGATGGCGAAGTTGATCGTGATGATGCCGAACAGCGTCGGGATTACCAGCAACAGGCGGCGCAGGAGGTAGCGGCCCATCAGTGCGGCCGGGCGGCGTCCGTGGCGGCGAGCTTCGGGTCGACCCACCAGGCGGGGAAGAACAGCCCGGTGCGGACCGGCTGGGCCGGGTGGCCGAAGCGGTTCCAATACGCCACCCAAACCTCCTGCAGGTGCCACATCGGCACCATGTACCAGTTCCACAGCAACGCCCGGTCCAGCGCGTGCGCGGCGGTGACCAGGTCGTCGTGCGACTTGGCGCCCACGATGTCGTTCACCAGCGCGTCCACCACCGGGTTGCACACGCCGGCGTAGTTCTGCGTGCCGGGCTGGTTGGCGCTCTGGCACGACCAGTAATCGATCTGCTCGTTGCCCAGCGACTCGCTCTCGCCGACCACCACGTCCGCCATGTCGAAGTCCAAGTCGTCCATGCGCTTCTGGAACTGAGCGGCGTCCACCGTGCGGACATGGGCGTCGATGCCGAGGCGGCCGAGCCACTGGGCGTAGGGCAGGCCTACGCGCTCGAACGCCGGGTCGCTGAGCAGGATTTCAAAGCTCATCTGCTGGCCTTGCGCGTTCAGCAGCCGGCGGTCCTTCACCACCCAGCCGGCTTGCTTCAACAGGTCGTAGGCGTGCACCAAACCCTCGCGGTTGTTGCCCGAACCATCGGTGACCGGCAGCGTGAACGGGGCGGTGAACAGCGCCGGCGGCAGCTTGCTGCGGAACGGCTCCAGCAAGGCCAGTTCGGCGGCCTGCGGCACGCCCGAGGAGGCGAACATACTGTTGCTGAAGTAGCTGTCGGTGCGGGTGTAGAGGCCGTAGAACAGCGTCTTGTTCATCCATTGGAAGTCGAACAGGTCGGTCAGCGCCTCGCGCACCTTCGGGTCCTGGAAAGTGGCGCGGCGCGCGTTCATGGCAAACGCCTGCATGCCGGTGGGAAGCTGGTCGGGCAGCGCCTCCTTCTTTACCAGGCCGTTCTGGATGGCGGGGAAGTCATACGCGGTGGCCCAGTTCTTCGAACTGTTCTCGCGGCGGAAATCCACCTGCCCGGCCTTGAACGCCTCGAACGCCACCGTCGGGTCGCGGAAATACTCGTAGCGGATGGTATCGAAGTTGTACATCCCGCGCCCGGTCGGCAGGTTGGCCGCCCACCAGTCCGGCACGCGTTGGTAGACGATGGTGCGGCCGAAATCGACCTGGCCGACGCGATAGGGGCCGCTGCCCACGGGCGCGTCCTGCAGCGGGGCGGAAAAGTCGCGGCCCTTCCACCAGTGCTCCGGCAGCACCGGCACCTCGCTCAGGATTTGCGGCAGCTCGTGGTTGTCGGCGGTCTTGAAGTGGAACACCACGGTGTGGTCGTCGGGGGCCTGCGCGTCTGCCACGTCCGCCCAGTAGGTGCGGTAGAGCGGGCGGCCCTTGTCGCGCAGGGTGTTGAACGACCACACCACGTCGGACGCCAGCACCGGCGTGCCGTCGCTGAAGCGCGCTTCGGGGCGCAGCGCGTAGGTGACGGAGAGGTGGTCGGCCGCCACGTCCACGCTACGGGCCACGTGGGCGTAGGCGGTGGCGGCTTCGTCCGGGTTGGCCACCATCAGCGTGTCCCACACCTGGCCCAGGCCGGCCGCGGGCGAGCCGCGCACGATGAACGGGTTGAGGCTGTCGAAACTGCCGACCGAGGCCAGCGCCACCGTGCCGCCCTTGGGCGCCTCGGGATTGGCGGCGGGGAAGTGGGTGAAGTCCGCCGGCAGCGCCACCCCGCCGGCGAGCGACAGGGCGTAGGTCGGCTCGGCCCGCGCGGACGATCCGGCGGCGAGCAGCAGCAGCGTGAACAGGATGGCGCGCATCATTCCCCCAACAGCCGGACCGCTTCCGGCAGCAACGCCGGGTCCCCCACCGCAAGCACGCTGCCGTCGCTGCCCGGGTGGAGTGCGGCGCCCTGCCAGTCGGTGATGCGGCCGCCGGCGCCCTCGACGATGGGCACCAGCGCGGCCCAGTCCCACAGCTTGAGGGTGGCCTCCGCGACCACGTCGATCTGGCCCAGCGCCAGCAGGCCATAGGCGTAGCAGTCGCCGCCCCAGGTGACGCGGCGGGAGGCGGCGGCCAGCCGGTCCCAACCAGGTTGCTGAGCGGGCAAGAAGATGCTGGGCGAGGTGCAGCTCAGCTCGGCTGCCGCCAGCCCCGCGCAGGGGCGGCAGCCAGCCTGGCCCGGCCACGGCCCGGTGAAGCGCGTCGGCTGCCCCGCCACACCGAGCCAGCGCTCTCCGGTGATGGGCTGGTCGATCAGGCCCAGGATGGGGGTGCCGTCGTCGAGCAGGGCGACCAGGGTGCCGAAAGTGGGGCGCCCGGTGAGAAAGGCGCGGGTGCCGTCGATCGGGTCGATCACCCAGCGCAATCGCGCGCCGGACCGCTCCTCGCCATCCTCCTCACCGAGAATGCCGTGGCTGGGGAACCGGGCGGCCAGCACCGCGCGCATCGCGGCCTCGGCGGCGCGGTCGGCCAGGGTGACGGGGCTGTCGTCCAGCTTCTGCTCCGCCGCAAGCCCGGTGCGGAACCAGGGCCGGATCGCTGCCCCCGCCGCGTCCGCCGCCGCCTCGGCCGCGGCCACCAGCGCCGGCATCGATGGCGCCCCTGGCGGCGGCGTCCCTATCGCGAGAACGTCGGTTGGGGATTGGGCTGGCCCTGCGACCCGGCGGTGGGCGGCAGCACGTGCGCCTCGGGCGGCTGCTGCGACATGTCGGTCTGCTGCTGGGTCTGGTTCTGGTTCGGCCCGGGTTGCGAGTTCTGCTGGCCGGTCACCACGCCCGGACCCTGCGCGCTCGGCGACACCGACGTCTGCGCCCGTGCCGCCCATGGGCTCACCGCCAAGCCCAACGCGATTGCCGCCACCCATACCGTGCCGTAACGCACCATGTTACCCGCGCTCCATGCCGTTTGCGCGGCGCCTGGTGCAAACCTAAGCTCCCCCCCGCCGCTTGCCAACACCGCCCCCTGCAGCCGAGTTCCGAACTGCCGTGAAGCCCCCGCCCTGAAACCAATCGTGATCATCCCCGCCCGCATGGCCTCGCAGCGCCTGCCGGGCAAGCCGCTGGCCGACATCGGCGGCGTCCCCATGGTGGTGCACGTGCTGCGCCGGGCCGAGGCGTCGGGCGCGGGGCCGGTGGCGGTGGCCTGTGGAGACCAGGCGATCGCCGACGCCGTGATGCAAGCCGGCGGGCGCGCGGTGCTGACCGACCCGGCGCTGCCCTCGGGCTCCGACCGCGTCCACGCCGCGCTGGCCGAGCTCGACCCGGCGCGCGAGCACGACGTGGTGATCAACCTGCAGGGCGACACCCCGACCCTTGACCCCGCCGCCATCCAGGCCATCCTGGCGCCCTTGGCCGACCCGGCGTTCGACATCGGCACGCTCGTGGTGCCCATCGCCGGGCCGGAGGAGGCTGCCAGCGCGTCGTTCGTGAAGGCGGCCTGCGCGTTCCGCCCCGGCGCGCTGGTGGCGCCGGCGCTCTACTTCTCGCGCGCCCCGATCCCCAGCGGCGATGGGCCGCTGTGGCACCATATCGGGCTCTACGCGTTCCGCCGTGCCGCGCTGGACCGCTTCGTGGCGCTGCCGCCCAGCCCGCTCGAGCAGCGCGAAAGCCTGGAGCAGCTTCGCGGCCTGGAAGCCGGCCTGCGCATCGGCTGCGCCCGCATGGAGCATGGCCCGTTCGGCGTCGACACTCCGGCCGACCTCGTTCGCGCCCGCGCCCTCATCATGGAGACAGCAGCACCGCCATGACCGTATCGTTCCAAGGCAAGCCCGGCGCCTATTCCGACCTGGCTTGCCGCGCCGCGCTGCCGGGCCAGCCCACCCTGCCTTGCGACACGTTCGAGGCCACCATCGAGGCGGTGCGCATGGGGGTGGCGGACCTGGCCATGCTGCCGTGCGAGAACAGCCTGGCCGGCCGCGTGCCAGACATCCACTCGCTGCTGCCGGGCAGCGGGCTGCATATCGTGGGCGAACACTTCCAACCGGTGTCGCACTGCCTGCTCGGCCCGCGTGGCGCGACCGTGGCCGGGGTGCGGCGGGTGCATTCCCACGCGGTGGCGCTCGGCCAGGTGCGCCGCATCATCCGCGAGCTCGGGGCGGAGGCGGTGGTGGAGGCGGACACGGCGGGCGCCGCGCAGTTGGTGGCAGGCTGGGGCAACCCGGCGGATGCGGCGGTGGCCTCCAGCCTGGCCGCCGAGCTGTATGGCCTGGACATCCTGCGCCGCAGCGTGGAGGACGCCTCCTACAACGTCACTCGGTTCTACATCGCCGCCCGCCACGCCGCCGCCCCGCCGCCGGACGCGCCGCACACCATGACGACGTTCGTATTCCACGTGCGCAACGTGCCGGCCGCGCTCTACAAGGCGCTCGGCGGGTTCGCCACCAACGGCGTGAACATGACCAAGCTCGAGAGCTACATGGTGGCCGGGGAGTTCACCGCCACGCAGTTCCTGTGCGACGTGGACGGCCACCCGGAGCAACCCGGCTTGCGGCTGGCGATGGAGGAGCTCAGCTTCTTCTCGCGTGAGGTGCGCGTGCTCGGCATCTACCCGGCAGCCGCGCGCCGTTCAGCCCGCAAGGAGCCGGCTGAACGGGCCTAGAGCAGCATCCGAGCAATCGGAGTCGCTTTGCGATCCGAAGGCTCGGATAAAGCTGCTCTTTTCTCAGTCAAGCGGAGCATGATCGAAGAGGTCATGCTCTAGAGCATGACCGCATCAAGTGAGGTCACTTGATCGGTAAACATGCTCGCCAAAACAAAGAGCTAGACCATGACCGGCGACTCTATCTGAGCCGGTCTTGGTCTAGGTTACGTCAGCCTGGCAGCAGCACGTGGTCGATCACCTGGATCACCCCGTTGGACTGGTAGACGTCGTATGTCTCGATCTGCGCCACGCCGCCCTTGCCGTCGGTGACCTGGATATTGTGCGGGCCGTTCATGCTCGCCGTCAGCACCGCGCCGTTCAGCGTCTTGAGCTGGGCCGTGCCGCCACCTTGCATGATCATCGCACTCAGCGACGCGAAGTCGAGCTTGCCGGGGACGACGTGGTAGGTGAGCACGGCCGTCAGCTTGGCCTTGTTCCGGGGCAGCAGCAGCGTCTTGACGGTGCCGGGCGGCAGGCCGTTGAACGCCGCGTTGGTCGGCGCGAACACGGTGAACGGCCCGGGCCCCTTCAGCGCGTCCACCAGGCCGGCTGCCTTCACCGCGGCCACCAGCGTCGTGTTGTCGGCCGAGTTCACCGCATTGTCGACGATGTCCTTGGACGGCAGCATCGGCTGGCCGCCGACGACGACGGGCGCCGGGTCGGCCGGCGGTGCAGCCGGCGCCGCCGCTGCGGTGGTCGGGCCGTCCGTGCTGCAGGCCGCGACCAGCGTCAGCAAGGCCAGCGCCGCCACCATCTTCATGTTTCGCATCGATTTGGTCCCAATTGTTGGCTGGCGCGGCTTGGTCCCGCGCCATCGCAACAATTACGCCGGCGTCACGGCTGCGGATGCAGCGTTGCCCACACGCGGCCGGGCGTCACGCCGCCCTCGCCTCACTCCGGCAAGGGCAGCCCACGGGTCTCCCGCGCCATCGGGATGATCAGCAGGCCGGCGGCAAACGCCAGCGCGGTCCACGCCACCGGCACGCCCAAGGTGCCGAAGGAGGCGACGGCGGCGGCCAGCGCGAAGTTCACCCCGGCGCCGATGAAGCGGCCGACCGAGGTGCAGAACGCGAAGGCGGTGCCGCGCACTTCGGTGCCGAACAGCTCGGGCAGCCACAGGCTGAAGATCGCGAAGTTGCCGCCGAACACGCCGAGGAAAAACAGCACGGCCATGAACACCGGCAGCGCAATGGCGTCCGGCAGGTAGAACGCCCAGCCGAACGCCAGCGCCACCGTCACCAGCATGCCGACGAAGTAGCCAGCCAGCGCCCGCTGCCGCCCGAACCGCTCGGCGAGCCAGGGCGCGGCCAGGCAGCCCAGGATGGTGCCGATCGAGAGCAGGCCGGTGCCGTAGGACGCCAGCCGCACCGCCGCCGCCTGCGCCAGGCCGGCCCGCTTGGCCAGGAAGATGATGGCGGACGGCTCATACACCGCCCCCGCCCACAGCCCGATGATGGCCACCGTCAGCAGGACGGACATGGCGATGGTCTGCCGGCGATACTGCGCGTTGAAGATCACCGCGAACGGGTTGCCCCGCTTGCGCGCCTGGCTGTGCTCGCGCTGCCACCGCTCCGGCTCGCGCACCCGCGCCAGCGTCACCAACGAGACGACCACCGGGGCCAGCCCGCACAGGAACATGGCGCGCCAGCCATACGTGGCGCCCACGGTGAAGTTAAGCACGGCGGCCACGAAGAAGCCGAAGTAGTAGCCGGTCTGCAGGTAGCCCGCGCCCATGCGCCGCCGGTCCTCCGGCCAGGCCTCGGCGACGTAGGTGCCGGCCATCGCCCACTCGCCGCCCACGCCCACGCCGGCCAGCAGGCGGAAGATCGCCAGCACGTAGATGTTCGGTGACAGTGCCGCGGCGCCGGTGAACACGGCGTAGACCAGCACGGTCGCGGCCAGCGACTTGGTGCGGCCGAACCGGTCGGCGATCGGGCCCCAGATGAACGAGCAGCCCCAGCCGAACAGGAACAGGCCGAACAGCAGCGAGCCGCCGAAGCCGATGTTCTGCGGCGTGGCGGCGATGCCCGAGCGTGGCAACAGCTCCGCCATCGCCGGGCCAAGCACTAGCGCGTAAATAACGGAGTCCATGCCATCAAGCATCCAGCCAAACCAGGCGGCCCAGAAGCCGATGATCTGTTGCTTGTTGAGCGGCGTTCGCGTCATGCCGGCCTTCGACACACGCGCGTCTGACACGACCCGATCATCCGGCATATCCGTTCCCTCGCGCGACGATTGCCACGGCCGACTTCCGTGCCGCTTACGAACTGTTGATACGAAGTTCCCAGAGCGAAGTAAATCGACTCTGCACCTCCGGAAGGCGCCGCCTAACGATCGGTCAGCCGCAGCTCGATTCGGCGATTCTTGGCGTAGGCGTCCGGGCTGTCCGCGTTGTCGAGCGGCTGGAACTCGGCGAACCCGGTCGCGGCCAGATGCGAGGCGGGCACGCCCTCCGCGATGAGCAGCTTCACCACGTTGATCGCCCGCTCCGAAGACAACTCCCAGTTCGAGGTGAACTGGCCGCCATGCGTTACCGGATTGCGGTCGGCATGGCCGTCCACCCGCAGGATCCAGGGCTGGTTGGCCGGGATTTCGCTACCGATCTGCTTGATGGTGGTGGCGAGCGCGCGAATTTCGTCCTGGCCGGCTGGCGTCAGGTCGGCGCTGCCGGTCGGGAACAGCACCTCGGACTGGAACACGAAGCGGTCGCCCACGATCTGCACGCCGGGCCGGTTCGCCAGCACGTCGCGCAACTTGCCGAAGAAGTCGCTGCGGTAGCGCTGCAGCTCTTCCACCTTGGCCGCCAGCGCGGTGTTCAAGCGAGACCCCAGGTTGGCGATCTGCACGTCCTTGTCGCGGTCTGCCTTGTCCGACAGGTCGAGTGCGGCCGACACCTGCGCCAGTTGCGCGCGGAGCTGGTCCACCTGGTGGTTCATCAGCGCCAATTGGGCCCGCGCGCTGTCCGACAGCGACTGCTCGTCGGCCAACTGCACCGCCAGCGCCGCGCGGGCCTGCGCTTCGGTCACCGTCTTGGCCGCCTCGGTACGGATTTGCCCCTGCAGGTCGTCGCGCAGCGCGGTCAGCGCCTTCACCTGGTCATTGAGGCGGGCGAGGTCGCCCAACTGCGCCTCCACCGTCGCCTTGTCGGCGGTCACGGTGCGGGCCAGCTCGTCGCGCGCGGCGGCCAGTTGGCGCTGGGCCGCTGCCAGTTGGGCGGCGGTTTGGCTCGCCGCCTGGGTCGCGCTGTCGGCCTTGCCGGCGGTGTCGGCAAGAAGCTGCTGCAACTGCTGCTGGCGCGCGACCGCGGATTGGGTCTGCAGCGTGGTGTCGGCCAATTGCGCGGCGAGCCGGTCCCGCTCCGCCGTCAACGCATTGCCGCGCGCCGCGCTCTGCGCCAGCGCCGCTTGCAGGCTGTCCACCTGGGTGTGGAACTGGTCGCGCGCCGCCGCGGCCGCCTGCAGGTCGCGCGTCAACCCGGCGACCGAGGTCTGCAGGTCGGCACTGCGGCCGCGCTCGAGCGACAACATGTCGGTCAGCTCCGACATCTGGCGGTTCAGCCGGTCGAGCGCGCGATCCTTGCCGGTCAGGGCGACCGAGAGGAACGCCTGCGCCAGCACGAACACCAGCAGCACGAAGATGATCACCATCAGCAGCGTGGACAGCGCGTCCACGTAGCCGGGCCAGGGGTTCAGCGCCTCCCCGCCGCCGCGCCGCCGCAAGCTCACCGCCGGCGCCTCATTGCGGCTGATCGTGGCGGTGAAGAATTGGCACGCTAGAAGAAGGTTCGGACGACAAGGGAGGCCACGCCGGCAAACATCACCCCGACCATCCGCTTGAGAAGAAGCAGGTCGGCCTCGACGCGCCCAAACCGCTCGACCATCTTGGTCTCGAGCTGCTCGATCTTCCGGTCGTTGTTGGAAAGCTCGCCAGCCGCCTTGCGAGCGATGTCGTCAGCGATGCCAACCGACTTGAAGGCATCGTAAACTTCGATGATGAGGCTGGTCATAGGAAGCGCCCTCGCCGGGAAGGAATAGCACGGCCACGCCCCTGGTGCCACGTCATTGCGGCTGCCCCGCCAAGCCCGCGATGGTGCGGGTGAGGATGCGGATGTCGCTGCGCAGCTCGGACGTGCTCTGCGAGCGGCCCTGTTCGAGCTCGTGGCCCAGCCGTCCCAGCGTGGTCTCGATGGCGCGCAGATGGCCCCGCATGGCATCGTCGCCGCCCTTCTCGCCCAGCCGCTGCAGCGCCGGGCCGAGCGAAGCCTGCGTCTCGGCGATCCGCAACATGAGCTGCTGGTTGGCTCGCAGCGAGTCCGACAGCACGCCGATGCGCTCGGTCAGTGACAGGATGGCCTGGTTCCCCTGCTGCCGCCCGTCCTCGCCGCGGGTGAGGATGCGCTGCAGGTTCTCCATGTTCTCCGCCGTCTGCTCCAGCAGCGCCTGCACGTAGATCGGCACCGAGCCCTCGCCCTCGCCGCCCAGCACGCCGGAGGACAGCCGGGTCAGCCCGGCAAGCCACTCCTCGAGCTCGTTGAAGAAGCGGTTCTGCGCCTGCCCCGCGGTGAGGTCGAGGAAGCCCAGCACCAGCGCGCTGGCCAGGCCGAGCATGGAGGCGGAGAACGCCGTGCCCATGCCCTGCAGCGGCTTGGCCAGTCCGGCCTTCAACTGGTCGAACAGCGCGTTGATGTCGCCGGAGCCGACCGACATGCCGTTGATCACGTTGGCCACGGCGCCGACGGTGAGCAGCAAGCCCCAGAACGTCCCGAGCAGGCCCAGGAAAATCAGCAGCCCGGTCATGTAGCGGGACAGCTCGCGGCTTTCGTCCAGCCGGCTGGCCAGGCTGTCCAGCAAGGAGCGCATCGCGGGCGCCGAGAGGGTGAAGCGCTCCTGCCCCGCCGCACCCTTGGCCGAGCGGGCCGACAGCATCGAGGCCATCGGCGCCAGCAGCACCGGCGAGGGCAGGCCGGCCAGGCGGGCGCGCGAGTGCTGGAAGGTCTCCACCCAGCGCACCTCGGGGGTGAGCCGCACCACCTGGCGGATGTTCCAGGCGATCCCGAGCAGGGCCACGAAGGTGATCAGGGCGTTGAGCAGCGGGTTGGTCTCGAACGCCACCAGCAGCGCCGGGAACAGGAAGGCGGCCACCACCACCACCGCGGCGAGGAACACCAGCATGCGGAACAGGTAGTTGGCCGGCCGGGTCATCGGGTCATGGCGCCTTCGCCGGCGCGGCCGTAGCGCTCGCCTGGGGCGCCGCGGCCTGGCCGGCGCCCGACACCACCATGTCGACGCGGTCGGTCGGGTCGGCCGGGGGCGGGCCCGGCGCGGTCGTGGACGGCGGCTGCACCCGCGGATAGATCCGGTTGGAGGCGACCCCCTCCGAAATCAGCACCGCGCGCACCGCCAGGGCCCGCGCCAGCGCCAGCCGCCGCGGCGTGGAGGGGTCGTCGGCCGGGCCGGCGGAAAACGCGTAGAGGCTCACGCTGCTATTCGGCTTGCCCGCCAGCTCGGCCGCCACCGCACGGATCGCCTCCACCATCGCCGGGTTCAAGTCCGACGACCCGGCGCCGAAGCTGATCCGCTCGCCGCCTTCGATCGGGCTGGCCTGGCCGAGCGCGTCGCTCACTACGCTCACCGGCGGCGGTGGCGGCACGGGGCGCGGCGGCGCCGTCACCAGCGGCGCCATTTCGGCTGGCGGCGGCGGTGCGGGCGCCAGTGTCACCGTCTTGGCAGGCGAGGCGGCGGGTTTGGCCCCCGCGCGCTTCTCGCCGGCTGGCGCCCGGGCATGCACCGGCCGGCGCGCCGGGTGCGCTGGCCCATGCGGCGCCGCCTCCGGGCTCACCGGCTGCGCCAAGCTGCCGGACGCCGCGGCCAGCCACACCAGGCCCGGCAGCGCCAGTGCCACCAGCCGCCGTCGCCGCGGGCCATGCGCCTGGGTCATCGCCTCAGTTGGTCCGCGTGGCGGTGAGGCTTTCGGCCACCACCTCCAGCAGGCGCGGGTGCAAGTGCGGATTGCCGGCCACGACGTCGATGCCGGCCATGGTCCATTGCAGCTCGCGGCCCGCCGGGTCGGTGGCGAAACCGCCTGCCTCACGCACGATCAGGGCCCCGGCCGCCAAGTCCCACGGCTTGGGCCCGAGCTCCCAGTAGCCGTCGAACCGCCCGGCCGCGACCCAGGCCAAGTCCAGCGCGGCGGCGCCAAACCGGCGCACCCCCGCCACCAGCGGCATCAGCGTGCCCAGCGAGCGGGCAAACGCCAGGCGGCGCGGCGCCGGCACGGAGGCGAACGGGATGCCGGTGGCAAACAGCGCCTCGCTCATCTCGCGCCGCGCCGAAACGCGCATGCGGCGCTCGTTGACGTAGGCGCCAAGACCCTTCTCGGCCCAGAACATCTCGTCGTTGACGGGGTTGTAGATGCACCCGGCGACGATCTCCGACCCGGTCTCGGTGCGCCGCTCCAGCGCCACGCTGATGCACCAATGCGGCACGCCATGCAGGTAGTTGCTGGTGCCGTCTAGCGGATCGATGATCCAGCGCCAGGACCAGTTGGCGCTGCCGATCAGGCCGGATTCCTCGAGCATGAAGGCGTAACCCGGCCGGGCCTTCTCCAGCTCGGTGCGCAGCGTCTGCTCCGAGCGCAGGTCGGCCTGGCTGACGAAATCGCCGGGCCCCTTGATGCTCACCTGCAGTTGCTCGACCTCGGCAAAGTCCCGCACCAGGCGGCGCGCGGCCTTCTGCACGGCGTTCTGCATCACCGTCATGTGGGAGGAGAGTTGGAGCGCCACGGGTCAGCCGCTACCGGTCAGTGCTTCGCGCGTTCGACGTAGCTGCCGTCTTCGGTCTTGACCACGATGCGCTCACCCGCCTCGATGAACGGCGGCACCAGCGTCTTGACCCCGTTGGAGAGCTTGGCCGGCTTGTAGGAGGAGGCGGCGGTCTGCCCCTTCACCACCGGGTCGGCTTCCTCCACCGTCAGCACCACGCTTGCCGGCAGCTTCATGCCCACCGGGTCACCTTCCACCATGTCCACCTCAACCTTCATGTTGTCCTGCAGGAAGGCCGCCTGGCTGCCAAGGATCTCGGTCGGGATGAAGGCCTGCTCGAAGGTCTCCGGGTCCATCAGGATCAGGTTCTCGCCCTCGGTGTAGGAATAGGTGTATTCCTTGGTGTCCGTCATCAGCCGCTCGACGGTGTCGGCGGTGCGCCAGCGCTCGTTGGTCTTGTTGCCGGTCTTCATGTCCCGCATCTCGACTTGGATGAACGCGCCACCCTTGCCCGGCGTGATGATCTGCTGCTTCAGCACCGTCCAGCGCCGGCCCTCGTGCTCGATCACCTGGCCGGCACGGATCAGGTTGGCCTGCTGCTTCATGGCTTACTCATCCAGGAGTGTTTGGAGCAGGGCTGTCTACTCGCTACAGCCCGGGCCCGGCAAGCACGTGGGGTTGGCCGTCCGGATCAGCCACGCTCCCCGCGCCCAAATACACCGGCCCGACCGGCACCTTGCCGAACCCGCCGGCGATGTCGAGCACGTAGGTGGGCCAGGCCAGGCCCGTCACCCGGCCGCGCAACGCCCGCAGCAGCGCCTGCCCCTGCGCGATGGGCACGTGGAAGCGGGCGGTGCCGGGCGCCGGGTCGAGCTGGTGCAGGTAGTAGGGCTTGATGCGCGCCGCCAGCATCGCCCGCAGCAGCGCCTCGAGCGCCTCCACCGTGTCGTTCACGCCGCGCAGCAGCACGGATTGGCCCAGCAGCGGCACGCCCCGCCGCGACACCGCCAGCAGCGCCGCGCGCGCCTCCGCCGTCAGCTCGCGCGCGTGGTTGACATGCGCCACCAGCCACAACGGCTTGTCGGTCTCGAGCACGCCCGCCAGCGCCAGCAGCCGCGCCGGGTCGGCAGTCGGCACTCGGCTGTGGATGCGCACGGTCTCCACGTGCGGCATCGCGCCCAGCGCCGCCAGGATCATGCCCAGCCGGCGAGAGGACAGCAGCAGCGGGTCGCCGCCGGTCAGGATCACCTCGCGGATGGCCGGGTGCGCGGCCAGCCAGTCCAGCGCGGCCGCCAGCGCGTCGTCTGGCAGCAGGCCGCCACCGGGGCCGACATGCTCGCGCCGGAAGCAGAACCGGCAATACACCGGGCACACCAGCAGCGGCTTCAGCAACGCCCGGTCGGCATAGCGGTGCACGATGCCGGGGATGGGCGAAAACGCGTCGTCGCCGATCGGGTCCGCGCGCTCGTGGCCGGCGGTGACCAGCTCGGCCGGGCTCGGGACCACTTGGCGCGCGATCGGGTCGTCCGGGTGCTCGATGAGGGCGGCGAAGGCGGGCGGGATCGCCACGGCGTAGCGGTCGGCCACGGCGTTCAGCGCGGCTGCGTGCTCCGGCGGCACCAGGCCGGCCGCCACCAGGGCCGCCGTGTCGCGGATCGGCCGGGTGCGGCCCGGTTGGGCGGAATGGGCACCGTCGGGCATGGTGGCGGCGTGTAGCCCGAGAGTTCCCATGCCGCAACTTGCGACGCCGCCCGCCTGGCACCCGGACAGCCTGGCCGCCCGCCTGCCGTTCCTGCGCCGCCGCGCCCTGCTGACGGCAGCCACCCGCGGCTTCTTCCACGCCCGCGGCTACACCGAGGTCGAAACGCCCTACGCCGTGCCCGCTCCCGGCGAGGAGGTGCATCTCGCCGCCTTCCGCACCGAGCAGATCGACGCCCATGGCGCGCGCCGCCCGCTCTGGCTGCACACCAGCCCGGAACTCGCCATGAAGCGCCTGCTGGTGGCCGGCGCCGGCCCGATCTTCCAGCTCGCCCGCGTCTGGCGCAACGGCGAGGGCAGCGACACCCATGCCGCCGAGTTCACCATGCTCGAATGGTATCGCCCAAGCGCCAGCTTTGCCGCGCTGATGGACGAGACCGAAACCCTGCTCCGGTCGACCCTGCCGCCGGTGGTGCACTGCCGCGGCGTGACCACCGACCTCGGCCGGTTCGAGCGCCTGACGGTGGCGGACGCCTTCGCCCGCCACACCGGCGCCGACGTGCTCGCCACCGCCGGCGACGCCCCAGCCTTGGCCAGCCAAGCCGGCGCCCGGCTGCGACCCGGCGAGGAATGGGAAGACCTGTTCTTCCGCCTGCTACTCGAGCGCGTGGAGCCGCAGCTCGGTCGCGACCACCCCACCTTCCTCACCCATTGGCCCGCCGCCCAAGCCGCCCTCGCCCGCCGCGACCCCGCGGACCCGCGCACCGCGCTGCGCTTCGAGCTGTTCGTCTGCGGCATCGAACTCGCCAACGCCTTCGAGGAGCTGACCGACCCGGCCGAGCAGCGCGCCCGCTTCGTGGCCGACCGCGCGCGTCGCCACGCCCTCTACGGCCCCGACTGGGAGCTCGACGAGGACTTCCTCGCCGCCCTCGCCCACGGCATGCTCCCCGCCAGCGGCATCGCCCTCGGCTTCGACCGCCTTGCCATGATCGCCGCCGGCGCCGACCGCATCGACCAAGTGCTCTGGCTGTAACTTCCCCCCCGACAATGATGCCCGAGGAGACGCCCATGCCCGACCACCCCACCGCCGACAGCCTGTTCGACCAGGGCATCGCCATCCGCCGCGAGGTGCTCGGCGACGCCCATGTCGACCGCTCGATGGCCGGCGCCAGCGACTTCATGCTGGCCGCCCAACACGCCGCCGTCGAGATCGGCTGGGGCTACGCCTGGGCGCGCCCAGGGCTCGACCGGCGGACCCGCAGCCTGATGAACCTCGCACTGCTCACCGCGCTACGGTCCAACCAGGAATTGAAGGTCCACGTGAAGGGCGCGCTGAACAACGGCGTCACGGTGGCCGAGATCAAGGAAGCGCTGCTCCACGCCGCCGTCTACTGCGGCCTCCCCGCCGCGCTCGAGGCCTTCCGCGCGGCCAACGAGGTGCTGGTCGCAGAAGGCCTCGTCCCAGCCCAGGCCAGCTAAACGATGACCGGCGACTCTATCTGAGCCGGTCTTGGTCTAAGGGCGGTGTGCCGTTGACAGCCGCCGCGCACCGTCCCGCCAGGCGACGGACGTCATACGCCGGGCGGGTGGTGGAGGTGGCAGGCGGCGCGGTGGCCGGGGGCGATCTCGGCCAGGGCCGGCGTCTCGGTGGCGCAGCGGGGAAAGGCCTGCGGGCAGCGGTCGCGCAGGCGACAGCCGCTGGGCGGGTTCACCAGGTCGCCCACACCGCCGGTCAGCGCCAGGTCGTCACGCGGCTGGTCGGTGCGGGGGCGCGGCACGGCTTTGATCAGCGCCTGGGTGTAGGGATGGCCGGGCGCGCGAATGACGGCGTCGGTCGGCCCGTCCTCGACGATGCGGCCCATATACATCACCAGCGTCCGCTCGCAGACGTAGCGGACCAGCGTCAGGTCGTGGGAGATGTAGAGCGCGGTCAATCCCAGGCGATCGCGCAAGTCCCGCATCAGGTTGAGGATGCCGGCGCGCACGCTGACGTCCAGCATCGAGACGGGCTCGTCTGCCACGATGAACGCCGGGCGCACGACCAGGGCGCGGGCCAGCACGACGCGTTGCAACTGGCCGCCCGACAGTTCGCGCGGGCGCAGGTCGAGCCAGCGCGCCGGGTCGCCGAGCTGCACGAGGCGGATCGCGTCCTCGATGCGGGCGGTGTGTTCGGCGCGAGGCACGCCCGTGTTGACCAGCGGCTCGGCCAACGCGCGGCGGATGGTAAAGCGCGGGTTCACGGCGTCGAACGGGTTCTGGAACACCATCTGCGCCTGCTGGCGGAACCGGCGCAGCCGCTTGCCCGACAGCCTGCCCATCGGCTGGCCGGCGAACACGATGGCGCCGGACGTGGGCTCGGTGAGCTTCAGCAGCAGGCGGCCGATGGTGGTCTTGCCGCTGCCGGACTCACCGACGAGGCCGACGCTTTCGCCCTCGGCCAGGCGGAAATCGATGCCGTCCACCGCGTGCACGGCGGGGCGGATGCCGCGCGCCATCTGGCGGAGCGAACGGGCGGCGGGGAACGTCTTTTCCAGCCCGCTGACTTCAATCAGTGCCATGTGACGGCAGCCTGCGCGGCCCCGCGCAGCATCGGGGCGTCCGCGGCGCGGTGGCACGCGACGCTGTGCCCGGCGCCGACGTCGCTCTGGCCCGGGTAGGTTTCCTGACAGGCCTCCACCGCGAACGGGCAGCGCGCGGCGAAGCGGCAGCCAGGCGGCGGGTCGTGCAGGTCGGGCGGGCTGCCCTCGATCGGGGCGAGGTCTTGCAGCGGGCCGACCAGGTCCGGAAAGGCGTTCATCAGCCCCATCGTGTAGGGATGCGACGGCCGGGCCAGCACCTCGGACGTGGGGCCATACTCGACGATGCGCCCGGCGTACATCACCGCCGTAACGCTGCAGAGATAGGCCACGACGGAAATGTCATGCGTGACGAACACGGTGGCGACGCCCATCCGCTCGCTGAGCTGGCGGAACGTGTCGAGCACTTGGCGCTGCACGATCACGTCCAGCGCCGTCACGGGCTCGTCCGCGATCACCAGCCTGGGCTCCAAGGCGAGTGCCAGGGCGATGGCGGCGCGTTGCCGCATGCCGCCGCTGAACTGGTGCGGGAAGTCGGCCAGGCGGGCGGCGGGCAGGCCGACGGCGGCGAACAGCGCCTCGGCCCGGCGGTCGGCCACGGCGCGAGACAGGCCGCCGCGGCCGCACAGCACCTCGCGCAGTTGCCACCGCAGGCGATAGACCGGGTCCAGCGAGTTCATCGCGGACTGCGGGATAAAACTGATGTCCCGCCACAACCCGGCGCGGCGGCGTGCGGGCGCCATCGTCATCAGGTCGGCGCCGTCCAGCGCCGCGCTGCCGGCGGACACGCGGGCATTGCCGGGCAGCACGCCCATGATGGCACGCGCCAGGGTGGTCTTGCCGCAGCCGGACTCGCCCACGAGGCCCAGCATGACGCCCGGCGGCACCACCAGGTCCACACCGTCGACGGCGTGCGCCAGGCCGCGCGCGGTGCGATAGGTGACGCAGAGCCCGGCCACGTCGAGGACTGGCGTCATTCAGGCCTCGAGCTTGGGGAACAGGACGTTCTCGTAGCCGCGGCTGACGAAGAACCCCGCCAACACCACCGCCACGATGCACACGCCCGGCGGCACGAACCAGAAATACTGTCCCGCGCTCAGTGCCTGCGATGCGTAGGCGTCCTGCAGCATGTAGCCCCAACTGATCACGTTGGCATCGCCGAAGCCCAGGAACGCCACGCTAGCCTGTGTCAGGATCGCCCAGCCGACCGCAATCGAGCCATACAGGAACGACAGCGGCAGGATGTTCGGCGCGATGTGCACCAGGATGATCCGGCCGTGCCCAGCGCCGGCCACGCGCGCCGCATCGATGAAGCCGCGCTGCATCAGCGTCATCACCTGCGCCCGCACCACGCGCGCCGCGTTGGGCCAGAGCAGGACGGCCACGGCGAAGATGATGTTCTGCATGCTGGGCCCGAGCAGCGAGGCGAGCACGATGGTGAAGGGCAGGAAAGGCAAGCCCAGCACCACGTCCGACAGGCGCATCAGCACCTGGTCCACGACGCCGCCGAAATAGCCCGCCAGCAGCCCCACCGCGGTGCCGACCGAGCTGACCGCGACGGCCGCCGCCAAATGTTCGGCAGCCTGAGCCATCAGCCGCCCGCGCCGGTGAAGCTGCGCAACGCGCTGGGCTGGTGGTGGCACACGCCCCACGACCTGCTGGACAAGGTCGACGAAGCGAACCTGGTGCGCGACACGCGGGTGTTCGTGCGCGCGCTGTGGCGCCTGCTAACGGCGCCCGTGCTGCCGCTGGATTATGCGCCGGCGATGGACCTGCTGCTGGGCGAGCTGGCGAAGCTGCGCGGCGCCATGAAGCTCGACGACGTGGTCGCCCAAGCGGTTTCGGTGCGCGACAAGGCGGCTTTGCTGAACGGCGACCCGGCGCGGGTCAACCGCGCACTGATGCAGTTGTCGCACGCCCTGGTCCCGCTGGACTACACCAACGGCGACCGGTTCGTCCACGACCCGGCGCTGCCGCAGTCGCCCTGGCCGGTGCTGGACCCGATCCGCGCGCTGGCCGCGGCCCCCGGCGACCGGTTTGCCGCCGTGGACGCGATCCGGGCGCGCAACCGGCTGCAGCACGCGCTGCGCCAGCGGGCGGGCACTGGACGCAGCCCTTGCGTAGGCAGTTGCGCTTCGGCGCGTTCTTCAGCGTACCCGGCTGCCACCCGACAGGCTGGCGCCACCCGCGGTCTGCCGGTATGACCGACCGTGCCATGACCCGCATGACAAACGTGTCTTTTCGCGATAGGAATACGAACCTATTTGGAGAGATTGATGGCTTGGCAGGATTAAGGACGAAAAGAAAATGGGGAGTTTGATAACGGCACTTCCGGGTCTCGTGCCAAACAAATCACGGGTGGAGCCTCATATTACAATCTTCCTGGCAACAATATGGCAAACGGAAAGCCCTTTGATGCAAATGCGATGAATGCCGCTATGCTTAATGTTCCACTTGGCACCAAGGGCAAATCAGCTACGCCATGAGACGTCTCGCAGCATGGGCCTTACTGATCGCATGCTCGGCTCATGCCTCTGCATGTACACTTAGGTTTCCGACCAGCTTTCAAAGTCTCACTGGCCGTGTTGCAGCAGTTGATCTGATAATAAAGCACGGTGCAATCGTGAGCCTTCGCAGCGTGCCCATTGGCTGGGAATTAGCTATCGACAACGATCCATCATGGAATACAAAAGTAAGTGGCCACGCCCTGGTAGGTGCAGCTTTTTTACGACTGGAAGAATTGCAGGACTTCATATTCGTCGTTCCGGAGCCTCATTATAGTTGTTCTCAATTGAGTGAACCGGGATTACTACGACTAAAGATTAGAATCTACAAAAACGATCAAATGCACGAAACAATGGTAGAGCACCTATCCGTCGACGGTTGACTTTCTCTCCGCGATCTGACGTGAAAGGAACCCTCCGTTTCTCTGCCCGCCTTAGTCCCAGCCAGCGTACGCCAATGCCGATAAGTGCAAGCCTGTCGCACCGAGCCTGCGCCCAGGATCACGCAGCGTGAGCTAGACACCCGCGCTAATCTCAGCGAGCGTAAGCCCAATCAGGCCGATAAACGCGAGCCAGCCCGCGGATAAGTGCAAGCCATTACACCTACAACGTGGCGCGCCGGGTCGCCTCGATCGACCATATCAGCCAGGGGCGCGCAGGCTGGAACCTCGTCACGTCGCAGATCGAGGACGAGGCGCAGAACTTTGGCTCCGACGAACACCTGGACCACGCCAGCCGCTATGCCCGAGCGGCCGAGTTCTACCACGTCGTCACGGGGCTGTGGGATAGCTGGGAAGCGGGCGGGCTGGTCCGCGACAAGGCGACCGGCGTCTACATGGACCCGGACCGGGTGCACTTCCTCGACCACGCAGGCGCGCATTCCCGGGTGCAAGGCCCGCTGAACGTGACGCGCTCGCCGCAGGGCTGGCCAGTGGTGGCGCAGGCGGCGGCGCCACGATGGCACAGGCGCAGGAGCGCTATGAGGAGCTGCAGGCGCTGCTGCCGGACGACGTGGCGCTGCAATCGCTGTCCCATATCAGCGGCGGGCTGGACCTGATGCAGTTCCCGCTTGACGGCCCTCTGCCCGACCTGCCCCCCAGCAACGCCGCACCATGACCGGCGACTCTATCTGAGCCGGTCTTGGTCTACGCTTATGGTCTAGCTAGGCATGGCTCGGATGCTCATCTCGCCCGGGTCAGCAGCAGCGTTCCACTGGCGTGCATGCCGGCGGCCCAACCCGGCGGCACGAGCGTCGTGCTGTCGAGCTGCGTCATAATGGCCGGGCCGTCGAACCGGTCGCCGCTTCCCAGCGAGGCGCGGGCGTAGAGCGGGGTTGCGGCGCTGCCCTGCTCCCAATGCACCAGCGCCTCGCCAACCGGCACCGCGCCCCGACCTGGCGGCAGGCCCGGTCGGACGGGGTCTGGCAACAGGCCGCGCGCCTCGACCCGGATCGTCACCAGGTGGATCGCGGCGTCCAGTCGGAAGCCGTAGAGGTGCTCATGCGCTGCGGCGAAGGCCGCTTGCGTCGCGTCGCCGCCCCAGGGCACGGCAAGTTCGCCGCCCTGCCCTTCGTAGCACATCAGCGCCACGCGGGCGGTGCGCCGGTCCGCCGGGGCGATGGCCTCGCTGGCCAGCCAATCCGCTGCATCCTGCTCCAGTTCGGACCAGACGGCGGGGAGGTCCGCGGCGCCGGCGACGCTGCGGCTGAACGAGGACTTCAAGTCGGCACCCAACAGCCCGTCCGCGCACAGCACGCCGGGCGCGGGCGGCACCAGGACGGTGCGCACGCCCAGCATGCTGGCCAGGGCGCAGCCATGCAGCGGGCCGGCACCGCCGAACGCGACCAGGGCGAACGCCGCCGGGTCGTGCCCACGCTCGACGGAGACGACGCGGATGGCGCCGATCATGGTGCTGTCGGCGATGGCCAGGATGCCGCGCGCAGCCTCGTGCAGGGCCAGGCCCAGCGCGTCCGCCACGCGCTGCACGGCTTGTGTCGCAAGCGCGGGGTCGAGCGCCATGCGGCCCCCCAGCAGGCCGGCCGGAAGATGGCCCAGCACGACATGCGCGTCGGTCACGGTGGCCTGCGTGCCGCCGGCGCCGTAGCAGGCCGGGCCGGGGACGCTGCCCGCACTTTCAGGGCCGACCAGCAGCGCGCCGTCCACGGTGCGCGCCAGCGAGCCGCCGCCGGCGCCGATCGTCACCATGTCCACCATCGGCAAGGGCAGCGGCCAAACGCCGACGCGGCCGCGATGGGTCAACCCCGCCTCGCCATCCGCGATCAGGCAGATGTCCGCGCTGGTGCCGCCGATATCCACCGTAATCAGGTCGCGAAAGCCCGCGACGACACCGACGTCCCGAGCCCCCACAACCCCCGCCGCCGGGCCGGACAACGCCGTCGTCAGCGGGGCGCGGCGGATGGCGGCGGGGCCGGCCACGCCGCCGTTGGACTGCATCAGCAGCAGCGGCGCGTCGAACCCGGCCTCCTCCAGCCGTTGCTCCAGCCGCGCGACGTAGGTGGCGATGGCAGGCTGGATGCGGGCGTTCAGCACCGTGGCCAGGGAGCGCTCGTACTCCCGCACCTCGGGCAGCACGTCCACGCTGGCGGTGATCGCGACGCCGGGCAGCGCGTCCCGCAGCAGGGCCGCGACCCGGCGTTCATGCGCGGGGTTGGCAAAGGAGTGCAACAGGCAGATCGCCACCGCTTCCACGCCGGAGCCGCGCAGCCGGGCGGCGGCTGCGGCCACGCTGGTTTCGTCCAGCCCGGTGAGGACGGCGCCGCCGGGCCCGATCCGCTCGATGACTTCCAGGACGTGCCGAGTGCGGATGGGCCGCGGCGGCTTCACCCAGGCATAGAGGTTGGAGGCGCGGGGAATGTCCTGGCGCCCGATCTCCAGCACGTGGCGGAAGCCTTGCGTGGTGATCAGGGCGGTGGCGGCGCCCTTGCCTTCCAGGATCAAGTTGGTGGCGACGGTGGTGCCGTGCAGCACGCGGCCGACGGCGGCGGGTGCCAGCCCGGCGGCGTCCAGCGCCAGGTGGACGCCGGTGACGAAGGCGAGCGACGGGTCACCCGGGGTGGACGCCGTCTTGGCCCGGGTCACCTCGCCCGTGGCGCAATCCTGCACGGTGACGTCGGTGAACGTGCCGCCGATGTCGACGGCGACGATCACCGGCCTAGTCGAGGACATCGGCATACTCCCGCCGATGGAACTGCTTCGTGGCAGGCCGCTGGCGCCGCAGCGCGGCCGTGGCGGGCTCGTCGACCGTGTCCCCGTCCAGCGCCACGCCGTAGTCCGCACGGGCGGCCGCGGCGGATACGAAGCCGTCCAGCACGTCGTCCAGCACGGCCTGGGCGGGCCGGTCGAACGGGTGGCCATGGCCACCGCCGCCGCCGGTTTCCAGCACCAGGATGTCGCCGGCCACCAGCACGTTGCCGTCGGACACCGGTGCCAGGGTGCGCTCGGCCGGCGTGCCCGGGTTCACTACGGCGCGGCCGGAGCCACCGCCCTTGCCGCCCGCCACGCCCCAGGGCGGGTTGGCCACCGTGTCGATGCGCATGGCGATGACGGCGTGCTCGGCCAGGATCTCGTATTCGCGGATGATGCCGCAGCCGCCGCGGTGGCAGCCAGCGCCGCCGCTGTCCATGTTGATGGCGTAGCGGCGCAGGCGGACCGGGTAGCCGAGTTCCAGGAACTCGACCGGGTAGTTCTCCTGCGCCACGAAATACACCGCGTCGATCCCGTCATGGTCGGGGCGCGCGCCGTAGCCCACCCCCACGCCGTCCGACATCAGGAACGGCTTGCCGCCGGATACCCCGCGCAGCAGCAGGATGACGTACGCCGAGTGCGACGCGGGCGCGGCGCCGCCGGCCACGCAGACCAGGCCGTTCAGGGCTGCCAGCACGCGCATCATGGTCAGGCCCCGCAGGCCCAGCGGCGCGGGCGAGCGCGGCTGCAGCAGCGAACCCTCGCGCAGGATCACCTCGTCCAGTGCCGCCGGGCCGCCGGCGTTGCAAACCTGCGACGGGTCCGCGCCCAGGAAGAACAGGCCCAGCGCCGTGCCGGGCACGTGCGGGTTCATCAGGAAGTTCACCGGGCCCTTCGCCTGGTCGTCCGTGCCGCTGGTGTCGAGCACGAAGCGGTCGTCTTGCGTGCGGGTCATGGCGAAGCGGATGCGGAATGGGCCGCCGCCATGGCCGTCGCCGTCGATGCGGTCGGTGAAGCGGTGAGTGCCGGGCGGGAAGGTCTCGGCCAGGCGGCGGCGGACGACGGCCTGGGTGCGGGCGAGAAGCTGGCTCAACGCGTCGGCCAGAACGGGGGCGCCGAAGCGGGCGGCGATCTCCTCGGTGCGGCGCACCCCCAGCATGACGCTCGCCATCAGGGCGCTGGCGTCGCCGCGGCTTTGCGCGGGGTAGCGGGAGTTGCGGTGGAAGATTTCGAGCGCGGCCTCGTTCACCGTTCCGGCGGCGACCAGGCGGGTCGGCGGGATGACGATGCCCTCGTGGCAGATGTCGGTTGCGTCCGAACTGATGGAGCCGGGACGCAGTCCGCCGATGTCGGCGAAGTGCGCCCAGCCCATGACGAACGCGCAGCGCTCGCCGCCGTGGAAGACGGGGGCGAGGAACACCTGGTCGTTGCTGTGGGACACCGCACCCTGGCTGCCGTAGCAATCGTTGAACCAGTAGAGGTCCCCCGGCTGCATGGTGGCGGGCGCGAACTTGGCGAACACCGGCGAGGCGACGTCACCGAAGATCGGCACGTTCGACCCCACGGCGAGACGGCCATCGGCATCGAACAGGGCGGTGTAGAAGTCCTTCTTCTCGCGAATGAAGGCGCTGATGGCGGTGCGCTCGAGCAGCGCTTCCATTTCGGCATGCGCTGCGCGGATTGCGCCGCGGAGGATTTCGAGCGTGACAGGGTCGCAGAGCATGTGAGGCTGGATGCAAGACGAAGGCCAGGGCGCGTGCAACCGGTGGGCGCCGCCCTCGTCTTTGCGCGCGAGCCTGACGCTTTAGAGCAGATCCCGATCAGACGGAATCGTCTGATCGGGTGAAGATGCTCGCAAAACAGAGGGTTAGAGCGTGTGAAGTGAGCGGAAGCGAACGGAACATGCTCTAGCCCAGCGCCGCGCCTCTCCCGATGGCGGAGTATTTCAGCCCCGCCTGCCGCATCGCCACCGGGTCGAACACGTTCTTCAGGTCGATCACCACGCGGTCGCTCAGCGCCTCGGCCAGGCGGGCGGGTGAGATGGCGCGGAACTCGTTCCACTCGGTGATCAGCACCAGGGCGTGGGCGCCCTCGAGGGCTTGGCTGGCGTCGCGGCAATACGTCACCGCGCCCGGCAGCAGCGGGCGCGCTGCCGCCATGCCCTCCGGGTCGAAGGCGCGGATGGTGGCGCCTTCCTCCACCAGGCGGCTGATGATGGCCAGGCTCGGCGCGTCGCGCATGTCGTCGGTCTCGGGCTTGAAGGTTAGGCCGAGCACGGCCAGCGTCTTGCCGCGCACCGAGCCGCCGCAGGCCGCCACCACCCGGGCCGACATGCCGGCCTTGCGCGCCTCGTTCACGGCCACCGTGGTCTCCACCAGGCGGGACGGGGCGCCCCAGTCCTGCGCGATGCGGGCGAGCGCCAGCGTGTCCTTGGGGAAGCAGGAGCCGCCGTAGCCGGGGCCGGGATGCAGGAACTTGCGCCCGATGCGCCCGTCGAGCCCGATGCCGCGCGCCACGTCGTGCACGTCCGCGCCCACTTTCTCGCACAAATCGGCCATTTCGTTGATGAAGGTAACCTTCATCGCGAGGAACGAGTTGGCGGCGTATTTGATCAGCTCGGCCGTCTCGATGGCGGTGAACAGGATGGGCGCCTCGATCAGGTAGAGCGGCCGATACAGCCGTCGCAGCACTTCCTGGGCGCGGTCGCTCTCGGTGCCGATCACCACCCGGTCGGGTCGCATGAAGTCCCCGATGGCGCTGCCCTCGCGCAGGAACTCCGGGTTGGAGGCGACGTCGAAGGCGATGTCGGGCCGGGCCTCGCGCACGATTTCGGCAATGCGCCGGCCGGTGCCCACGGGGACGGTGCTCTTGGTGACGATCACGGCGTATCCGGTCAGCGCGCGGGCCACCTGCTCGGCCGCGGCGTTCACGTAGGAAACGTCGGCATGGCCGTCGCCGCGCCGGGTCGGCGTGCCCACCGCGATGAACACCGCCTCCACGCCCTGCACGGCGAGCTTCAGGTCGTCGGTGAAGCTCAGCCGGCCGGCCGCCACGTTCTCCTGCACCAAGCGCTCGAGCCCGGGCTCGTAGATCGGCATCTTGCCGTCGTGCAGCAGCGCGAGCTTGTCCACGTCGCGCTCGACGACGCACACCTCGACGCCCAGGTCGGCGAAGCAGGCGCCGGAGACCAGGCCGACATAGCCGCCGCCAATCATTGCGATCTTCATGGTGCGCTCCGCCTATTGCGCCGCGATGGCATGGCCGGCCTCTCCCGCCCGCTCGGTCAGCAGCCGGGCGAAGTAGGCGATGGTCCGCTGCAGGCCCTCCTCCAACGACACCGCCGGCTCCCAGCCGAGCAGCTTGCGCGCCAGGGTGATGTCGGGGCAGCGCTGGGTCGGGTCGTCCTGCGGCAACGGGCGGAACACGATCTCAGACTGCGACCCGGTGAGCCGGATGATGCGTTCGGCCAGCTCGCGCACCGGGATTTCGTGCGGGTTGCCGAGGTTCACCGGCCCGGTCACGTCGTCGCCGGTGGCCATCAGCCGGAGAAAGCCCTCCACCAGGTCGTTCACAAAGCAGAACGCGCGGGTCTGGCTGCCGTCGCCATAGAGCGTGATCGGCTCGCCGCGCAGCGCCTGCACGATGAAGTTGGACACCACCCGGCCGTCGTTGGGGTGCATCCGCGGGCCATAGGTGTTGAAGATGCGCGCCACCTTGATGGCGACGCCGTGCTGGCGATGATAATCGAAGAACAGCGTCTCCGCCGCGCGCTTGCCCTCGTCGTAGCAGGCGCGCGGGCCGAGCGGGTTGACGTTGCCGCGGTAGTCCTCCGTTTGCGGATGCACCGTCGGGTCGCCATAGACCTCGCTGGTGCTGGCCTGGAACACCCGCGCCTTCACCCGCTTGGCCAGGCCCAGCATGTTGATCGCGCCGATAATGCTGGTCTTGGTCGTCTGCACCGGGTCGAACTGGTAGTGGATCGGCGAGGCGGGGCAGGCGAGGTTGTAGATCTCGTCCACCTCCACATAGAGCGGAAAGGTGACGTCGTGGCGCAGCGCCTCGAACTGGGAGTGCCCGAGCAGGTGAGCGACGTTGTCCTTGCGGCCGGTGAAGTAATTGTCCACGCACAGCACGTCATGGCCCTGGCCGATCAACCGCTCGCACAGATGGGACCCAAGGAAGCCGGCGCCGCCCGTGACGAGTACGCGTTTACGGGTCAAACTCATGCGGCGCGTCTCCTGAGTACGATGGTGTTCTAGGCAGAACTCGTTGCCACAGCAATCAAATTTGGGTCGGCGGTGACGCGGCCAGAGCTGCCAGAGCTGCCCGTGCGCGACGTGTTGCCTGGGTTGGCACAGGCGATCCTCCGCGGCAATGCCCTTCTTGTGGCGCCGCCAGGAGCCGGCAAAACCACGCTGGCGCCGCTGCACCTGCTGGAGCACGTGGCCGGCGGCATCGTCATGATCGAGCCGCGCCGCCTCGCCGCGCGCGCCGCCGCCACCCGCATGTCCAGCCTGATCGGGGAGACGGTGGGCGGCCTGGTGGGCTACCGCACCCGGCTGGACAGCGCGGTCTCGCGCGCCACCCGCATCGAGGTGGTGACCGAAGGGCTGCTGCTGCGCCGCCTGTTGTCCGACCCGGCGTTGTCCGGCGTTGGGCTGGTGATCCTGGACGAGGTGCACGAACGCAGCCTGGCCGCCGACGAGGCGCTCGCCCTCTGCCTGGACCTGCAGCGCCAATTGCGCCCCGAACTGCGGCTGCTCGCCATGTCCGCGACCCCGGACGGCGCACGCCTGGCCGGCCTGATGGAGGCCGAGCTGCTCGAAAGCGCCGGCCGCATGTTCCCCGTCGAGACCACCCACGCCAAGCGCGACATCAACGACCCGCGGGACCTGCCGGCCGCGATGGCCGCCGCAGTGCGCGACGCGTTGCAGGCGCATGGCGGCGACATCCTCGCCTTCCTCCCCGGCATGGGGGAAATCCGCCGCACCGAGCAGGCGCTGGCCGGCTGCGGCGCCCTCGTCCTGCCCCTGCACGGGGACCTGCCGATCGCCGACCAGGACCGCGCCCTCCGCCCCGATGCCGAAAGCCGCCGGGTCGTGCTCGCCACCAGCATCGCGGAAACCTCGCTGACCGTGCCCGGCGTGCGCGTGGTGGTGGATGGCGGCTGGCGGCGCGCCCCCCGGCTGGACCCGAGCACCGGCCTCACCCGCCTGGCCACGGTGCGCATCAGCCGCGCCGCCGCCGACCAGCGCGCCGGCCGGGCCGGCCGCGAGTCACCCGGCCTCGCCATCCGGCTCTGGAGCCAGGCGCTGCATCGCGGCCTAGCCCCCTTCGACCGCCCGGAAATCCTGGAAGCCGAGCTGAGCGGCCTGGTCTTGGACTGCCTAGCCTGGGGCACCGCACCCGAGGCGCTGCCCTTCCCGGACCCGCCGCCCGCCGGCGCCCTGGCCGCCGCCCGCGCACTGCTGGCCCAGCTCGGCGCAACGGCGGGCGCCGCCACCACCAAGCTCGGCAGCCGCATGGCCGAACTCGGCGCCCATCCCCGCCTCGCCGCCATGATGCTGGCCGCCCGCTCCCCCGCCGAGGCCGCCCTGGCCGCCGACCTCGCCGCCCTGCTCGAGGAGCGCGACCCGCTGCGTGAGCGCGACGCCCCCGCCGATATCGCCTTGCGCTTGGAGGCCTTAGCCGGCCGCCGCGATGCCGACCGCGGCGCGCTCGCCCGCATCCGAGGCGCCGCCCAGCAATACCGCCGACGCCTGCGCACCACCGCCCCAGCCCTGGGCGACCCGGCGCCCCTGCTCGCCGCCGCCTTCCCCGACCGCATTGCCCAACGCCGAGGCGATGTCGGCTCGTTCCGCTTGTCCGGCGGCGGCAGCGCCAAGTTGCCCGGCACCGACCCGCTCGCCCGCGCCCCCCTGCTGGCCGTGGGCGCACTGGACCAGAGCGGCACCGGCCGCATCCGCCTCGCCGCCCCGCTCGACCCCGCCGACCTCCCCGCCGCCAGCATCACCGAAACCGCCGAGACCGAGTTCGACCCGGTGGCCGGCACCGTGCTGTCCCGCCGCCGCCGCCGCTTGGGCGCGCTGGTGCTGGAGGACCGCACCCTGCCAGCCGACCCGGCGGTCACCGCCGCAGTGCTCGCCGCCGCCATCGCCCGCAAGCTCGAGCTGCTGGACTGGACCGACGCCGCCCGCCAATTCCAGGCCCGCGCCGCCCTGCTGCGCACCCTCGACCTCGCGGTGCCCGACCTGTCGGACGCAAGCCTCGCCGCCACCGCCGCCACCTGGCTGGAACCCGCGTTGCTGGGGGTGAGCCGCCTATCGGAGGCCGCCAAACTCGACCTGCTGGCGCTGCTGCGTGCCCAACTCGCCTGGGACCAAACGGCCCGTCTGGACCGCGACCTACCGACG
Source organism: Acetobacteraceae bacterium (assembly GCA_965199105.1). Lineage (GTDB taxonomy): Bacteria > Pseudomonadota > Alphaproteobacteria > Acetobacterales > Acetobacteraceae > LMUY01. Next base: position 749,229 of record CBDAQO010000002.1, on the reverse strand, counting down.
CACCTGGCCTTGCCCGGCGGCCGCGCCCCAATCGACTACACCGCGCCGGTCCCGGTCGCCTCGGCCCGCGCGCAAGCGTTCTACGGCCAGCGCACCACCCCGCGCCTCGCCGGCGGCGCCATCCCGCTCCAATTCGCCCTCCTCTCCCCCGCCAACCGCCCCATCGCCATCACCGCCGACCTCGCCCGCTTCTGGTCCGGCGCCTGGCCCGAAATCCGCCGCGACATGCGCGGCCGCTACCCCAAGCACGACTGGCCCGAGCAGCCCTCGTGAAGAAACCAACAGACGTAGGGCGTGCTCCAGCACGCCAACACAAGCACACCGCCAGCTTTGCCCCGCCGGAAACGGCCTGAGCTGTTCGGCCAACACCTGTGCTAGAAGGGCAGGCACCTTGAACGCGCCGTTCGTGCCGAGGATGTCGCAATGCCGGACTATCGCCGCAACCGCGTGCCAGGGGGCACCTACTTCTTCACGATAAACCTGCGGGACCGGCGCTCGGACCTGTTGGTGGTCGAAATTGCGGCATTGCGGGATGCCGTGCGAACGGAACTGGCCCGGCGGCCGTTCCATATCGATGCCTGGGTCGTATTGCCCGACCATATGCATTGCCAATGGACCTTGCCCGAGGGCGACGCCGATTTTTCGGGGCGTATGCGCGAAATCAAGGCGGGCTTTACCCGACGGATTGCCCGGCAAGCGGAACGGCCGATCGGCACTTTGCGGCAGCGGGAAAGCGGCATCTGGCAGCGGCGATTTTGGGAACACACGATCAGGGACGAACGGGATTATGCGGCCCACATGGATTAAATCCATTTCAATCCGGTGAAGCATGGGCTGGTCAAAGCGGCGCGGGCTTGGGAATACTCGTCATTTCGGCGATGTGTGGCGGTCGGTTTATACCCGTTGGAATGGGGCGGCACGGAGGGTGATGAGATTGATCGCGGGGAACGGGATTGAGATTATAGCCGTGACGGCACACAGCTTGCGTTTGGCGTGCTGAAGCACGCCCCACGCTTGCTGGACCGGCGCCTGGGCCGACGTCCGCCGCGACATGCCCGGCCGCTACCCCAAGCACGACTGGCCGGAGCAGCCGCCGTGATGCTCACATCGTCTGGTAGGGCGTGCTCCAGCACGCCAACGCAAGCACACCGCAGGCTTGCCCCGCCGGGAATGGCCTGAGCTGATCAGCCAACACCTGTGCTAGACGACGCCAAGGCCAAGCAACGTGAACGCGCCGTTCGTGCCGAGGATGTCGGAAGCACCCGCCATGATGCTTACATCGGCTAATCAGCGATTGATCAGCCGATGTCGACAGCAGCCATTCGCGGACCGCGCCAAAGCGACAGCTACGCGCCTATGTCGGCCGTTCAGACGGCTGGAGCGGCGTCTTGGAAGCGGACGTTGAACCAAAACATGCGACTGCCGGCTCGTGGTGGAAAGCTGCCTGTCGGCTTCAGATTGGAAACGACGGATAGCCGACGTTCCGATATCGGCGTGAACTGGCCGAGAGCGGACTTTCCGCAATCGGGCAGAAGATGCGGGTAAGCGGACACTGACCAGGCGGTCGACTTCTGCCGCTGTCGACCGATTGTGTTGAAAAAAGCCGCCAAGGCTCACGAACACGCAACAAATATGACACCTAATCGGATAAGCTACTGACGGAGCTGATAAAATCATTTCGCTCTTGATGTGAGAAACCAGCAATTCGCCAATTCCGGCCTTTTTCAACACAATCGACCCAAAGCAGACAGGCCGATTACTCCAGCTATGCGAAGGGCCGCCGCGGACATAACCGGAGGCAGCAAATGTCTAAAAGTGGCGCCCGAACGGACGCTCGCCGACCGCAGCTTTCTGAACGTAGGCCGGCGGCAGAGGGCGACCCGGCTCTGTCGCCAGCGACGTCCGCCCCTATTTACGTATGGTAGCGCGCTAGTTCGCCGCGGGCTAGGGTGTGTGTCGGGAGGCGTTCATGCTCGCGGATGATGAAGTTGCTGTGCTTTTCCGCGAAATGGAAGCGGACCGTGCTGAGCGGAAGCGCAACTTCCAATCGGCCTCCGACAAAATTCGACAGGCGATTTGTGCTTACGCCAACGACCTCCCCAACCATCGCCTGCCGGGATTAGTTTTTATTGGTCAGGAGGACGATGGAGGGTGCTCCGGGATCAATATCGACGACGCGCTACTTAAGACCCTGGGTGGCCTTCGCAGCGAGGGTCGGATCCTGCCCTTTCCGGTGATGTCGGTAACTCGGAGGGAGATTGACGGCTGCACGGTTGCGGTTATCGAGGTCTCGCCATCGACCCAGCCGCCTGTTCGCTTGGATGGGCGCACCTGGATACGGGTCGGCCCGCGACGGGCCATTGCGACCGCCGAGGAGGAGCGCCGCCTTACGGAAAAGCAGGTTTGGCAGAACCTGACCTTCGATGCCCGTCCGTGCGCCGACGCCTCCCTTGAGGATTTGGATCTGCATCGGTTTGAAACTGAATACGTTCCCTCCGCGACTTCACCAGAAATCCGGCGAGAGAACGGCCGATCGACGGAGGAGAAGCTGCGCGCCTTGCGACTGATCTCTCGGGACGGACGGCCTACGAACGCAGCCTTGCTACTCCTGGGTAAGGAACCCCGGGAGTATCTCCCAGGGGCCTATGTGCAGTTCCTTCGGTTGGACGGCTCCGAGCTCGTCGACCCCATTCTGGATCAGAAAGAGATTGGCGGAACCGTCCCCGACCAGGTTAGGCAAGTCGAGGAGCTCATGCGGTTAAATCTACGCACGCCCGCCGCCATCGGCGGGGCGCGGCGCAGAGAGCAGCCCGACTATCCTGCCGAAGCATTAGAACAGCTCATCCGGAACGCCTTGCTTCACCGGACTTACGATTCGAGCACCATGCCGGTAAAGGTGTACTGGTACTCCGATCGCATCGAAGTCATAAATCCCGGTGGACTTTTCGGAGAAGTCAACCCGGATACGATCTGGCAGAATGTGACTGCCTACCGCAATCCCTTCCTTGCTGAAGGTCTAAAGTCTCTGGGTGTGGTTGAACGGTTCGGCTACGGCCTGATGCAAGCCCGCCGCGCGGTTCAGGCGAACGGCAATCCACCACTAACCACTCAGTTTGAACCCAACTACACGCTGTTTAGGGTGGAGCCGGCGCGATGAAGTCGATCGCTTTTTTCAACAACAAGGGCGGCGTTGGCAAGACCTCTCTTATCTATCACCTTGCATCGATGTACGCCGACCTAGGGCAACGGGTGCTGTTGGCAGACCTTGACCCTCAATCCAACCTCACCGCCATGTGCTTCAAGGACGCCACACTCGAGCACATTTACGAGGCGAAGAAGCCGAACACGATTTTCACAGCAGTAGAGCCGGTCAAGCGCGGTGTTGGCGACCTTCATTTCTTCAACCCTGTGAGCGTAACTGACGGTCTTGCGATCATTCCTGGCGATCTGCTGCTGTCGGACTTTGAGGATGAATTATCCGCGACCTGGCCGCGGTGCGTCGATCGCGACGAGCGAGCGTTCCGCATCACAGCGGCTTTCCATAGGATTATAGAAGACGCCAGTCAGCGGCATCAGGCTAATATCGTTCTCGTAGACGTGGGTCCGACGTTCGGAGCCCTGAACCGAGCTGCCCTTATCGCCGCAGATTATGTCATAATCCCGGTGGCGCCGGACCTTTTTTCCGTTCGAGGCCTCGTAAATGTTGGTGGCCGACTGAAGTCCTGGCGCGCGGAATGGCAGGACCGGCTCAACCGCGCTCCTCCGCTCGACTTCAGCTTGCCGTCGGGTAACATGCGCCCTATCGGCTACGTTGTGTCTCGCCACACTGAATTCGCCGACGGGGTAGTGCGTGCATTCCAAAAATGGATTGCGAAAATCCCCAACGCTTACCGTCAGGCGGTGGACGATCCTAATGTTCCTGACGATGCGCTCTTGTTGGGTCGCCTTAAGGACTACCGCTCGCTGATCGCTATGGCACAAGACGCCCGCAAGCCCATGTTTAAGCTCCGTCCGGGTGATGGGGCAATCGGCGGGCATCAAGGTGCCGTGTCCGCTGCCTACGACGATTTCGAAAAGCTCGCCCGCGCGATCGCGGACAGGATCGAAGAGCCAATATGACAACGTTCAGTTTTCACCCGGTCACTGCCGAAAGCTTCCACCTAGGCTCGTCGTAGTTTCTACGTCTGCTTTGCGGAGGCCCGGCGAGGCTTTCGGGCGACGGAGATGCGGCGCGGAACCGCCAGCAGACCGCCTTCGAGGATGTCTGCTTCCAGGCGTGCGGGGCCCGGCCGTGACAGTCTGAGTTGGGTCTAAAGCTGCCGAATAGTGAGCGGTAGACGATGGCCGCTTCTCTGTTCTGTGCGCTCTGAAACGGACAGTCCGCTTTCGGCCAACCCGTGACAAGGACCAATATCCGCAAACCCCTCGAAGCACCCGTAACGGACCATCACAAACCTCCACCAGCCGCCAAACCGCCATCCCCCCACACCCGCCGCCCCTTGAAACTCCCCCCACCCGTATGCCCATCTCCCCGCCATGGACGCCCCCGCCCCGGCCCCCGATCTCGACGCAACCCTCGCCGCACTCGCCGCCCTCGGCATGCGCGCAGCCACCGTCGTCACCCGCATGATGGAGCTCGAGCAAGCCGCCGCCGAGGCCGCGTCCACCTGCCTCCCCGTCGCCGGAACCACCCCGGCGTCCATGAGCGAAGCCACCCAGGCCGGCCTCGGCCTCGACACCGCCGCAACCGCCCTGGCCCAAGCCGTCCCCCACGTCGAAATCCTCGCCCGCGCGCTGGACCGCCTCTCCCGCTCCGTCCGCCGCACCGTCGCCCTCATCCGCCGCCTGCAAGCCGGCTGGCCCCGCGCCACCACCGGCAGCAGCATCGACGACCGCCCCGCCATGCTCCGCCGCCAAGTCGCCCACGGCGTCGCCGAAGCCATCCACCGCGACACCGACCCCGAAACCGCCGAACGCCTGACCGACGACCTCGCCGAACGCCTCGACGACCCAGGCCTGGATGAGGAGATCCGCGCCCTCCCCGTCGAAGTCATCGTCCGCAACATCTGCCAAGACCTCGGGCTCACCGCAGCGCCGCCCCAACCTCCCTCGACACCCCAACCTCCCTCGACACCCCAAGCTCCCTCGACGCCCCAAGCTCCGACGACCCCCGCCCAACCGCCCGAACCCGGCGCCCGCACGCTCGCACCCTCCCAAACCTTTGCACCGGGCTACTCACCCCCGCCCCCAACACCGCGCAGCGCACACCCGCCCGACCACTAAACCGAGCAGCCTCGATCCGGCAGAGACAGCACCCGATAGATCGCGACCCTTCCCCATGGCGGCGGCTTGCCGCGGCGCAGGGGAAGCGCCACCATCCCTGCGTGCCCCTCCGCTTTGATCCTGGATACTCCGTCATGGTCCGCCCGGTCGCTCTCGCCGTCGTCATCTCGCTATGCGGCTGCGTCGCGTCCAATGCGCAGGTGGGCGGAGTGGGCGGCACGGCGGCCCTACCCTCGTTCGCGCCCCTGGTGAAGAAAGTCGTGCCCTCGGTGGTCAACATCGCAGTCACCGAGAGCGTCGCGTCCGACCAGCAGCTTCCAGCCGCCCTGAAAGGCACCCCGCTCGAGAAGCAGTTCCGCGACCGGCTGCGCTCCCGCCGCGAGCAGGTGCAAGGCGCCGGGTCGGGCTTCGTGATCGATCCGTCCGGCATCATCGTGACCAACAATCATGTCGTGGGCCACGCCGACAAGATCATCGTCTCCCTCTCCAACGGCACCGAACTGCCCGCCCGCGTGATCGGCACCGACGAGCTGACCGACATCGCGGTGATCAAGGTGGACGGCGCGCCGGCGCTGCCCGCGGTGACCTGGGGCGACTCCAGCGCGGTCGAGGTCGGCGACTGGATCCTGGCGGCGGGCAACCCGTTCGGGCTCGGTTCCTCGGTGAGCGCCGGCATCGTCTCCGCCCGCGGGCGCGACATCGGCGCCGGCCCGTTCGACGACTTCCTGCAGATCGACGCCCCGATCAACCCGGGCAACTCCGGCGGCCCCACCTTCAACCTACAAGGCCAGGTCATTGCGGTGAACACCGCCATCGTCTCGCCAACCGGCGGCTCGGTCGGCATCGGCTTCGCCATCCCCAGCGAGATCGTACAGAAGATCGTCGAGGAACTCCGGGCCAAAGGTCACATTGATCGTGGATGGCTCGGGGTTGCGGTGGAAGACATGCCCACCGAGGCTGGGACCGTGCGGCGGCGCAACGAGGGGGTCGGCATCGCGACCGTGGACCCGCGCGGCCCGGCGGCGCGGGCGGGCCTGCAGGGGGGAGACATCGTGCTCGCCGTTAACGGCAACCTAGTCGACAACTCGCACGACCTCATCAAGGCGGTCAGCGCCACCACGCCGGGCAACACCGTGGCATTGCGCGTGCGGCGCGCCAACAAGGTGATGGATGTGCAGGTCACGGTCGGGCGCCGGCCGAACGAAGGAAACGGCTGATGCGCATCCTGGTGGTGGAGGACGACAAGGACGTCGCGGCGTTCGTCGTCAAGGGCCTGCGCGAGGCCGGGCACGTGGCCGAACACGCCGACAATGGCCGCGACGGCCTGTTCATGGCCGCCAGCGAGGCGTTCGACGCCATCATCCTCGACCGCATGCTCCCGGGCGGCATCGACGGCCTGCGCCTGCTCGAGACGCTGCGCGCCCAGGACAACGCCACCCCGGTGCTGTTCCTTTCCGCGCTGGGCCAGGTGGACGAGCGGGTGCGCGGCCTGAAGGCGGGCGGCGACGACTACCTCACCAAGCCCTTCGCCTTCGCCGAGCTGCTCGCCCGCGTGGAAGCGCTGACCCGGCGTGGCAAGGCCGAAGGGCCGCAAACCAAGGTGGTGGTGGGAGACCTCGAGATGGAACGGCTCTCCCGCACCGTGCGCCGCGCCGGCCAGCGCATCGACCTGCAGCCGCGCGAATACCGCCTGCTCGAGTTCCTGATGAACCACGCCGGCCAGGTGGTGACGCGCACGATGCTGCTCGAGGGCGTGTGGGACTACCATTTCGACCCGCAAACCAACGTGATCGACGTGCATGTCAGCCGCCTGCGCCAGAAGATCGACAAGCCGTTCGGCTCCCCCCTGCTGCATACCGTGCGCAATGCCGGATACATGCTCCGCGCCGAGTAGGCGCGCGCCGTGAAGCCCTCTGGGCTAAGCGCGGCCGGCCCGTCCGCCGCCGGCTCGTCCGGTGCCGGGCCGCGGCTGTGGCGATCCGCCGGGCTGCGGCTGGCCATGGTCTACGCCGTGCTGTTTGCCCTTAGCGCGCTCGCTTTGGTGCTGTTCCTGTGGTGGGCGACCGCCGGCCTGCTGGATCGCCAGGTGCAGGCCGCGATCCACGCCGACGCGCAGGGCCTGGCAGAGCAGTGGCAGGAGGGGGGCATGCCGGCGCTGCAGGCCACCATCGAGGACCGCCTGGCCGAGAACGCCGACGACGACGCGATCTACCTCCTGGTCGACCCGCAGATGCACCCGTTGGCCGGCAACCTGACCACCTGGCCCGGCGCGGTGGCGCAGACCGAGACGTCCTACGAGCTGATGGTGACGCGCGCTGGCATCGGCAGCATGGCCCGGGTGGAGCGGTTCGACCTGCCGGATGGCGGCCGCCTGCTGGTCGGCCGCGACATCGAGACGCGGGCGCCGATCCGCGCGCTGCTGACCTCGGCGCTGCTGTGGTCGCTGGTGCTGCTGGCGCTGCTCGGCTCGGTGGGCGGCCTGGTGATGCAGCGTCTGTTCCGCCGCATGATCAAGAGCGTGTCCGACACGGCAGCGGCCATCGCGCAGGGTGACCTGCGCCGCCGGGTCCGCCTGAGCGGGCGGCGCGACGAGTTCGACGGGCTGGCCGAGACCATCAACGAGATGCTCGACCGCATCGCCCGCCTGATGGACGGGGTGCGCGAGGTCTCCAACAGCATCGCGCACGATCTGCGCACCCCGATCGCCCGCGCCCGCGCCCGGCTGGAGGACGCGTCGGCACATGCCGCCACGGTGGAGGATTTGCGCGCCGCGGTCTGCCGGGCGATGAGCGACCTGGACAGTGTGGCGTCGGTGTTCGAGGCGCTGCTGCGGATCGCCGAGATCGAGGCCGGCACGCGCCGCTCAGCCTTCGCCGACCTGGACCTGGCGCCCTTGCTGGCCGACCTGGGCGACCTCTACGCCGCCCCCGCCGAGGAGACCGGCAAGCAGTTGGTGTTCCAGGCCGACAGCCCGCTGCGGGTGCATGGCGACCGCGACCTGATCGGCCAGGCAGTGGTGAACCTGCTGGACAACGCGCTGAAGTTCTCCCCCGCCGGCAGCGTCGTGCAGCTCCTGGCCCGGCACACCGACAGCCAGATCGCCATCACGGTGCAGGACGCCGGACCCGGCATCCCGCTCGCCGACCGGGCGCGCGCGACCGAGCGGTTCTTCCGTGGCGAGGCGGCGCGGCAAACCCCGGGCTCCGGCCTGGGCTTGGCCCTGGTGGACGCGGTGGCCCACCTGCACGCCGGCACGCTCCTCCTGCAGGACGCGGAGCCCGGCCTGCGCGCCACGCTGGTGCTGCCGGCGCACACGCCCTCGCTGGAGCCCGCGCGGCCGTTGCTGGTGCAGGCGGAGCCGGTGCGGGCTTAGCGGCGCTGCCCTGCACCCGGAAAGGGACGGTCGTCCCCTCACCCCTGCGTTGTTTGCGGCAGAGTCCGGACCTCTGCCTCGGCGGCGGAGCGGATTGCGCGCGCCATCGCGGCGATGCCGTTGCCGCGGTTGGTGGAGAGCGCTTCCAGCAGGCCGAGGTCGCGCAGAAACACCGGGTCGGTGGCGACGATTTCGGCGGGGGCGCGGCCAGAATAGACGCGCAGCAGCATCGCCACCAAGCCCGAGACGATCGCTGCGTCCGACGCGCCGGCCAGCTTGAGCACCGGGCCCTGCATCGCCGCCTCCATCCAGACCTTGCTCTGGCAACCCGGCACGCGGTGGCTGTCGTCCATCCAGCCCGCGGGCAGGGCAGGGAGCTTGCGCCCGAGCTCGATGATATACTGGTAGCGCTCCATCCAGTCATCGAACACGCCCAACTCCTCGGCAAGCGCGGCGATGGCCTCGGCGGCGGTGGGCTCGGACGGTTCGACGAAGGGATTACTCATGCCCGGCATGTGACGCCGGACGGTTGCCTCGTCAATCGACGCCAGCCCGAGCTAAAGGATAAAGCGGCTCAGATCACCCCTTGCGGCCAGCGGCGCCACGCGCTCGTTCACGTAGGCGGCGTCCACCTTCACCACGTCGCCGCGGCGGTCGCTGGCGGTGAAGCTGATCTCCTCCAGCAGCTTCTCCAGCACGGTTGCCAGCCGGCGGGCGCCGATGTTCTCCACCCGGTCGTTGATGTCGGACGCCAACTCGGCCAGCGCGTCGATGGCGTCCTCGCTGAACTCGAGCGTCAGCCCCTCCGTGCCCATCAGCGCGCCGTATTGCTTCAGCAGGCTGTGCTCCGGTTCCACCAGGATCTGCCGCAGGTCGGCGCGGGACAGCGGCGCCAGCTCCACCCGGATCGGCAGCCGGCCCTGCAGCTCCGGCAGCAGGTCGGACGGCTTGGCCAGGTGGAACGCGCCCGAGGCGATGAACAGCACGTGGTCGGTCTTCACCGGGCCGTATTTGGTGGAGACCGTGGTGCCCTCGATCAGCGGCAGCAGGTCGCGCTGCACCCCCTCGCGAGACACGTCGCCGCCGCGCAGCCCGCCCTCGCCGGACCGCGCGCACACCTTGTCGATCTCGTCGAGGAACACGATGCCGTTCTGCTCGGCATGGAACACGGCGTCCTTGGTGACCTGCTCGTTGTCCAGCAGGTGGTCGGCCTCGTCGCGGGTGAGGGCGGCGCGGGCGGCGGAAACCGACATGCGGCGCGCCTTCTGCTGCCGGCCCATCATGCCCTTCATCATCTCGCCAAGGTTGATCATCTGGCCCGGCGGCATCCCCGGGATGTCGAGCTGGCCCAGCGGCGAGGCGCCGGAGTCGGCCACCTGCACCTCCACTTCCTTCTCCTCCAGCTCGCCATCGCGCAGCATGCGGCGGAACTTGGCCCGCGTGTCGCCGCCGGCGCCCTCGCCCACCAGTGCGGTCACCAGCTTGTCCTCCGCCTGCGATTCCGCCTTCGCCTGCACGTCCTTGCGGGAAGATTCGCGCAGCATGGTGATGCTGACCTCCACCAGGTCGCGCACGATGCTGTCCACGTCGCGGCCGACATACCCGACCTCGGTGAACTTGGTCGCCTCCACCTTCAGGAACGGCGCTTGCGCGAGCTTGGCCAGGCGACGGGCAATCTCGGTCTTGCCGCAGCCGGTGGGCCCGATCATCAGGATGTTCTTCGGCACCACCTCCTCGCGCAGGCTTTCGGGCAGTTGCTGCCGGCGCCAGCGGTTGCGCAGCGCGATTGCCACGGCGCGCTTGGCGTCGTTCTGGCCGACGATGAACCGGTCGAGTTCGGAGACGATCTCGCGCGGGGAATAGGTTGGAACGTCCATCACAGGGTCTCGATGATGACAGAGGTGTTGGTATAGACGCAGATGTCGCTGGCGATGCGCATGGCCCGGCGCGCGACGTCCTCGGCGGAGAGGCCCTCCACATCCATGAGGGCGCGGGCGGCGGCGAGCGCGAAGTTGCCGCCAGAGCCGATGGCGATCACGCCGTCGTCCGGCTCCAGCACGTCGCCGTTGCCGGTGAGGGTGAAGGAGCGGTCGGCATCGGCCACCGCCATCATCGCTTCCAGGCGGCGCAGGTAGCGGTCGGTGCGCCAGTCCTTGGCCAGCTCCACGCAGGCGCGCTCGAGCTGGTTGGGGAAGCGCTCCAGCTTGGCCTCGAGCCGCTCCAGCAGTGTGAAGGCGTCCGCGGTGGCGCCGGCAAACCCGGCCAGCACCCGCTCGCCCGCCCCAATGCGGCGCACCTTGCGCGCGTTGCCCTTGATCACGGTCTGGCCCAGCGTGACCTGCCCGTCCCCCGCCATGGCAACATGCCCGTCGCGGCGCACGCAAAGGATAGTGGTGCCGTGCCAGCCCACGGGATCGTACGGTGTGTTCTGCATGGGTTCCCAAATGGCGAGCGTGGGGGGTGTGCGCAAGACGCCCGCCCTGCAGTCCTGGCTCAGCCTCCTGGGGCATGGGTGGCGGCTGGCAAAACTAATGCCGGGTGATTTCCTGCGCGGTCGATCTGCTCTAAGCACGAACGAAACAGAATTTGCCCTGGGGAGGGCCGCTCGATGCTGACCGTTGCGGATGACGAGACCACGCTGGCTGCCGGCGCGATCGGCGCGCGGCTTGACCGGCTGCCCCCCAGCCGCTCGCTGTGGGTGTGGGTGGCGTTGCTCAGCCTGGGCGGCTTCTTCGAGTTCTACGACCTGTTCCTCACCGCCTACATCGCCCCCGCGCTGGTGCGCGAACACATCCTGACCACCACCACGCCGGGTCTGTTCGGCAGTTCGGGGGTGGCGAGCTTCGTCGCCGCGCTGTTCGCCGGGCTGTTCATCGGCACGATGGTGTTCGGCTTCGTGGCAGACCGGTTTGGCCGCCGCACCATCTTCACCATCTCGCTGCTGTGGTATGCCGTCGCCTCCGCCGCCATGGCGACGCAAACGGGCGCGCTCGGCCTCAACGTCTGGCGCTTCATCGCCGGCATCGGCATCGGCGTGGAGCTGGTGACGATCGACACCTACATCAGCGAGCTGGTGCCCAAGACGATGCGTGGCCGGGCGTTCGCGGTGAACCAGACTGTGCAGTTCGCCTCCGTGCCGACCGTGGCGCTGCTGGCCTGGCTGCTGGTGCCCACCAGCCCGGACGGGTTCGGCAGCTGGCGCTGGGTGGTGCTGATCGGCTCGGTGAGCGCGGTCGCGGTGTGGTTCATCCGACGCCAAGTGCCGGAAAGCCCGCGCTGGCTGGCTGCCCACGGCCGCTTGGCGGAGGCGGAGCGGGTGGTGAGCGCGCTCGAGCTGCGGGTGGCGGCCGAGACCGGGATGGTGCTGCCGCCGCCTGGCCCGCCGGAGCAGGTGGTCGCGCGCGGCACCCTGGCGGAGGCGTTCGTCGCCCCGTATGCCCGGCGCACTGCGATGCTGGTCGTGTTCAACATCTTCCAGACCGTGGGCTTCTACGGCTTCGCCAACTGGGTGCCGACGCTGCTGGTGCGGCAGGGCATCACCCTCACCTCATCGCTCGGCTACACCTTCATCATCGCCCTGGCCGCGCCGATTGGCCCGTTGCTCGGCGCCACCTTCGCCGACAAGGTGGAGCGCAAATGGCTCATCGTGTCCGCCGCCGGGTCGCTCGCGGTGTTCGGCCTGCTGTTCAGCCAGGTGGCCGCGACCCCGGCGATCATCGCATGCGGCGTGATGCTGACGCTCTCGTCCAACATCATGTCGTTCGCCTTCCACGCCTACCAGGCCGAGCTGTATCCCACGCGAATCCGGTCGGTGGCGGTGGGCTTCGTCTACTCGTTCAGCCGCATCTCGGCGGTGTTCGGCGCCTTCTTCATCGCCTTCTTCCTGCGCGAGTTCGGCACGCTCGGGGTGTTCGCCTTCATTGCGGGCAGCATGGTTATGGTGATGGGCGCGATCTCGACCGGCCCGGTGGTAAACAACCTGCCGCTCGAGCAGATCTCGCATTAGGTAACCGCATCTGCTTCGCCGACCCGGGCCAGGTCGCGGGTGCGCACCGTGCCCAACTGGCTGTGGAAGGCGAGGTCCTGCGTGCCGCTCTGCTGTTGCGACACGCCCGAGATGCGGTGCTCGCCGCTGTCGTACAGGGCCACCTGGCCGGCCTGCTCTACCGCGACCCGGCGTTGCGCGGGGAAGTAGGCGTAGCGTATGCCGTTCTGGCCACCGCTGGCGGCCGGGCTGCCGAGGCCGGCGGGCCACCAGTCATGCGTCGCGTCGGCTGGCTGCACCGGTTGGGGCGCGGCCTCACCGGCAAGGGCCGTGCACAGCGCGTTCACCTTGTCGCGCAGGGCGGTGTTGAACATGTCGCCCACCTGCGTCATGCCGCCGGCGGACCACTGGCCCATGCCGCCCAAATCGGGGTGGCTGAACTGCGCCATGCGCCCGCCGCCGCGCGCCAGCGCCTGCCGCAGCGCCTCCACCGCCGCCGGGCTGACGCCGTATTGGGCTGCCAGGTCGTTCTCGGACGCCATCAGGAGCGTTCCCCGGCATTGGTCTGCCGCGGGGCGTTCGGCGCCGGCGGGTTGGGCGCTCCGTCGGTCGCCGGCGGGTGGTCCTCGAGCCGTTCGAACGCCTCGGTGGCATTGTTCTCGCCGAACTGGCCGTGATTGCCCGGCAGTGTCGGCTTGTACGGCTTGTCCTCGTCCATCGCGTGGGCTCCCTGCAAACGATCCGTGATAGCAAACGGTCCATGATAGCAGACGCAGCCTCGCCAGGCGGGTTCGGCGACCCGGCGACAAAACCTGCCGCCTGCGCTATGCACGGCCCATGTCCCGCACCGCCAGCATCGTCCGCACCACCTCGGAAACCGACATCCGGCTCAGCCTCAACCTGGACGGCAGCGGCACGGCCGAGATCGCCACCGGCGTGGGCTTCATGGACCACATGCTCACCGCCCTCGCCCGCCACGCCCTGTTCGACCTGGCGGTGCAGGCCCAGGGGGACCTGCATATCGACGATCACCACACCGTCGAGGACGTGGGCATCGTGCTCGGGCAGGCCTTTGCCCAGGCGATCGGGGACAAGCGCGGCATCCGGCGCTACGGCCAGGCGGTGGTGCCGATGGACGAGGCGCTGGTGGAGGCGGCAGTCGACATCTCGGGCCGCCCCTTGCTGGCGTGGAGCGTGGGGTTTGGGGTGGCGACCATCGGCACCATGGACACCGAGCTGTTCGAGGAATTCTTCCGTGCCTTCGCGCACAATGCCCTGATCACGCTGCACATCCACGCCAAGGCGGGCCGCAATGCCCACCACATCGCGGAAGGCTGCTTCAAGGCGGCCGCCCGGGCCCTGCGCGCGGCGAGCGAACCGGACCCGCGCACCGCCGGCGTTATCCCGTCGACCAAGGGCTCGCTGTGAACATTTACACCGCGCACCTGCGGGCGGGCCGACAGCCGGTGCTGGTGCGCGAGGGGTTTTCCTGGGGCGCGTTCCTGTTCGGCCCGCTCTGGCTGGTGGCGCACGGGGCCTGGATTGCCGCCGCCCTGTCGCTCGCGCTGCTGGTGTTGGCGGGCGCCACCGCGGCCGGGCCGGTGGCCGGGTTCGGCCTGTTCCTGCTGCTCGGCCTGTTCGGCAACGATCTGCGCCGCTTCGGCCTGCGCCTGGGCCGCTTCGAGTTGGCCCATGTGGTGGCTGGCCGGTCGCGCGACGACGCCCTGCTGCGGCTGCTTTCGGCGCGCGGCGACCTGCGCCGGCAACTGGCATGATGCAGGTCGCGGTGGTGGATTACGGCAGCGGCAACCTCACCTCCGCGGCCCGCGCGCTCACCCGCGCTGCCGAGAGCGCCGGCATCCCGGCCACCATCACCGTGACGGCCGAGCCGGACGCGGTTGCGGCGGCCGACCGCGTGGTGCTGCCGGGCCAGGGCGCGTTCGCCGACTGCGCCGCGGGCTTGGCCGCCGTCCCGGGCATGATCGCGGCGCTCGAGGCGTCGGGTGCGGCGGGGCGGCCGTTCCTGGGCATCTGCGTCGGGATGCAGCTCATGGCCGAGCGCGGGCTGGAACACCGCGTGACGCCCGGGTTCGGCTGGATCCCGGGCGAGGTGGCCGCGATGGATGCCGCCGGGCTGCGGCTGCCGCAGATGGGCTGGAACGCGCTGGAGTTCGAGCCGGACAGCCATCCGCTGCTCGCCGGGTTGCAGCCCGGCGACCACGCCTACTTCGTGCACAGCTACGCCATGCGGGGGGCGCCGCCCGAAGCCGTGGTCGCGACCACCGATTACGGCGGCCCGGTGACCGCGATGGTGGCAGCCGGCGTGCGGGCGGGCACCCAGTTCCATGTCGAGAAGAGCCAGGCCACGGGCTTGTGCATCCTGGCCAACTTCCTGCGCTGGCGGCCCTAAGTGGGCGCCGGTCGGTGGGTGGTTTGGGGCGGGCTGTCATGAGTGCGCATAACGCCCCCGTGCTGGCGGTGGAGCGCGCCACCGTGCTGGCGGACGACGACCTGCAGGCGCTGTGCGAGGCGGCCGATGCGGCCATCATCGACGGCGGCGGCTTCGGCTGGGTGCGCTCTCCAGGGCGGACGGCGCTGGAAGGCTTCTTTCGCGGCCTGCTGCTGGTTCCTGAGCGGGAGCTGTTCGTCGGCCGTCTGGATGGCGTGATCGTCGGCAGCGCGCAGCTCGTGCGTCCGCCGAAGCACAACGAGGCACAGTCGTTCGCGGCCACGCTGACGCACAGTTTCGTGGCACCCTATGCACGCGGCCACGGCCTGGCGCGGCTGATCACGCGCCGGGTCGAGGAGGCAGCGCGCTCTTACGGCTACTCCATGCTGAACCTGGACGTACGCGAGACCCAGGAGGCGGCGATCAAGCTCTACGAGGGGCTTGGCTACCTGCGCTGGGGCGAGCACCCGGCCTATGCCAGGGTGGATGGCCGCAACCTGCGTGGACTGTTTTACTGCAAGCGGCTGCGCGAAGGCCGATAGCAGCGCGCCCTGGGGCGACCGGCCTTCGGCTCGCGGCTCCCGCCGTCAGGCCGCGACGGCCTCGGCGGCGAGGGCGGGCACGAATTCCACGAACAGCGTGTGGAAGGCGTCCCACAGCGGTTGGATGCGGTCGTCCGGCGCCAGATGGCGGGCGAGCGCGCCGTGGCCCTCGTCCGGGTCACTGTCGAAGCGGATGTGCTCGGCCAGGAAATGCCGGAACGCGGCGACCACCGGGTGGTCGTAGTCGGGCATTGCCAGCATGGCGGTGAAGGTGGCCTCGAGCCCGCCATCCTCGTAGCTGGCGATGCTCATCGCGCAGGTCACGTCGTCCGCCGCCCGGGTCAGGGTGAGGTAGTGTTCGCCGGCAGCGCTAAAGCCGCGCAGCTTGGCCTCGGACACCGGGGCGAGTGCCAGGCAACGGCGCATGAACTCATCGTGGTTCATCCGCTCACCCGGCAGCGCCACGCCGGGCCAGGGCGAGAGGTTGCCGGTGTTGCATTCAGCCTGTTCCAGCTCGATCAGCTTCTCGTCGGCCGGATGCAACCGGCGCGCGATCTCGAGGTTTTCGCGGAACTGCACTGAGAAGTAGTAGTACGCCCAAGCGGCGTCGACGCACTCGGCCTCGGACAGGATGTGCCAGGGGAGCTTGCAGATGGCGTCGATCGTGCGGGTGTAGGCATACTGCATAGACTGCGGGCTCGTCATAGCCTCAAACCTCATCCAAAGACCACATCATTACGGCGGCGTTCGAGCACTACTATTCGACAGCAGTGCAACGGATATTGCGACCCTGCAATGCACATCCACGCTATTGCGGTGCGCTTCGAAACGCGCCGAGATGGTTAACAACCTGCTAATACTCTTGTGTGTGGTGCTTGGATGCAAGGGTGTGCAGCGAGGCTGGTGGCGCCGCAAACCGCTGCGGCCACGGATCGATCAAGGTTGTAGCCGCACCGCACAATAACCACTATACCAGACGGCTGAGAGCGCTCCTACAGGGCTCGGCACGGCAAGCTCCCGCCAAAAAGGCTCCATCTTTTCCTGCGGAGATCGTGGATGCGTACCGAGACGATGGCGCTGCATGCGGGCTATCCGGGCGATCCGACCACCAAGGCTGTGGCAGTCCCGATCTATCAGACCGTCGCCTACGAGTTCGACAGCGCCGAGCAGGCGGCGGCGTTGTTCAACCTCGAGGTCGAGGGCTTCCGATATAGCCGGATCAGCAATCCGACGGTCGCGGTGCTGGAACGCCGGCTCGCGGCGCTCGAGGGTGGCGTGGGGGCGCTTTGCGTCGGCTCGGGTCAGGCGGCGCTGCATACCGCGGTGCTGGCGTTGGCGGAGATGGGGCGCAACATCGTCTCCGTGCCACAGCTCTATGGCACCACTCATACCCTGTTCACTCATGTGCTGCCGCGCATGGGCGTTACCGTACGCATGGCTGGCAGTGATAAAGCGCATGACATCGCGCGATTGATCGATGATGCAACCATCGTGGTCTACTGCGAGAGCGTGGGCAACCCGGCCGGCAATGTGTGCGACATCGGCGCGTTGGCGCAGGCCGCCCACGCCCACGGCGTGCCGCTGATGGTCGACAACACGGTGGCGTCCCCGGTGCTGCTGCGGCCGATCGAGCATGGCGCCGACATCGTGCTGCACTCGGTCACCAAGTTCCTTGGCGGGCACGGCACCACGCTCGGCGGCGCGATTATCGATGGCGGCCGGTTTGACTGGGCGAAGCATGTCGCTCGCTTCCCGGTGCTGAACGAGCCGGACCTGTCCTATCACGGCTTGGTCTATGCCGAGCATTTCGGGCCCACCGCCTACATCGAGCGCTGCCGCAACTACTCGCTGCGCACCACCGGCGCGGCCTTGTCGGCCCTGAGCGCCTTCCTGCTGTTGCAGGGGGTGGAGACGGTGGCGTTGCGAGTGGAGCGGCATGTGGCCAATGCCCGCCGGGTCGCGGAGGCGCTCCAGGCTGACCCGCGGGTTGCCTGGGTGAATTACGCCGGCTTCCCCGACAGCCCGTATTTCCCGCTGATCCAGAAGTATTTCGCCGGGCAAGCCTGCTCGCTGCTGACCTTCGGCGTGCAGGGCGGCGAGGCGGGCGGGCGGGCGTTCTACAACGCGCTCAAGATGATCAAGCGTCTGGTCAACCTCGGTGATTCCAAGTCGCTCGCCTGCCATCCCGCGTCCACCACGCACCGCCAGATGACGCCCGAGCAGCAGCGCCAGGCCGGGGTGACGCCCGAGATGATCCGGCTGAGCGTTGGAGTGGAGCATGTCGACGACATCCTGGCCGACCTGGATGGGGCGCTCGCCGCGGCAAGCCGGGGCAGCTCACTGAGCCAGCCGAGGCCAATCGCCGCGGGCGCGCTGTAGCGGAGCCGGGCGGTGGTATCGTTCGGCCACCAGGGTGATGGCGACGCATTGGTCATCGGGCTGGTCAACAACATGCCGCCCACGGCGCTACGCCAGACCGAGCACCAGTTCACCCGCTTGCTGCAGGAGGCGTCGCCGGGTCGCACGGTGCGGCTGCGCTGCTTTGCGCCCTGGCGGCTGGTCGACGCGCATTATGAGAGCCTCCATGCGCTGTGGGCGAGCACGCTCGATGGGCTGATCGTCACCGGGGCCGAGCCGCGTGCCGAGTGCATGACCGATGAGCCGCTTTGGCCGGTGTTGGCCGAGCTGACCGACTGGGCCGCCGCCAACACCGGCGGCGCGCTGTTTTCCTGCTTAGCGGCCCAGGCAGCGGTGTACCGGCTCTCCGGCGTGACCCGGCGGCCGCTGCCGGCCAAGCTCTCCGGGGTCTACCCTTGCAGCCGCGCCTCGCCGCACGCGTGGACGCAGGGCGCGCCGGCACAATGGCCGGTGCCGCATTCGCGTTATAACGATATTCCGCGGCCGGATTTGGAGCGAGCGGGTTACCGGGTGTTGTCCACCGGGCCGGCTTTCGGCGAGCAGGATGGCGCCGACAGCTTCACCATAACCGCGGGGAGCAGCCAGTTCCTGCTGCTGCAAGGGCATCCCGAATATGGCGCCGACAGCCTGTTGCGGGAATACCGGCGCGACATCCGCCGCTTCCTCCACGGCGAGCGTTTGGATTGGCCGGAGCTGCCGCGGCACTACTTCGACGACGACACGGAAGCGGCTCTGCGGACCCTGCAGGAGGGATGCCACGGCTGGCCAGCCTCGCAGGTAATGGCGGCCTTTGCAGACCGGGTCACGGCGGTTCCTGAGCCTCGGTGGCATGAGCGAAGCATCGCCATGATGTCCGCCTGGTTGGGCTCGCTGCAGGGAGCGCGGGCGCAAGCGGGCCAAGGGCTGGTGATGGCGGCCTCGTGAGCAGCGCGCTGTTCCCGTCGCTCGAGAGCCGGCAGCGCAGTGAGGCCGACCTGGAAGCTGCGCTCACGGCCGCGGAGCAGCGCGTCTCCGCTGGCCCGGTGACGCCGTGCTTTGAGCCCGACCGTTTCGCCTCCGAGTTGGCCGCGTTCGAGTTCGAGGCACCTGTCGCGCTCGAGGACGCCTGCGCGTGGGCCATCACCCAGCTCGAGCACGGCGTGGTGCACATGACGCACCCTCGATACCTCGGGCTGTTCAATCCAGCGCCGAGCTTTCCCGCCCGCTGCGCCGACCAGATCGTGGCGCGGTTCAACCCGCAGCTTGCGACCGCCACGACGTCCCCCACCGCGGTCGCGATTGAGGCGCATGTCATCCGCGCTTGGGCGCGGCGAGCTGGTTTGCCGGCGGAGTCGGCGGGACATTTCACGTCCGGCGGGTCCGAGGCAAACGGGGCGGCGCTGCTCTGCGCGTTGACGGCCGCGGAACCAGGCTTTGCCACACGGGGCGCGCGCGCATTCGCTGGTGCGCCGGTGTTCTACATCTCGGCCGATAGCCATCTGGCGTGGATCAAGCTCGCCCACCTGGCTGGCATCGGACGGGATGCAGCGCGCCTTGTGCCAACCG
Organism: Acetobacteraceae bacterium; assembly: GCA_965199105.1. Lineage (GTDB taxonomy): Bacteria > Pseudomonadota > Alphaproteobacteria > Acetobacterales > Acetobacteraceae > LMUY01. The sequence goes on along the minus strand of CBDAQO010000002.1, from coordinate 729,634 downwards.
ACGCCCAGGGCCGCATGGACGCCGCCGCGTTGGCAGACCTGATTGCCACCGACCGGGCTGGCGGCAGCATCCCCGTGATGATCGTCGCCACCGCGGGCACCACCAACGCTGGCGCCGTCGATCCGCTCGACGCCTGCTGCGCGCTAGCCCGTGACGCCAGGGCATGGTTCCACGTCGACGCCGCCTGGGGTGGCGCCGTGCTGTGCTCGGAGCGGTTGCGGGGCATGCTCGCCGGGATCGAGCACGCCCACTCCATCATCGTGGACGCGCATAAATGGCTCGCCACCACGATGGGCTGCGGCATGTTCATCACCAGCCGGCCCGACCTCCTGGCCGTCACGTTCGATGTGCGGACGAGCTTCATGCCCTCCCATACCGCGTCAGTCGACCCCTACCTCACCAGTGCACAATGGTCGCGTCGGTTCAACGGCTTGCGGCTGTTTCTCTCAATGGCCACTGCCGGGTGGAAGGGGCATGCGACGCATGTCGAACGCGGCGTAGAACTGGCGGGGCATTTTGCGGCCGACATGGCCAGCCGGGGATGGCAGGTAGCCAACAACGCGGACATGGCAGTTGTGTGTCTTGAGCCGCCGCCGGGCTCCCATACCGCGCGCGAGATCGTCGCCGCAGTGCTGAAATCCGGTGAGGCCTGGGTGTCGGTCGCGAAGTTTGCAGGGCGGGATGTAATACGCGCCTGCGTCACACACGGCGAGACGACTGCGGCGGACATTGCCCGGGTGGCGGCACTGCTGGATCAGTGCCGCTGCTAACCCTCTGGGCGGCAATGGATACCTAGACGCGGGTTTATCGCAGTCCAGCGGCTGGTTTACCTCGATGGGCTTGGTTTACGCCGGGGTCACCTTGCCATGGCCGCCGGGTTGCGGCGACTTGCCGGTGATCACGGCTTTTACGTAGCCGTAGGCGTGGAGCATGGTGGAGGAGGGCGCGTCCCAATACTCGGCCTGGTCAACCGTAACCTTGAGCAGGGCAATCTCAGGGTCGTCCTTACCCTTGGGGAACCAGACCCGCACGGACTCGGACCAATGCTGGGCGATGGCCGGTTGATCCCGAACCAAGCTGGCCCGGCCAGAAACGGAGACGTAGTTCTGTTTGGAGCTGTTGGCGAATGCGAGGTTCACCCGGTGCTCGTTTTCGACCTCGGCGACCTTGTGCGAGCTGGCACGGGTGAAGAACCACAGGGTGCCGTCGAACTCCCGCTGCGACATCGCCATTGGCCGGCTGCGGAGATGTTCACCATCCTCTGTCACCAGCATGGCCACCTCGACCGACTTGATGAGGTCCCACAGCTTTTGGATGTCATTGGTCTCGGTCATGCTGCAATCTCCAAGCGTGTGGGTCGAACGGGTCGAGGCTAAAAAGGTTTCGAATGTGGTGGCTTGCCCGGTGATTGGCTTGCCTCGGCTTGAATGGTCAATTTAGCCTAGCACCGGGATGTGGTGCTGACGTCGGCCGCACCCTATCTTGGCAGGCATGACGACGACCCCCGCCTTCCTCGACGCTGGCCGGCCAGATGTGCCTGATTTGGTCGTGCCCCGTGGCATTACGCCCTTCCATCTACCAGGCCGGCCGGTGCGCGGTCGCCTGGTGCGACTTGGGCCCCTGGCCGACGCCCTGCTGACTCGGCACGAGAATGACCCGGCAGTGACGATGCTGGCCGGCCAGGCACTCGCCCTTGCCGCGGCGTTGGCGGGTGCGTTGAAGTTCCAGGGCTCGTTCAGCATCCAGGCCAAGGGTGACGGCGCGGTGCCGATGCTGCTGGCCGATTGTACCGAGGGCGGCGCGCTGCGGGGATATGCCCGCGCGGAGCCGGAGCGGCTCGCCGCCTTGCTCGCGGAGCGCCCCGCGCCGTCTGCCTCCAACTTGCTCGGCACGGGCTACCTGGCCTTCACCGTCGACCAGGGGCCTGACCGGGAACGGCACCAAGGGATCGTGGCGATTGAGGGGGACAGCCTGGCCGAGATGGCGCTGCACTACTTCCGCACGAGCGAGCAGTTGCAGTGTTCGCTCCGCCTCGCCTGCGGCCGCACGGAGGCTGGATGGCGGGCGTCCGCCTTGATCCTGGAGCGCGTCGCCAGCGATGGTGGTGTGAACGAGCTGTCCCTGGAGGAGGCCAACGACGCGTGGCAGACCGCCACTCTCTTGGGCGCAACGGTGACCGACGCCGAGCTGCTGGATGATAATCTGGCCAGCGACCACCTGATTTGGCGGCTCTTCAGCAGCGAAGAGGTTGCCGCCACCCGACCCCGCGCACTCGCCTATGGCTGCCGTTGCTCGCGTTCACGCCTGGCGGGGATCTTGGAGGGGTTTGTGCCGGACGACCTGGACCACATGGCGGTCGAGGGTGCCATTGTTATGACCTGCGAATTCTGCAATCTCGAGTTCAAGTTCGACCGGGATGAGGTGCATGGGCGGACCGTGGCCGATTGACGGCGCGCTGACTTGCCGCTTGATCCGTGCTGGTTGTCGTTAGGAGAGTTCATGATTGCCCGGCGAGCTGTTCTGCTGTTGCCGTTCCTGGCGCTTGGGTGCAGCGACGAGGCTGGGCCGGAGAACTTCGCACCGCTCAGCTACAGCTACTTGACGCCCATCCGCCTGAACGTCGCCTCGATCGAAGTCGATGACCGTTCGCCGCCGTCCTCGGGCCTGGACACTGCCGACCCGGTCCGCCCGACCGACGCGCTCAAGCAAATGGCCGCTGACCGGCTGTTTGCCGACGGGTCAGCGGGCCGGGCCATCTTCGTTATCGACCAAGCGCGGCTAAGCCGAGGTGATGGCGGGATCGACGGCACTATGGCGGTGCATTTGGACGTGTTTGCCGGGCCAGGCGGAGAGCGGGTCGGCTACGCGGAGGCACGCGTGGTGCGCCGACGCTCCAGCACGGATGACGGCGAGAACCTTCGGTCGGTGCTGTACGATTTCACAGTGCAGATGATGAACGACATGAACGTGGAGTTCGAGTATCAGGTGCGCCGGTCCCTGCGTGACTGGGTGCAGACGACGTCGGATACCGCGCCTTTGCCGCCGCCGGTCGTGGCGCAGCCGCTACCTGGAGCAGGTGAGGCTGCGGCGCCGGCTGGCTCCAGCGTGACACCAGCCACCGTTCCTGCACCAGGCGCTGTCCCTACGCCCGGGGTAGGGACAGCGCCGAGCGCGACCAATCCGCTGGGCTACTGACGTCGGCGACCATCTCCCATGCACGCGATGTCAGTGCAGGCGAGACTGGCTATAGGGACTGTCCAGGCTGAACGTCGGGATGGTGACGTCGAACGGCTCTCCAGTGGCGACAACCACCATGTGGTAGGTTCCGCGCATGAACCCGGTCGCGGTGTCGAGCGGTGTGCCGGAGGTGTATTCGAAGCTGTCGCCGGGTTCGAGATGAGGCTGCTCGCCGACGACTCCGGTTCCCTCCACCTCGATTACCCTCCCGTTTCCGTCGGTGATCACCCAGGTTCTTCCGACGAGTTGGACGGCGCTTGAACCTGCGTTGCTAATCCGGACGCGATAACCCCAGACGTATGTGTGTTCGTCAGGCTTTGATTGATCTTCGAGGTAGAATGGCTCGACCTTGACCTCAATGTCGTCGGTGACGGCGGAGTAGCCGAACTCGGTCACTCCGCCGCCCTGCGCACTGGGTTACGCCCGATCGCAGCCAAGGCGGTCGAGAGGTCTTCGCGCAAGTCCGCGACGTCTTCCAGCCCGACGGACAGCCGGATCACTCCGTCGTTGATACCGAGGCGCTGGCGCTCGGCTGCGGGGATGCGCTGGTGCGTGGTGGTTGCCGGATGGGTGACCATTGACTTGGAGTCACCAAGGTTATTGCTGATGGCAATCAGCGACAGGGCATTCATGAACGCGAATGCGGCTGACTTGCCACCATGCAGTTCAAACGTGACGAGCGTTCCGCCCGCCGTCATTTGGGCCATGGCCAATGCATGCTGCGGATGATCTGTTCGCGCGGGGTACAACACCTTGCTGACTTCTGGCTGGGTCGCGAGGAAGTCGGCGAGGGCGGCCGCGCGGCTGCAAGCGGCTTCAACCCGCAATCCAAGTGTTTCTAGCCCCTTGAGCAGCAGCCAGGCATTAAACGGCGCCAAGCTTGGCCCGGTGTTCCGGATGAACGGCTGCAACGTGCCCTCGATCCAGGCACGATTGCCGAGCACGGCGCCGCCGAGCACGCGGCCTTGGCCATCCATATGCTTGGTGCAGGAATAAACGACGATATCTGCGCCGAGCGTCAGCGATTTTTGCAGGATCGGGGTGGCGAACACATTATCCACAACGACCAGCGCGCCCGCCGCGTGCGCAAGGGCGGCAATCCTCGCCATGTCCAGGATTTCAAGCATCGGGTTGGAGGGGCTCTCCAAAAGGAGCATGGTTGCCGGCCGGCTGAAGGCGCGGTCCCATCCCGCGCTGTCCTGACCGTCGACGAACTCGGTCTCGATACCGTATCGCGGCAGTAGCTCTGAGACGATCCATGAGCACGAGCCAAATAGTGCGCGCGAGGCGACGACACGGTCACCGGTTTTGAGGTTGCAGAGCAGGGCAGCGTGGATCGCGGCCATGCCCGTGGCCGTCACACGACAGGCTTCAGCGCCCTCAAGCGCGGCCAGGCGCTTCTCGAGCATGGCAACCGTTGGATTGCCGAAGCGGGAATATTGATAATGCGTGTTCTGCCCGGTAAAGGCGCCCTCTGCTTCTTCGGCGCTCGAATAAGTAAAGCCAGAGGTGAGGAATAGCGCTTCCGACGTCTCCCCATACGCAGTGCGCTCCACCCCGGCGTGAACCAAGGTCGTTGCGGTCCGATACTGCATCGTCATGATAAAACGCCTTTCATGCCGCGGCGCTCTCGTGGTCCAACCAGTCGGCGCGGCAGACAGATTGATAATGCCAAACGGCTTTTATGGCGCGCGACTTAAACTTGGCAGCGCCGACCAAATCGGAGGGTTAGGCTAGCCAGCGCTGGTTGCCTCGTCAATGTCCGGTCGGTATACCAGCCACCTCGCGGGTGTAGTTCAATGGTAGAACGGCAGCTTCCCAAGCTGCATACGAGGGTTCGATTCCCTCCACCCGCTCCATTCTGCCCGCATCGTGGCATGCTGATGGTTTCACGTGAAACACTTGTCGCGGATTACCTGGCGTTGCTCGAACGCTGGGGCAGTACGATAAACCTGGTCTCGGCGGGAGAACTCGACCGAACTCGGCTGGCAGCTTACATCCTAATGGGCTTTGCTGTCGTGCCGCACCTACCACCAGGATTGGACCGGCTGATCGATCTAGGGTCGGGGCAAGGCTTCCCCGCTATCCCCATTGCTATCGCCACTGGCATCATGGTCGAGCTTATCGAGGCAGACCGGCGTAAGGCGGCTTTTCTCACCACAGTCCTGAGCAAGCTCAAGCTGAACGGCCGTGTATGGTCCCAGCGCATCGAGAACACTAAGCCTGGGCCTGCCGCTTGCGTCACCGCTCAAGCGCTTGCACCCTTGCCGAAACTCATCCGGCTCGCGCAACCGCATCTGCAACCGGCAGGCGTCTGCCTCTTTATCAAGGGCGAGGGCGCTCGCGAGGAGATCGGCTTGGCCCAGCAGAGCATTGACTGCCACGCCGAGCTCATACCGTTGAGCACGCCACCATCCTGCCTCGTCAAAGTCTCGGCCATTCGCTAAACCACTGCCGTGGCCCCACCCGACGCGTCTTCGCCCCACATCGTTGCTGTCGCAAACCAGAAAGGCGGCGTCGGCAAAACTACAACTGTGCTGAACTTGGCCGCAGCCCTCGCCCGGCGGGGCGTTCGCGTTCTGGTGGTCGATCTCGATCCGCAGGCTAACGCCTCCACCGGCATCGACGTCGCGCGCGCCGCGCGTGCGCCGGGCACCTACGCGGTGCTGCTCGGCCACGAAGACATCCGCGATTGCATCCGACCGAAGAATGACGCCGGGTTCGCCATCATCCCCGCGGACACGGATCTCGTCGGCGCTGAACTTGAGTTGGTCGACAAGCCCAGCCGAGAGACCAAGCTCCGAGACGCGCTCCACCGTCAGCGCGATTTTGAGGTGATCCTCATCGACTGCCCGCCGAGCCTCGGGCTGCTCACCCTCAATGCATTGACCGCGGCCACATCAATCCTGGTGCCATTGCAGTGCGAGTTCTTCGCGCTTGAGGGCTTGAGCCACCTGGTTCAGACTGTGGAACGCGTGCGCGACAGGTTCAACCGCTTCGTTGCAATCGACGGCATCGTGCTGACGATGTATGATCGCCGAAACAATCTGTCTGAGCTCGTCGCCGCCGACACCCGCAGCTTCTTCGGCAGCCGTGTCTATGAGACGGTCATCCCGAGGAGTGTCCGGATTTCAGAAGCCCCGAGCCACGGCAAGCCCGTGATAACCTATGATCCAAAGTCGGCCGGTGCCCTCGCGTATGGCCGCCTCGCGATCGAGTTTGCCGAAAGGCTCTCGCTGACCATGCCGGCGGACGCCTCATGAAACCGGCGCCCCGTCTTGGCCGCGGGCTTGCATCGCTGCTGCCACCGGCTTCTTCGAGTAGCCCGGCGCCCGTCAACTTCCTGCCCGTGGACGTATTGGAGCCAAGCCCGTTTCAACCCCGCAGCCCGTTGACGCAGGACGACCTCGCCGAACTCGCCGCGTCAATCAAGGCACAGGGCGTCTTGCAGCCGATCTTGGTGCGGCCGCATCCCTCCCGGCCGGGTTACTTCCAGATTATCGCTGGCGAACGACGCTGGCGAGCGGCCCAGCTCGCCGGCCTCGTCGAGGTTCCTTGCTTCGCCCGCGAGATGGCCGACGCCGAGGCCGGTGCCGCCGCGCTCATCGAGAATCTCCAGCGGCAAGACCTCAATCCTATCGAGGAGGCAGAAGGCTTTCACCGCCTCATCCAGAACTTTGGCCTCACTCAGGAAGCCCTTGGAAATGTGGTTGGAAAGTCGCGAAGCCACATCGCCAACACCATCCGCCTGTTAAGCCTACCAGCCTCGGTGAAGGCCCACGTGCAAAGCGGCAGCCTGACCGCGGGGCATGCGCGCGCTGCCATGGCCTGCTCTGACCCGGCGACGGCTGCCGACTTGATGGTCAGCAAGGGTCTCAACGTCCGCCAAGCGGAAGCACTGAGCACACAGGCGGCGCGGCCAGCGGACGGTCAACCAACCAGCCGTAACAAGCCCGAGCCCGGCAATGCGGACTTGCGTGCAGTCGAAGCGGATTTGGCCGAGCAACTCGGCATGCAAGTGTCCATCAGCTTTAACGGTCGCGGTGGCACGATCAGCCTGCGTTATCAAAACCTGGATCAACTCGACCACATCGTTGCCCGGCTCGGTCGTTCGTTCGTCGGGTAACGCGCGATCCCCGGAAGCGCCAGAGCATGACCGCATCAAGTGAAGTCACTTGATTGGTAAACATGCTCGCCGAAACAAAGAGCTAGACCATGACCGGCGACCCTATCTGAGCCGGTCTTGGTCTAGACCCGCGCAGGCACCCGGCCCATGTCCGCCGCAACGGCGCTGAGCAACCGGGCGGCGATCGAGAAATCCCGCGACCCGGCGCGTTTGCAAGCAAGGTCGGCCTCCCGCAACAGAGCGCCGAGCCTCTGCAAGCGAGCAACGGGCCAACGACGGACCTCCGCAAGGAATTCAGGTGCTTGCCGGGGATAGATCGGCGGCACTATGGCCCGACACGCCTCCTCCGGGGTGCTGCCCTGGTCGATGAGAACTCGCGCCTTCAGCACACGGTGCATCTCCATCGCGAGCACCGCCAGCAGCCCGGGGCCCGTTGCGCCCTCGTGCGCCAATTCCGCTAATAAGCGGTCCGCCAGCTCCGATTGCCCAGCCATGGCGGCAGTCACGGCCTGGACGATCGACGCGTCGAGTTGACCGCTGCAGCAAGCGTTGGCCGCCGCCACGTCCACCACGCCGTCGCCTGCAGCAAACAGGCACAACTTTTCCAGCTCGGAAGCCCGCCGAGCGTAATCGCCACTCAGTTCCTGAGTCAGGTAACCGACCGCGGCCGGCTCGATGGACAAACCTGCCGCGTCCAAGGTCTGGACGATCTCACCCGAAACAGCAGCCGGTGAGCTGGCGTAGCACGCGATCGCCGCCCACCCTTCTTCGCGCTCGGCCATCATCCGCAGCTTGGACCGCGCGCTGAGCGCTCCCGCTTCCAGAATGACCAACACGTCCCGCGCCTCGCTCGGCAGCGTTTGGATGATCGCGGCCAGGTTGTCGGTCACATCCTGCACCCGAACCACGCGACGCCCGCCCCCAAGCGGCAGGCTAGCGACCTCGTCGCGCAGGCGGCTATGCTCCTCTCGCAGCAGGACAACGAGGCGGAAGGCATCCCGTTCGTCCCCTAACGCCGCCCGAGCGGCCCGCCTGGCATAATCCCGCACCAATCCCTGGTCAGGGCCATAGAGCAGCATGCCAAACACACGCGAGGGATCGCCAAGCAAGGCCACCACCTGCTTGCCCGCGACTTTCACCCGTGCGCCACCGTCGCCGCGCGATGGTTGAAATACGAAGCCAACTGCACTGTGATCTGCTCGGCGAGGTTGAACGCCATTCGGCGCATCACCGACTCGCCCTCCACGTCGCTGGCGAAATATTGGTTGTCGATGATGTTGATCCCGTCCAGGCTCCGCGCCCGCCCAGACGCCACGAACGTCTCGGTCGGATCAAGCCGCTTCAGCGTCCAGTTAGCCGAACCAAACTGCCGCACCCGAGTGACACTCGAATCTTCCTGCTCGCCAATTGCCTCGCCTGCCACGCCGAAGCTGACCGAAAGCTGATACTGCTTGGCAGGAACATCGTCCCCCGTGCCGTAAAGCTGCTGCTGCAGCGCCTGGCGCAATAACTGCCCGGACCGGTTTGGTATCAGCGCGACGTCCACCATGGCCAAATCATGCGCCGCGCCGCCGTCCACCCCGCCACCGCTGCCATACACCGGCCGGAAACCGCATCCTGGGAGCAGAAGCCCAAGCAGCACTGCACTACGCCGGGTCAGGCGGCTTCGCGGCACCGTCATCCCGGGCCGCCAAGCACGAAATTGACTACCCGACCCGGCACGTAGACTTGTCGCCGCACCACACGTCCCTCCAGCAGGCGAGCCACGTTCGGGTCCGCGGCCGCGACCGCCAGCACCTCGGCCTCGCCTGCATCGGCGGCAACCTCGATCGTCGCGCGGAGTTTGCCGCCGATCTGGACGGCAATGGTTGCCGTCGTTGCAACCAACAGCGCCGGGTCGGCGATCGGCCATGACCAGTCCGCGCCCTCCGGCCCGGCAAGCTCCGTCAGCAACTCACTGGCCAGATGCGGCATCATCGGAGCCACCAGCCGTATCAGCAGCACGAAGGCGCCACGAACCGACGCTGCTGTCTCAGCCGCGCTGGTCCCAAGCCTTCGTTGCGCGTCGAAGATGGCGTTGAACAGCTCGTAACAGCGGGCGACGGCGACGTTGAAGGCAAACTGGTCCAGCGCCGTCGTCACACTGGCAACCACCTGGTGCGCCAGCCGGACAAGCGGCGTCGCCGTGCCCGCAGCGGCAGCCTCGGTGGCGCCACCTTCACCAACTGCGCACCCGAGCCGATGCAACCGCAACAGGAAGCGATGCGCGCCAGCAATCCCGCCTTCGGTCCACTCCATGTCCCGCTCCGGCGGGTTGTCCGACAGCACGAACCAGCGCGCGGTATCCGCCCCGTAGCGCCCGATAATGTCGCGCGGGTCTACCGTGTTCCGCTTGGATTTGGACATCTTGTCCACCGCCCCAACCGTCACCGCCATCCCCGTCGCGCGCTCCACCACCATGCCGTCGGCCGCTTCCGCCACCTCGCCCGGATACAACCAGCGCCCGTCTGCCGCGCGGTAGCTGGCATGCGTCACCATGCCCTGGGTGAACAACCGTGCGAACGGCTCGTCCACCTGCACCCAGCCCGCATCGTGCATCACGCGGGTGAAGAAGCGCGCGTATAACAGGTGCAGGATCGCATGGTCGATGCCGCCGACGTACTGGTCCACCGGCAGCCAATGCGCCGCCGCTTCCCGCGTGATCGGCACCGACGCGGTTGGGCTGCAGAACCGGGCGAAATACCAACTGCTGTCGACGAATGTGTCGAGTGTGTCCGTCTCTCGCGCGGCTTGGCCACCACAGGTGGGGCAAGCCACCAGGCGCCAGGCATCGTGCCGGTCCAGCGGATTGCCCGGCAGGTCGAAGCTAACATCCTCCGGCAGCACCACAGGCAATTGGTCGTCCGGCACCGGCACGATGCCGCACTGGGGGCAATGCAGGACGGGAATGGGACAGCCCCAATAACGCTGGCGACTGACGCCCCAATCGCGCTGCCGCCAGTTCACCACCCGCTCGCCTTGCCCGGCGTCCGCCAGGCGCTGGATCACCGCGCTCGCGGCGTCCTGCGTGGTCAACCCGTCCAGCCACTCCGAGTTGATCATGGTCCCAGGGCCGTCATACGCCTTGGCGCCGATCGCCACGCTACCCGGGTCTGCGTCGGGCGGCAGCACCACGGGGATGACGGGCAGGCCGAACTTGCGGGCAAAATCCAGGTCGCGCTGGTCGCCAGAAGGGCAGCCGAAGATGGCGCCGGTGCCGTATTCCATCAGCACGAAGCTTGCGATCCAAACCGGAACGGGCTTGCCGGTAAAGGGATGGCGCACCTCCAATCCGGTATCGAAGCCGCGTTTCTCCGCCGTCTCGATCGCCGCCTCGCTGGTCCCCATCGAGCGGCATTCCGCGATGAAGCGCAGCGCCGCGTCATTGCTGGCGGCGACCGCAGCGGCCACCGGATGCTCCGGCGCCACAGCCAGAAACGACATACCGAATAGCGTATCGGGCCGCGTGGTATACACGTCGATGCCGTCCAACCCGGCGACCGGCTGCACCAGGGGGAAGCGCAGCCGAGCGCCCTCACTCCGCCCCATCCAGCGCGCCTGCATGGTGCGCACCCGCTCGGGCCAGCGATCCATGGTGGGGAGCGCGTCGAGCAGGGCCGGGGCATACTGCGTGATGCGGAAGAACCACTGCGCCAGTTGCCGCTTCTCGACCGCCGCGCCCGAGCGCCAGCCGCGCCCGTCCACCACCTGCTCGTTGGCCAGCACGGTTTGGTCCACTGGGTCCCAATTCACCCAGCTCAGCCGCCGGTCGACCAGCCCCTGGCGCATGAACTCGAGGAACAGGCGCTGCTGCTGCCCGTAATACGCCGGGTCGCAGGTGGCGAACTCGCGGGACCAGTCAATCGACAGCCCCATGCTCTGCAGCTCGGCACGCATCGCGGCGATGTTGCTCCAGGTCCACTGCGCCGGGTGCACGCCGCGTTCCCGTGCCGCATTCTCCGCCGGCAGGCCGAACGCGTCCCAGCCCATCGGGTGCAGCACCTCGTAGCCGCAGGCCCGCTTGTAGCGCGCCACCACGTCGCCCAGGGTGTAGTTCCGCACGTGGCCCATGTGGATGTTCCCGCTCGGATACGGAAACATCTCCAGCACGTAGTATTTCGGCTTGCCGCTGGTCGGCACGTCCGCCACGCGGAAGGCGCCGGTTTTCTCCCAGTGCAGCCGCCACTTGGCCTCGATCGCGACGAAATCGTACGTCACGCCAGCCTCGCCGGGCGGGGACGGCACCTGCTCTTGCATCCTCAGCGACCAATCATGCAGGGCGGCTACTGGCTTGCGGTTTGCGCCCGCAGTTCCCGCGCCCGGGCCAACACCTTGTTCTCGATCTCGCCGGTGGTCGTCTGGCTCACCGGCGCATCAATCCATTGGCCGCCATCTTGCACCTGCCGGAAGATCGAAACGCGAACCCCATCGGCACGAAGCTGCCGGCCTAGGATATAGGCGGTGGCTTTGAACCGCTCCCCGCTCGCGCTCGGCGGCTGATACCAGTCGGTGATGATCACGCCGCCGAACGGGTCGGCCGACGCGAGCGGCATGAAGGCCAGCGTGTCCAACGCCCCACGCCACAGATAGGCGTTCACGCCCAGCGCACCGCCGTCGTTTTGCGGGTTGCCACCGTTCTTGCCGACGCCGAACACCAGCCCTTGGCCGCCGCCGAGAGTGCCGCGCTCCGTGGGGTTGTTACGGTAGTCGTTATACTCACTCTGCTGCACCGGGCGGATGTTTGGATTGTCCGGGCTGCAGGCGGCCAGGCCTGCCAGACCAATCATCAGCCCGGAAGCAATGAGAACGCGTCGTGCCATGACCTGGATCCGCAAATACACGTGTCGCCGCCGACACAGACCCATCTCTACAGCGTCACGTGGGCCGCGCCAAGCGGTTGTGATCGCTTGGCGGAGTGCTGCCGGTGCAGGCGTGGCAAGCGCCACCCAATCCCCCCGCTGCACGAGACTGGTGGCACAAAAGCAAACAGGCGGCAGATTGCTCTGCCGCCTGTCCAGGCTTTTAGGCGAGAGGCGATGTTACCAGGCGAACGAAGAGCCGACCGCAATCACGTTGGCGTCGGTCTTGTTGTTGAGCGGGTTGTTGGATTGCCCGGTCACGAAGTTATAGCCGTTCTGCTTGCGCTGCTCCCACACGTAGGAGAGATACAGCGCCAGGCCTGGCGCCACTGAGTAGGTCGCACCCGCCGCCGCACCCGTCTCGAAGCGCTGACCGCCCGAAACCAGTCCGGTCGTGCTGTTGAACACTTCGCGGACCGTGTTGTTGGCCGGGCTGTAACCCGTCGCCGTCTGCGCATCACCCTCGCCCCAGGACCACAGATAGTGGCCACCGAAAATCAGCGGCCCGACGGTGTAGGTCGCACCGGCGATCGCGGCAGTGGCGTTGGGCTGGCCCTTCGACACGAGCTGACCATAGCCAGACCCGTTGTTGCTGTAACGGCCGAGCTGGTAGTTGCCGCCGAACGAGAACCCGCCATAGGTCATGACCAAGCCGAAATCACCGACGCTGAGGTCCTCGAGCGGGAAGTGCTTCGGATCGACCGTCGAACCCTGGACGCCGCTATCCTGCACCCGGCCCGACCCGGTGTAGGATGCCGTCGCCGCCACGCCGATTGGACCGAAAGTGCCACGATAGCGCAGCAACGCGTCATACGTGTTCCGCCGCCGCGCCACGTCGCCCGTGCTGGTGGATGTCAGCAGGTTACAACCAGCCGCGGCCGCACCACCACTGGTGGTGAAGTTCTGGCCAATCCCCTGACTTGGAGGGCAGTTGCTCGCGTCGCTGCCCACGGTCGATGTGTTCGGTTCGAAGTCCACGCCGCCGTCGAAACCATAGAACTGCGGCGTCACATAAACGATCTTGTTGGTCGAATACAGTCCGCCTTGGTCGGCGAAGGGAAAGCCCAGCAAGTTCGCGCTGTTGAAGAAGCCGAACGAAATGTCGCCGTCCAAGCCGCCGTCATCGAAGGTTTCGAACGTGCCGGTCAGAAACAAGCTCGTCACCTGGTCCGAAGCGCCAAGCCGCAACGTGCCGAGCTGGTCGGTGCCGATGTAGCCCCACTCACGACGGATGTAGAACTCGCCGTTACGAACGTTCGAACCGCTGATCGAGCCCGCCGCGCCGCCGCCTGCCGCGCCGCCATTGTCCTGCCGCAGCTCGATCGAGGCGCCATACTTCAGGCCGTTGGCTGCAACGCCGTCGAAGCCGGGATAGAGCCGGGCATATTCGACGATGCCGTTGTTGCCAGTCTTGTTGTAGCCCGCGCTCAGATTGTTCGTCGTCGCCGAGGCGGAGCCAGTGGCGGCAGTGGACGATGCCGCGGCGTTGAAGTTCGTCCGGGCGGAGTTGTTGGCAACCTCGCCATAGTAGAAGCGGAAACGACCGTTCAGACGGACCGTGACCGTCCCGGGAGTCGGGTAGGACTGGCCGTCGTCGGACGTGCCACCACCATACGACTGCGAATTGCTGACCAACTGGTTGGTCGTGGCCGTCTGAGACGGGTCGTTCGAATAGACAACCTGGGCGTCGGCATAAGCCGAAGCTCCCATCGAGACGCCCAGTGCGGCCGATGTGGCCAGCAGGAGCTTGCGCATTCAATCCTCCTTCAGTCACCGGACTATCCGGGAACGTAAACCCGCGGGCACCACAACCATCCCAGCAACGAACCCGGCAGGGCCGGACGCGATCGAAGCTGGCGGGCAATCAATGTCCGCTAGACCTGGAGAGAGTATTGCTGCCGAGTTCATGTCTCGCAATTGATAGAAGACGGCTTGCATGGCAATCGTGAAACACTGTGGCACGAAGGCAACAACCGTGGCGGCAGCAACGATTCGGCCTGCCGCAACAACGATGGACACCACCACCCCTGCTCGCCGCCTTCCTGCGGCAACAATCGCCAAGCAACGATCAGCCGCCTGAGGTCGCCATCGCCCCAATCGCCCCGACCCCTGCCGCGAAGCCGGGCAAACGCCGCACCCCCGCCCCCGTCAGGCCGCCAAGCGCCAGAACCGGCACCCGCCGCGCCCGCGCCATCGCCGCCCAACGCAGCACGCCAAGGCTGCGACCACCTGGATGGCTCGCGGTCGGGAACACCGGCGACAGGAACACGAGCGCCACGCCCGCCCGCTCGGCCCGCACCAAGTCCGCAACCCCGTGCGCCGAAGCGCTGGCAAACACTGCGCCCGCCCGGCGCAACTGGCGCCGCCCACCTGCGCGATGCTCACCGCAGCCCGGCGCGCCCACTGGTCCGGCGATGGTGAGCGCCACGCGATGGGCGCGGCAAAGCTGCTGCACGCGCCGGAGCTCGGCCGCGCACACGCCAGGTCGCGGCCGATGCACCAGGCCGCACAGGCCCGGCGGCAGACGAACGATCAGCCGCGCCGGGTCGGGCAGCCGATGCCAATCGCTGAACACCCAAAGCGGCGGCCAGTGCCCCAGCGCTCGAGAACCACCCCCAACACGCCGGCCAGCACCGCGGCAGCGCGCCTTGACCGAGCGGGCCCAAGCCAACAGCTTTTCATCCATGACCCAACCCCACCTCGCTGCCGACGCATCCGGGCCCGCTCCGCACCCCGACGCGCCGTCCTCTAGCGTAGCGCCAGCCTCGCCGCCTGGCGCCAGCATCGCCGACCGCCTGGCCGCGGTGCGCGAACGCATCGCCCGGGCCTGCGCCGCGGCCGGACGCTCGCCGGAGGACGTCACCCTCATCGCGGTCTCCAAGTTCCATGGCGCGGAGGCGGTCGCCGAAGCCATCGCGGCCGGGCAGGTGGTGTTCGGCGAAAACCGCGTGCAGGAAGCCGCCGCCAAGTTCCCGTCCTTGCGCGCGGCGCACCCGGAGCTGCGCCTGCACCTCATCGGCCCGCTGCAAACCAACAAGCTGCGCGATGCCCTCGCCACCGTCGACCGGCTCGAGACGCTCGACCGCGCCCGCCTGGCCGACGCGCTGGCCGCCGCCGCCACCCGGGGCGACGCGCTGCCGGAGCTCCTGGTGCAGGTCAATGTCGGGCGTGAGCCGCAGAAGGCCGGGATCGCGCCCGAGGACGCGGACGGCTTCGTGCGCGAGTGCCAAAGCCGGTTTGGCGACCGGGTGCGCGGCCTGATGTGCATCCCGCCCGCAGAGGGTGACCCGGCGCCCCATTTCGCCTGGCTCGCCGAGTGCGCCGCCAAGCACGGGCTGCCGGTACTCTCCATGGGGATGTCGGGCGACTACGAGGCGGCAATCCGCTACGGCGCCACCCATGTCCGCGTCGGCACCGCCATCTTCGGCGCCCGCCCCAACCCCACAGGAACGTAACGACCCACGCCACGTTGCCAGTGCGGACGGGAGACGCTGGATGCAGCTCGTGACCATGGTGCTGGCGGATGGTCCGGGCCGGGTGGCCGGGGACCTGGACGACCGGCTCGAATTTCACGTCCTGCTCACGGCGCACGGCCAGCTCGACGCCGCGTCCTGGGAAGCCGGCAGCGCACCGTGGCACACCGCCCGGGTTCAGGCTGGCGAGGTGACCCGCTCCGGCGAACTGGTCAAGACCGCCGAGGGCTGGGCGCTGCGGGAACTCGGCAGCGAGGACGGGCCGATCTATCGCGTGACGGCCGGCATTGTGCGGCCCGGCGAGTTGCTGAGCGTGTCACGGCTCGATGGCGACGAAATGGTCTACCGGATCGTGGCGGTGGACTGAACCGGGCTACTCCTCCGGCTCGGTGGTGAATAGCAGCGGATAGCCCTTCTTGCGCCCGGCGTCCGTCGCGTTGGTGGCTTTGGTTTCCGCCACGTCCTTGGTGAACACCCCCACTACGCAAACGCCCCGCCGATGCGCCGTGCTCATCACTTGCCGCGCCTGTTCCTCGCCCAGGCGGAACTCGGACCGCAGCACCGTGACCACGAACTCGCGCGGCGTGAAATCGTCGTTCACCAGAACCACCTTGTGGAGCCGCGGCCGCTCCGTCTTGAGAACGGTTTCAATGCCCGGGTTGATGACGGTCTCGGTCATCCGACGCTCCATGTTGCACCGCCCTTATACAGGCTCAGCCCGCCTGCGCTCGCTGTTACACGCGCTCTTGACCGTCGCGGAAGCCGCCCCGTTCCGCCCGCGGCGAGTGGCAAACTGTAAACCTTCGGTTTATCTCGCTGGGTTAGTGTCGGGACCAAGTTCACGAGGGTGGTGCCAATTGCAGCATGGAGATTTTGCCGGCCGCACGCTGCTTGCGCTGTCGCTGCTGGCGCTGAGCGGCTGCACGGCCGGTGCGCAAACCGCTGACACCACGGGCCAGCCCTCGACCGTGCCGGGCCATTACGACTTCACCGGCTTGAAGTCGGCCACGGTGAATGGCCGCGTCATGACGCCTGACGCGGCGCTCGACCAGATCAGCCGCAACGTGTCGGGCTGGGTCGGCCAGATCAACCCCGTGACGAACCCGGTGGGGGGCAGCGCGCGCATCGTGCTGCCGGACCACGATCGGTTGCGGGTGTTGGCATCGCAGCGTATTCGCCAGCCAGCCCTTCCGGCCGCAGTGGAGCTGTTCGCCGAGCAGAACCGGCTCGACTTGCTGGGCTTTGCCGATGCGGTGCGCCAGAGCCGCGTGTTCAGCAGCGTGGACGTCGTCCAGCAGAACGTGACTGTGGCGCCCGACCCGGCGGGTGTGGATTACCTCCTCTGGTTCCAGGTGCAGTCCGCCAGCCCGAACAACGCGGGGCCGTGGATCGGGCGCTGGCTGCTGCGCAAGACCGGCCGCCCCGCTTTGGCGTCCCCCGCGCCAGACCCGGGCACCGCGGTCGGCGTCCCGCGGCTGGCCTCGTTCGTGAGCAGCGTCCAACTGGCCGCTTCCGGGCGCGGCGGAAGCCTCCCGAGCACCGTCGCGCGCAGTGGCACCGGCATCGTGCTGGACGCGGCAGGCCACGTGCTCACCAACAATCACGTCACCGCAGGGTGTACCACCATCAAGGTTGCCGACTCAGCGGGCCAGACCGGGCAGGCCACGGTCGCAGCCGCCGATGCCACCAACGACCTGGCGCTGCTCACGACCGATCGGCATTGGCCCGCCTGGGCCCGCCTGCGGGACCACGGTTTGCGGCCCGGCGAGCCCGTCGTCGTCACCGGCTATCCGCTGGGCGGGCTGGTGTCGCCCGAAATGGCCGTCACTACCGGTTCGCTCACCGCTATGGCCGGAATGCGCGGGGACACGCGGCAAATCGAGTTCAGCGCCCCCATCCAACCCGGCAACAGCGGCGGCCCGGTGCTGGACGGCTCGGGCCAGCTCATCGCCATCGCGTCGGCGCAGCTCAACGCCCTGGCGGTGGCCTTGGCGATGGGTGGCAGCGTGCCGCAGAACGTGAATTTCGGCATCAAGGCCGAGACCGCGCACCAGTTCCTCGAGGCCAACGGCGTTACGGCCGAGATGGGCCGGGACCGGCCGGCGATCGGCCCGGCGGCCGTGGGTGATCTCGCCCGCAAGTTCACCGTCAAGATCGAGTGCATGCCGTAGCCCGGCTCGCGCACCGGCCGGCCCGGCGATGACCACCCCGGTCGCCGACCGCGACCCGCGCAGCCCGCGCCCGGCCACCGCCGCCCGCCACCAGGACCTGCAGGATCGGCTCGTCACGGCGGCCGCCGCGGCGATCGCCAGCGAGGGCTTGGCGACGGTGCGGGCGCGGTCCCTGGCGGAAGCGGTCGGCTGCTCGGTGGGTGCGATCTACCAGGTGTTCCCCGACCTGGACGCGCTGATCCTGGCGGCAAACGGCCGCACCCTGGCAGCCCTGGCGGCCGTGCTGGATGCCGTGCCGCAAGCGGGCTCACCGCGCGACCACATCGTGGGGCTGGCCTGCAGCTACCTCGACTTCGCCGCCTCCCACCGGCGCGGCTGGGCCGCCCTGTTCCAGCACCAGATGCCGCCCGACCATCCCGTCACGCCGGCCTATGCCGAGCAGCAGCGCGCGGCCTTCCGCCACATCGAGCAGCCCTTGGCGCGGCTGCGGCCGGACCTGGCAGAGCCCGACCGGGCGCTGTTGGCGCGCACCCTGTTCTCCGCAGTGCACGGTGTGGTCGAGCTGGGCCTGGACGAGAAAGTCGCCGCCATGCCGCTGCCGCTGCTCCGCACCCAACTGACCCTGCTGGTCACCGCGATCACCGTCGGGCTCGCGCACCAACGGTGATCCGGGCGACCGGCGGTGCCCTGGGTCCCGGACTAAGCCGGCTCGTGCGCCGTGGCCATCCGGGTGGCGGCCGCATAGTCCACCTTGCCGGCGGGCAGCAGCGGCAGTGCGTCCACCACCTCCACCAAGCGCGGGGTGCCGAGGTCGGTCATGCCTTGCGCGCGGGCATGGGCGAGCAGCGCGGCCGACGTGGCGCCCGGCTGCGTGGTCAGCAGCACGAGCGCCTCCCCCTTGCGGCCATCGGGCCGGGCGACCACCGCGTGGCTGGCGTCGGGCCACAGCGAGGCCGCCATCGCCTCGGCAGCGGGCATCGAGACCATCTCGCCGGCGATCTTGGCAAAGCGCTTGGCCCGCGCGACCACCGTCACGAACCCGTCCGCATCCATGGTGCAAATGTCGCCGGTGTCGTGCCAGCCATCGGCGGGCGCTTCCAGCGTGGCCGCGGCCGCACCGGGCGCCAGGCGGAGGTAACCGCGCATGATGTTGGGGCCCTGCACCAGCAGCCGCCCGCCCTCCTGGATGCCCTCCACCGGGTCGAGCCGGTGGTGGACGCCGGGCAGCAAGCGGCCGACCGAGCCGGGCTTGCTGTGCATCGGCGTGTTCAACGCCACCACAGGCGCCGCCTCCGTCACGCCATAGCCCTCGAGCAGGCGCACCCCGAAGCGCTCGGCGTAAAGCCGCCTGGTCTCCTCCCGCAACCGCTCCGCCCCGGCGAAGATCATCCGCACGGCGTGGAAGTCGTAGGGGTGGGCCGCCCGCGCCCAGCCGGTGAGGAACGTGTCGGTGCCGAACGCGATGGTGCTGCTGGTGTCGTAGATCAGCTCCGGGATCACCCGGTAGTGCAGCGGCGAGGGGTAGTGGAACGTGCGCACGCCCGACAGCAGGGGCAGCAGCGTGGCGCCGGTGAGGCCCAAGGCGTGGAACATGGGCATGGCGTTGAACACGCGGTCCGCCGAGCTGAAATCGACCACGGCGGCCACCTGCGCGATGTTGGCCAGCAGGTTGCGGTGGCTCAGCACGACCCCTTTCGGCGTGCCTTCCGACCCGCTGGTGAACAGGATCACGGCCGCCGCGTCGGAAGCGATGCGCGTGCCGGGCAGGTGGCTCGGTCGCCAGGCGTCGACCAGGCCGCGCAGCTTGGCCGCCGCACCCAGGCCGGCCCGCAAATCCTCCAGCCAGACGAAGCGCAGCGTGCCCTCCATCCGCTCGACCACCGGGCCGAGCTTGCCCCGCTCGACGAAGGCGCGCGAGCACAGCACGGTGCGCACCCCTGCCACGGCGCAGGTGGCCAGCATCGTTTGCGCCCCGGCGGCGTAGTTCAGCATCGCCGGGACGCGGCCGAAAGCCTGCAACGCCATAAACGTCACCACCGCACCGTTCGAGTTCGGCAGCATCACGCCGATCGCCTCGCCGGCCGCCGTGTCCCGCGCCAGCCGGCGGCCGAGCGTGACGGCGCCCAGTACGGTGCGCCGATAGCTGACCGGGCTGCGCGCGCCGTCCTCCATGATCGGCATCCCCGCGCCAAATCGGCGCTGCGCGGCGAGAAGGGCGGCGAACACCGTCTTGGCCGCCATGCCGGTGGCGAAGCCCGACGCCTCCATCGTCTCCTGCAGCCGAGCACCGACGGCGCGCCGCCGCGCCTTGCCGTGCAACGCCGGGTCGACCGCCATGGTCACCGGCGGCAGCACCGTGAGCGACAGCGGCGGGAACCAGCGGCGGGGCAGGCGGCCGGCCAGGCGGGCGAACGGAGTGAACTGCAGCCCGTCGATCCGGATCGGGACGATGACGGCGCCCGCGCTGTCGGCCACCATGCCGGCGCCCTCGTAGACCTTCATCAAGCCGCCGGTGCGGGTGAGCCGTCCCTCGGGGAACACCACCAGCCATTGCCCGGCTTGCACCGCACGCACCATGGTTTTCGCGGCAAACGGGTTCGCCGGGTCGACCGCGAAGGAGCGGATGGCGGCGAGGAACGGCCGCGCCCACCAGCGCCTGGCCATGTGGCTGTTGACGGCGAACACTAGGTCGCCAGGAAGCTGGGAGGCGACGAACGCGCCATCGGCCAAGCTCAGGTGGTTCACTACCAGCACCGCGCGGGTGCCGACCGGCGGTAGGTGTTCCAGGCCGCGGACGGTCACGCCGTGCAGCCGGCGGAAATACCAGCCGAACACCGCCCGCAGTGTGGTTTGCGGCAGCAGTCGCACCGCCCAGAGCGCCACCAGCAGGGTCAACCCGGCGGCGAGCAGCAGGATGGCGGGCGCCTGCCAGTGCGCCGCGGCCAACCCGGCCACCACCACCGCGCCGGCCACCACGGCGATGGCGTTCACCACGTTATTCGCCGCCACCATGCGCGCCCGGTGCGAGGGCGGCGATTTGTCCTGCAGGATGGCATAGAGCGGCACTGAGAACAGGCCGCCCGAGGCCGCCAGCAGGAGCAAATCGGCCAGCAACCGCCAACCCGTGCCGCTCCTCAGCACGGCGGCAATGGTGGGCAACGGCCCGGCGTGCGCTGCCGTGCGGGCGAAATCGGCCATGAACAGGCATAGCCCGATGGCGGCGAACGGAACCAGCCGTGCCGAGACCTCGCCGCGCAGCAACCGCGAGCAGCCGACCGAGCCAGCGCCCACGCCCAACGAGAACGCCACCAGCAGCAGGGTGAACACGGGGGGCTGCGCGCCCAGTTGGTCCCGCACCACGGAGGGCAGCTCGGCCACCATGGTAGCGCCCAGCACCCAGAACCAGGACAGCCCGAGCAGGCTGAGCCAGATCGGCCGGTTGCTCCGCGCCACGCGCAGCACCGCCCGGGTCTCGCGCAACAGGTTCCAGTCGATCCGCAGTGCGGTTGCGTCCGACGGCGCGCGGGGCACGAAGTTAGCGCTGGCGACGCCGGCCATCGCCACGGCCAGGCCCAGGATGGCGACGATGACCGGGCCGTTCGGGATGGCCGTGAGCGCGCTGCCCGCCATGGTGCCGGCCAGGATGCCGAGGAAGGTGCCGGCCTCGACCAGCCCGTTGCCCGCGACCAGCTCCGCCTCGCGCAGGTGGCTGGGAATGACGGCGTATTTCAGTGGCCCGAACAGTGTCGCCTGTAGCCCCAGCCCGAACAGCACCGCGAACAGCAGCGCCGTGCTGCCGAGCACCAGCCCGAGCGCGGCCACCGCCATCAGCGCCACCTCGAACAGCTTGGTCGCCACCATCAGGCGGGATTTCTCAAACCGGTCGGCAAGCTGGCCCGCCAGGGCGGAGAACAGCATGTAGGGCAGGATGAACACGCCATTGGCGAGCGCCACCAGCTCCGCCCCGTTCGACCCGGTGGCCTTGAACAGCACCAGCACCGAAAGCGCGGTCTTGAACATGTTGTCGTTGATGGCGCCGAGCGCTTGTGTGACGAGCAGGGGCAGCAGGCGGCGGGAGGTCAGCAGGGCCATGTCAATATCCATGAACAACGTTCACGGTTCTCTAGCGCACGCATGAACAACGTTCAAGTGCCTTCCGTGCCCGCTCTCACCCGGCGCAGGTTGCGCTGCACGCCGTAGAGGCTGATCGCCGACCAGAACACCTCGATCAGCACCGACGGCGTGTTGGGGTGGAACCACAGCGAGGTGACGATCAGCAGCGACCCGGCAAGGTTAGCGGCAGGAAAGCGCCAGTCGTCGGAGGCAAGCAGGCCGCGCTGGTTGAGGAAGTAGCCGCAGCCGATGACGGCGGCACCAAAGTAGCCGACATTGTCCGCCATGGCCGCCAGGGTGGGAAGCCCGCTCAGCTTCTCACCGCCGCAAACCGCACCGCTTCCTCCGCCGCCCGGAACAGCGCGCGCGCCTTTTGCCGGCTCTCCTCGTATTCGCCCGCCGGCGTGCTGTCCGCCACCACGCCGCCGCCGGCTTGCACGTGCATCACGCCGTCCTTCACCACGGCGGTGCGCAGGCCGATGCAGGTGTCCATCGTGCCATCGGCGGCAAAATAGCCGATGCAGCCTGCGTAGAGCCCGCGCCGGGTCGGCTCCAGCTCCTCGATGATCTCCATCGCGCGGATCTTCGGCGCCCCGGTGAGCGTGCCGGCGGGAAAGCCGCCCACCAGCGCGTCCACCGCGTCCAGCCCTTCGCCGAGGCGGCCCTGCACGTTGGAGGAGATGTGCATCACGTGACTGAAGCGCTCCACGACGAAGCTCTCCGTCACCTGCACGGTGCCGAGCGCGGCGACGCGGCCCACGTCGTTGCGCCCCAGATCGAGCAGCATGAGGTGTTCGGCCCGCTCCTTCGGGTCGCTCAGCAAGTCCGCCTCGAGCGCCGCGTCCTCCTCGGGGGTGGCGCCGCGCGGCCGCGTGCCGGCGAGCGGGCGGATGGTGACCATGCCGTCGCGCAGGCGGACCAGCACTTCCGGGCTGCTGCCCACGATGCAGAAGCCGCCCATGTCGAGGAAGAACAGGAACGGCGCCGGGTTGATGCGGCGCAGCGACCGGTAGAGCGCGAACGGCGGCAGCCCGAACGGCGCCGAAAACCGCTGCGACGGCACCGCCTGAAAGATGTCCCCCGCGATGATATACTCCTGCATCCGCAGCACCATGGCCTCGAACTGCTCGCGCGGCATGTTGGAGACCGGGTCGGGCGCGGGCAGCAGCACCGGCGGGGCGGCGCGTGGCAGCGGGCGCGCCAGGGCGGCCTGGGCGTCGGCGATGCGCGCCTGGGCGTCGGCCCAAGCCTGTTCGGCGGTGACGCCGGGCGTGGGGCGGACCGGGGCCGCCAGCGTGAGCTCGTCGCGCACGGTGTCGAACACGGCGAACAGGGTCGGGCGCATCATAATCGCGTCGGGCAGGCCCAGCGCGTCGGTGTTCTTGTCCGGCAGCCGCTCCATCAGCCGCACCATGTCGTAGCCCAGGTAGCCGAACAGCCCGCCGCACATGGGCGGCACGCCGGGGGGCAGCGCCATGCGGGACTCGGCGATCAGCGCGCGCAGGCTGTCCAACGGGGCGCGGTCTTCGCTGGCGAAGGCGTGCGGCGCGGCCAGCGCGTTGCGGTTGAGCTCGGCGCGGCCGCCCTGGCAGCGCCACAGCAGGTCCGGCGCCATGCCGATGATGGAGTAGCGGCCCCGCGCCGCGCCGCCTTCCACGCTCTCGAGCAGGAACGAGTAGGGCTGGCCGTGGGCGAGCTTGAGGAAGGCCGCGACCGGTGTCTGCAGGTCGGCCACGTCGGACACCGCGACCAGGCTGCCCTGCTGCGCCGCGTACGCAGCGGCAAACTCCGGCGTCATCGGCGCGGGCGTCATTGGCTCAGCTCGCCCAGGCTCTTGCTGTTCACCGACACCTTGGCCTTGCTGCGCAACTCGGTGGCGTAGCTCACCTCGAGGTCATTGCTGACCGAGGCGGCCCATTGCGTGCGCACCCGGTCGAGCCCGGCCGGGTTGGTCGCCGGGTCGGGCTTGGTGTCGGCGGTGGGCACGGCGACCACGAAGCCGGTGGGCGACTCCACCATGGTGGCATGGCCGATATCGGTCGCGAACAGCGGCTGCACCAACTGGCTCGGCACGCCCGCGGGTGGCGTGTTGCGGCCGATCGGCGGGCTGTGCGTGACGGCCAGGTGCTCGGCGGCGGCCGCGTCAGCGAGGGTCTTGCCGCTGTCCACCGCCGCCAGGATGCGCGCGGCCACCCCATCCTGCTCATGCCGCCTTGCGTCGCGCAGCCAGTCCTCGCGCACGCGGTCCCGCACCGCGTCCAGAGGCTGCTGCTTCGGCGGCAGGATACTGTCCACCGAGACGGCGTAGAACGTGTTGTCCGGGCCGTTCTCCAGCGTCGGCTGGTCGCTGGGGGAGGTGGCGAAGGCGTGCGCGATCAACGCCTGGCGCAGCGCGGGCGGCCCGGGGACCGGCGCGGGCGTGCCCTCGGGCGTGTTGCCTTGCGCGTCCAGCGTGCCGGTGACCGCGATCAGGCCGAGGTCGCCCGGTAGCTCGTCCAGCTTGGCGCCGCCCGCCAGGGCGTCCTGCACCTTGTTGGCCCGGTCATACACCGCGTCCGTCGCCTGCTGCAGCGCCACCTTCTGCTTGATCGTGGCCGCCACGCTGTCGAACGGCTGCTCGCTGGCGGGGGACAGCTTGGCGATGCGGAACACGGCGAACGCGCCCTCGTTCGGCACCGGGCCAGTCACCACGTCCGCAGGTGCCGCGAACACGGCATGGCCCAGCTCGGCGGAGGGGAAGCTGCTGGCGGTCTGGTCGTCCAACTCGATGGCCGAGCCGCCGGCCTTGCTGGCGGCCGCTTGCATCGCCGTCCAATCCGCACCGCTGATCCAGTCGGTCGCCAGGCCCCGCCCGGCTGCTTCGGTCGGCGCCACCACGATCTGCACCGACCGCGTTTCCGGCTGGCCGAACTCCTCCGGATGGCTGTCGTAGTAGGCATGGGCGTCCGCCTCGCCCACGGTGATGCCGCGCGCCACGCCCTCGGGGGTGAGCAGCACCGCCTTGATGCGCCGCTCTTCCGGCAGGGTGTAGGCGGTGGTGTTGTCGTCGTATTCGCGCTCGATCTGCTCGTCGGTCGGGGCGGGCGGCTCGGGTGCCGCGGCAAACGGCAGGCTCACCAGGTCGGCCGTGCGGGTCTCGGCCTGGAAGCTGAACACCAGGCGGGCGGCCAGCTCGGGCGCATAGCCGCCGGCGCGCACCGCTTCCATCAGTTGGCGCTGGCCGAGGTCGCTGCGCATCAGCTCCAGGTAGCGCGCCTCGGTCAGGTTGTTGTTGCGCAGCACGGCGGTGAAGGTGGCGCGGTCGAACGCGCCGTTCGGGCCCTGGAAGCCGCGCGTGTCGAACGTCGCCTGGCGCAGCGCGTCGTCGGTGACGCCGAGATGCAGCCGCGTCACCTCGCCGGCGATGGCGGCCTGGATGGTGAGTTCCTGCAACGCCTGCTGCGCCACCGCCTGGCGGATGTCCGGGCGCGGCGGCGTCGTGGTGCCGGTGGAGCGCATGTACTCCGCCAGCATGCGCCGCTCGCCGTCCTGCAGCTCGCTCGCCGCGATCTTCTGGCCGCCGACGGTTGCCACCGTGTTGGGGTCGTCGCTGCCGCTCAGCACCACGCCCGAGACGCCCCACAGCCCGAACGCGCCCACCAGGACGATGAACAGGATGCGGGCGGGCCAGGTGGCGGAGAAGCGGCGGAGCGCGGCGAGCATGATGTCACCCTGGGGACGAAAAGGCGCGAACAATACGGAGGCCACTGCCGCATTGCCAGCCCCGCCCCGCTTGCACTAGAGCCCGGGCAGAGGAGCAGTTACGATGCGACAACTGATTGCCGGCAACTGGAAGATGAACGGGCTGGGCGCCGACGCCACGATGCTGGTGCAGGCGCTGGCGGCGGCGGCTCCCCGGTTGGCCGAGCGCTGCGACCTCCTGGTTTGCCCGCCGGCCACGTTGCTGGCCACCGTCTCGGCGCTGCTCGTGGGCTCCCCGGTGGCGGTCGGCGGGCAGGATTGTCACGCCAAGGCGAACGGCGCCCACACCGGTGACATCGCGGCGCCGATGCTGCGGGACGCCGGCGCCGAATGGGTGATCCTGGGCCATTCCGAGCGCCGCACCGACCATGGCGAGACCGACGCCATAGTGCGTGCCAAGGCGCTGGCGGCGCAGGCGGCCGGGCTCAGCGTGATCGTTTGCGTAGGTGAGACCGACGCCCAACGCAGCGCCGGGCATCACCAGGACGTGGTGGGCAGCCAACTGGCCGGCAGCCTGCCCGCGGGCTTCGACGGCGTGGTGGCCTATGAGCCGATCTGGGCGATCGGGACCGGCAAGACCGCCACCGGGGCGGACGTGCAGGCCATGCACGGCTTCATTCGCGCCGAGTTGGTCCGGCACCTACCGACCACCGGGGCCACCGTCCGCGTGTTGTATGGCGGCTCGGTGAAGCCGGACAACGCCCCGGCGCTGCTGGCGCTGCCCGACGTGGGCGGGGCGCTGGTCGGCGGAGCCAGCCTGGCGGCGGCAGAGTTTCTCGCCATCGCGGCGGCAGCGCGGGGCTGACCATCGCGGCGGCAGCGCGGGGCTGACCATCGCGACGGCCGTGCGATGCGCGGCTTAGCGGCTCGGCACCCATCCAGCCGGCGCAGGCTCGGGCCGGTGGCGAAGCTGCAACGCCAGGGTCGCGGCGCGCGACAGCAGCACCTTGGCATCATCCCCCAGCCGGGTCGCACCCGGCGGCGCGGGGGCGCGCTTGGCGCGGCGGAGCAGGCGGTTGGTGTGGTAGATGCGCGCCAACCGCTGCACCGAGCGCAACTCATAGTTTACGCTGAGCGCGACCGACACATTGTCGTGGTTCTGCACCCAATGCGGGGCAAACACCGGAATGTGCACGCCCGACCCGGCGTTCAGCTCGAACACGGTTGCTTCGTCCAGCTTGCCCTCGCGATACGGCGCGCTGTTGTAGTCCCCAGCGAAATACCGCTCCCGCTCCTGGTGGGTGACGAGCTCGCGGTCGGCCTGGTCGTAGACGCGGACGGTCTTGTTGCCGGTCACCTGCACCAGGTAGTTCACCTCGGCATCCATGTGATACGGCGTCAGCCGGTTGGGCGAGCTGAGCAGGATCAGCACCTCGCCCACCACGACGTCGTGCCGCATCACCGCGCCCGCCAGGTCCACCACGCGTGCGAGGAAGCCCTGCAGCAGCGGCGCATAGACCGGGTCCTGCTCGGCGTGCTTCAGGATCACCATCGAGTTGTTGTCGGCGATGCCGGTGATGCTGTCCTCCAGCGACAGGCGGCCCTCGCTATTGCGCTCCCACCGGTCATCCAGCCGCGGCTTGCCGTTCGACCAATAGGTGTCCCGATGGTCCGGCATGCGGCGGGACAGCGCCAGCAAGGCCGGCAACTCGAACAACTCGTGACCGGTCAGCCCATGCGCGAATTGAAACGGGCACTGGTTGTAGCTGCGTGCGAACGCGCCCTGCGCTTCCGGCAGCATGGTCTGCGGCTTCGGCACGCCAGCCGGTGGCCTACTCCGAACCACGTCCATCGTCGCGCCCATCGCCGACATGCCCCAGCCCCACTGTCGATGCCCACCCGAATACTACCAGAGCGTGCGTAAAATGCAACCTAAAGACGCAACGCTCCGGCACACCCTTCGCAACCCAGGCTGGCCCGGCTAGCCTTTGCCCAACCAGGGAGGCCAGCGATGCAACGATATGCGCTCATCACCGGAGCGGGCGGCGGGATCGGCCGTGCCGCAGCACTCGCGCTGGCCGCGGACGGCTTTGCCGTGGCCTTGGCCGGCCGCCGCCCGGAAAACCTGCAGGAAACCGCTTCGTTGGCCGGCCCGGCGCCCCATTTGGTCATCCCGGCCGACGTGACCGACCCGGCCGCGGTGGACGCACTATTCGCCACCATCGCCCGCGAGTGGGGCCGGCTGGACGTGCTGTTCAACAACGCGGGCGGCGGCGCCCCCTCGACCAATTTCGGTGACGTGACCGACGCGCAGTGGGACCGGGTCGTCGCCGTCAACCTCACCGGCGTGTTCCGCGTCGCGCGCGGGGCGTTCCGCATGATGCGGGACCAGACGCCGCAGGGGGGCCGTATCATCAACAACGGCTCCGTCTCCGCCCACGCGCCGCGGCCCGGCTCCGCGCCCTATACCGCGACCAAGCACGGGGTGAGCGGCCTGACCAAGACCATCAGCCTTGACGGCCGGCGCTTCAACATCGCCTGCGGCCAGGTGGATGTCGGCAACGCCGGAACCGACATGACGGCGCGGATGATGAGTGGTGTGCCGCAAGCCAACGGCACGACTGCGGCCGAGCCGGTGATGGACGTGGCCAACGTTGCCCGCTCGGTGGCGCTGATGGCCTCCCTGCCGCTGGACGCCAACATCCTGACCCTGACCGTGATGGCCACCGCGATGCCATTCGTCGGCCGGGGCTGAGGCGCCATGGAGCGGTCGGACGTGCTGGTGGTGGGCGGCGGCGTGGCCGGGCTGAGCGTGGCCTGGCGCCTGGCCGTGGCGGGGGCGCGGGTGACCGTGCTTGAGGCGGAGGCGCAGTGCGGCTACCACAGCAGCGGCCGGTCCGCCGCGATGCTGACCGAGAACTACGGCCCGCCCAGCGTGCGCGCCCTCACCGCGTCCAGCCGCGCCTTCCTGGCCACGCCGCCCGCCGGGTTCACCGAGGTGGTGCTGCTGCGCCCGCGCGGTTCACTCACCGTGGCCCGCACGGACCAGGCCGCCGCACTCGAGGCCGAGCTCGCCCACGCCCGACAGCACACGCCCTCCATCACCGCCATCGAACCGGCGGACGTGTTGCGCATGGTGCCGGTGTTGCGCCCCGAGGCGGTGGTGCACGCCATGCTGGAGCCGCAGTGCTGCGACATCGACGCCGACGCGCTGCAGGCCGGCTACCGCAGCGGCCTGCGCGCGGCCGGCGGCCGGGTGGTGACGGCGGCGCGCGTGGGCGGCATCGCGCGGGCCGGCGGGGAGTGGCAGGTCCAGACGACGGCCGGCGGGTTCGGTGCGCCCGCTTTGGTCAATGCCGCCGGTGCCTGGGCCGACCGCATCGCCGCCTGCGCCGGGGTTAGGCCGGCCGGGCTGCAGCCCAAGCGGCGCACCGCCATCGTGGTGGAGGCGCCGGGCAGTGCGGCCTGGCCCATGGTGAACGACCTCGCCGAGGAGCTCTACTTCAAGCCCGATGCCGGCCGCCTGATGGTCTCCCCTGCCGACGCCACGCCAACCGACCCCGGGGACGTGCAGCCGGAGGAACTCGACGTCGCCATCGCCGTCGACCGCCTGATGGCTGCCACCACGCTACCGGTGCGCCACGTCGCGCATCGCTGGGCCGGGCTGCGCACCTTCGCAGCGGACGCAGCGCCGGTGATCGGGGAGGATGCGCAGGCGCCGGGTTTCTTCTGGCTCGCCGGCCTGGGCGGCTTCGGCGTGATGACCTCGCCCGCGCTATCGGAGCTCGCCGCCGGCGCGGTGCTCGGCCGCAGCGTGCCGCCTGGCCTCGCCTGCGAACGGGAGGCGTTGACCCGGCGGCCTTAATCCCCCCGACTAATCCCCTTGGGCGATCTGCTGCCGCATGGCGTTGATCAGCGCGTTGAGGTCATAGCCGTGATGGCTCATGAACGAGGCGTAGTCGCTGCGCTGGGTCAGCCGTAAGCTGGTGCCCTCGGCGATCACGTCGATGATCCTGGGTGAGCCGCTGCTGGAACTGACCACCCACCGCACATCGGTCGGCGCCTGGTTGGGCCGGGTGACGACGGTGCCAACATAGGCGTCGCCATCCCGCGCGCTGGTGTCGGCCATGCGGAAGCTCACGCCGCGGAACTCGCCGATCTTGCTGGTGATGTTGTCCACCAGCACGTCGTGGAACAGCCGGGTGTAGTCGTTGAGCTGCTGCTGCGTGGCGCTGTTGGCGAACCGGCCGAGGCAGAACCGGGCGATCGCATCCACATCGACCGCCTGGTCGATCAGCGGCCGCAGCGTCTTCTGCTTCTCCGCCAGGGACCCGTCACCGTTGACCACGTTGACCAGCTTGGTGCCGAAATCGTCGACGAAAGACTGCGAAGCGGCCTCTGACTGTGCCCGGCCCGGCAGCGGGATCAGGCCGAGTAGGAGGCCAGCAGCGCTCCAAACCAGAGCTTGGCGTCGGGAAAGCTTCATTGGGCGGCGTCCTCGAGGCGGTTGCTACTTGGAATACCAGTTCGGCACGGTGGCATCCTTCTCAGTGCGGATGTTGTCGATCGTGCTTTGCCGGTTCTGACGATAGAGGCTTCTAAATGTTGCGTAAGGGTCCAGCGCGGTGCGCTTGATCGAGGCGACCTGGTCCAGCACCCGCTCCCGCGCATCCACCGCGCCCAGGCCGTAGCGCACGTAGTTCAGCGTTTCCAGCCCATGCCCGCTCGGCACGTAGGTGAACGGGTCGAACGCGACGTCCACGCCGTAGCCGGTCGCGTCGCGCGGGTTGGACGGGCCGAGCACCGGGAGGAACAGGAACGGGCCGGACGGGACGCCCCAGAGCGCCAAGGTCTCGCCGAAATCGGCCTCGTGCGCCGGGTAGCCCACCTTGGCCGCCACGTCGAACAGGCCGCCGACGCCCGCCGTGGTGTTGATCACGAAGCGCATCAGCGTGGTGCCGGCGCGGCGCGGCTTGGTCTGCGTCACATCGTTGATGAAAATGACCGGGCTGGTCATGTTCTGCAGCACGTTGTGGATCGGGTTGCGCACATAGCCCGGCACTGCATAGCGGTAGGCACGCGCGACCGGGGCCAAAAAGTAGGTGTCGAGCCCGTCATTGACCGCGAAGAACACGCGGTTGCTCGGCTCCAACGGGTCGTTGTTCTCCTGATACTCCTGCAGCGCCTCCGGGTCGGACGCCGGCGGCTTGGTGGCGCAACCGGCGAGCCCCGCGACCAGCACGGCGAGAAGCACGAGACGGGCATGCAACGGCATTCAGTCATCCTCAACGCGGGGGGCCACACCGCCGGTCACCCCGACGCTCGCCCGGGCTTTGTAGCACGGCGCCACAAAGGCGCAACGCAATGGCGCGGCGGCATGGATTTGGCTCGCGCCGGCCGGGATTTGGCTCGCGCCGGCTGGGATTTGGCTTGCG
The DNA here is from genome assembly GCA_965199105.1 of Acetobacteraceae bacterium. Lineage (GTDB taxonomy): Bacteria > Pseudomonadota > Alphaproteobacteria > Acetobacterales > Acetobacteraceae > LMUY01. The sequence continues at coordinate 698,500 of CBDAQO010000002.1, read as the reverse complement.
CCAGGCTGGCAATCCCCACATGGGAGGGCGATGAACCAGCTCATGACCGTGGCCTCCGCCCCGCCGACCCTGGAACGCTGGCTGACCGGCCCGCGCTTCGGCGCCCTGCCGGCCAAGGACATGGCGGCCGCCCCGCCCGCGCTGTCGTTCGAGTTCTTCCCGCCCAAGACCGACGCGCTCGAGGGCCAGCTCTGGGACTGCATTCGCCGCCTCGAGCCGCTGGCGCCGCGCTTCGTCTCCGTCACCTACGGCGCGGGCGGCAGCACCCAGGCCCGCACCCACGCCACCGTCAGTCGCATCGTGCGCGAAACCAGCCTCGTCCCGGCCGCCCATCTCACCTGCGTGGGCGCCAGCCGCGGCGAGGTGGACGACGTGGCCCGGCAATATTGGGACGCCGGGGTGCGCCACATCGTCGCCCTGCGCGGGGACGCGCCAGCTGGCGCCAGCGACGCGCCGCACCCGGACGGCTACACCTACGCCAGCGACCTGGTGAGCGGCCTCAAGCGCGTCGCCCCGTTCGAAATCTCGGTCGCCGCCTACCCGGAGACGCACCCGACCGCGCGCAGCCCGGTCGACGACCTGGACAACCTCAAGCGCAAGCTGGACGCCGGGGCCACCCGCGCCATCACCCAAGTGTTCTTCGAGACCAGCGCCTTCCTGCGGTTCCTGGACCAGGCGTTGGCGGCAGGCATCACCGCGCCGATCGTGCCCGGCATCATGCCCGTCTCGAGCTTCGCCCAGGCGACGAAGCTCGCCGCGATGTGCGGCACCAAGGTCCCGGGCTGGCTGGGTGCGATGTTCGACGGCATCGACGCGGACCCGGAGATCCGGCGCATGGTCGCCGCCTTCGTGGCTGCCGAGCAGGTTCGGCTGCTGCAGGCCAACGGCGTCGACGAGTTTCACTTCTACACCATGAACAAGCCGGAACTCACCTTCGCCATCGCCCACATTCTGGGCGTGCGGCCCGTGGCGCCACGCGAGGGCGCTGCCGCCGGCTAATCTAGGTCCGCGACGCCGCCATCGATGGCGTCGAGCAGGGATGGCAAGTCCGAGGCGGACGCGACCTGCACGCCGCGTTCGTCCTCCAGCCGCAGGTCGGGCTGGTCCATGACGAGGCGCATGCGCTGCCAGCTCCGCGGGCGGGATTGCGGCTCGAGGATCACGGTGAAGTCCGCGCCCTCACGCCGGGTCGCGGACCAGGTCATGCCGTGGGTTTGGCACCACATCCCTAGCGTTTGAAGGTCGGTTGTACGCAGCATCCGGTTTTTCGATACCCAAGGTGGCCGCCATACAAGCGCATGGATAGGTTTGCGAGATGCTTAACGCTGGATGACATAGCCGTGAGCCGCCGCGAGCGCCTTCAACCCCGCGTTCACTCTTGCGTGAGTGGCAGGCAGGCAGCCTCGAGCCACTCCCCGGCGCCCGGGTCGAGCTGCGGTTGCACGGCGGCTTGCACGCGGGCGTGGTAGGCGTCGACCCAGTGGCGCTCCTCCGCCGTGAGCAGCGCCGGGTCGATCAGGCGGCGGTCGAACGGGGCCAGGGTCAGCACCTCGAAGCGGAAGAACGGCTTGCTGGCTTGGGCAAACTCGGCCGGCTGCACCAGCAGCAGGTTTTCCAGCCGAATGCCGTATTCGCCGGGGGCGTAGAAGCCGGGCTCGTTGGACAGGATCATGCCCGCATCGGCCGCCACCACGCGGGCGGCGCGGGAAAAGCTCACCGGGCCCTCATGCACCGAGAGGTAGCTGCCGACGCCATGCCCGGTGCCATGGTCGTAATCGAGCCCTACGGCCCAGAGCGCCCGGCGCGCAACGGCGTCCAGATGCGGACCGGCGACGCCCTTGGGAAAGCTCGTCACCGACAGCGCGATGTTGCCCGTCAGCACCCGGGTGTAGCGCTCCCGCAGCTCCCCCGGCGGGTCGGCCGGCCCGGTCCACACGGTGCGGGTCACGTCGGTGGTGCCGTCGTCGAACTGCGCGCCGCTGTCGCAGAGATAGACCTCGTTCGCGTTGAGCACGCGGTCGGTGTCGGGCGTCACGCGGTAGTGGATGATGGCGCCGTGCTCGCCGGCGCTGGTGATGGCGGGGAAGCTCTCGCCGCGGAACAGCGGCAGCTCGCGGCGGAAGGCCAGCAACTGGGCGGCGGCGGCAAGCTCGGTTTGGCCCCGCGCGCCCTCCAGCCAGTGCAGGAAGCGGCACACCGCCACCGCGTCGCGCGCATGGGCCGCGCGGGCGCCGGCCTGTTCCACCGCGTTCTTGCAGGCTTTCGGCAGCAGGCACGGGTCGGTGCCCGCCAGCACGGTGGCGCCGCCGTCACGCAGCGCGGCGGCGATGGCCAAGGGCGCGCCGGCCGGGTCGACCCGAACGGTCTTGCCGGCAAACCCGCCCAGCCGGTGCGCGAACGCCGCCGGTTCGGCGCAGGTGACGGCCGGGCCGAGCCATTCCCGCACCGTGGGCGGCAGCTTGTTGCCGGCGATGAACAGCTCCACCGCAGCATCGGCGTGCACGATGGCGAAGCACAGCGCCACCGGGGTGAACGGCAGGTCGTCGCCGCGGATGTTGAGCAGCCAGGCGATGCTCGCCGGGTCGTTGAGCACGCAGGCATCCTGCTGGGCGGCGCGCAGGCTGTCGGCCAACGCCTGCCGCTTGGCCGCGGCGTCCTGCCCGGCGAAGCTCAGCGGGTGGGCCGTGGCGGGCGCGCCCGGCGGAGGCGGGCGGTCGTTCCACAGCGCGTCCACCGGGTTGGGGCGCAGCGGCAGCATGGTGAGCCCGGCGGCCTCCCAGCGCTTCACCGCCTCCTCGCTCAGCAGCCACGGGTCGTAGCCCAGCCGCTTGGCGCGGGTGGCGGCCCAGCCTTGCGGCGGCTGCTCGGTGATGTGCAGCCGCTGGAACACGACGCCGTCCGTTTGTTCCGCCAGTTGCAGCACGTAGCGGCCGTCGGTGAACACGGCGGCTTGGTCCAGCAACACCACGGCCAGCCCGGCGCTCCCGGTGAAGCCGGTCAGCCAGGCCAGGCGCTCGGCATCGGGCGCCACGTATTCGCCGAGATGCTCATCGGCGCGGGGCAGCACAAAGCCGTCCAACCCGGCGGCGCGCAGGTAGGAACGCAACCCCTCGACCTGTGGAGTCATCGGATTTTAACATACCTGTTAACCATGACATGCTTCTCCTGCATGGCTGGGACGAGGCATTGCCGCGCGATAATCGGCCTCGTTGCGCGTATGTTCCAGTCTCGCAGACGGGAGCAAGCCATCGCCGATGGCCTCCGAAGCCCGCTGCTGCAGTGTTTGGGACGTGATTACGATGAACGCCTATGTTTCGCAGGAGGAGCGCCAAGTCCTCCCCGCCGATTACATCAGCTACCCACAGCATTATGCCGAGGCAAGCTATCGCCGCCGCTCTGGTTTGTCAGCCCTCGTCGGCCGCGTGCGGGCGTATTTTCAGCAGCGTGCCGTGCTGGCCGAACTGGACCAGCTTTCAGAGCGTGAGCTGGCCGACATCGGGCTGAGCCGCGCCACGCTGCGCAGTGCCGTCTCGCGTCGCTAACCCGGCCCTGCGGTCCACCGCCCACCGGGTTTGCGCAACACCAGCGTCGTCCAGGTTCCGTCCTGGAGCGCTGAGTCGAGCGTGAGTCCGGCGCGGCGATGGGCTGCCAGTACCATGCGTGCCTGGCGCGCCAGCAGGCCGGAGAGGATCGCGGTGCCACCCGGCACAAGGGCGGTGGCCAGCGACCCTGCCATGGCGCAGAGCGGGCGGGCCAGGATGTTGGCGAACACCAGGTCGTAGGGCGCGCCGGATCGCGCTGGCGGCTGCCACCCGGCGGCCACCCGAACGCGGACCCGGTTGCGCAGCCCGTTCAGCACGGCGTTGTGCCGCGCCACGCGGACGGACAGGCGGTCGATGTCGGTGGCGAGCACCCGGCAGTGCAGCAAGCGCGCCGCTGCCATGGCGAGGATGCCGGAGCCGCAGCCCAAATCCAGCACCCGCACGGGGCGGCGGTGGGCGATCCGCTCCAGCGCGCGCAGGCAGCCCCGTGTGGAGGCGTGTTCGCCTGAGCCGAAGGCGACGCCCGCGTCCAGCACCAGCGTGATGCAGCCGGCGGCGTAGCCCGGCGGTAGGTGGGTGCCGCGGATGGCGAAGCGTCGGCCAACGCGCTGCTCGGGGAAGGCGGACCGGGTCCGCGCCAGCCACCCGCCAGCCTCGGTCGGGCGCCGCTCAAGGCTCGGAGCGTCCAACCCGGTGACCAGCGCGGCCACGATCAGGGCGGTGGCGAACTCCGCATCGCCCCGGCCCACCGGCTTGACGCCCTCGAGCCGCCACACCCGCGCGGATTCATCATGCAAGAAGAAGCTGGTGGCGGAGCAAGCCATGTCGAACGCAGCCGTAAACGCATCCAGCGCATGCTCGGGCACAAGGATGCCGACCGTCTCCAGGCCCACCGCCGCCGATTGAGGCAACCCTTCGCCTAGGCCAGCTTGCCGTGACCCGCCGCCGAATGCCCCTCGTCGGTGGCCGCGGCGCGGAAATATTGGAACGCGTAGACCCGCACGGCACTCGTGCGACCGCCCTCGGAGCGCGCACCCTCGATCTTCTGCACCAAGTCGCCCAAACCGACCTGCTCGCGCTTACAAATTTCCTGCAACGCGTCCCAAATCTCAGGCTCCAGGCGCATCGAAGAGCGGCCACGCGACGCAATGATGTTCCGGTTTACCAATCGGCTTTGCATGCTTCAGATCCATCTCTCCAGGGATACGCGCGCCATTAACTCCTTATTAACAGATTGCATCACTGAACACAACTGTAAATTGGTAGATTGTGCGATTTTTGAGACAAAGCCGCTATAGCGCCTCCCCAGGCGAACGCAGCGTTAACGCTAGCGCATGCAAACCGCTGCCAAACTCCGCCTCCAGCACTTGATGCACCGACCGCGACCGTGCCAACCGGCCCATGCCGGCAAAACGCTGTGACACCAGCGTCACGCTGTAATGCGTCTCCCCCGCACCCGACGAGCCGGCGTGCCCCGCATGCTGGGCGCTGTCGTCCACCACCTCGATCGCCACCGGGTCAAACGCCGCATCCAAGCTGGCGCGGATCCGCTCCATCCGGTCGTTCGCTGTCATGTTGTTCCCTCCAAAAACCCGTCCGCCACCAGGCCCGCCCGCTCCTCGGCACCCCACTCTTGCCCGCGACCGCCGCGGGCGCACATAAGGGTAAATGACCCGACGCACCCAGCGACCTCGGGCCTACGCGCCCGATCCGGACGCGCCGGGCCGGCCTTGTGACTTTCCCGGTTGCGCCGAGCCGGGGGCCTATCGTGCGCCCAAGTCGCGAGATACGCTGAACGACTACTGGTGGTTCTGTCTTGACCACGTCCGCGCCTACAACGCGACCTGGGATTTCTACAAGGGCATGTCGCCCGGGCAGATCGAAGCCATGGTGCGGGCCGATACCCAGTGGCAACGCCCAACCTGGCCGCTCGGCCGGCTTGGCGCCCATTTCCTGAGCGAGGACGCCCTGCGCGACCCGCTCGAGGCCCTCGCCACCGGGCATCGCCGCCAGGCCGAGCGGCAACAGGCCCGCGCACCGAGCGAATTGCGGGAACCGCTCAACACACTCGGACTTGAATGGCCGGTGTCGCTGGATGTCGTGAAGTCGCGTTACAAGGAGTTGGCCAAGCGCCACCACCCCGACGCCAATGGGGGGGACCGCGCGGCCGAGGAGCGGCTCAAGACCATCAACCTGGCCTACGCCGCGGTCCGCACCCATCTCGCCACCGGCTCGACGGTGGCCGCCACCTGAAACTAGTCGCCGCCCCCGCGTACTATTAACTTAACCGCGACCGCTTTTGCCTGAGGATACCAACTACCGATGAACAACGTCGCCGCCCTCGCGGACACCCGTCCACCGCCGACCTCGGCCATCGATGCGCCGGACACGACGGTCAGCGCGCGCGAGACGTTCGGGATCGACGTCGATATGCAAGCCAGCGCGTTCAGCGTGCGAACCGAGCATGTGCCCGAGATCGACGCCAGCTACCGGTTCGACCGCGAAACCACCATCGCGATCCTGGCCGGGTTCAACCACAACCGCCGCGTCATGATCCAAGGCTATCATGGCACTGGCAAGTCCACCCATATCGAGCAGGTGGCGGCGCGGCTGAATTGGCCCTGCATCCGCGTCAACCTCGACAGCCACATCAGCCGCATCGACCTGATCGGCAAGGACGCCATCGTGGTGCGCGACGGCAAGCAGATCACCGAGTTCCGCGAGGGCATCCTGCCCTGGGCCTTGCAACACCCCTGCGCCCTGGTGTTCGACGAATACGATGCCGGCCGCCCGGACGTGATGTTCGTCATCCAGCGCGTGCTCGAGGTGGAGGGCCGCCTCACCCTGCTCGACCAGAACAAGGTGATCCGCCCGCATCCGAGCTTCCGCCTGTTCGCCACCGCCAACACGGTGGGCTTGGGTGACACCACCGGGCTCTACCATGGCACCCAGCAGATCAACCAGGGCCAGATGGACCGCTGGAACATCGTCGCCACGTTGAACTACCTGCCGCACCAGCAGGAAACCCAGATCGTGATGGCCAAGATGGCGCTCGACATGAAGGACACCGTCGCCCGCAAGCGCACGGAGTCGATGGTGGCGCTGGCCGACCTGACCCGCGCCGGCTTCATCAACGGCGACATCTCCACCGTCATGTCGCCGCGCACGGTGATCACCTGGGCGGAAAACGCGCGGATTTTCGGGGATATCGGCTTCGCGTTCCGGGTCACATTTCTTAACAAGTGCGACGAGGCGGAACGCTCCACAGTCGCCGAGTATTACCAGCGCTGCTTCAACGAGGACATCCCGACGGGGGTGCCGACACGCAAGGTGCTGTAGGCTTGAGCAACACCAAGGATAACGGGCGGGCGGAGGAGTTCAAACGCGCCACCGCCGGCGCGCTGCGGGCCATGGCGCAGGCCAACGACGTCCAGGTGGCGTTTCAGCCCGGCCCGTCCGGCCTGCAGGGTCGCCGCGCCCGCCTGCCGCTGCCCACCCGCGCACTGCCCGCCGCCGAAATGGCCAAGCTGCGCGGCGCCGCCGACAGCGTGGCCCTGCGCCTGCGCCACCACGACGAGGGGGTGCACGCCGCGCGCTCGCCGGGCCAGCGCGACGCCAAGGACGTGTACGACGCCCTCGAGCAGGCCCGGGTGGAGACGGTGGGGGCCCAGCACATGGCCGGGGTTTCGGCCAATCTGCGCGCGCGCCTGTCGGAGGAGTGCGAGTCCGAAGGCTACGACCGCATGACCCGGCGCGACCAATTGCCGCTGCCCGCTGCCCTTGCCCTGCTGGCGCGCGAGCGGATGAGCGGCGAGGCCTCGCCCGACGCCGCCGCCCGCATCCTGGCCACCTGGCGGGACACGCTGGGCGACGACGCCGAGGCGGCGATGGCCTCGCTCGCAGCCGCGCAGAACGACCAGGGCGAGTTCACCCGCGCTGCCCGCCGCCTGCTCGCCGCGCTCAACCTGACCGAGGCCGAGATCGAGTCCGAAGCCGACCAGAACGAAGGCGAGGGCGAGCAGCAGGGCGAGCAGGCCGGCGCGCAGGACAACCGCGAGGATACGGCGAGCGAAAGCGGCGCCGAGGACGAGAGCATGCTCGGCGAGCAGCCGCAGGACATGCAGGGCGAGCCGGCCGACAGCGAGGGCGACGACACCGAGGACGAAGAGGCCGCCGCAGCTGAGGGCGACGAGCGGCCCGGCGGCCCGCAGCAGCGGCGCGAGCGCGTGCCGGCCGACGACAGCGCCACCTACCGCGCCTTCAGCCGCGCCAACGACGAGGAGACCCTGGCCGACGACCTCTGCGACGCCGAGGAGCTCACCCGGCTGCGCCAACAGCTCGACCAGCAATTGCAGCACCTCCAGGGCGTCGTGAGCAAGCTCGCCAACCGCCTGCAGCGCCGGCTGATGGCGCAACAGACCCGCGCTTGGGAGTTCGACCTCGAGGAGGGCATGCTGGACGCCGGCCGGCTGGCGCGGGTGATCGTGAACCCGCTGCTCTCGCTGTCCTACAAGCGCGAGCGCGAGACCGAATTCCGCGACACCGTGGTCACGCTGCTGATCGACAACAGCGGCTCGATGCGCGGCCGCCCGATCACGGTGGCGGCGATGTGCAGCGACATTCTGGCCCGCACGCTCGAGCGGTGCGCGGTGAAGGTGGAAATCCTGGGCTTCACCACCCGGGCCTGGAAGGGCGGCCAGTCCCGCGAGCGCTGGGTGAGCGAGGGCAAGCCGCGCAACCCGGGCCGGCTCAACGATTTGCGCCACATCATCTACAAGCCGGCCGACGCGCCCTGGCGGCGGGCGCGCAAGAACCTCGGGCTGATGCTGCGCGAGGGGTTGCTAAAGGAGAACATCGACGGCGAGGCGCTGCTCTGGGCGTATCGCCGCCTGGCAGGCCGCCCGGAGCGCCGCCGCATCCTGATGGTGATCAGCGACGGCGCGCCGGTGGACGACAGCACGCTCTCGGTCAACCCGGGCAACTACCTCGAACGCCACCTGCGCGAGGTGATCCGCGAGATCGAGAGCCGCGACCTGGTCGAACTGATCGCCATCGGCATCGGCCACGACGTCACGCGGTATTACCGCCGGGCGGTGACCATCGTGGACGCGGAGGAGTTGGGCGGCACGGTGATGAAGAAGCTCGCCGAGCTGTTCGACGAGGATAGGGCCGCGGCCTGGTCGCGGGCGAGCGTGGAACGGGCGCCGCTGGTCGCCTAATCCCTGATGTACGTTCGGCCGCCTGACCGCCTCGTTCGGGCGACGCCACCGACGTCCAGCCGCTGGCGTCGCCGCCGCGCGGTGCTGGGCTGGATGCTCGCCGGGTCGGTGCTGCTGCACCTGGTGCTGCTCGGGCTGATCCTGTTCTTCCATCCCCATGGCGCGCCGGCCACTGCGGCGGCGGTGGCCGACAGCGACGTCTCGGTGGTGTTCCAGAGCGCGGGCGAGAAGCAGGCGGCGACGGCCACGCCCAATCCCGCGCCGGCCGCGAGCACCGCACTCGGCAACTTGGAAGCCAAGCCGACGCCCACGCCCTCGCAGTCCACCGCGGCGCCCACGCCACCGCCGACGCCGCCACCGCAGCCGGTTCCGCCCGCGCCGGCTCCAACCGAGGCCGCCCCGCCGACGCCGCCCGCGCCGCCGCAGGAGGTGCCGCAGCAGGAGGCATCGCTGCAACCGCCGCAGCCCCAAGCGCCGGCCACGCCGCCGACGCCTGCTCCGCCGCCACCCACGCCCGCACCGCCAACGCCGCAGGCAGCCACGCCGCCGCCGATGGTCTCGCTCGATCCGTCGGAGGAGGGCGAGACGCCGGTGGTTCCGCAGCAGACGGTGCCGCCACCGCCGCAGCCGTTCCAATTGAGCGTGCCGACGCCATCGCGCCCGCCGCCACCGCCGAGACCGCGCGCCTTCACCCAGCAGGTGCCGCGCAGCCGCTCCGGCTTCCCGATGCCGCAGAACTGGTCTTTGGCGACCGGCCCGGCGTCGCTGCTGTCACAGCACGGCGTGGACCGCCCCGAAGCGCCGCGCGGCAGCCAGTCGGATTCGGAGTATAAGCACCTTGCGGGCGCCGACCCGGGCGAGGACTGGGCGGCCGAGCTCCACCGCTGGGCCAGCGACCACGCCTATTATCCGCGCGAGGCGTCCGACAATGGCGAGGAGGGCGAGGCCACCATCCAGGCCACCATCAACCGGTACGGCAAGGTGATGAGCTTGCAATTGGTGTCGGGCTCCGGCTCGACCTTCCTGGACGCAGCCTGGCTGAGCGAGTGGCGCAACGCCACCGTGCCGCGCTTCCCCCCCGGAACCCCGGAGGACACGACGACGCTGCTCTACACGATCCATTACATTCTGGTGCGGGGCCGCCGTTAGCGCCTCGCGCCGGAAGCAACCGCTGGAACCCACCGCCCCCCCCCGCGCGTTCTCCCCCCGACCACCAAGGGAGACCCTCATGCAGCTCACCAACAAGGTCGCCATCATCACCGGGGCCGACTCCGGCATCGGCCAAGCCACCGCCACGCTGTTCGCCCAGCAGGGCGCCGACGTCGCGATCAGCTACCACACCGACGCCGAAGGGGCCGCGGAGACCAAGCGCCGGGTCGAGGCGGCAGGCCGGCGCACGCTGGTCGCCCAGTGCGACGTGAGCGACCCGGCGTCGGTGGACGCCCTGTTCCAAGCCACCGAACGAGCGCTTGGCGTGCCGGACGTGCTGGTGGCCAATGCCGGCAAGGGCATGGGCGGCATGCCCGTGGCCGAGATGGATGATGGCAAGCTGGACCTCATCATCAACACCGACCTCAAGGGCCCGGTGTTCTGCGCCCGCGCCTTCGTGCGTCGCCGCAAGCAGGCCGGCGGGCGCGGCCGCATCGTGTTCATCGGCTCGGTCGCCGGCCACCTGCCCGGCCCCGGCAGCGCCCCCTACGGCATGGCCAAGGCGGCTGTGAACTCGCTGGTGCGCAGCCTCTCGGTGGAGGTGGCGCCGGATTGCATCAACGTAAACGCGGTCGCCCCCGGCCTAATCGCCACGCCAATGACCCAGCAACGCCTGGACGACCCGGCCAAGCGCGAGAGCAGCATGGCCGCCATCCCCTGGCGCCGACCCGGCGAGCCCGAGGAAATCGCCGGCCTGACCCTGTTCCTCGCCTCGGACGCCGCCGACTACGTCACCGGCCAGACTTGGGTAATGGACGGCGGGCTTACGATGAACTGGGGTGGCGCCTAGCGCAGCGTCCGAGCAATCGGAGTGGCTTCGCGATCTGAAGGCTCGGATCAAGCTGCTCTTTTCTCAGTCAAGCGGAGCATGGTCGAAGAGACCATGCTCCAGGTTTGCATGCACCCTGCCGCTGCCGCGCTCAGCCGGTCAACGCAGGTGATCGAGCTGAATATGTCACTTCAAACATTATCATGCACGTTCCGGCGGCACATCGCAGCCAGTGCAACTCACCGGTCAGCAACACCGCACTGACTAACCTAAAAACCTCCCTCGCTGCCTGGTATGGGCCTCCGGACTAAGCCGCGACGCATTCCGCGCACAGTTCCTGAACCCAGGTGTGAGCGATAGCCCGACTGGTGCTAAGGCGCCTGGCAAGCCTGGTCCGGCGGAAAGCTTCACAGACCCGAAGAGAGGCGAGAACTGGGTGCGAAATCCCAAGGGGCCAGGCTATGGCTGGCAGGACGCCAACGGAGATGTTTGGGTGCCGACCGGCTGGGGACCTATCGCGCATGGCACGTTATTCTATCAACTTGGTGATAAGAAGCGATTTTACCCGACGAAGTCCGAACGGGACCTGGCCTAGTCGTCGGCTAATCCTCGAAGTTCAGCGCCTCCAGCAGGTCCTGCGCCACTGGGCCGCGGACGGTGGCCAAGCACTCGGCGTAGAGCTTGAGCACCTCCTCCTTGTTGAGCGGTTGAGGATGCACCTCCAACACCTTCTCCATCAGCCGGAACGCCACCGCCTCGGGTGTGCCGGCGGCCGTCGCGTCGGTCACGGCGTGCTGGTGCCGCGAGCGGCGCGGCGGGCGCGGGCGTAGGCGCGGATTTGCTCCAGCGTGACGTAACCCTTGTTGTCGCTGTCGATGGCGGCGAAGTTGCGCGCGACGGCGGGCATCCCGCTCTGCGCCTGCGCCAAGGTCAGGTGGCCGTCATGGCTGGTGTTGGCGGCGTCGAACCGCTGCTGCAGCGTCCGCCGCGGCGTGCGGGTGGCGGCCGGCGGGGCGGCGGGCAGCGGAGCCGTGGTCTGAGGGCCGGTCGTCCCGGTCAGCGGGGTTTGCGCCTGGGCCAGGCTAGCCAGGCTGAGCAGGAACGCGGCGGCAACGATGACACGCATCAGGTTCTCCAGAGTGGCCGCCCCAAGGCTGCTGCGGTCAGCCCGCGACGGACCGGATGACGGCGGCTGCCTCTTCCACCTGCGCGGCCGAGATGTCCAGGTGGGTGCAGGCGCGCGCGCTGTGCGGGCCCATAACGGAAATCAGCACGCCATGCTCGGCCGCGCGCCGGGCCAACTCCTCGGCATCGAAGCCGGCGGCGGACGTGTCGATATAGACCAGGTTGGTTTGCGGCGTCGGCACCGATAGGCCGGGGATTTGCGCCAGGCCGCGCGCCAGGGCCTGGGCGTTGGCGTGGTCCTCGGCAAGGCGATCGATATGGTGTTCGAGCGCATACAGGCAGGCCGCCGCGCTGATGCCGGCCTGGCGCAACGAGCCGCCCAGCCGCTGCTTCCAACGCCACGCCGCGCCGATGAACTCGGCCGACCCGGCGAGCACCGCGCCGAGCGGAGCGCCCAGGCCCTTGGTGAAGTCCAACCACACCGAGTCGTATTTCGCCACCATCTCGGCCACCGGCACCCCGGTCGCCACCACGGCGTTCATCAGCCGCGCGCCGTCCATATGCGTGGCCATGCCATGCGCGTGCGCCACGTCGGCCACGTCGTTCAGCCGGTCCAGCGGCCAGACCGTGCCGCCGGCCAGGTTGGCGGTCTGCTCCACCGCCAGCAGCGCCTGCGACGGGGCGTAGCGCGAGCGGGCGCGGACCGCATGGAACACCGCCTCGGGCCCGAACTGGCCGTCCTCACCCGGCAGCCCGAAGATGCTGACCCCGGCCAGCGCGCTGCCCCCGCCGCCCTCGCTGGTGATGATGTGCGCGGTCTGGTGCGCCAGGATTTCATCGCCGGGCCGGCAATGCGTCAGCATCGCGATCTGGTTGCACATGGTGCCGCTGGGCAGGAACATCGCGGCCTCCTTGCCCAGCATCGCCGCCATCCGCTCGCACAGCGCGGTCACGGTCGGGTCGTCGCCATGCTGCTCGTCCCCCACCTCGGCTTCCACCATGAAGGCGCGCATGGCGCGGGTCGGGCGGGTCTGGGTGTCGGAGTAGAGGTTGATGCGGACCGGAACCGCCGGGCGATACGGCGGCGGGGCGAAGCTCATCATCCCTTCACCGCCACCGGGGTGACGGCAACGGTGGCGCTCGGTCGGCCATAGACGTCACGCGCGCGCTTGAGGAAGGCATTGACCATCGCGTGCACCGCCTGGTTGAAGACGACGCCGATCGCGGCCTGCAGCATCCGGCTGCGGAACTCGAAATCGACAAAGAAATCCACCCGGCAGCCATTCGCCGCGGGCGTGAACGACCACTGGTTGTTGAGGTAGCGGAACGGCCCATTCTCGTAGCGCACCTGCACGGTATGGGCCCGGTCGAGCTGCACCCGGCTGGTGAAGCTCTCGCGAAACGGGCCGAAGCCGATGGTCAGGTCGGCCACCAGCTCGGTCTCCGTCCGCGTGCGCACCCGGGAGGCGGCGCACCAGGGTAGGAACTCGTGGTATTTGCCGACGTCGGCAACCAGGTCGAAGATCTGCTCGGCCGTGTAGGGCACCAGCTTGTGCTCGGCGTGCGTCGGCACCTAGACCGCCCTGGTTTGCAGCACGGCCTCGCGCGCCGCCCGCAGCGCCGCGAAGTCACTGTCCGCGTGGTAGGACGAGCGCGTGAGCGGGGTGGCGCTCACCACCAGGAAGCCCTTGGCCCGCGCCATGCTGGCGTAGTCGGCAAACTCGTCGGGGGTGACGAAGCGGTCCACCGCAGCGTGTTTCGGGGTCGGCTGCAGGTATTGACCCAGCGTGAGGAAGTCGATGTCGGCCATCCGCATGTCGTCCATCACCTGCATGATCTCGCCCTTGGCCTCGCCCAAGCCCACCATCAGGCCAGATTTGGTGAAAATGCCCGGGTCGAGCGCCTTCACCTGGTCCAGCAGCCGCAGCGACTGGAAGTAACGCGCGCCGGGCCGGATGGTCGGGTAGAGCCGGGGCACGGTCTCGAGGTTGTGGTTGAACACGTCCGGCCGGGCGGCGACCACCAGCTCAAGGGCGCCGGGCTTGCGCAGGAAGTCCGGGGTCAGCACCTCCACCGTGGTGGCGGGGGCGGCGGCGCGGATGGCGCGGATCACGGCGGCGATGTGCGCGGCGCCGCCATCGGCCAGGTCGTCCCGGTCCACCGAGGTGATCACGACGTGGCGCAGGCCGAGCTTGGCCACCGCGTCGGCCACGCGGGCGGGCTCGGTCGCGTCCAGCGCCTCGGGCTGCCCGGTGCGCACGTTGCAGAAGGCGCAGGCGCGGGTGCAGGTGTCGCCCATCACCATCATGGTGGCGTGGCGCTGCGACCAGCACTCGCCGATGTTGGGGCAGGCGGCCTCCTCGCACACCGTCACCAAGCCGTGCTCGCGCATCAAGGCGCGGGTTTCCTGGTAGACCGGGTGCGACGGCGCACGCACGCGGATCCAGTCCGGCTTACGCAGTGCCGCCGTGGCGGGACGGTTGACCTTCTCAGGATGGCGGATGACGCCGCCGGCGCGGTGGTCGATGAGGACTCGGGTGGACATGGAACCCCTGCGGCGGGATGTCTGGTGTTACTGACAAGTGGCGCCCGGGGCCCCGGAGGTCAAGCCACGCGCAGCGGGAGGGCGGCGCGGGTCATTTCACCCGCTTGCGGCGCGGCGCCACGGCCGGCGGCGGCACCAGGCTCTGCAGCAAGCCGCTCTTGGTCGCAACCGCCATCTCGCCGAAGCTCACCCGGGCGAAGCGGCCACCCTGGACCTCCAATTGCAGCCGGGTCGCGCCCACCACGGCGCTGCCCGCGGCGATGTCGCACAGCGCCACGTGCCACGCCCCGTCCGCCAGCTCGCCGGCGTTGAACACCGTCGCGGTGAACCCTGCATCGGGCGGCGACCCGGCGAACGCCGCCGCCACGTCCGGCCGGTCCTGCCGTTGCGCCGGCCAGAACAGGGCGTCGCCGCCCGCAGCCACCAGGCCGACATAGAGCTCCCCCGCCTCCGGCAGCGGCGGGCTGCGCAACGCCCAGCCCCGCAGCCGCAGATGCGCCGAGGGCGTGATGCTCACCTGTTCCGACCCGGCGACGCCGATGCTGGAGCCGATGTCGTCGAACACGTAGCGCAGGTGCTGGTCCGGCGCGACCGTCACACCTGCCAGCGGCAGCGCCGGCAGCGCGGTGCGCACGGCCGGTTCGCCATGCCCCATCACCTGCTTCAGCGCCCGCTCCACGCCCGCCGGCGAAACCGCTCGCAGCACGGCGTTGGTCACGCGGCCGTCGGTCAGTTCCACGCAAAGGGGGCTCAGCAGCAAGGCCGCGCGGTCCACGAACACGACGAGGGTGGCCACCTGATAGTGGCCGTCCGACCATTGGCCGCGCAGCTCGCAGCGCGCGAGGAAGCCGGCCTGCTGGGGGGCGCCGGGATACTTGGCCGCGATGTCCGGCCGCGCTCGCCGGGCCGCCTTGAGGAAGATGGTGCTCTGGCCGTCCTCGGCGACCAGGGCGACGGTGACCTGGCCGGAAATCCCCATGTCCGGCACGAACGCCCAGCCCTCCAACTCCAGCGGGTCGACCGGCCGGAACCCGCCCGCCTCGATGCTGTCCAGCATGTGCGGGCCGACGCGGTCGACATGGACCTTGCCCTGCGCGCCCGCCATCCAGCCGGTGATCTCGGCCGGCAGGTCGAGCTGCAGGTCGGAGCGGCGTGACGGGTCAAAGATGTGGCGCGGCGGCGCCAGCTCGCGCCAACTGCGATGCGGCAGCAGGTGGATCTGGCCGGCGTCCAGCGCCAGGGCGCCCCGGGCGAGCGGCGCGCGCGGGCAGACCGAGCGGTAGATGTCCAGCAGCTTGGCCGCGTAGCCGTCGGGTTCGGTCCACAGGCTCGGATCGATGTTCTGGCGCAGGGTGGCGAGCTTGCTGCGGTCGGCGCGCAACGCCTCGAGCAGCCCCACCACGGCCGCCGCGTCCCCCACCTCCACCAGGAAGCCGTTGTGCCCGTGCTCGATGCGGTCGGCGAAGGCGCCGATGCGGCTAGCGATGGGAATGATGCCGCGCTGCCAGGTTTCGGACAGCGAGATGCAGTAGGTCTCGGGCCAGATCGACAGGTGCAGCGACACGTCGCACCCGTCAGCCGCGTCCAGGTCGCCCACGGCGTAGCGCCCGCGATAGCTGACATGGGGATGGGCGGCGCGCACCAGCACGTCCTCGTATTGCGCCTCCGCCTTGCCGAACAGCACGAATTGGAAGCGCCGCGGGTCGACGGTTTCGATCACCGCCAAGATGGTGTCCGCCCCCTTGGCCCTTAGGAAGTTCCCAACCACCGCCACCTTGAGCGGCTGGTCCGCCAGGCTCTCGCCGCGCGCCCGGGTGAGGCGCGCATCCCCCGGCGTGGGAATGCCGAGCACTTCGCAACGCTTGCCGGCAAGATGGGGATAGATGCGCCGGGTGAGCTGGCTGGAATAGGCGGTGCCGAAGAGCAGCACGTCCACCGAGCGCAGCATTTCGGCCATGAAGCTGCGCCGCGTCTGCTGCGCACCGGCCGGCAGGTTCTCCGCCAGGCGCAGGCAGATGTCGCAGGCGGTGATGGAGCGCTCGCCGATGTCGCAGAACTGCAGCGCGTTGTTCAGCAGGTTGTAGCGCGCGCAAACCAGGAAGAAGTCGTGCGCGGAAAACACCGTGCCGACGCCGCAGGACTTGGCGATCATCGGCAGCGAGGCGGTGTGGTGGCCGAGGTGTTGGAAATGCACCACGTCGATGCCGTATTGGCATAGCGCGCTGGCAAAGGCGGGTTCCTCCGCCGCGTCGGTAAGGCTGTCGAGCCAGCCGATCTCGGGCGCGGCGAACTGTTCCAGCACCGTGCCGTCCGCCGCCTCCAGCATGCAGGTCTCGCCGCGGCGCAGCCAGAACAGCACTTCGATGGATTGGCCAAGCGCGGTGATCACCAGTTGCTGATACACCTCCACGCCGCCCCAATCCGGCTGCCGCATGGTGGAGTGGGTGCACATCAGCACGCGCAACCGCCGCGCGGGTGCAACCACGTTAGGCGCAGCCTTACGGCCGAACTCCGCCTTGGTGACGGCCGCGATCTGTTGCAGGCGGTGCTCGAAGGTATGGCCGTCCAGCACGCAACGTTGGGCGGCCATCGCGCGGGAGCGGCGCAGCGCCGGGTTCTGCAACAACGTGTCGATCTCGGCAGCCAAAGTCTCGGCACTGTCGCAGCACGCCACACCCTCGATGATTCGGAAGTTGCCGCTCGGCAGCGCCGGGTCGAGCTCCACCACCTGCGCCGCGCCGGCCATGGCGAGCTCGAACAAGCGCGGGCCGGGCGCCGTCGCCTGGCTGCTGGTGCCGTGGCTGGCGTAGTCGCGGAACATAGTGAGGGTGACGCGGCTGGCATTGGCGAAATCGACGAAGGAAGGCAGGCTGATCGGCCACTGCACGGCGCGGGCGGCGATGTCGCGCGGCAACGGCGGCAGGTAGGCGTTGGTGGGGCACACCAGCTTGAAGCGCTTGGCGTCGAACCGCGCCAGCAGCGCTCGCAGCGTGGCGATGCGGTTGGGCCACATCGTGCCGGCGAAGAAGATGTCGTATTCGCACGCGCCATCCTCGCGCACCGGGCGGAACTGCAGGCTTTCGCTGGCCCCGAGCGGCAGGTAGTGGCCGTTGTGGTAGCGGCTGGCGCAGCTCGGGTCGTTGGTGAACACGGCGTCGAACAGGCCGGCATGCGCCAGGTTGTAGTCCAGCATGAACGGGTCTTCGAACAGCCACAGCACCATCGTTTGCAGCGCCGGGCGCACCCGCTCGAGCAGCGGGCGGCGCAGGCGTTGGCCGTCCAGGCAGATCAGCGTGGCGTGCGCGCCGCTGGCGGCGAGTTCCACCAGGTTGCGGTTGTCGGCCAACACCACGTTGTCGGCGCCGAACACGGCCTTGGCCGCCCGTTCTACTGCGAGGGTGAGGTAGGCGTTGGCGTTGTGGGTGTAGTTGGTGTTGTAGAGGATCGTCACAGCATGGCCTCGGCCTTCAGGGTGTCGATCACGCGTTGCGCCCGGTGCGCATAGGTGTGCTCGGCCAGCGCGCGGCTCTGGGCGGCCTGCGCGGTGGCGTGGCAGGCGGCGTCGTCGGTTAGGTAGCGCCTAAGCAGCGGTGCGAAGTCGTGCACCGTGGAGAAGCACGGCAGCTCCTCCGGCGTGAAATAGTGCCGGATTTCGTAGGTGTCCTCGTGGAAGAACTGCACCGTGCCCGCCAGCGCCGCCTCGAACGTGCGCGGACCCGGCGTGGCCGGCGTGATGCGGTGGCGGTAGTTCTCGAAGTGCAGGCTGCGCCCTAGGTTCAGCACGATCCGGGATGCCGCGTACATCCGGATCAGCTCGGACTTGTCGATCCGGCGGTCCGAAAAGCCCGGCCCGAACTCGCCCCAACCCGGGCCGATGAACTGCAGGCGCAACCCGGCCAGGCTCGGCAGCAGGTCCCCCACCAGCTCCTTGCGGCTGCTGAACGCGACGCCGCAGAACATCACATCGATCGGGCGCTCGGCCGCCGGGTCGTAGCGGGTGTGGTGGCGCTGGCGGCAGCCGGCCAACGGCAGGTGGCGGGCGCAGGGATGCTGGTAGAACTGCACACCCCAGCCGTCGCAGGAGAACACCACGCCGAAATCCTGCGTAATGCGGTAGTTGGCGTCCTGCTCGTAGGGGTCCTCGGTGGCCCAGAACACCGGGACGGCGCCGGCCAGCCGGGCATCGCGCGCCAGCTCGCCGTAATACGTGCTCTCCGGCAAGTAGGACCCGATCGCCATCACGATCTGCGGGCGGAACAGCGCGATGGCGGTGCTGGCGCCGGCCAGGCTGGCGGAGACCACGTTGTCCGCGCCGAGCAGCTCCGCCCAACCATCCATGATGGAGGTCCGCACCTGCTCGTTGGCCTGCGACTCGTAGCGGCCGGCGCTACAGATCAGGATGCGCATCGCCGCCGGTTCCATCACCCACCATCAGACCCTCACACATACGTCATCGCTGAAATGGCGCACGCTGGCAATCGGGGCCGCTTGCGGCTCAGGTGAGCGGGCTGAGGTTCCAGGGCGCGCCGGGCTGGCAGAACATCGGCACCGCGTTGGGCAGCCGCACGTCCGGCGCCAGGCCCATTTCGGCCCGCAGCGCGCGGAACAGCGCCCCGTGCGCCACCACCAGCACCGGCGCCGGATGGGCGAGCGCCTCGGCGAGGGCGGCGGCGGCCCGGGTGCGTAGCGCGTCGAAGCTCTCGCCCCGCTCCGGCGTGAACTTGCCGGCCACCCAGTCGGAGAACCAGGCCTGCCCCATGGCATGCCCCTCGTTCACCCCGAACGACACTTCCTGCAGCCCGGTGATGACCGTCACCGGCAGCCCGAGCGCCTCGCTGGCGATGCTGGCGGTGTGGTGCGCGCGGCCCAGCGGCGAACTCACGATGCTGGCGATGCCGCGGCCTTGCAGCGCCGCCGCGGCGGCGTGGGCCTGGCCGACGCCCACCTCGTTCAGCGGCACGTCGGTGCGGCCTTGGCTGCGCCCGTCGGCGTTCCAGTCCGTCTCGCCGTGGCGCAGGAACCAGAACGCGCGGGCGGGCAGGCGGCCCACGGCAGGCAGCGAGCTCAGTGCGGCAGGCCTTCGGCGGCCAGCGCGCGCTGCACCGCCGGGCGGGCCTTCATGCGGGCATGGTGCGCGGCGACGTGGGCCGGCAGGTCGATCCCCGCCCGCGGCGCCCAGTTGGCGGCGTAGAACAGCGCCGTGTCCGCCACCGAGTAGGCGCCGGCGAGCCACTCCTGCTGCGCCAGCCCATGGTTCAGCAGCTCCAAGCCCTTGGCGTAGATCTCCCGGCCGCGGGTCTGCACCGCCTCTTTGTCCGCCTCGTTGGGGCAGAAGTTCAGCGGGCGGGCGATGCGGCCGAAGCCCTGCATGTGGATGGTCGCCACAACGTACTCCATCGCCTCCACCGCCCGCGCCTCGCCTTCCGCGTCGGCCGGCATCAGCCTCGCGTCCGGATGGGTGCGGGCGAGCCAGGTGGCGATCGCGCCGTATTCAGTCAGCACGCTGCCATCGTCCCGCTGCAGCGCCGGCACCTTGGATTTCGGGCTGATCTCGAGGTAGTACGGCTGGTACTGCACGCCCTCGCGGGTGTTGATCAGCTCGGTCTCGTAGGGGGCGCCGATCTCTTCCAACACCACGTGGATGCCCAGCGAGCAGGCGCCGGGGGAGTAGAACAACTTCATGCCGGGTCGCCCTCGGTGGCCGGTTAATCGAACAGCGAACTCACGCTGCTCTCGTCATTGATCCGCCGCATGGCTTCGGCGAGCAAGGGGGCGATGGTGAAAATCCGCAGGTTGGGCGCGCTGTGCACCGCCTCGGTGGGCTCGATGCTGTCGGTGATCGTCATCACCTGGATGGGCGCGGCGGAAATCCGCGCCACCGCGCCGCCGGACAGCACGCCGTGGGTGACGTAGACGCTCACCGAGCGCGCGCCCCCCGCCATCAGCGCCGCCGAGGCGTTGCACAGCGTGCCGCCGGAATCGCACAAATCGTCGATCAGGATGCAGTCGCAGCCGTCCACCTCGCCGATGATGTTCATCACCTCCGACACGCCGGCCCGCTCGCGCCGCTTGTCGATGATCGCCAGGTCGCAGTTCAGCCGCGAGGCCAGGTTGCGCGCCCGCAGCACGCCGCCCACGTCGGGCGAGACGATCATGATCTCGCGGCCCACGAAGCGCTCGCGGATGTCGGCGGTGAACAGCGGGGCGGCGTAGAGGTTGTCCACCGGGATGTCGAAGAAGCCCTGGATTTGGGCGGCGTGCAGATCCATCGTGAGGATGCGGTTGGCGCCGGCCTCGGTGATGAGGTTGGCCACCAGCTTGGCGCTGATCGGCGAGCGCGAGGAGGTTTTGCGGTCCTGCCTCGCATAGCCGAAATACGGGATCACCGCCGTCACCCGCCGCGCGCTCGAGCGGCGCAGCGCGTCCAGCGTGATCAGCAGCTCCATCAGGTTGTCGTTGGCGGGATAGGACGTGGGCTGGATGACGAACACGTCCTCGCCGCGCACGTTCTCGTGGATTTCGACGAACACCTCCATGTCGGCGAAGCGGCGGATGGAGGCGGAGGTGAGCGAGATGTTGAGATTGGCGGCGACCGCCTCGGCCAGCGGGCGGTTGCTGTTGCAGGCGACGATCTTCATGGCGTGCACAATCCCGGTCGGCGGCCTGGCGGTTCTAGCAATTGGTCATCCCAATGTCATCCGCCGGGCGGCTTGGCGGCGTCCGTCGCCTTGGCGGGCCCGAGCGCGGCCGCGGCGGCGGGCGCGGTGGCCCGGCCGCTGGCCTGGTTGATCACCTCCTGCACGCCGCCGGCCGCCTCGGTGGCGACGGTCACCGCCACGTCCCCCCAATAGCTGTCCAGCGAATGCAGCGGCACCTCGTTGATCTGCACCACGCGGCCGCGCTCGTTGCCGGTGATGTCGTCCACGATCCACTGGATTTCGACGCGGGTGGTGTTGTTGGCGCCGGGCGCGGTCTTGATCTCGCCGGCCAGCGTGTAGTCGGCGCCCTTCGCGGTGTCCTGCATCACCTCGCCGAGGTTGGGCAGGCGCTGCTTCATCTGGCTGGAGAGCGACGTGTTGCCGTCCCCCGGCGCGCCGGTCACGCCCTTGAAGTAGATTACCGGCGGGCGGTTGAGCAGGCTGTGCGGGTCGCTCAGCTCCCGCCGCGCCTCGATGCCGCCGAGCAGGGCCACCACCTTGGGCGCCTCCTCGTCCGCGGCGGCCTTGAAGGTTTGCGGCTGCCCGGCGGCCCAGTCGGCGGGGGCGATCGGCGCGCCCTGGCTGGCCCCCTGCGGTACGCCGTGCGGATCGGTCACGGTGTAGGTCGGGATCACCGCACCGTTCTGCAGCTCGGCGGTGAGCAGCAGCCGCCAATCCCCCGGCCGCGCCGCCGCGGCGGTGACGGGCAGCTCCTGCGCCACCAACGCGTCCGCCAGCGCGTGCGACCAGCTCTGCGCCGCTTCGTCGGTCAGCAGGGACTGGGTGGGCAGCGGGATCGCCAGGCGCGCCGGCGGCGGCTGCGACAGGCGGGTGGCGACGGCGCCGGGCCGGTCGCGGAACGGCTGCGGCAGGTCGCCACAGCCGGCCAGGAGCAGCGCAAGCCCGAACGCGGCGACCCGGCGGCAAGTGGCCGCTCTCATTGCGCGGCTCGGGGGGCCAGGGCGATGGCGGGTAGGGCGATGGCGGACATCTGGTGACCGATGGCGCCGCCGCCGGCCAGGGTGCGGCGGCGATGGCTGAAGAACCGCGCCGGGTCGGGCAGCGTGTCGGCCGGCAGCAGGGTGGCCTGCGCGCCGGCCGCCACCAGCCGGGCGACGCAATAGCCCGGCAGGTCGAATCGCCAGTGGCCGGGGCGGGCATCGGCAAGAAAGCGCGCATCCGCCGGGTCGCGCGCCAGCACGGCGTCGCGCAGGTCCGCCGCCACCTCGTAGGAGGCCGGGCCGATGCAGGGGCCGACCACCGCCCGCACCGCCACACCGCCCAGCGCCGCCACCACCTGCTCCAGCACGCCCGCCAGCGCGCCGCGCCAGCCGGCATGCGCCGCGCCGACCATCCCCGGGGCGGTGAACAGCACCGGGGCGCAGTCGGCCGTGATGATGCCCAAGGCGAGGCCCGGCCGGTCGGTGACCATGGCGTCCGCGCGCGGGCCTTGCCCAGGGTCCCAAGGCTCGCTCACGCGCGCCACCGCCGCGCCATGCACCTGGTGCAGGCCGAGCAGCGTCGCCGCACCCAACGTGGCGGCGACCCGGCGGCGGTTCTCCAGCACCGACGCCGGGTCGTCACCGCCGGAAAGGCTGCCGTTCAGGCTGGCATAGGGCCCAGCCGACACGCCGCCCGCCCGCGTGAAGAAGCCATGCGGGACCGCCAGGGTCTCGGCGCGCAGGCAGGGCGTCATGGCTCGAACCCGGCGGGGGTGGGCAGGCCGGGCGAGGTCAGCGCCAGGGCCTTGAACAGCGCGCCCATGCGGTCCGGCTCGGCCAGGCGGCGGCCGGCCTGGATCATCGCCGCCCCCTCGCGCCAGGGCCGGGTGCGCGCCAGCCGGTCGATGCGGCCGAACAAACCGAGCGCGGTCAGGAACTTGCCTTGCGGAATGGGGCCATAGGCCGGCACCACGGCGGCGCGGGCGAAGGCGGCGAAGTCGACGTGCGCGGTGAGGTCCGCCGTGCCGGGCTCGGCGAGCGGGTCGGCCGGCTTGCCCTCCCGCAGCGCCTGCAGGCTGTCGCCAGGGCCGCTGGCGGTGGGGCCGTAATCCAGGAACAAGGCCGCCCCCGGCGCCTGCCGCAGCCGCGCGCCGATGTCGGCCGCAAGCGCCGGGTCGCGATACTCTTGTAAGGTGTCGGCCTCGCCATCCATCCCCGGGAGGTCCGCCGGCGGCACGGCTTGTTGCTCCACCCAGGCGCCATCGGCCACGAAGCGCTCGAACCAGGCGCCCCCGCGGCGGCGGAACTGGCGGATCGGCAGGGCGTCCAGGAACTCGTTGGCCAGCAGGATGGCCGGCCCCGCTGGCACCTGCTCCAGCCGGTCGTGCCACGTCGCGCCGGGCAGCCGCCCCGCCTGGATCGCGCGCAGCCGGGGCGAGGTCTCGACCAGATGCAGCCGGATGGCCGCGCGGAACGCCGGCGCTACCTTGGCCACCGCCCGCAGCGCGTCCTCCATCAGAGTGCCGCGCCCCGGCCCGGCCTCGACCAGCAGCACCGGTTCGGGCCGGGCCATGGCCTCCCAGGTGACGGCCGCCCACGCCCCCAGAACCTCACCGAACGCCTGGCTGATCTCGGGCGCGGTGGTGAAATCGGCAAACGGGTCATGCTCGGCATAATAGCGCGCGTTGGCCCGGGCCATGAAGTGATCGAGGCGCTCCATCGCAGCCGGCGCTACACGGCGGGGACCGGCCGCCGCGAGCACGCCCGCAGGATGAGCCATACCCCCGCGACCAGCATCGGGACGGACAGCAACTGCCCCTCGGTCGACCCGGCGAGCAGGTAGCCGCGGAACGCATCCGGCTCGCGGAACAGCTCGCCCACGCTGCGCGCCACTGCGTAGCCGACCAGGAACACGCCCGAGAGCAGCCCGAAGCGCGCCCGCACAGTGTCCCGCCGCGCGAGCAGCCACAGCAGGGTGAACAGCAGCAGGCCCTCGAGGATCGCCTGGTAGATTTGGCTCGGATAGCGAGGAATGTCTCCGGCGCGGGGAAAGATCATCGCCCAAGGCACCCAGGCGGGCGCCGGACGGCCCCAGAGCTCGCCATTGATGAAGTTGGCGATGCGCCCCAGCCCAAGGCCGACCGGCGTGACCACGGCAACCCGGTCGGCGAACCCGAGCAGCGGGATGCGCTGCTGGCGGCAGAACACCGCCAGCGCGATGATCACGCCGAGCGCACCGCCATGGAAGCTCATGCCGCCCTGCCACACCGCGAAGATGTCGAGCGGGTGGGCCAGGAAGTGCGCCGGCTGGTAGAACAGCACGTAGCCCAAGCGCCCGCCGAGCACGACGCCGAGTGCCGCCCAGGTGAGGAAGTCGTCGGTCTGCTCGAGCGTGGCGACAACCGGGATGCGGCGCACCAGCTTGCGCAGCAACCACCAGCCGATCAGCAGGCCGGATATGTAGGCCAGCGCATACCAGCGGATCGCGAACGGCCCGATCTGTATCAGAACGGGATCAAAGTTCGGGAAAGTCAGCACGTGGGTCAAATATATGGGTCCGGCGTGTCTAAATAATCGACGACGTAGCGCCGGATGCCCTCTTCTAGCACGGTGAATTGCCCCGCATAGCCAGCCGCGCGCAGGCGGTCGATGGAGGCCTGGGTAAAGGCCTGGTAGCCGCCACGAAGCCCCGGTGGCATGTCGACGAATTCGGCTTGCGCCGGAACGTTGCAAGCCCGGCACAGCGCGTCGGCAAGTTGCAGGTAGGACCGCGCCGTGCCGGTGCCGACATTGAACAGGCCGCTGACGGAGGGCGTCTCAAGTAGCCACAGCATCACGGCCACGACATCGCCCACCCAAACGAAGTCGCGCATTTGTTGCCCATCCGGCAGGCCGGGTTGAACCGAGCGAAACAACTTCGGCGCATGACCGGCCCTGATTTCATCGTATTTGACTTTGACGACCGAAATCATGTTGCCCTTATGGTATTCATTAGGGCCGTATACATTGAATAGTTTGAGCCCCGCCCATTGCGGCGGCCGCGGCGCACCGGCCGCCAGCAGCTTTGCCACCTTGCGGTCGAACACGTGTTTGGACCAACCATACAAATTGCGTGGCTTGAGCGTGTCCAGCGCTGCAAGATCATCGTCGAAGCCAGCAGTCCCATCGCCGTAGGTTGCAGCCGACGAAGCGTAGACCAGTCGCACGCTATGAGAAGTGCACCACTGCCAGATTATTGATGACAGTTCGACGTTGGTGCGCCAGACCAAGTCACCGTCAGACGCGGTCGTCTCACTAATTGCACCAAGATGAAACACGATCTCGACCGCTGGACCAGTCGCAAGGAAAGCAACGAGTGCATCTGGTGAGATGATTTGCATGGGCGGATGCGCCGCGAGATTGCGCCACTTGCCTTGCGAGCCGAGCCAATCCACCACGGCAACATCAAACCCGGCCTGCGCCAACGCAGCATTGAGATGCGAGCCGATAAAGCCGGCACCGCCGGTAATAAGGATCATGCGCCGCGTTATACGCAGGTGACGCGGAGGTGGCTAGCGGCTTGACCGCGCTGATCTTCTTGCCCCGCGAGCGCTGGTGCGAGCGGCCGCAGTAACATTCGACCACGCAACAATCACGGCAAAATCTAAATATAAAAGACGATAAGATGCCGATGTAATCCTTGCCCGCAGCATCGATGCGCTTTAAGGGGGAGCCGTGGTCATGGCACTCACGAGTTCGTGAGACACTGCTGGGATCACAGGATAACCTGCCGTGGCAGACGGCGAACCATGCTGCAGGCTGCCAGAGTTTTGGGGCGCAATCGCGTCCCTTCGTTTCGCTTGCGGCGGGCCAAGCAAGGCCCAAGCCGGTGGAGCGCCGCTAAGCTCTTTCGTCCGGAAGAGTGCGATTTGATACTGCAATATACGGGAATGGAAGAAATCCATGCAGACCGCGCCAACCACCACGCCTGCCCCCGTGCAGGCCCAATCGACCTTCGACTTCATCGCGAGCATCGGCGTCGACACTCACCTTAACGACGCCAACGATGCCTATGCCACGCTGTCGGGCTCGTTCGTCTCGGAGTTCGAGTATCTCGGCCTCTCGCTCGCCGGCGCGTCGCTCGACGGCCTCAGCTTCACCGGTGGCGGCGGTCTGCACTATCTCGGCCTGGTGGAAGCAGCGATGGCCGCGGGCATCCGGTTCAACTTGGTGGTGTCGCCGGCAACGTCGGTCGCCACGGCCATCAGCGATCTGAACCAACTTGAAACGTTGTATCCCGGCATGGTGGCCTTCGTCACCGGCCAGAACGAAGTGCCGCCGTCCGGCTTGGCGGCCGCGCAGGCCTACCAGGACCAGCTTTACGCGGCGATTAAGGCCGACCCGCTGCTGAGCAGCATTGGTGACATCACCTACTCCATCGGCTCGATGAACCCGGCCGTCTACACGTCGCTGGGCAACCAATCGGCCAATACCGGATACGGCGCCGTCCATACCTATGCAGGCCCATACCCGCCGCAAATCTATGACAGCTACTACGTGCTGGTGAACAACTCAGGCACGCCGAACGACCCCTTCGTCGTCACCGAAACCGGCAACCCATCGGTCGCACCCGGCATCTCGATCACCGGCAGCCTGCCCGACTACGTCGCCGAGCGTTACGAACTCGACCTGATTTTCGATCTGCTGCTGGACGGCGCCACCGCGGTCGGACTCTATGAACTGCTCGACCAGATCAGCGACCCCACCAGCACCCAGGGCAGCGAAGAGCATTTCGGCCTGTTCACCGTCACCGGCGCGCCCAAGCCCGATGGGACGGCGATCCATAACCTGACCACCATCCTCGCCGACCCGGGTAGCAATGCCGCCAACTTCACGCCGGGCACGCTGTCGTATTCTATCAGCGGCGTGGACAGCACGCTAAACCCGTCCGCGGCGGAAACCGCGTTCGACGACGGCATCTTCACGCTCTACGTCAACAGCCAGCCGATCTATGGCGCGTCCTATCTGCTGGAAAAATCCAACGGCACGTTCGACATCGCGGTGTGGCAAGAGCCCGAGCTTTGGGACAACACCACCGAAACCATCCTGCCCGACTCCGCCACACCCGTCACCGTGACGCTGGGGCAAACCGCCCAGTCGATCGAGGTATACGACCCGCTGATCGGCACCGCGCCGATCGCCACCTACTCCGACGTGAGTGCGGTGACGATCGAGGTGAGTGACCACCCGATCATCATCGAGGTCGATCCGTTCGCCGCCGGCACCGCGCCGGCCGCGTCGACGTCGCCGGCCGTGGTCACAGTCGGTTCCGGCACCGACACGCTCACCCTCTATGTCGCCGATAGCGGCCAGGCTGGCGGCGCGCAGTTCACCGTCACCATCAACGGGCTGCAGATCGGCGGCGTGCAGACCACCACGGCGGCCAGCGCCAACG
This sequence comes from Acetobacteraceae bacterium, assembly GCA_965199105.1. GTDB lineage: Bacteria > Pseudomonadota > Alphaproteobacteria > Acetobacterales > Acetobacteraceae > LMUY01. Next base: position 671,018 of record CBDAQO010000002.1, on the reverse strand, counting down.
GCCAGTCCCAGCAGTTCAACTTCCTGGGCAACTTCGCCGCCGGCGCCAACAGCATCGTCGTCACCTACCTCAACGCCAGCAACAGCACGCTCTCCATCGACAGCGTCGACATCAATGGCACCTACGTGCCCGGCAGCTTCCAGACGCTGAGCAACAACGGCTCGGTCACCTCGAGCTTCACCCAGACCACCGGGCCGGCGGCCGTCTCGCTCGGCTCCGGGCCCAACGTGCTGGACCTGTTCATCTCGGAGACCGGGGCCAACTCCGGCGCGCAATTCACCATCAGCGTCGACGGCCAGCAGATCGGCGGCGTGCAGACCACCACGGCCAACGGCGCCCAGGGCCAGGTGCAGCAGTTCGACGTCGCGGGCACCTTCGCCACCGGCCTCAACACCGTCACCATCGACTACCTGAACGCGTCCAACAGCACGCTCTCGCTCGACAGCGCCACCATCAACGGCGCCGGCATCGCCGCCGGCACGCTGACGCTGAGCAACAACGGCGCCGGCGACCTGAGCTTCAACCAGGGCGGCAGCGGCCTGGCCCCGGTCACGCTCGGCTCGGGCGCCGACACGCTCGCCATCTTCGTGTCCGACCGTGGCCAGCCCGGCGCGGCCAACTTCACCATTACCGTCGATGGCCAACAATACGGCGGCGTGCAAACGACGACGGCCAACAGTGTGCTCGGGCAAACCCAGCAATTCGATATCCTGGGCAATTTCGGTGTGGGCAACCACACGGTCGCGATCAGCTACCTGAACGCCAGCAACAGCCTGTTCTTCGTCGACGGCGCTACCATCGACGAGACGGCCGTGGCCAACAGCGGGCTTGGCTTCAACAATAACGGCACAGCGACCTTCGCCTTCACCAAGCCCGGCACCGCCATCCCGCTCGCCGTTGCAGCGCCCGTGCCGGTGACCACGCCCGTGGCTGCGCCCGTGACCACGCCCGTGACCACGCCCGTGGTTGCGCCGGTGACCACGCCCTCGTCCGGCGGCGGCAGCTCCGGTTCGAGCAGCAGCCCGAGCAGCACCGGCACCGTCGTGATCGGGTCCGGCGTCGACACGCTGGCACTGAGCATCTCGGAGCGGGCGGCGGTGAGCGGTGCGCAGTTCACCGTCAGCGTGGACGGCACGCAGATCGGCGGGGTGCAGACCACGACCGCCAGCAGCGTGGCCGGCCAAAGCCAGACCTTCGACGTGGAGGGCAACTTCGCCACCGGCAGCAACACCGTTTCGATCGACTACCTCAACGCCGCCAACAGCCTGCTGCTGGTCAACAGTGCCACCATTAACTCGGCGGCGGTGCCGAGCAGCAGCCTGGTGCTGGCCAATGTCGGCAGCGCCGGGTTCGGCTTTACCGTTCCCGCCGCCTCGACCGGCACCGGGACGCAGGTGATCGGCTCCGGATCCGACACGTTGGCGCTCAGCCTGTCCCAACGGTCCGAGCCGACCGGCGCCGAGTTCACCGTGAGCGTGGATGGCACGCAGATCGGCGGGGTGCAGACCACGACCGCCAACAGCTTGACCGGCCAAAGCCAGCTCTTCGACGTGGAGGGCAACTTCGGCAGCGGCAACCACGTGGTCACGGTGGATTACCTCAACGCCGCCAACAGCCTGCTCGACGTCAGCAGCGCAACCATCGACGGGAACGCGATTGCGGGTGGCAACTTGGTGGTGGCCAATAGCGGATCGGAGTTCTTCGGATTTTCCGAAGGCGCCGGCGGTACGCCAGAGGTGGTCGGCTCCGGGTCGGACACGCTGACCTTGCTGATGTCGGAGCGGGCCGCACTGGGGGGCGCCCAGTTCACCATCAGCGTCGACGGCATCCAGGTCGGCGGGGTGCAGACCGTTTCGGCCAGCAGCACCGCCGGACAAGCCGAGTTGTTCGATGTGCTCGGCAATTTCGGCGCCGGCACCCACAACGTGTCGATCGACTACCTGAACGCCAGCAACAGCTTGCTCAACGTCGCCGGCGTCACCATCGACGGCGCCAACGTTCCCGGCAGCGGGATCACCTTGGCTAACACCGGCTCGGCGGGCTTCAACTTCACCGAGCCGACCATCGCCGCAAGCGCGACCGGCAACGGTTCCGGCCCGGACAAGCTCGACATGTTCGTCTCCGAGCGTGGCGAGCCGGGCGGCGCCCAATTTACCGTCGACGTGAACGGGCAGCAGATTGGCGGCGTGCAAACCACGGCGGCCAACGCGGTGGGCGGACAGGAGCAGGAGTTTGATTTCCTGGGTTCGTTCTCCCAATCCAACAACACCGTGTCGATCAATTACCTGAACGCCTCCAACAGCCTGTTCCTTGTGGACGCCGCCACAATCAACGGGACGACGATCGGCGGCAGCAACTTGGTGGAGAGCAACTCGGGCTCATCCGGGTTTAACTTCGAGGTGCTCCCCGCGCCGCCGCTGCCGAGCATCGGCAGCGGTCCGGACGTGCTCGCGCTCAACCTGTCCGAGGACTACTATCGCGGCAACGCGCAGTTCACGGTGAGCGTGGATGGCCAGCAGATTGGCGGCGTGCAGACGGCGCAGGCCATCGCCGGCAATGGCCAGTCGCAAGTGCTCGACGTCTACGGCAGCTTCGGCGGCACGCATACGGTCGCGATTGACTTCTTGAATGACGCTTCTGGCCCGCCGCAACCGTCGCTGGGTTACGATCGCAACCTCTATATCAATGGAGCAACGATCGACGGCACCAGCGTGGCCAAGAGCGCACTATCGCTCTACAACACGGGCACACAATCTTTTACCTTTACTCACTGAGCCTTATGTCTCGTTTCTGAGACTTACTGCATACCGGCAGGTTTCATTGCGAAGCCTGCCGGTTATTCTGCGGATGTATAAAGATATTCACCGGGAAAAAGGTGGTAGCCGCTCGCAACCAGTCGTAGGCTCCGATCCAGTTCGATCTGTAGGCCGGTCGACCCGAAAGGAGAGCAGCCATGAGCGACACGTTGGACTCGTCCGCCGAAATGACGACGGTTCAAGCGATGAGCACGAGCCAGTTCATCGGCAGCATCGGCCTCGCGTCCCACCTTGATGCGTTCGGCACCGGCGACTCCGCCAACTACGCCAACGTCGTCACTGACATGCAGTATTTGGGAGTAAACCTCCTTCGCTCCGGTGCCGCAATGGATTTCGATGGTGGTGGCGGGCAAGCCTATGCCGACGAAGTCGAGACCGCGATGGCGGCCGGCATCCGGTTCGACCTCGTCATTAACGACGACACGCTCAGCCCGTCATATTACACGTCGATCTTCGACCAGCTCGAGGCGGCCGACCCGGGCGGGATCGCCTCCGTCGAGGGCATGAACGAGGTCCACAACGCCGACCTGCCCGGCGCGGCCGCGTTCATGAGCGGGCTTGCCGCCGCGATGGCTGCCGACCCGCTGCTGCAGGGTATCCCGCTGGCGAACTACACCATCCTGTCCTACTCGCCGGTGGCCTACACCCAGGAGGGCGACCTCGATGGCAGCGACAGCCTGGGCAACGTGCATGTCTACTCGGCGGCACTCCCGCCCAATACGGCCGCAGTGTGGTACGTGCCGCTCAATTTCGGCGGCACGCCGGGCGAAAACTACATCGTTACGGAAACTGGCTATAATACGGCGGACGGAGTGGGGGCGAACGGACAAGCCAACGGCGTCAACCAAGACGTGCAGGCGGATTACGACCTGGACGATATTCTCGACCTGATCCGGGGCGGCGCCAGCGAGGTCTATGTCGACGAACTCTACGACCTCGGAGCCGACCCGGCGTCGAACGAGGACAATTTCGGCCTGTTTACCGTCAGCGGCGCGCCAAAGGAGGCCGCGGTCGCGCTGCACAACCTAACCACCATCCTGGCCGACCCTGGCTCGACCGCTCCCAGCTTCGTGCCGGGCACGCTGACTTATTCGATCACCGGGTTGAACAGCAATCTCGATGGACCTGCCCTCGAGCAGGCCTGGAACTTCGGCATCCTCACCAGCGTGGTGCAAGATAGCCCGACCTACGGCTACGCCTTGCTGCTCGCCAAATCGAACGGCTCGTTTGACCTTGCTGTCTGGCAAGAACCCGAGATTTGGGACAACACCAGCGCCACCGAGCTGTCGGCTGCGACCATTGAAAGCACCATCACGCTCGCGCAGACGGTGGCCTCCATCGAGGTGTTCGACCCGCTGCTCGGCACCACGCCCATCGCCACCTACACCGACACCAACCAGGTCACCATCGGCGTCAGCGACCACCCGATCATCGTCGAGATCGACCCGTTTCCGGGCAGTGAACCGGCGCCCACCGCGGCACCACCGCCAATCCCGAGCCTGTCCGCATTGGCCGTCACCCCCGCCCCCATCGCCGCTGTGGCGTCCGCTTCGCCCGCGGACATCATCACCGGGTCAGGGCCCGACACCATCACCCTGGTGGTGGCCGAGGACGCCTACCAGGGCGACGCGCAGTTCACCGTCACGATCGACGGCACGCAATACGGCGGGGTGCTCACGACCACGGCGCAGAACGATCTGGGCCAGGAGCAGCTCTTCGTGTTCGAGGGAGATTTCGGGGCCGGCACGAACTCCGTCGTTGTGAGCTTCCTCAACGATGCCTATGGCGGTTCGCCCAGCGAGGACCGCAACCTCTACGTCCTCGGTGCGTCGCAGAACGGCGTGGATGCGCCAAGCTCGCAGCTCGCCTTCCTGGGCGACTACACGCAGGGCCTCACGGTGGGAGACCCCGTGCCGGGACCCACCGTGGTCGGCTCGGGCGCGGACACGCTAGCGCTGACCATGTCGGAGCAAAGCTTCCTTGGCGACGCCCAATTCACCATCGACGTCGACGGCACGCCGATCGGCGGCACCGAGACCGTCACGGCGATCAGCGCGCTCGGTAATTCGCAGGTGTTCGACGTCGAAGGCGATTTCGGCTCCGGCGCCCACACGGTCACGGTGAACTTCCTCGATGGCAGCTTCATCGCCGGCTACCCGCTCAGCGTGAACGCGCTGTATGTGCAAGCCGCCACGTTCGACGGCGTGGCCGTGCCTGATGCCTCCGTCAGCGTCACGACGTTGCTCGCGGCCAGCTTTACCTTCGGCGAGCCCAGTAGCACGCCGTCGGCGCTGGCACCGCTCGCGGCAAGCTCCGCGGCGCCTGCCGACCCGGTCATCGGCTCCGGCACAGACACGCTGACGCTGGCCCTATCGGAGCGGGCGGAGGATAGCGGTGCCCAGTTCACCATCAGCGTCGACGGACAACAGATCGGCGGCGTGCAGACCACGAGTGCGGACACGCTGGCCGGGCAGACCCAGACCTACAACGTGCTGGGAGATTACGGGCCTGGCAGCCACACCGTCTCGATCGACTACCTCAATGCGGCGAACAGCCTGCTCGACGTGGACACCGCCACGATCGACGGCAACACCGTCACGAGTGCAGACGTGACCGCCTCCAACAACGGCGCCGTCAGTTTCAGCTTCACCGAGCCGACCTCGCCCGCCGCAAGCCCCACCGTGGTCGGCACCGGACCAGACAGCCTGGACTTGTTTGTCTCCGAACGAGCGGAGCCGGGGGGAGCCCAGTTCACCGTGAGCGTGGATGGCCAGCAGATCGGCGGCGTGCAGACAACGAACGCCGACACGCTCAGCGGCCAGGAGCAGCAATTCGACCTAGAGGGTGATTTCTCTCCAGGCGGCCACACCGTCTCGCTCGATTACCTGAACGCCAGCAACAGCCTGCTGCTGATCAACACCGCCACGATCAACGGCACCACAGTCAATGGCGGCAGCTTTATCATGAGCAACAACGGCACGTCCGGCTTCAGCTTCGGCACCCCTGCCGCACCGCCCCCGGTCACGCTTGGGAGCGGCCCGGACACCCTCGCCTTGAGCCTGTCGGAAGACTACTTCCAGGGTAATGCCCAGTTCACCATCGCCGTGGATGGCCAGCAGGTCGGCGGGGTGCAGAGCGCGGCCGCGATCAACGGCAACGGCCAGTCCCAGGTGGTTGACGTGCTGGGGAGTTTTAGCGGCGCTCATACCGTCTCGGTCAGCCTGCTCAGCGGCGCCGGCGGCGGCAACAATCTCTACGTTGGCGGTGCAGCGATCGACGGGTCGGCGATCAGCAACAGCGGGCTTGCTCTCCAAGGCTCCGGCACGGGCAGCTTCACCTTCACGCATTGAGCCGGACGCACGTTGTTGCTTGACTGGCACGGTTCGTCGCGTTGGCAGCGGCGGTAGCGGCAGCTCAGAAGGCGTTCTTGCTACGGACCTCACGTAGGATGGTCATAAGCATGATCTTAAGGTCCAGCCGAACCGACCAGTTCTCGATGTAGAACAAGTCACACGCCACGCGCTGCTCGATCTGGTCCACCGTGGTGGTCTCCCCGCGCCAACCATTCACCTGCGCCCAGCCCGTAATCCCAGGGCGGACCCGGTGGCGCACCGCGTATTGCCCGACCACTTCGCTGAACAGCCGGTCTGCCGCCTTGGTGTTGGGCGCATGTGGGCGAGGGCCGACCAGCGACATGGTGCCGTTCAGCACGTTGAGCAATTGCGGCAGCTCGTCGATGGAGAACTTGCGGATGAAGCGGCCGACGCGGGTGATGCGCGGATCATCCTTGGTGGTCTGCCGGTCAGCCAGCAGGTCGGTCATCTTGGTGTGCATCGAGCGGAACTTGTAACAAAGGAACAAGCGGTTGTTGAACCCCATGCGCGGCTGTCGGAACAGCACCGGACCCGGCGAGTCAAGCTTGATGGCCAGCGCCGTGACCAGCAGCACGGGCGAGAGCGCCAGCAGAGCCGCCAGCCCGACGCTATAATCGAGCATGGTCTTCTTCAGCGCGCGCCAATCCTTCAGCGGCGCCTCCCGCACCGACACCACTGGGTTGCGCCCGATGCCGTCGAGCTGCGCCCGCGAGAAGCGTAGGCCTGCCAGGTCCGTCGTCAGCACGATGTCGGCCACGGTGCTGGCCAACTGCTCCAGGATGCGGCTGATCCGGTCCACCGCGCTGAGCGGCAGCGCCACCACGATCACGTCCACCGGCTGCAGCCGCGAGTGCTCCAGCAGGTCGTTCACCGTGCCAAGCCAAGGTACGCCGCCCTGGCTCGCCGGTGCGCGGCTGCCCCGGTCGTCGTAGAGCCCGACGACGCGGAACGCATTCGGCTCGTCCTCCAGCCGGTCGATGAACTCACGGCTGAAATCATTGGCGCCGACCACTGCGATCTTGCGCGCCAGCCGGCCTTGCACCGACCACCGCTGCATCAGCCGCGCAACCCGGACGCGACCGGCGACAAGCGCCGCCGCCGCGACCGCCGCCCAGATGAGCGGCCATAACCGGAACGGCAACCTGGCCTCGAAGGAGAGAAAGAGGGCGGCAATGACGCAAAACACCCCCAGCGCCAGCGGCTTGAGCAACAGCCGAACGCCGCACGCCGGCGAGCTGAGCACCGCCTGGGAATAGCCGCCTTCCCGCGCGATCGACACCACCGTCGCCAGCGCGCCAATCACGGCCGCCGTCCCGACCGGGCCCGCCGGAGCCGACCCGTAGATCAGCGCGGTGAGCGCCACCGAAACCGGCCCCGCCAACCCCAGCAACAGCAGGTCGAGCAACCGCACCAGCCCCGCGACCACGGGAAACGAGACGCTGGCGACGGGCGCCCGCTCGATCATCGCGTCTGGCATTCGGGCGACCCCCACCGGCAACAGCGCCGCCCCACGACGGGGCCGGCTGCAGGCAGGTTTACCTCAGCGCGGTAAAGGCTCCGTAAACAGGCGCTACCGGCGCCACCACCCGCGCTTCTTTTCCGCCGTAGGCTCACCCGCCCCCACCAGGACCGGCGGCGGCACTGGCGAGCTTACCGGCTCCGGCGCGGGTTCGGGCTCGGCATGGCCGTTGGGCAGCGCTTCGCCCGCCGCCATCGGCGCTAGCTCGGCAGCCGCATCAGGCAAGGCCACCGCCGCCACCGCCGGCTCCGCGACGTCCTCCGCAGGCGCCACGACGTCCGGCGCAGCCGCGGGCGCCGCCTCGTCCAGCTCCGGCGGCCGCCGCGGCGCCGACGCTTCCACTTCATCCACCATGTCGAACAGGTCGAACACGTCCCCGCCGAACGGATTGGCCGGCGTCGGCCCGGTATAGGCGGGCATGGCCGGCGGTTCCTCGGCGCTGAACGAAGCAGGCTGGCTGTCCGGCTCGGCCGCTTCCCCCTCCCGCGGCTCCCGGCGGCGGCGACGGCCCCCACGGCGACCGCGGCGACGGCCCTTGGCGTCCTCTTCTGCCGCGTCCAACGCAGGCTCGCCGGGTTCAGCGCTCAGCGCGGCCTCGTCGTCGCCAGCAGCCTCCAAGGCGCCAGCGCCGTCCAGCGCAGGCCCAGGAAAGGGTGGAATCGACAGGTCGGGCTGCTCGGCGCTGCCAAAATCCGGCGCAGCCTGCAGGCCATTATCCGCCGCACCCACAGCCTGCGGCCCGGTCGCGGCCAGCCCGGCCTCGTCCCGCCGGCCACCACGGCGACGGCGACGGCGCTTGCGCATGCGGTTGGCTGCCTCCTCCGCGGTCTCCCCCGGAACCGGCGCGTCACTCTCCTCGGCAGCGGCGCCGGCGCGCGGCTCGGCCGCCTCGCTCACCTCGTCGTCAGCTTCCTCCGCCGCCTCGTCTTCCTCGATCGGCAGGGCCGGGGCGTACGGCGCCGGAGCCGTCAGCGGCGCCTCACCAGGCAGGTAGCCGCGCAGCTTCTCGATGCGGATTTCCGGCGGCAACAGCGTGTCGTCGGCGGCGAACGCCACGCTCATGCCGTAGCGCGCCTCGATCTCGCCCAGCCGTACCCGCTTGTGGTTCAATATATAGAGTGCCACCGCCGCCGCGACGTGCACCACGATGGCCGCCGAGCGCCGCTTGGAACCCTCGTCCTCCACCTGCCGCAGCACCGCGAGCGCCGCCATCTCGGTGGTGCGGACATGGCCGGTGCCGCCGCAATGCGGGCAGGTGGTGAAGCTCGTTTCCGCCAACGACGGCCGCAGCCGCTGCCGGCTCAGCTCCATCAGGCCGAAATGGCTGATCGCGGCCATCTGGATGCGGGCGCGATCGTCCTTCAGCGCATCCTTCATCCGCTTCTCGACGGCCGCGTTGTTGCGGCGGCTCTCCATGTCGATAAAGTCAATCACCACCAACCCGGCGAGATCGCGCAGGCGCAACTGGCGGGCCACCTCGTCGGCCGCCTCCAAGTTGGTCTTGAGCGCCGTCTCCTCGATGCCGCGCTCCCGGGTGGAGCGGCCGGAGTTCACGTCGATAGCGACCAGCGCCTCGGTCTGGTTAATCACCAGGTAGCCGCCGGAGCGGAGCTGCACCGTGGGCTGCAGCATGGCGTCGAGCTGGGCCTCCACGCCGTGGCGGGCGAACAGCGGCTGCGGCTCGTTCCACAGCACCACCTTGCGCGCGTGGGCCGGCATCAGCATGCGCATGAAGTCCCGCGCCGCGCGCCAGCCAGCCTCGCCGTCCACCACCACCTCGTCCACGTCCCGCGAGTAGTTGTCGCGGATGGCGCGGCGGATCAGATTGGCTTCCTCGTGGATCAGCGCCGGCGCCACCGACACCATCGTGGTCTCGCGGATGCTGTCCCAGAGGTCGAGCAGATACTCGCAATCGCGCTTGATCTCGGCCTTGGGCCGGGCCGCGCCCGCGGTGCGCACTATCAGGCCCATCCCGCGCGGGATTTGCAGCTCGGTGGTCACTTCCTTCAGCCGGCGGCGGTCGGCGGCGGAGGTGATCTTGCGCGAGATGCCGCCCCCGCGCGGCGAGTTCGGCATCAGCACCGAGAAGCGCCCGGCCATCGAAATGTAGGTGGTCAGCGCCGCGCCCTTGTTGCCGCGCTCCTCCTTGACGACCTGCACTAGCAGGATTTGCCGGCGCCGGATGACCTCCTGGATCTTGTAGGACCGCATGAACCGGGAGGGCGGCCGCGACTGCTGGCGCTCCTCGCCATTCGCCTCATCCCCCGAATCGTCCTCGCCCGGATCATCCTCCCCGCGGGACGCCTCATACGACGCCGGCTCGCGGTGAAGCGCCTCGGCAGGGTCCCCGCCCCCCGGCGCGGCTTCGAGCGGCGCGGCGGCCATGTCCGGCGAGCCTTCTCCGGCCGCGGCCTCGGGCAGTAACCCGGCGTCCACCGCCTCAGTCGGCACCTCCGCCGCTTCCGCCGTCTCCGGCTCCCCCGGGCGCGGGTCGTCCCCAGCCACCACCGGCAGCGTCGGCGGCGGCGCCCCCGGGATCACCGCGACGTCAGCCCCGGCCGGTCCCGCTTCCATCGCAGCGTCCTCGGCGAACGCGGTCGCTTCGGCGGCCATCGCAGGCGGCATTTCGGCGGCGGCCTCGCCCGCCGGGTCGGAGCCGACGGGCGCGGCATCCGGCTCGCTGTCGGAGGCGTCGGGCGCCTCGCGGGCCACTACCACGTCCTGCGCAATCAGCGCGGCCAGCGAGGTGGGGGGCGTGGTCTCTTCCATCGGCAACGGCGGCTCGCCCGGCTCCGACCCGGCGCTGCTCGCCTCGCCTGCATCGTCCGGCACCGTGCCGGCGCCCAGCTCGAAGGGGGCGGCGATCGCGGCGGCCTCGTCCGGCGTCTCGCCCCGGGCCTCGGCAGCGGCGGCAGCGGCGTCCTCCGCCTCCTCCTCGGCCCGCGCCTCGGCCTCCTGCAGTGCCAGCAGGCGCTGACGGTCGGCCACCGGTATTTGGTAGTAGTCCGGGTGGATTTCCCCAAACGCGAGGAAGCCGTGCCGCCCGCCGCCATATTCTACGAACGCCGCCTGCAGCGAGGGTTCGACGCGGACAACCTTGGCTAGGTAGATGTTGCCCTTGAGCTGCTTCTTGGCAGCGGTCTCGACGTCAAAGTCGTCGAGTCGTTGCCCGTCCAGAACCACGACGCGGGTTTCTTCCGCGTGGGTCGAGTCGATCAGCATGCGTTTCGTCATTGTGGAAGACACTCCGGTGCGCCTGCCATCCGCAGCCCCATCGGGGCGGGTGGCGGCGTCTTAAAAGTCGGTGTGACGGGATCACGGACCGGAGGGCGTGCGCGCCGTGGGGTCGTCCGGCCAGGCCGACCAGGGCGGCTTGGCACGGACAACGGCTTACGGTGGCGACAGCGCTCATTCGGTTGGGAGCGATCCTTGGTCTGGGTCGGTTACGCTCGTCGGGACGGGCGGCCGGGTTGCGGGTTTGCCAGCCGATCGTGAGACCGACCCCGGCGCGGCCTTTCGCGCCAATGGGCAGCGAACCATCGAACCATCGTCCCGCCATCTGGGCCAGGATAACGTCCGCGGCAAAGATCCGCCGAAGCGCTGTGACCATGACGCAATCCGTTTTGCCCTGCAAGTAGGCGCGGCAAGAGGCTCAGCCGGCACGTTCATCATACCGTCACAGCCCGCTGGCGACCGGCCAGGCGTCCCGACCGCCTCGCCCCGCGTGACCCGACTGCAACACGTTTGCACCGTTTTCAACGCCTAACATGCTTTTCTCGACCCTATGTGTTAGGCTCGCCAACATGCACGCCCCATGGTGGAAACGTCGCGCCTTGTTCGGCCCCGGGGCTGCCGCCCTCCTGGTGGGCCTGGCAAACGCGTCCCCCCGCCGAACCAAGCCGCCGCCGGGTCCGGCCGAACTGATCGTGCTCGACCCGGGCCATGGCGGCAAAGACCCCGGCGCGATCGGCTACAGCGGCACGTATGAGAAGCACATCGCCTTCGCCGCCGCCGGCGAGCTGCAGCGCCAGCTACAAGCCGACGGCCGCTTCCGCGTCCTCCTCACCCGCACGCAAGACGTGTTCATCCCGCTGGAAGACCGCGTCGGCTGGGCGCAGGCGCAGGGCGCCGCGCTGTTCGTCTCCATGCACGCGGACGCCTTGGCCGACCACGACGTGCGCGGCGCCAGCGTCTACACCCTGTCGGACACCGCGTCGGACGCGCAGACCGCCGCGCTCGCGCAGCGCGAGAACAGCGCCGACCGCTTCGCCGGCACCGCCTTTCACGACCAGCCGCCGGAGGTCGCCCGCATCCTGCTCAGCCTGGTGCGCCAGGAAACCCGCATCGGGTCGGCCCGGCTGCAGCGCGGCATGGTCGGCGCGCTGGACCAGGACGTGCCGATGCTGCAAAACCCCGCCCGGCATGCCGGCTTCGTCGTGCTGCAGGCGGCGGATATTCCGTCTGTGCTCGTTGAGATGGGATTCATGTCTAACCCGCATGATGAGGCGGCGTTACGACGGCCAGATCACCGTGCAGCGGTTGCAACGGCGATGAAACGCGCGGTTGACGCATTTTTTGCAGGCCCAGCCGTCCGCATGGCAGGGTAGCGGCCGTAAACCTGCGCGCGGGTTTGCGGGCGCGCAGGTTCGAGGGGTTGGTATCTGAGACGATGGACGATTTGAGAGCAGGCGAGCGGATCGCCCCGCCGGACCCGCAGCGCAGCCGCCCGGGCGCTCCGAGCCGCAGCGCGCGCACGGCCATCCCGTTGCGCCGCAAGCGGTCGCCGTTGCGCTTGCTCGGCCGCCTGGCAGGCGCGGCGCTCGCCGTGTTGGTGCTGCTGGCCGTAGCGGGCGGCGCGGTCGCCTACCACAGCTACCAAACGCTCGCCGCCGACCTGCCGACGGTCGACGGGCTGCGGCAATACCAGCCCCCGGTGATGAGCCGCATCTACGCCGGCAACGAGGGCCTGATCGCCGAACTGGCCAAGGAGCGGCGCATCTTCGTGCCCTCCACCGCCATCCCGGACGTGGTGAAGCAAGCCTTCGTCTCCGCCGAGGACCAGAACTTCTGGACCCACAAGGGCGTCGACCCGGGGCGGATCGCCCGCGCCGCCTTCACCGACCTGTTCCTCGTGGCGCGGCACCGCCGCCCCGCCGGTGCCTCCACCATCACCCAGCAGGTGGCGCGCAACATGCTGCTCGGCACCAACGAGCGCACCCTCTCGCGCAAGGTCAAGGAAGCCGTGCTGGCGATCCGCATCGAGCAGGTGCTGTCCAAGGACCGCATCCTCGAGCTCTACCTCAACGAGATCTATTTCGGCCTGCAATCCTTTGGCGTGGCCGCCGCCGCGCAGACCTATTTCAACAAGTCGCTCGACCAGATCACCTTGCCGGAGGCCGCGTTCCTCGCCTCGTTGCCGAAGAAGCCGACCGACCTCAACCCGTTCCGCTTCCCCGAAGCCGCCCGCAACCGGCGGGACTGGGTGCTGGACCGGATGGCCGCCGACCACATCGTGACCCAGCAGCAGGCCGATGCGGCGAAGGCTGGCCCAGTCGTCACGGGCCAGTTCCACCGGCCGGACACGGTCGCCGGGTCGGAGTGGTTCGGCGACGAGGTGCGGCGGCAATTGATCGACCGCTTCGGCGTGGACGCCGCCACCGAGGGCGGGCTGGTGGTGCATACCAGCCTCGACCCGGCATTGCAGGCGACCGCCGACCGGGTGCTGCGCGCCGGCCTGGTGCGCTATGACCGTTCCCATGGCGGCTGGCGCGGCCCCGTCGCCAAGCTCGACGGCACGGTGGCGACCCATCCAGGCTGGATGCACGCGCTGGCCGCCGTTGCCCGCCCGCCCGGTATGCTGCCGGAATGGCGCCTGGCCGTGGTGCAGGATCTGACGCCGGGCGAGGCCAAGCTCGGCTGGGTGGATGGCAACGGCGCGAGCCACGCTGGCGCGATGGTGCTGGCCGACACCGCTTGGGCGCGGCCAAACCACAACGGCAGCCTCGGCGCCCTCCCGCGGCGGATGGCCGACGTGGTGCAGCCCGGCGATGTGGTGATGGTGGAGCCCGTGGCGCTTCCGGCCACCGCCAAGCAGCCCGTCACCGAAAAGCTGATGCTGCGCCAAATCCCGCTGGTGCAGGGCGCGCTGGTCTCGCTCGACCCGGCGACCGGCCGTGTGCTCGCCATGTCCGGCGGCTGGAGCCACGACGCCAGCCAGTTCGACCGCGCGACCCAGGCGCAGCGCCAGCCCGGCAGCTCGTTCAAGCCGATGGTCTACCTGGCCGCGATGCAGCAGAACCTGTCGCCGAGCCAAAAGGTGTCCGATGACCCGTTTGTGCTGGACCAGGGTGCGGCCGGGGTTTGGCGCCCGGGCAACTTCGAGCCGGGCTTGGGCGGGCCGATCTCCATCCATCAGGCGCTCGAGCAGTCGTTGAACATCGTCACCGTGCGGCTGGCGCAGCGGGTCGGCATGGACGCGGTGGCCAACAACGCGATCAGTTTCCACGTCGTGGACGCGATGTCGCACTTCCTGCCCAACGCGCTCGGCGCGGTGGATACCACGGTGCTGCGGCAGGCCGGCGCCTATGCCTCGCTCGACGAGGGTGGGCGCGAGGTGGTGCCCACGCTGATCGACTCCGTGCAAGACCGTGACGGCCACGTGATTTGGCGCGCCGCCGGGCTGTCGTGCAACGGCTGTGACGACCCCGCCCGCCCGCCCGCCATCGGTGACGACCGCCGCCAGTTGGCCGACCCGCAAAGCGTGTTCCAGGTCGTCACCATGCTGCAGGGCGTGGTCGCGCATGGCACCGGCACCGAGGCCGGCCACGGCCTGGGCCGCAGCGCCATCGCCGGCAAGACCGGGACCACGCAGGACTTCAACGACGCCTGGTTCGTCGGCTTCACGCCCGACGTGGTGACGGCGGTGTGGGTCGGCTTCGACAATCCCTCGAGCCTGGGGGACAAGCAGACCGGTGGCGTGGTCGCCGCGCCGATTTGGCACGATTTCATGGCGGTGGCGCTGAAGGATCGGCCTAATCTCGGCTTCATCATGCCGGAGGGGCTGACACTCTCCACCTGGGCGCCCAACATCACCGACGCGTTCAAGGACGGCGAGGTGCCCGGCGACAGCGGCCCCACCATCGGCGGGACTAGCGGTGACACGAGCGGCGTCACGGCCAGCAGTGGCGGCACCGGCACCGGCGTGGACAGCGGCGTGGGCGGGTTGTACTGACGCCAGCGAGTGAGGACAGGACGATGTCGACCGAATCAGACGCTTTGCACGAACAGATCAAGCAGTCGGTGGCGCTGCTAAGGAGGCATCTTTGACTGGGATGTCGCCATCGAGCGCCTCGCCGAGCTGAACCACCGCGCCGAAGACCCGGCGTTATGGGATAACGCCGCCACCGCCCAAGCCTTGATGCGCGAGCGCACCCAGTTGGCCAACCAGGTCGAGGGCGTGCAGGCGCTTGAGGCCGAGGTGGCCGATACGGTGGAACTGATCGGGCTCGCCGAGGCCGATGCCGACACCGGGCTCGCCACCGAGGGGCTGACCGCGCTGCGCCGCGCCGCCAGCGAGGCCAAGCGCCGCGAGATCGAAAGCCTGCTCTCGGGCGAGGCGGACGGGCGGGACGCGTTCCTCGAGGTGAACAGCGGCGCCGGCGGCACCGAGGCGCAGGATTGGGCCGAAATGCTGGCTCGGATGTATTCGCGCTGGGCCGAGGCGCACGGCTACAAGATTCAGATGCTCGAGCAGAGCGAGGGCGAGCAGGCCGGCATCAAGTCCGCCACGTTCCAGGTGACCGGGCCAAACGCTTATGGCTGGCTGAAGACCGAAGGCGGGGTGCACCGCCTGGTGCGCATTTCGCCGTTCGACAGCAATGCGCGGCGGCAGACCTCGTTCGCCAGCGTCTACGTCTACCCGGTAGTGGACGACACGATCCAGATCGAGATCGACCCATCCGACCTAAAGGTGGACACGTTCCGAGCCTCCGGCGCTGGCGGCCAGCACGTGAACAAGACCGAGTCCGCCATCCGCATCACCCACGTCCCCACCGGGATCATCGTGGCCTGCCAAACCGACCGCTCGCAGCACCGCAACCGGGCAACCGCCATGGAGATGCTGCGGGCGCGGATGTACGAGGCCGAGCTGCAGAAACGCGAGGCGGCCAGCGCGCAGACGGAGGCGGCCAAGACCGAGATCGGCTGGGGCCATCAGATCCGATCTTACGTGTTGGCGCCTTACCAAATGGTGAAGGACCTGCGGACCGGCGTGGAAACCGGCAACCCCGCCGCGGTGCTGGACGGCGCATTGGATGAGTTCATGGCAGCCGCCCTGGCCGCCCGGGTCGGCGGCACGCGCAGCGAGGCCAGTGCGCAAGCCGAGTAACCCGGCCCCGGTCCGCGTCGGCATCGGCGGCTGGACGTTCGCGCCCTGGCGTGGAGCGTTCTACCCGCCGGGCCTGCCGCACGCCAAGGAGCTGGCCTACGCGGCAAGCAAGCTCACCGCGATCGAGATCAACGGCACCTTCTACCGCACCCAATCGCCAACGAGCTTCGCCACCTGGGCACGCACGGTGCCGGACGGGTTCGTATTCGCGCTCAAGGGGCCGCGCGCCGCCACCAACCGCGCCGCGCTGGCCGAGTCCGAACCCTCGGTGCAGCGCTTCCTGGCCTCCGGGCTGGCCGAACTCGGCGACCGGCTCGGCCCCATCCTGTGGCAGTTTCCGCCGACCCGGCGCTTCGATCCAGCGGTGATGGCCGAGTTCCTCGCGCTGCTCCCGCCGGCGTTCGCGGGCCTGACGCTGCGCCACGTGATCGAGGCACGCCACGAGAGCTTCGCCGACCCGGAATGGTTCGCCCTGCTGCGTCGCCACGGCGTGGCGGCCGCCATCGTGGAAAGCGGCAAGCACGCGCTACTCGGAGACCTCACCGCCCCGTTCAGCTACGCTCGGCTGGAGCGCAACGACGCGGCCGAGCCGGAGGGCTATGCGTCCGCCGCACTCGACGCTTGGGCGCGGCGAACCCGCTGCTGGAGCATGGGCGAACCCGTTACCGACCTGCCGCGCGTCGGTCCGGCGGACGAGCCGATGCCGCGGGAAAGCTTCGTGTTCTTCATCAGCGGCGACAAAGTCCGCGCTCCCGCCGCGGCGCAGGCGTTCCTCGCCAGGCTGCAAGGCTGACACCAGGCCGCATTTGGCGTAGCACGGTGGAACAATGAACCTGCCGTTTGACCGCCTGGCCTATATCGACCGCTTGAGGGAGGCTGGAGCCGAGGAACCGGTCGCAGGCGCGCGTGTCCAGGCGTTGCGCGAGGCGCTGGAGGCGGGCGTCGCGACCAAAGCCGACATCGAGGCGAGCGAAGCACGTATGCGCTCCCAAATCGGCGACGTCCGGTCCGAACTCAAAGGCGTTATCGTGGAGCTAAAGGGTGCATCGCCAACTTGCGGACGCAAATCTTGCGGCTGGACACTAAAATCGACGTTTCCGCGCGACCTCATCATTAAGGGCGCCGGAGGGCTGGTTATCCTGGCAAGCCTGATGATCGGTCTCAACCTGTTCGGGTAGCGCTCCCATCCGGCCGGGCAGTGCTGCGCAACTCCCCGGCCTAACTCTCGTTAAGGTCAGCACGGCATCATGCCGTTCGGAGTGATGGCAATGGACAAAGATCGCGTTCAAGGCTCGCTAGATCAGGCCAAGGGCAGCATCAAGCAGGCCGTTGGCAACGTAACCGGCGACGACAAGCTGAAGGCCGAAGGTGCTGCCGACAAGGTCGCCGGGAAGACCGAGAGCACCGTCGGCGGCGTAAAGGACACGGCGCGGGACGCGCTAAACAAGCACTAACAGGATCCGTTCCGCCCCTTCACTTCGGAGGGGCGGACCTTCTATTCGGCCGCTGCGTGTTGTTCAAACGGTCAACAGCACGCCTTCCGGACACGCGCCATATAGCAAACGGTCCGGCAGCCGCCATCGAATGAGCCGACGCCGACCTGCGAGAATCCTAATTGCTCATGCAGCGATAGAGATGCTGGGTTTGGAGGCGTCGTATTGACCTCACAAACGATGCGATTGTGCCCGGCCCGGACTGCGTGCTCAAACAGGTCCGCGTAAAGCCGGCGCGCCAACCCACGTCCGCGGGCAGGCAGCGCGACGACAATACGATCAACGTAGACGAACCGCTCAAATCGACCGCGAAACCACAGGAAGTTCGGGCTGCCGTAGTTTGCCTTTTGGTCGAAGGCGAGAAGAAACGCGTCGGCATTACCCAGTCGCCGCGCGAGAAACGCCTGCCCAATCATCTGCTGCAAGCGGTCACCGTCCAGCCACGATAGTTCGACAGCGTTGGCGTTGTTGAGTGCAAGCAGGGCATTCACTGCGACCAGATCAATTAAGTTTACCGACGCTGGCGCAATGCTCATCTGTGACGGCTCAATACCGCTGATAGGGGAGCGGCAGGAGCACTCGCACGGGCATCCGCACCAACGCGCCATCTTGGCGCACAATCACGTCGGCCGCCGGGTCGAAGTCGGTCAGCATCTCGCGGCAGGCGCCGCAGGGTGGGACGACCGCGATGTCGCGCACCGACTCCTCGGCCTTTGGATGGCGGACCGCGACGGCGCAATCCACCGTGCCGTCACCCTCTAAAATAGCTCGACCAAGCGCGATCGCCTCGGCGCAGATCGAGAGGCGGCCGACCGTGGCGCCAAGGTGCACGCCGGTCCAGATGCGCCCGTCGCGGGAACGCAGGGCGGCGCCCACGGTGTGCCAATGCGGCCGGTAGTGCTTCACCAAGACAGCGCGGGCGGCCTCCACCAACGCCTCATCGGCTGCGTCCAACATCACTCGGCGGCTTCGGCGTCCTCGCCTTCTTCCGGCGCGGTGATCATCGCCCGTTCGACCACGACGGATTGGTCTCGCACGCGCTTTTCGATGCTGTCCGCAACGTCTGGGTGGTCCTTCAGGAAGGCTTTGGCGTTCTCGCGACCCTGACCAATGCGCTGACTGTCGTACGAGAACCAGGCGCCGGACTTTTCCACCACGCCGGCCTTGACGCCAAGGTCGATCAGTTCGCCGCGTTTGCTGATGCCCTCGCCATACATGATGTCGAACTCGACCTGGCGGAACGGCGGCGCCAGCTTGTTCTTGACCACCTTCACCCGGGTCTGGTTGCCGACCACGACGTCCCGGTCCTTGATTTGGCCGATGCGGCGGATTTCCATCCGGACGGACGTGTAGAACTTCAGCGCGTTGCCGCCCGTGGTGGTCTCGGGGTTGCCGAACATGACGCCGATCTTGAGCCGGATTTGGTTGAGGAAGATCAGCATGGTCTTGGATTTGGACACGCTGCCGGTAAGCTTGCGCAGCGCCTGGCTCATTAGCCGGGCATGCAGCCCGACATGGGTGTCGCCCATTTCGCCCTCGAGTTCGGCCCGCGGCACCAAGGCGGCCACGCTGTCCACGACCACGATGTCGATGGCGCCGGACCGCACCAGGGTGTCGCAAATCTCAAGCGCCTGCTCGCCGCCATCAGGCTGGGAGAGCAGGAGATTATCGACGTCGACGCCCAGTTTGCGGGCGTAGATCGGGTCCAGCGCGTGCTCGGCGTCGATGAAGGCGCAGGTGCCCCCGCGGCGCTGGGCCTCGGCAATGGCGTGCAGGGCCAGGGTGGTTTTGCCGGAGCTTTCCGGGCCGTAGATTTCGACGATGCGGCCACGCGGGAAGCCGCCGATGCCTAACGCAAGGTCCAACCCGAGAGAGCCGGACGGGATGACGTCGATCTGTTCGTCGGCACGCGCGCCCATGCGCATGATGGAGCCCTTGCCGAACGCCCGCTCGATTTGGGTCAGGGCGGCGTCGAGCGCCTTTGTTCTGTCCATGTCACGTCCTTTGCCCATGCATACGGGCGTGGTGTTATTGTGTCACAGCCCGGAATAGAGCCGCAACCGAAGGCTTTGGTTGGCTTGCTACGCGAAGGCGGTGCGGCTGGATGGGACCGTGCGGACGAATTGGGTTGCCAAGGCGTTCTAAGTGGCCAGCGTGGTGTGTTAATAAAGCGGTCCTGTTTTGTTCACAAGACCAGAGGGAGAACATTGGCGAGTTCATGGGCCGGGGCGCCCGATGCACGTTTGGGTGCTTAGCATGGTGGTCGGCGGCTCGTTCGCCGGCGCGAGCGGTGGCAGCGCCTGCGATGGCAGCGCCGCGGCCCTTTGTAGCTTGGTTTCAACAGCTGCGATCAGGTCTCGCATTGCGTATGGTTTGGCCATGAACTGGATGTCCGCCTCGGCGAGGCGCCTGCGCAGGGTGTCTTCTGCGTAGCCGGAGACCAGGATCGCGGGCAGGCTGGGCCGAATTGCGCGCACCGCTTCGATCAACGCCGCACCGTCGAGCCCCGGCATGGCAAGATCCGAAACGACGGCGGTAACGTCTGCCGCGACGGCCGGGTCGGCGAGCATGACCAGGGCGTGCTCGCCCGACTCGGCTGGCAGGACGGTCCAACCACGCCGGGTCAGCGCCCGCGCCGCGACCCGGCGGATACCGTCCTCGTCGTCCACCAAGAGGATCGTTCCCGGCTGGGTTGCGGTCATGGCAGGCACGGGGGGCGCGGACGGGGGCGGCAGGATGCAGCATGGCGGTTGCTCGGCAAGGCGAGGCAGGTAGATGCGCACGCGAGTGCCCTTGCCGGGAGCACTGTCCACCGCGACGAAGCCGTCGGATTGCCGGACGATGCCGTGCACCGTCGAAAGGCCAAGGCCGTTGCCGCCACGCTCGCGCCGCGTGGTGAAGAAGGGCTCGAAGATGCGCGGCAACACGTCACGCGGGATGCCAACGCCGGTGTCTTGCACCTCGACCATGACGTAGTGGCCGGGAGGGATGGTCTCGGTGTCGCGCACCAGCGGGCGGAACAGGTCCATATGGCCGGTCCGCAAGGTAAGGCGGCCGCCGTTCGGCATTGCGTCGCGTGCGTTGACGGCGAGGTTGACGAGCACTTGGTCGAGCTGCGTCGGATCGACCCGGACCGTGCGGCCCGGCTGCTCAAGTTCGAGTTCGAGTGCGACGGTGCTGCCGAGCAGCCGGCGCAGCAGCACCGCAATATGGTCGATTGCGTGATTGATGATGATGGCGCGGGGTTGCAGGCTCTGTTGGCGGCTGAAAGCCAGCAGTTGGCGAACCAGGTCTGCGCCGCGCGTGGCGCTGTGGCGGATTTGCTGCAAGTCCTCAATGGCAGCATCGTCCCAGTGCGCCCGATGCAGCGTTTCGTCAGCCGCGCCGATCACGGCTGTGAGCAGATTGTTGAAATCGTGCGCGATGCCGCCTGCGAGCTGGCCGACTGCCTGCAGCTTCTGGCCATGGCTGAGCTGCGCTTCAAGCTCCGTTTGCGTTAAAATATCGACGAATTGTAGGATGGCGCCACTCACGGTGGCGTTTGCCTCCCGTAACGGACGGACGGAGACTTCGACCGGCTGCACGCCCCCGTCGCGCCTGCCGCGGACGACCGAGACGTAGCTGCGCAGCGTGTTGCGGCCGCGCAGCACCGGGCGCAATTCATCCCACACGGCGGGGCGGCGCTTGTCACAAAAGATATCCTGCACGGGCTGACCCGGCGCCAGCTTGCAATCCAAGCTCAACAGGCCGCGTAGGGCTTGGTTGACCCGCACCAAGCGGCCGTTTCGGTCGACAATGGCGACGCCCAAGGCCGACTCCTCGAGCAGCACGCGCACCATCTCGTCCGTAGGGCTGCCGAGCCGGCGCAGCAGGGATTGCGGACGCCGCCACCACCACAGCAGCGTGGGGGTCGAGCGGGCGACCCAGCCACGCAAGGCCAGCGCCGCGCTCATCGACGCCGCTGCGGCACCGCGCGCGAGCGCAGACGCCAGACGTAGGCGATGATCTCAGCCACGGCCTTGAAGTGTTCGGCTGGGATTTCGGCATCGAGCTCGACTTGGTAGAGCGCGCGCGCCAAGGGTGGGTTGGGCACCAGCGGCACACGATGCTCGCTTGCCACCTCTCGTATCCGGGCTGCCACTTCGTCGACCCCCTTTGCCACCACGCGGGGCGCGCCGCCCCCACCACGATCGTATGCAAGCGCAATAGCATAGTGGGTCGGATTGGTCACGATGACGGTTGCTTTCGGGACGGCGGCAAGCATGCGCTTCTTGGCGCGCGCCATGCGGATTTGGCGCAGCCGGGCCTTGATCAGCGGGTTGCCGTCGGATTCCTTGCTCTCGTCGCGCAGGTCCTGCTTGCTCATGCGCAGATCCCGGCTGAACTTCATCCGCGCCCACACCGTGTCGGCGCCTGCGATCATCACCTGCAAGCCAAGCAGCGGAAACATCAACTGCAGCAGGAATTGGAGGATGTATTGGGCCATGTGACCCGAGGTCCAAAGCATGGATCGCGTCAGGTCGGACAAGTGGGTCGACAGGACATGGTAGGCGGTGAAGCCGAGCAGGCCGAGCTTAGCGACCGATTTGCCGGCCTCGATAAGCCCACGGATGCCGAAGATGCGCTTGATGCCGCGCATTGGGCTCAGCCGAGCGAGATCGGGCATAAGCACCTTGGTGTTGAAGGCAAACTGCGTCTGAAGCAGGGTCGCCGCGATGACGGCCCCCGCTACGCTCAGGATTATGGGGCCGGCGAGCATCGCAGCGGCAACGATCGCCGAGCGCATGGTCGCGATCGGGTCCCGGCTCGACAGGTCCAACATGGGGGTCAGTCGTGCGACGGCGGTTTGGCCGAGCATCGGGGCGGTCATCGACAGCATCAGGGTCGCCACGCCGAGCCCGGCCAGGCCAGCGACCTCGCGCGAGATGGGAACGTTGCCTTCGGCGCGGGCTCGTTCCAGTCGGCGGGGACTGGCGGCCTCCGTGCGGTCTTCCGCGTCCGCCACGGCTAGATGTCACTGCCTGTGGCATGCTGGGCCGACCGGCGGAGCTCGCGTCGATACCGTTTCATCGCAGCCCCGGCAGGATGGCGAAACTGTCTCGCGCGGTCTCAAGCCAGACCTCGGTCATGCCGGTGGCGAGTAGGGAAAGCAGCAGCAGCCCGGCGATGATTTGGCCCGGCATGGCCGCGAAGTAGACTTGTAGCTGCGGGATGAGGCGGGCGATGACGCCGAGGGCGGAGTGCCAGATGATGTTGGCCAGGATCAGCGGCGCCGCGAGCCGGAGCGCCAGCCCGAAAGCGCTGGCAACCGCGCCGACGCCGGCCTGCACGCTGTCTGGAATGGAGAGCAGGGCACCAGGCGGCACGAGTGTGTAGCTTCCAGCGATCGCCTCCACCGGGAGCGCCCACAGGCCGGTGCCGAACACTAGGACGGGCACGGCGAGGGAGAACAGGCGCATCATCGCGCTGGACTGGCCGAGCGCCGGGTCGGGCGAGATGATGCTGGTGAGGCCGAGCATATAGGACATGATTTGCCCAGCCATCGGCAGAGCCAGTGTCACGCATCTCGCGAGCCAGCCCAAGACGCCGCCGCAAAGCAGTTCTGCTGCCACCATGGCGGCGGTGCGCCAGCCCTCTGGCGGCGCCACCATGCCAACGCTGGGCAGGATGAGCGCAACCAGGGTCAACACCAGACCAGCCCGCACGGTGGCGGGGATTTCGGCCTCGCCCAAACCTGGCAGCAGCAGCATGGCCCCGCTGCAGCGGCATAGCACCAACGCGAAGGCGAACGCCCAATTCGGCAACGTTGCGAGGTCGGCAGAGGTCATTATTGCGCGCCGACGGCGATCATGCGGTCGATCAGGAAGCGTGTGTAGTCAGACATCGTCGCGAGCATGAACGGGCCGCTCAGCACCAGCACACTGATGATGACGACGGCTTTGGGAATGAACGTCAGCGTTGCTTCGTTGATCTGAGTGACGGCTTGCACCAGCGACATGACGATGCCGGTGGCAAGGGCGGCGACGAGTGCGGGGCCGCCCAATTTCAGGACGACCAGCAGGGTATCGTGCAGCGCGGCGCCAACATCGCCCTCGTTCATCAGATCGGCATCTTCATGATGTCCTGGTAGGCTTGGACGACGCGGTCCCGCACCGCGGTTGTGGTCTGCAGCGCGAGTTCGGCTCGATTTACCGCCGTCACCACGTCGGTGAGGTTGCCGGTGCCGGCGATAGCCTGGGCGGATGCTTGGTCAGCCTGGTGGCCGGCGTCCACGGTGCCTTGCAGCGCCTGGGTGAGAGCCGAACCAAAACCCTCGAGGCTAGCGGGCTGGCCGGCATTGGTGCGGCTATAGGCCTGGGCAGCCGCGGCCGCGGAGAGCGGGGCGATGGTCATTTCAGCAGATCGATTGCGCGGGTGAGCATGGAGCGAGTGACTTCCATGACGTTCAGGTTGGCGCTGAAGGATCGCTGGGCTTCGCGCATGTCCATTACCTCGACGAAGCTGTTGACGTTTGGCAGGTGGACATAGCCCTGGGCGTCCGCCGCGGGATGGGACGGGTCGTAGCGCTTCGGAAAGTCCGATTGGTCTTTGCCGATCTGTTTCACGTCGACGGTCTGCTCGCCAAGAGCTGTATCCATCTTGTCTTCGAAGGTCACCGTCTTGCGGCGATAGGGATCAGCGCCCGGCGTGTCCCCCGTGGTGTCCTGGTTGGCGAGGTTTTCCGCGATCACCCGCAAGCGGGTGGTTTGCGCGTCCATACCGCGGGCGGAAATGGTGAGTGCCTTGGTGAGGTCCATCAGGGAGCCTTTACTTGCCCAAAACGGTGTGAAACAGGGTCATGTATTTTTTATACAAGTTCGTCACCAGAGCCTGCGCACCATCGGTGTCAGCAACTTTGGTGAGCTGATCCTCCACGGACACAGCGTTGCCGTCGGGCGCGCGCTCGTTCGGCCGCTCCTGCAACAGGGTGGCGGCGGTGCTGGTTGCACCCGCGATATGCATGGGGTTGGTCACCGCAAGCTCGGGCACGACCTTGGCCAGGCTCTGGGCGAAGGGCGATAGATCCTTGGCCTGATAGCCAGGTGTGTTGGCGTTGGCGATGTTCTGCGCCAACAAACCCTGCCTCCGATCGATCCATGCGAGCCGCTTCTCTGCAAGGTCGAACAAACCCATGCCGTTGTCTGCCATGACGGGCAATGTGGCGGGTAAAGGTTATCGCAGGGTTAACCGCGGCTGGAAACTTTTTGGTAACCCCGCTGTGGTTAGATCACGTCATGAACAGCATTGGGCTTCTTGGCTTCGATCATGCTGAGTTTGATGCCGCCGCGCTGCAAACCGCGATCGGCATGAGCGAAGGCTTGGCAAAAACGATCTGTATCGCTCGGGTGTTGGTCGAGAACGGCCGCACCATCGATATGGCGGGGCTCGACCGCGGCGTGGGCTTGCTGTGCGCCAAGGCGTTGGATCTGCCGCTTGAACTCGGGCGCAAGCTTCGCCCGCAACTCATTGCGCTGCTGGAAGCAGTCGATCAACTCGCCGCAGCTTTGCGTGCACGGGACCACGCGTAGGCAAAACGCTTGCGCTTTCATTGAAGGCAAAAGGCCAGACACTATGACGTTGACGCCCATTTTCTCGACTATTGCGAGCCTTGCGGCTGTGCTCGTGCTTATCCTGGTTATCGGCCGTGTATTGCGCACCGCCCGCACGATGCGGCTGCGCGGCGGCGCGACCCAGCGGCTGCGCGTGCTCGAGAGCTTGTCGATCGACCCGAAGCGCCGGGTCGTATTGCTCGAGTGCGATGGCCGTTCCGTCCTGCTGCTGACGGGTGTGCAAGACCAAGTGGTTGGCTGGCTGCCGGAGGCCGCGCCATGAAGGTGTGGTTGCTGGTTATGGGCGTGCTCGTGATGGCCGTGATGCCGGAGCTGGCCGCGGCGCAGTCGGTCAACATCGATCTTGGAGCGGCAGGGCAGGCCGGGGCGACCGGCCGGCTGGTGCAATTGACCGCCCTCATTACCGTGCTGTCCGTGGCGCCGAGCCTGCTCGTGATGGTGACGGCCTTCACGCGCATCGTCATCGTCCTATCCCTGTTGCGCTCGGCAATCGGCGCGCAGGGCACGCC
Organism: Acetobacteraceae bacterium; assembly: GCA_965199105.1. Lineage (GTDB taxonomy): Bacteria > Pseudomonadota > Alphaproteobacteria > Acetobacterales > Acetobacteraceae > LMUY01. Next base: position 645,311 of record CBDAQO010000002.1, on the reverse strand, counting down.
GCCCAACATGGTGCTGATCGGGCTGGCGTTGTTCCTGACGTTCTTCGTCATGCAGCCGGTGCTGGATCAGGCCTATACCACGGGGCTGCTGCCGATGTCGGACGGTCGCGTAGGCGAACTGGAAGGCCTGCGACTGGCGGCGGAGCCGTTCCGCCGGTTCATGGCCGCCAACTTGCATGGGCCGGATTTGCAGTTGTTTCTGGATGTCGGCCACATGCCCGCGGTCACCACGCCGGAGGCCGCGCCGTGGCGGGCCCTGGTGCCGGCGTTCCTGATTGGGGAGCTGCGGCGCGCGTTCGAGATGGGGTTCCTGCTCTATCTGCCCTTCCTGGTCATCGACATCGTGGTGGGCAGCGTGCTGATGAGCCTTGGCATGATGATGTTGCCGCCGGCTACCATCAGCCTGCCGTTCAAGCTGATCTTCTTCGTGCTGGTGGATGGCTGGCGGCTGGTGTCGGGCAGCCTGGTGCAGGGGTTCAACCCAATGCATTGAATAGACGCCACCTCCTTGTTCTCGGTTGTTCCATGGTCGAGCCATCTTCGCCTGCGCCGCGGACCTGCTCGGACTTGCTCCTGACGCGCCAGGCGGACGCCGTGCTGCGGTTTGGCGTTGGTGAGAACCGGAACGGCATCCGGCGCGTTTGGAGCGCGGAATAGGAGTTTTCACGATGAAGCAGCCCCATACCGAGACTGAGGTAAAGCACACTGAAGGGCAGCAGAACACCGGCAACCATCGGACAGACGATGCTGCCGGCGGTGGCACTGACCATCTGGGCGGCACGCGTGCGGGCGCCAAGAACGTGGAGCCGGTGTCTCGGGATGATCGGACAGAGTCCGTGGAGACAGGGACGGACGTGGATCGGGTGTCCGGGCTAGACGAGGAGGGCGCGTCGACCAAGGCGGTGGGCAACCCCAAGGAGCGCCATCCGGAGCGGGACGAGTTTGGGCGGCTGTAGGGCTGCGTCATTTGGGGCGGACTCAACGGCCGAGAGGAAGTGGATCTCTAGAAGGCCGCCGGCGGGTGCAAGCAAGGACGTCTTTGCATCCGTGCGTCTCTTAGCAGCGGCGAGCATTACAACCCTTACTCCGAGCATCATAGCCTGGCGTATGGTTCTATGGCTGTCCGGTTGTATCACTGCCTCAGCCTCCAGCCAGAAGCCCGCCCTCCTTCTCCCCCCCCCCCCGCACTACGGTCGGAGCGCGCGCAGCGTGACCACCACGGCGGAGGCGCGGTTTTCGACGCCCAGCTTGGCGTAAACCTGCTCGAGGTGCTTGTTCACCGTGCGGGGGCTGAGGCCGAGGATGTCGGCGATGTCGCGGTTGGACTTGCCGCGTGTGAGCCACACCAGGACCTCGGCCTCGCGCGGCGTGACGGGGAGGCGTTGGCGGACCAAGGTTTCGTCGGGGGTCTCGCGGGCGGACTTGGCCTGCAGCAGGTATTCGCCGGGGCGCAGGCGGCCGACGAGGGCGAGGTCCACGGAGACGCCGCTTGCCACGGCGGGCGAAACGCCGTTTGCCACGGCGAGGCTGACCTGGTCGGGGGGTGGTGCGTCGCCTGGGTCTTGCAGCAGCGCCATGGCGGGGGGCGGGAGCGACAGGCCGTCGAACCCGGCGGCGGTGGCGAGCAGGCGCTGCGCCATCGGGGTCGCCCAGCGGACCCGGCCCTGCGCGTCCACGGCAAACAGCGACTGGCCGGCGGCGTCCATCGCGGCGTGGGCGCTTAGCACCATGCGGGCGCTGGCGAGATGCACCCGGATGCGGGCGATCAGCTCCTGGGCGACGAGCGGCTTGGTGACGTAGTCCACGCCGCCGGCCTCGAGACCTTGCAGGACGTGCTCGGTGGCGCTGAGCCCGGTCATGAACACGACGGGGATGCTGGAGGCGACGGCCATGCGCTTGAGGCGGCGGCAGGTCTCAAAGCCGTCCATGTCGGGCATGGTGGCGTCCATCAGCACCAGGTCGGGGTGGACCTGCTCGACGGTGGCCAAGGCGCGCTCGCCGCGCAGCGCCACGAGGACGGTGAAGCCGTCGCGTTCCAGCGCTTCGGTGAGGAAGCCCAGGGTTTCGGGGCTGTCGTCGACGACGAGGATGGTGCCGGCCGACACAATCAGGCGGCGTCCTGGTGGGGGAGCTGGAGCAGGGTGGCGAGCTCGTCGAGGCGGAAGCTGTTGGCTGCGTCGCGCAGGCGTTGGAGGTAGGCGGCAGCGGCCGGGTCGAGTTTGGCCAGCGTGTCGAGGCGGTGGCGCAGGGCGCTCAGATGGCCGATTTCGACCAGGTGCCGCAGGTCTGCCACGTGGGGGCGCAAGGTTGCGGGCAGCGGCTGGGCGGCGGGCGGCCCGGGTGGGGCGTCGTGGATCCAGTCCAGCCGGAGCTTGGCGCCGAGGGTCTCGACCAGGTCCTGCACGTCGATGGGCTTGGCCAGGAAGCAATCGTGCAGGCGGCGTTCCTGGAACAGCGCCGCCGGGTCGTCGGGGTGGGCGGAGACGATAAGGATGGGCGTGGTGGGGTGGCCGGCTTCGCGCAGGCGGCGGGCCAGCGCCCAGCCATCCAGGCCGGGCATTGAAAGATCAAGGATGAAGCCGTCGGGTTGGCATTCGGCGCTGATGCGCAGGCAGCTTTCGGCGTCGGGAACGGTGAGCACGGTGAAGCCGAGCGGGGCGAGCACTTCGTCAAGCAGCGCGCGGTGGGTGGCGTCGTCGTCGGCGACGAGCAGGGTGCGGCGGCGGCCGGCATAGCCTTGCGGGCGGCGGCGCGGGCGGGCGATGACGCTGGGGCGGGCCACTTCGGAGAGCAGCAGGCGGACGCGGAAGGTGCTGCCGCGGCCGGGTTGGCTGGTGGTGGAGATCTCGCCGCCGAGGATTTCGGTGAGCAGCTTGGTGATGGTCAGGCCTAGGCCCACGCCGGGCACGGGCGCCTCGGCCTGCTGCACGCGGGCGAAGGGTTCGAAGATGAGCGCCATGTCCTCTTGCCGGATGCCGCGGCCAGTGTCCGCCACTTCGAACTGCATGACGGCGCCCTTGCGATGCAGTCGCAGGGTAACGCCGCCATGGGTGGTGAACTTCACCGCGTTGGACAGCAGGTTGATGAGGATTTGCCTAAGCCTGGTCTCGTCCGTGTGGACGACGGCGGGAAGCTGGATGTCCCGCTCATAGGAGAACCCTATGCCCTTGGCGCGGGCCAGGGGGCGGAACACGTCGACGAGCTGCTCGATGAACTCGGGTAGGCGAACCTCTTGGCGTTGGATTTGGATGCGTCCGGCCTCGATCTTGGAGACGTCGAGCAGGCCGTCGATCAGGCCGGCAAGGTGTTCGCCGCTGCGGCGGATGGTGCGGATGGCTTCGCGGCGATGGGGTGGGATGGCGTCGTCGAGTTCGAGCAGTTGGGCGTAGCCGAGCACGGCGTTGAGCGGCGTGCGCAGTTCGTGGCTGAGGCCGACGACAAAGCGGCTTTTGGCCAAGTTGGCGGCTTCGGCGGTCTCCTTGGCTTTTTGCAGTTGGGTGTCGGTGCGGCGGTGCGCCGCGATCTCGCTCAGCAGCAGGCGCGTTTGCCGGCGCGTTTCGGCTTGCGCGGTGGCGCGGGTTTCCTGGGCGAGCACGAGCAGCCAAGCGGCCACGCCGGCGATGATGACGAGGATGAAGAAGGCGCGCCACATGGTCCCGGCGAGCAGGATGCGGGCCGCCGGGTCGTCGGTCGCGGCTTGCAGGTAGATGGCGGCAAGGATGAGGCCGAGGGTTACGGTGGCAATGCTGCCAATGCCGGCGAAGCGCAGCAGCGGGCCATCAAGGTGGCGGCGCAGGCTGGGCGGCACGGCGGCGATGCAGGCGGCGTAGAGTTGGGCGCCGAAGCGGCCGTGCGGGCGGCAGGCGTCGCCGCAGCGCGCGTCCAGGGTGCAGCAGAGCGAGCAGATGGCGCCGGCATAGACCGGGCAGAACGCGGTGTCGTCGGGTTCAAACACGAGGGAGCAGACGACGCAAGGCTGGCCAGCTCGCTGCGACCAGTTTCGGCGCGGGCGGCGGGCGATGTAGAAGCGGCCACGTGTGGTGTAGGCGATGAGCGGGGCGGCGAGGAAGGCGGTGGCGAGGCTGAGCACCGGGGCGAAGGCTTGCGCCACGGCGCCGAGCAGGCCGCTGGCGGCGGCCACCCCGAGCAGGACGGCGAGCAGCATGGCGCCGACGCCGACCGGGTTCACGTCGTAGAGGTGGGTGCGTTTGAACTCGAAGGTAGCGGGTGCGAGCCCGGCCGGCTTGATGACGACGAGGTCTGCCGCGAGCGCGCCGACCCAGCCCGCGGCGGCGACCGAGAACAGTGCCAACACGCCCTCGATCGCGCGGTAGAGGCCCATTTCCATCAGCAGCAGCGCGATGGCGACGTTGAACACCACCCACACCACGCGGCCGGGATGGCTGCGGGTGAGGCGGGAAAAGAAGTTGGACCAGGCGATGGAGCCGGCATAGGCGTTGGTGACGTTGATCTTGAGTTGCGAGACGGCGACGAACAGGCCGGTGAGGAGCAGGGCGGCGCGGGCGGGAAAGGCGGCGGCGAAGGCGTGGCGGTACATCTCAACCGGCTGCACGGCGTCCGCAGCACTTAGGCCCGACCTTAGCGCGAGCCACGCCAGCAGGGAGCCGCCGAACAGCTTGGCCGCCCCCGGGATGATCCAGCCCGGCCCGGCGCTAACCACCGCGCACCACCAGCGCCAGCGTTGCCCAGGCTGCGCTGGCGGCAGGAAGCGCAGGAAATCCACCTGTTCGCCGATTTGCGCAACCAGCGATAGCACGACGGCAAGGGCGGCGCCGAACGGCACCAAAGCGAGGCCTGCACCCCAGTCGCCGCCGAACCGGACCCAGCCGGCGAGCGCGGGCCCGCGCCAGGCAAGGGCGGCGAAGGGCAGGATGTTGAGCAGGAGCCAGAGCGGCTGCGTCCAGCGTTGGAAGCGGCTGATGAGGGTGATGCCGCCGGTGACGACCGGGATGACGACGAGGGCGGCGAGCAACTGGCCGAGCCATTGCGGAATGCCGAGGCAGTCCTGCAGGGCGACGGCCAGGATGGAGGCTTCGATGCCGAAGAACAGGAAGGTAAAGCTGGCGTAGATGAGCGAGGTGACGGTGGAGCCGATATAGCCGAACCCTGCGCCGCGGGTCAGCAGGTCGATGTCGAGGCCGTGGCGGGCGGCGCCGATGGCGATCGGCAGGGCAGTGAGGAAGATGAGCACGGCGCCAACCAGGATGGCGGCGGCGGCGTTGGCAAAGCCGTAGCGCAGGGTGATGACGGCGCCGATGGCCTCGAGGGCCAAGAACGAGGTGGCGCCAAGTGCCGTGTTGGCAACCGCGGAAATGGGCCAGCGGCGGGCGGAGATGGCGGTGAAGCGCAGCGCGTAGTCTTCCAGCGTCTGGTCTGCGACCCAGCGATTGTAGTCGCGGCGTGACGGGATGATCCTCTGTCGCATCGCCATCGGGATGGATGTGGCCTCCAAGCGTTCGGGTGACATGCCATGGTGTTTGGCAGGCGTTTGACTATGCGTGCGCCTGGTGCACGAGGTTGCGGATAGACGGCGGTGGCGTCCATCGAAAACTTTCTCCGCTGTACGGCAAACGACGTATTTCCCTGGCCAACCCGGGTTCCGACGATGCGGCAGCAACATAACCGGACGGAGCGGACATGGTTGATACGCTGATCAAGGTGGACCTTTCCCAGTCGGCGTACGACAACGACATGGTGCACAACCGCTGGCATCCCGACTTGCCGATGGTGGCGACGGTGAAGCCTGGCGACGACTTCATCGTCGAGTGCTACGATTGGACGGGCGGGTTCATCAAGAACAACGATTCGGCAGCCGACGTGCGCGATATCGACCTCAGCATCGTGCATTTCCTCAGCGGGCCGATCGGCGTGGAGGGTGCGGAGCCGGGCGACCTGCTGGTGGTGGACTTCCTCGACATCGGCTCGTTCGCGCACAATGCATGGGGCTTCAACGGGTTCTTCTCGCAGAAGAACGGTGGCGGCTTCCTCACCGAGCATTTCCCGCAGGCGCAGAAATCGATCTGGGATTTCGCCGGCATGTTCACCCATTCGCGCCACGTGCCGGGCGTGAACTTCGCCGGGTTGATCCATCCTGGGTTGATCGGGTGCCTGCCGTCCAAGCCGTTGCTGGAGACGTGGAACAGCCGCGAAACCGGTCTGATCGCAACCAACCCGGGGCGGGTGCCGCCGCTGGCCAACGCCCCGTTCCCAGCCACGGCGCATATGGGCCGGATGACGGGGGACGCGCGCGGCGCCGCGGCAGCCGAGGGCGCGCGCACGGTGCCGCCGCGCGAGCATGGCGGCAACTGCGACATCAAGGACCTATCGCGCGGGGCGCGGGTGTATTTCCCGGTCTACGTGCCCGGCGGCGGGCTTTCGGTGGGCGACCTGCATTTCAGCCAGGGCGACGGCGAGATCACGTTCTGCGGGGCAATCGAAATGCCCGGTTGGATCCACATGCGGGTTTCGGCGGTGCTGAAGGACGGGATGACGAAATACGGCATCCGCAACCCGATCTTCAAGCCGAGCCCGATTACGCCGAACTACCGGGATTACCTGATCTTCGAGGGGATTTCGGTCGATGAGCACGGCGGCCAGCACTACCTCGACGTGCAGGTGGCCTATCGCCAGGCGTGCCTGAACGCGATCGAGTATTTGAAGAAGTTCGGCTACTCCGGGGCGCAGGCCTACGCCATTCTTGGCACGGCGCCGGTTCAGGGGCACATCAGCGGCGTCGTGGACATTCCCAACGCGTGTGCGACGCTGTGGCTGCCGACCGAGATTTTCGACTTTGACATCAACCCAGGGATGGACGGGCCGAAGAAGTTCGTCGACGGCAGCGTCGACGTGCCGCTCGCCCCCGACCTGTAGACACGGAGCCGAAATGCCGACTTACGCCTATTGCTGCGCGCGTTGTGGTGAGTTCAGCCGGCTGCGGTCGTTGGCGGAGTTTGCCGCGCCGGCGGAGTGCCCCGAATGTGGCGCGGTGGCGCCGCGGGCGTTGGCGGTGCCGCACTTCGCCGGCATGGAGCCGCAGCGTCGGCTGGCGGAGTCGGTGAACGAGCGCAGCGCGAACGCGCCGAAGCGACACTCGGCGGGGTGTGGCTGCTGCGCGCCGGCGGCGAAGGCGAAAAGCGGTGATGGAGTGCGCGGGTTTGCCGAGCGGCGGCCCTGGATGATCAGCCACTGAGTTTCAGGCCGGGTAGGGGACTGTCGCGTCGCTGCCGGATGTCCTTGCTCTGTCATCGGGCGCGCGGCGCCACTCACTCTCCCCCCCGGGGGGAGGGGGCTTTTGTAGCGGTTTACGGGAGAGTGCGTGGCCTAGCCGCTCGCAATGGGCAGGCCCTCGATGGGGCATTCGGCAACGCCCACTTCGCTCCGGGTGAGCGCTTCGACTTGCAGGCGCGTGGCTTCGGGGTCTTGCACCCATTGCCGGTAGAACTCGTACGGGCATTCCGACTTGCCATGCGCATTCTCGCGCGAGTTGATGGTGCCGGTGTAGCCGCGGTGCAGCAGCTTGAAGATGTGGTTCTGCGACTGCATGGTGCGGCGCGCGTCGCGGATGAGCGACTTGGAGAGTTGCGCGTACTGGATGCCGTTTTCCTCGGTGCCGCATTCGCCGAGGGTGCGGCCGTCGAAGCCGATGATCGAGGAATGGCCGAAATAGGAGTACACGCCGTCGAACCCGGCGGCGTTGGCCACCGCCACATACACGTTGTTCGCCCAGGCCATGGCTTTGGCCATCAGGATCTGCTGTTCCTTGGCCGGATACATGTAGCCCTGGCAGCGCACGATGAGCTCGGCGCCGCGCATGGTGCAATCGCGCCAGATTTCGGGGTAGTTGCCGTCGTCGCAGATGATTAGGCTGATCTTCAGTCCCTTCGGCCCCTCCGAGACGTAGGTGCAGTCGCCGGGATACCAGCCTTCGATCGGCGTCCACGGCATGATCTTGCGGTAGCGCTGCACGATTTCGCCCTGGTCGTTGATCAGGATCAGGGTGTTGTAGGGCACCGTCTCCGGGTGGCGTTCGTGGCGCTCGCCGGTGAGCGAGAACACGCCCCATACACGGGCCTGCCGACAGGCGGCGGCAAAGATTTCGGTCTCCTCGCCGGGGATGTGCGAGGCGGTCTCCAGCATCTCCTCCCGGTCGTACATGATGCCGTGGGTGCTGTATTCGGGAAAGATCACCAGGTCCATGCCCGGCAGGCCGGACTTCATGCCCACCATCATCGCGGCGATCGCACGGGCGTTGGCCAGCACCTCGGCGCGGGTGTGCAGGCGGGGCATCTTGTAGTTCACCACCGCGACGCCGACGGTGTCGTTGCTGCTGGATATATCGCCGTGAAGCATGGGTTCCTCCCGTTGAAGAATGGGGGGCGCGACGCCGTGCCGCGCCCCGGGTCGGCTACATCGCGCCGGCGGCGTTGGGCGAAACCGAGCCCACCGGCGGCTTGCACATGTCGTGGCAGGCGGATTCGAGCGAGCAGCACAGCGAGCAGATCGTGCCGTGGTGGAACGGGCAGCTCGTCATGTCCTTGGTCTCGTAGTCGTAGCCGCAGCTCACGCAGGCGAGGGTGGTGCGGGTGAGCGCGCTGTCGTCGAACGGCGGGCGGGCGAGGTAGTAGCGGCCCTTGGTGGCGATCGCGATGATGGGCGACGCGATGAAGCCGAGTGCGAGCGCGATGAAGGCCGAGAACGCCTGCGCCGCCGGGCCGAACAGGCCGAAGAAGGCCAGGATCGAGACGAACGACGCCAGCACCATCGCGCCGAAACCGACCGGGTTGAAGTTGTAGAGGTGCGCGCGCTTGAACTCGATGTAGTGCGGCGAGAGCTTCAACAGCGGCTTGTTGATGACGAGGTCCGCGGTGACGGCGCCGATCCAGGCCACGGCCACGTTGGAGTAGAAGCCCAGGATGTTGCCCAGCACGGAGAACATGTTGAGCTCCATCAGCGTGAGCGAAATCGCCACGTTGAAGAAGATGTAGACCACGCGGCCGGGATGGGCGTGGGTGAGGCGGGAGAAGAAATTGGACCAGGACAGCGAGCCGGAATAGGCATTGGTGACGTTGATCTTGATCTGCGAGAGGATGACGAAGAAGGTCGCCACACCGAGTGCCAGCGCCACCGGAAACATGTAGTTGTAGCCGGCGATGTACATCTGGATCGGTTCGTTGGCGGAGGCCATCGCGGTGCCGTGGGAGACCGCGACGGAAGCGAAGAACGAGCCCATCAGTTGCTTGGCGGCGCCGAGCACCACCCAACCCGGCCCAGCGCACATCACGGCGAGCCACCACTTGGTCTTGTTGGCGCGGGTTTCGTCCGGCATGAAGCGCAGGTAGTCGGCCTGCTCGCCGATCTGCGCGATCAACGACAGGGCGATGCCGGCCGCGGTGCCGAACAGCAGCCAGTCGAAATGCGACTTGCTGGGCGAGTTGCCGCCGAAGTTCACCCAGTTGGCCACCGCGTTCGGGTCGGCGATCAGCACCGCGATCGGCGGCGAGAACAGCAGCAGCAACCAGAGCGGCTGGGTCCACACCTGCAGCTTGGCCAGCAGCGTCATGCCGAACACCACCAGCGGGATGATGATCAGCGAGCCAAGCGCGTAGCCGATCGGCAGCGGGATGCCGAAATACAGGTGGAACGCCTGGGCCATGATGGAGCCCTCGAGCGCGAAGAAGATGAAGGTGAACGAGGCGTAGATCACCGACGTGATGGTGGAGCCGAGATAGCCGAAGCCGGCGCCGCGGGTGAGCAGGTCGACGTCCACGTTGTATTTGGCGCAGTAATACGCGATCGGGATGCCGGTGAGGAAGATCACCACGGCCGCGGCGATGATGCCCCAGAACGCGTTCTGGAAGCCGAACTGCACCGCGAGCGAGCCGCCGATGGCTTGATCGGCGAGGTAGGCGATGCCACCGAGCGCGGCGGACGCGACGGCGTATTCCGACCAGGCGCGGAAGCTCTTCGGTGCGTAACGCAGCGAATAGTCTTCCAGCACCGGGTTGTTGACGAGCTTGTTATAAGATCGCCGGAGCCGCGGGGTCTCCGTGGTAATCTCTGACATGGCGTGGCCTCCTGGTTGGGCCAGGCAGCCTAGGTGGCAGACGCTCCGCCGCGACATGCGGCATTTGCCGTATCCGGCAACCGGCCGCGCGCGGGTTTGCTCAGCAAAAGCGCAGACGCTGCCCCACACCGAGGCGTTTGGCCTTCTCGAGCATGGCGTGTCCTAAGGCGATGTCGGACAAGGACAGGCCACGGTGCCAGAACAGGATGCGTTCGGCCTCGGTCTGCCGCCCCGGTCGCGACCCGGCGACGATCTGGCCCAGCTCGGCATGCAGCGTGGCGGGGCTGAGCTTGCCACTGTCGACATGCCGGCGCAGCGCGCCCCACTTGCTGTTGGCGCACTGGCCCCAATCGTCCACCACGAGCTTGGCCATGATGTCGGTCAGGTCGTCCTCCACCGCGCTCTGGGTGCCGTATGGCATGACGAGCGCGCCGGGCTTGATCCAGCGTGTCTGCAGCAGCGGCTCGGGCGCGACTAGGCGGGAGGCTTCGACCACGATGTCGGCGCCCTCGATGGCGGATTGCCAATCGGGCGTCGCCAGCACGGGCTTGCCCAGTTCGTCCGACAGGCGCGCGGCGAAGGCGTCGCGGCTTTCCGGGCGGCGGGAATGGACGCGGATTTCGTCGAAGTGGAACAGGCTGTCGAGCAGGCGGACGTTCCAGTAGGCGGAGCCGCGGGCGCCGATATGGCCAAGCACGCGGCTGTTCGGGCGGGCGAGGTATTTGGCGCCGACCGCGGTGACGGCGCCGGTGCGCATGTCGGTGATGGCGGAGGCTTCGATGATGGCACGCGGGGCGCCGATCGCCGGGTCGAGCAGCAGCAGGGTGGCGAGTTCGCTCGGGTAGCCAAGCTGGTAGTTGTCGACGAAATCACCGACCACCTTCACGCCGGCGCGGTTGATGTCGGCCCCGATGGCGCCGCGCAGCACGTTGAAATGGCCGCGTGCGACGCCGGGTTCGAGGAACACGCGCGGCTGGATATAGGTTTGTCCTTCGCCCTGCAGCCGCAGCGCGGCTTCAATCGCGCCGATGATCTCGGCATCGGTGAGGTGCAGCTCTTCCACGTCGAAGCGGTTGAGGAAGTCGATGTAGACCGGCGGCATGGTGGGGTGGGACATGGTGACTCGGCTGCGATGCGGGGCCAGGATGGGAGCGCGCGGGGTTGCTTGGAGCGGGACGCATGAGCCGTGCCAGTTTGCCGATGTATGCGTTCGCCGAATTGGCGGCGGCCAACCGGGCGTTGTGGGGCCGCCTTCGCGCCGGCGTGGCAGGCGCGCCGGCGGTGCTGGACGAGACCGGCGCCGACCCCGGTGAAATCGGCGCGGACGTCGTGTTCACCCAGGTCTGCGGCTACCCGTTGCTGCGCCGGTTCGCCGGCCAGGCGGTGGTGCTCGGGGTGCCGCGCTATGGCTTCGAGGGCTGCGCCGGGGCGACCCACCGCGCGGCGTTCATCGTGCGCGAAAGCGAGCCGACGCAGGCGCTGGCCGAAATGCGCGGGCGGGTGTTCGGCTGCAACAGCATCCATTCCAACACCGGGATGAACCTGCCGCGGCTGTCGCTGGCGCGGGTGGCAGAGGGCCGGCCGTTCTTCCGCCAAGTGGTCTGGACGGGCGCGCACCTGGCGAGCCTGGCGGCGCTGGCGGCGGGCGAGATCGACCTATGCGCGGTCGATTGCGTCACCTGGGGTCTGGCCCGGCGCGAACTGCCGGAGCGCTGCGCCGGGTTGCGCGTGCTGGGCTGGACGGAGCCGAGCCCGTGCCTGCCGTTCGTGAGCTCGGTGGCGACGGAGGGGGCCGTGGTAGCGGCGTTGGCGCGGGCGTTGGCGGCGGCGAGTGAGCCGGGGCTGGGGCTGCTGGGGGTGGAGGCCGAAGCCGGGTTTGCGGTGCTGGGTGAGTATGAGCGGGAGGCGGTGGAACTGGGCTATGCGGTGTTGCGGTGAGCGCGCGGGGTCCCCTCACCCCAACCCTCTCCTCGGGGGTCTCGAAACAGCGTGTCAGGCGGCGGCTGCTTGGCGCCAGGGCGGCTCGGTGACTTGGCCGGCGGCAAGCGCGGTGACCTGGTGGGCCGGCATTTCGCCGGTGATCGCGCGCGCCACCAATTCGCCCATCAGCGAGCCGAGCTTGAAGCCGTGGCCGGAGCAGGCGCTGATCACCCAGCCGGCGTCATAGGGGCGGACGAGGAACTCCTCGCGCTCGGTGACGGTGTAGAAGCAGGCTTTCGGCTCTAGCACGCTGTAGCGGTCGAGGTCGCGGTAGCTGGCGCGGGCGGCGGGCCACAGGCGCGCCAGGTCGGCCGGCCCAGCGATGCGATCCCCGTCCGGGTCACCGGTGCGCGAGAACACGTGGTCGCCGACCTTGAGCCGGGTGCCGCGCCGGGGCGGCAACGTGTAGAGGCCGCCCTTGCTGCTCACGTCCAGCATGACGGGCGCTTCGGACCAGGCCTGCGCCAGTTCGGCGGGCGGCGAAAGGTAGAGCACCGCCTGGCGCGAGGGCACGGCGACGCCGCGCAGTTCGGGGGCGAGCCGGTCGGCCCAGGCCCCGGCGGCGACCACCACCATGTCCGCCTCATGCACCTGCCCGCCCGCGATGACCCGGCCGCGCGCGAGGTCCACTTCGTCCACCAGCGTGCCGGTGCGCAGCGTCACGCCAAGGCGCCCGAGCAGCACCACGAGGTCGGTCAGGATGCGGATCGGGAACAGCATGCCGGCCCCGTCGGTGCTGACGACGCGCACCACGCCGTCCGTCTGCACCATGGGAAAGCGCTGCGGCACCTGGGCAAGCGGGATTTCGCGGTAGCCGATGGCCATGGCGTCGAGCGAGCGGGCGACGGCCTCGAACCAGCCATCGTCGTCGCGCAGGAAGTAGACCGCGCCACAGGGCTCGTAATGTGCCGTGCCGATGGCCTGCCACAGCCGCTCCCAGGTGCGAAAGGCCTCGGGCATCAGGTGGGCGTAGCCTTCCATGCGGCCATACGCATGGCGGGTGATGCGGTGCTCGTCGTAGGAGGAGGCGCGCGGGTTGGGCAGCGGCCCCTGCTCGAACAACTCGACGCTCACGCCGCGGCGGGCCAGCGCCCAGGCGGTGGAAAGGCCGGCGATGCCGCCGCCGACGATCAGGACCTTGGTCATGCACACGCTCCGGGTGAGCGGGGACCATGGCGCCAAAGCGGGGGCGGCGGCAATCGGGCTCTTCTCTGGAAGGGAGACCAGGCGGCCGGGCCGTGTTAGGGGTGACACACCCCGCGACAAGGACCCCCAATGCTCGACCTCGACCGTATCCGTGCCCTGCTCGACCAGCGCCGTCCGGGGCATACCCTGCCGCAGGAGTTCTACGGTGACCCGGAGGTGTTCGCCTTCGACATGACGGCGATCTACGGTCGCTCCTGGATCATGGCCGGGTTCGAGGCGGAACTGCCGGACCCGGGGAGCAGCCTGGCGTTCAGCATCGGGCGCTCGCCCATCGTCATCGTGCGCGGGCGGGACGGGGCGTTGCGCGCGTTCCATAACTCCTGCCGCCATCGCGGGGCGCAGATTTGCGCCGAGGGCGCGGGCAAGCGGCCCCGCCTGGTGTGCCCCTACCACCAATGGGCCTACGACCTCGAGGGCAACCTGGTGAATGCGCCGCGCATGGCCGAGGATTTCGACCCGGCGGAGCATGGCCTGCGCCCGGTGGCACTGCGCACGGTGGCGGGAACGATGTACGTGTGCCTGGCCGCCGAACCGCCCGATTTCGCCCCGTTTCAGGCCGCCTTCGAGCCGATGATCGCGCCGCACCAACTGCATTCGGCCAAGATCGGCCACCAGGCGACGCTGGTCGAAAAGGCCAACTGGAAGCTCGTGATGGAAAACGCCCGCGAGTGCTACCATTGCGCGTCCAACCACCCGGAGCTGTCGGTGACGTTCCCGATCGGCCGGCGCCAGCTCAGCCAGGACGACCAGAAGCGCGTGACGCAGGAGTTCGCCGCCCGCATGGCCGAGCAAGGCCTGCCGTCCGGCCCGGCCGAAGGCGCCTGGTGGCAGGCGGCGCGGTTTCCGCTCAACCCCGGCACGCGCTCGATGACGATGGACGGCGAGCCCTGCGTGCAGCGCACCATCGGCCAGGTCGGCAACGGCGACGTGGGGTCGCTGCGCTGGTCGCTCGAGCCGCACTCGTTCGCGCACGCGCTGGGCGACTACGTGTTCATGTTCAGCGCCATGCCGACCGGGCCGGAGGAGACGGTGGTGACGGCGAAGTGGCTGGTGAGCGCGGATGCGGTGGAAGGCGTGGACTACACGGTGCCGGGCCTGATCGAGCTGTGGGACCGGACCAACGTGCAGGATCGCATCCTGGCGGAAAATAACCAGCGCGGGGTGAACTCGAGCGGCTACACGCCGGGCCCGTATTCGCCGAACGCGGAGTCGCTGGTGATGCGCTTCACGGATTGGTATTGCGACGAAGCCCGCGCCTACCTCGCCGCAGCCTGACCCGGCGCCAGCCGCCCCACACTTGCCGTCTCCCTCTCCCATCCTCCACGGGAGAGGGCCGGGGTGAGGGCCCCTCCGGCGTCGCAAACGTAACGTCCGCGGCCTTGCCCCCAAAGCAGGCAACATCGGGCCGAGCGACACCCGCCTAGGCACGCGCTTTGCAACGAAACTGCCAACCGATGGAGGCTCCCATGGCCCACACGCCGCGTTTTCTAGACCAGGCGAGGCGCGCGGCGAGCGCGCTCGAGAACCACGTGGTGGACGAGTTCCTCGCCGGGCGGCTGGATCGCCGGGCCCTGTTGCGGGAGGGTAGCCGCATCGGGCTCGCCTTGCCGCTGCTGTCCGGCCTGCTCGGCCCGTTCGGCGCCGCCCGCGCCCAAGGCCGCACCCAGGGCCGCGCCGGCGCCACCATCCGCGCCGCCATCCCCATGCCCTCCGGCGCGGTCGAACCGGTCACGGTGGCCAATCTCGGCGGCACCGTCCTGCTCATGCAAACCGGCGAGTTCCTCGCCCGCGACGGCAACGACCTGGTGTTGCGGCCGATGCTGGCCCTGTCCTGGTCGCCCAACGACGACGCCACGGTCTGGACGTTCAAGCTGCGCCCCAACGTCAAGTTCCACGACGGCCACGTGCTCGAAGCGGCCGACGTGGTGGCGACGATGGACCGTCTGGCCAACCCCAAGAACGGCTCCAACGCGCTGTCGGCGTTCAAGGGCGTGCTCGGCGTGGGCGGCACGCGCAAGGTGGACGACCTGACTGTCGCGTTCCACCTGGACGCGCCGAACGGCAACTTCCCCTACATCGTCTCGAGCGACAACTACAACGCGATCATCCTGCCGGCCGACTACGCGGGCGACTTCGAACAGACCTTCAACGGCACCGGCCCGTTCAAGCTGGAGCGCTACGTCGCCAAGGTCAGCGCCTCCTTCGTACGCAACCCGGACTACTGGGGCCCGCCCGCCCTGCCGGCACGCACCGAGTTCACCTTCTACGCCGACCAGCAGCCGCAGGTGTTGGCGCTGCAGGGCGGCCAGGTGGACGTGATCAGCCAGGTCGCGGTGCAGGGCGCGCAAGGCCTGCTGAACAACCCGGACGTGAAGATCATCAAGGTGCGCGCAGCGACCCATCGCGAGCTGCACATGCGCAACGACGTGCCGAAATTCGCCGACAAGCGGGTGCGGCAGGCGATCGCGATGACGCTGGACCGGCCGGCGATCGTGGCCGGGCTGTTCCGCGGGTTGGGCGAGGTGGGCAACGACTCGCCGTTCGCGCCGGTGTACCCCTCCACCGACCCGGCGGTGCCGCAGCGCAAGAAGGACATTGCCGGGGCTAAGGCGCTGATGGCGGCCGCCGGCGCGGCGGAGGGCTTCGAGGCGACGCTGACGACCGAGCGGCTGCAGGAAATCCCCGACTACGCGGTGCTGATCCAGAATGCCTGCGCCCAGATCGGCGTGAAGCTCAACCTCAAGATCGAGGCCGACAGCGCGTATTACGGCAGCGCGCATTACGGCCAGTCGGACTGGCTCGACTCCGAAATGGGGATCACCGATTACGGCCATCGCGGCGTGCCGAACACGCTGCTCGGGGCGCCGCTGCTGAGCGGCGGGGCGTGGAACGCGGCGCACTTCCACAACGCCGACTACGACAAGCTGGTGGCCGACTACGTCGCGACCACGGATTTGTCGGTGCAGCGCGGTATCGCCGGCAAGATCCAGGCATTGCTGCTGGACGAGACGCCGGTGATCTACGCCTACTTCTACGACTACCTGGCCGCCACCGGGGCCGACGTGAAGGGCGTGGAGGTGACGGCGATCTCGCAAATGTTCCTGGCGGGTGCGTCGGTGGGGTGATCGAGGGGGTTTGCTCGTGGTGACGATGCGCGGGGCAGGGCGGCGGCTGGGCTTGGCGCTGGTGACGCTCGCGCTGCTCAGCGTCGCCGTGTTCGTGGGGGCGCAACTGCTGCCCGGCGACGTCGGGCGCGCCATCCTGGGCCCGCTGGCCGACCCGGACGCCGTGGCCGCGCTGGACCACACGCTCGGCGCGGACCGCCCGCCCGTCATCACCTACCTGAGCTGGGTCGGCCATTTCCTCACCGGCGACATGGGCACCTCCTACACCTTCCGCTCCCCGGTGGCGCCGGCCGTGGCGAGCGCGCTGCTGAACTCGCTCAAGCTCGCCAGCGTCGCGTTCGTGCTGGTGGTACCCGTCTCGGTCGCGGCCGGCGTCTACGCGGCGATGCGGGTCGGCCGCTGGCAGGACCGCGCGATCAGCGTCGCCGGGCTGTCGCTGACCGTGGTGCCGGAGTTCGTGTCCTCCATCGCGCTGCTGCTGGTGCTGGGCGTGTGGCTGCGCTGGCTGCCGCTCTCGGCCGCCACCCGGCCCGGCAGCTCGGCCTGGGTCCAGTTGCAGCATCTGGTCATGCCGGCGCTGCCTTTGGTGCTGGTGCTGTTCGGCTATATCGCCCGCATGGCCCGCGCCGGCACGGTGGAGGCGCTGGCCGCCGACTACACCCGCACCGCCGTGCTGAAGGGCCTCGCCTGGCGCACGGTGGTGCTGCGCCACGTGCTGCCCAACGCGCTGCGCCCCACCATCGCGGTGATCGGCACCCAGACCGGCTACCTGATCGGCGGCCTGGTGGTGGTGGAAACGCTGTTCCGCTACCAGGGCATCGGCAGCCTCATCCTGACCGCGGCGAAGGGCAAGGACCTGCCGATGCTGGAGGCGGGCATCCTCACCGTGGGCGTGATCTACGTGATCGTGACGCTGGTGACGGACGGGCTGACCACGGTGCTCGATCCAAGGCTGCGGGGCGGCGCGCGGTGAGCACCAGCCTGGCGCCAGCCGCAGCCGTGCCGCCGCCGTCCGCGCTGGGGCCGGCCGCCGCGCGCCCGGCCGGGTTGGCGCGGCGGCTGGCGCGGTCCGGCTCGTTCCTGGTCGGAGGGGCCATCGTGCTGCTCTGGGTGGTCTGCGCCGTGTTCGGCCCGGCCATCGCCCCGCTCGACCCCTACCAGGACGACCTGCTCAACACCCTGGCGCCGCCCTCCGCCGCGCACTGGTTCGGCACCGACCAGATCGGGCGCGACATCTTCTCCCGCGTGATCGTGGGCGCGCGCCCAATCCTCTCGGTGGCGCCGCTCGCCACGCTGATCGCGACGCTGGCGGGAACCACGCTCGGCCTGCTCACCGGCTACGTCGGCGGCTGGCTGGACGCGGTGGTGAGCCGCCTGGTCGAGGTGCTGCTGGCCTTGCCGCTTATCTTGGTGGCGCTGATGGTGCTGGTGGCGCTGGGGCCGTCCTCCCCCACGGTGATCGCCGTGATCGGCGTCATCTTCACGCCGCTGATCGCCCGCACCGTGCGCGCGGCGGTGCAGACCGAACGGGGCCTCGACTACGTGGAGGCGGCGGCACTGCGCGGCGAGGGCGCCATCCACGTCATGTTCGTGGAAATCCTGCCCAACATCCTCCCCCCGATCCTGGTGGAAACCACGGTGCGGCTGGGCTACGCCATCTTCACCGTGGCCTCGCTGAGCTTCCTGGGCTTCGGCATCCAACCGCCCTCGGCCGACTGGGGGCTCGCCATCGCCGAGAACTACGGCATGATCGCGGGCGGCTATTGGTGGACGGTGGCGTTTGCCGCCGCCGCCACGGCCTCCTTGGTGGTGGGGGTGAACCTCGTGGCCGACGGGGTCGGGAGCGCGCTGGAGTGAGTGACCGCCCCCCCGCCCTCGAGCTGCGGTCGCTCGGCGTGGAGTACCGCACCCGCGGCGTGTGGCAGCCGGTGCTGGCCGGCGTGTCGCTCTCCATCGCGCCGGGCGAGAGCTACGGCCTGGTCGGGGAAAGCGGCTGCGGCAAGTCCACCGTGGCGCTGGCGGCATTGCGCACCCTGCCGCGCGCCGGCCGCGTGTCCGCCGGGTCGGTGTGGGTGGACGGGCGGGACGTCGGAGCGCTGACCCCAGCGGGGCTGCGGCGGCTGCGGCAACGCACCGTCTCGATGGTCTATCAGGACCCGGGGCGCGCGCTGAACCCCTCGATGACCATCGCGCGCCAGATGGTGGAAGCGTTCGCCGGGTCGGACCCGGGCGGCGCGAAGTCCGAGGCGATGCTGCGCCGGGTGCGCATCGCGGCACCGGGCCGGGTGATGCGGGCCTATCCGCACCAGCTTTCCGGCGGCATGCAGCAGCGCGTGGTGATCGCGATGGCGCTGGCCAAGAACCCGGCGTTGCTGGTGCTGGACGAGCCGACCACCGGGCTGGACGCGACGGTGGAGGCCGAGGTGCTGGACCTGCTGGCCGCGCTGAAGGAAGAGTTCGCCACCGCCATCCTATTCATCAGCCACAACCTGGCCAGCGTCGGGCGGATGTGTGACCGCGTGGGCGTGCTCTATGCCGGCCGCCTGGTGGAGGAGGGCGCGGCGGCCGATCTGCTGTCGCAGCCGCTGCACCCCTACACCGCACGGCTGCTGCGCTGCCTGCCGGCCGCGGGACGGCGCAAGCAGGACGGCCCGCTCGAGACCATCGCCGGCTTCTTGCCGCCGCCCGGCAGCGTCGCGGCAGGCTGCGTGTTCGCGCCCCGCTGTGGCCTGGCAGACGCGCCATGCCACAACGTCGCACCCCCGCTACAGCGCGCGCGCAGCCAGATTGCGCTGTGCCACCACGTGGACGGAGCCGCCACACCCCCCGCCCAACCAATCACACCAAACGACTCCCTCTCCCGTCCTCCACCGGAGAGGGCCGGGGTGAGGGCCCTTCGCTCGCTAAAAAGCCGAATACAAGCTGCATTCCCACCCCACCCTCTCCCGCCCGCGCCCGAGCCAGCAGAACGGCCCCCACCCGCCGAAGCGCGCGGCCGCATCGTCCTGCAGGCGTCGGCCGTCTCCAAGACCTACCAGGTGGCCGGCCACGCGCTGCGGGCGGTGAGCGACGTGTCCCTCAGCCTGGCGGCCGGGGAGACGCTGGGCCTGGTGGGCGAGTCCGGCTGCGGCAAGACCACGCTGGCGCGGCTGCTGCTGGGGCTGACCGCGCCAGACCCGGGCGGCACGGTGGAGCTGGCGGGTGCCCCGGTGGCCGCCGCGGCCCGGGCGCGCAGCCGCATCGCGCGCAAGGCGCTGCAGATCGTGTTCCAAAATCCGGATTCGGCGCTGAACCGCAGCCATCCGGTGCGCCACCTTATCGGCCGCCCGCTGGCCCGGCTGGCCGGCTTGCGCGGCGCGCGGCGGGCAGCCCGGCTGCTGGAGCTGGTCGGCGCCGTGCGGCTCACCGAGCGGCACCTGCCGATGCGCCCGCGGCAGCTCTCCGGCGGGCTGAAGCAGCGCGTGGCGATCGCGCGGGCGTTTGCCGGCGACCCGGCGGTGGTGATCTGCGACGAGCCCACCTCCGCGCTGGACGTCTCGGTGCAGGCGGCAATCCTGAACCTGCTGGCCGAACTGCAGGCGCGCCAGCACGTGAGCTACATCTTCATCAGCCACGACCTCGGCGTGGTGCGCTATTTGTCGGACCGCATCGCCGTGCTCTACCTCGGCCGCGTGGTCGAGGTCGGCCCGGCGGACGCGGTGTTCGACGGCCCGCACCACCCCTACACCGAGGCGCTGCTATCCGCCGCACCCTTGCTCGGCGAGCCGCAGCGCGCGCGCATCCGCCTCTCCGGCGAGGTGCCGAGCCCGCTAGCGCCGCCGCCGGGTTGCGCCTTCAGCAGCCGCTGCCCGCGCAAGCTGGGGCCGATCTGCGACACCGTCGAGCCGCGCTTGCCGGAGGACGAGCCCCACGCCGTGCGCTGCCACCTGCCGCGCGAGCAGCTCGGGCGCCGCGGTGGCGCGCTGCCGGGCAGCGTGAGTGCCGATGCTTGCGCCGTGAACGTCTGAACCAGGAGCCTGCCATGACCGCCACCCCCACCACCCCGCCCGGCTTCGATCCGCGCTCCACCGCCAACGCCACCCTGGCCGTGGCCGAGCAGACCGATCTGCTGGTGGTGGGCGCCGGCCCGGCGGGGCTGGCCGCAGCGCTGGCCGGCGCGGCGCACGGGCTGCGCGTGGTGCTGGTGGACGAGAACCCGGTCCCCGCGGCCACCATGGGAGACGACGTGCCGCTGCATTACGGCCAGCGCATGGGCGGCGCGGTGCGCAACCGGACCGCCATGACCGAGGCCATGCTGGCCTATCAGCCCGGGCTGGGCGACGCCATCGAGGCCGGGGTGGATGTGCGTCTCGGCACCGTCGCCTGGGGGCTGTACGCCAACGGCCCCAGCGTCGGCTGGCTGCCGGGGCTGGTGGCCGGCCTGTCGGACGGCGAGCGGCCGGCCATGCTGGGCGCGCGCGCCGCCATCGTCGCGGCCGGGCGGCGGGACATGGGGCTGGCCTTCCCGGGCTGGCACCTGCCGGGCGTGATGGGCGCCACCGCGGCCGAGCGGCTGGCCGGCTGCTACGGCGCGTTGGACGCGCAGCGGGCGGTCGTGCTGGGCAGTTCGGCCGAGGCGCTGCTGGCGGCGCTGGCCCTGCTGGCGGCCGGGGTCACCGTGGCCGCCATCGTGGAGCAAGCCGCCGAGCTGGCCGGGCCGCCCGCGCTGCTGACCCGCTTGGCCGCCGCCGGCGTGGCGCTGCTGACCCGGCATGTCATCGCCGCGGCAGAAGGCAGCGTGGCGGTAACCGGCGCGCATTTGGTGGCGCTGGACGCAGCCGGCCGCCGCCTGCCGGCAACCGCGCACTCGGTCGCCTGCGACACCATCGTGCTGGGCGTAGGGGTGGTGCCCGTGGTCGAACTGCTGGATGCGCTTGGCTGCCGCACCAAGTTCGTCGCCGAGCGCGGCGGCCACGTGGCGCTCACCGACCCGTTCGGCCAGACCAGCGTGGCGGGCGTGTATGCCGTGGGAGACTGCGCCGGCGTGTGGGCCGCCAAGTCGCTCGACCCGGCGATTGCCGCCGCGGAGGGCACGCTCGCCGCCGCCCACGTCGCCGGCGTGGCGAGTGACACCCTGGCCGCGCCCCCCGCCGTAAATGCCGGCGCCCTGTCGGACTATCGGCTGGCCTGGGTGCGCGCCGCCGTGGTGGAGGCGAGCGGCACCGCGGAGGCGCATGTGTGCCAGTGCGAGGAGGTGACGGCCAGCGACATCCTGCAAGTCCGCCCGCCGCGCTATCTTGGCTGGGAGCCCGCCCGGCGCAACGCCACCGACCTCGCCACCCTGCTCGGCAACGGCCCGCACAGCCCGGACCAGGTGAAGCGGCTGACCCGGGCCGGCATGGGCCTGTGCCAGGGGCGCCGCTGCCGCGAGCAGGTGGCGGCCCTGATGGCGCTGGGCGCGGGCACCGCCCTGGGGGACCTGCCGCTGGCCACCTACCGCGCACCGGTGCGGCCACTCCCGCTCGGCCTGCTCGGCGCGCTGCCGGAGAGCGAGGCGATGGCCGCGCATTGGGAGATCTGGTTCGGCATCGACGGGCAGGTCGCGTCCCACTGGGACATCGAGGCATGAGCGCGCCCGGCCCCTCCCCGCAGGCGGAAGCAGCCGACGTGACCGGGGCGGCCGTCGTCATCGTCGGAGGCGGGGCGAGCGGGCTCAGCGCCGGCTGGTGGCTGGCGCAAGCCGGGGTGGACGTGCTGGTGCTGGACAAGGGGTTGGTGGCCTGGGAGGCGTCCGGGCGCAACGGTGGCGGATGCACCCACGGGTTCAGCCCGCTCTTTGCCGAAGAGCAGCGCCTCTGGCCGCAGATGGACACGCTGCTGGGCTACCCGACCGAGTTCACGCCGGGCCGCATCCGCATCGCGGTCACCGAGGCGCAATGGTCCGACAGCGACCGGATGGTGCGCAACGGCGACCACCACGGCATGCGCAGCGAGCCGCTCGACGCCAAGCAGTTGCGCGAGCTGGTGCCGCTGGCGCCGGACGCGGTGGCCGGCGCGTACTGGCACCATTTCGGCGGTCACGCCAACCCGCACCGCACCGTGCAGGCCTACGCCTGGGCGATGCAGGACCACGGCGGCCGCGTGATGCAGCACACCACGGTGCTGGGCTTCGACGTCGCGGCCGGCCGGGTGACCGCGGTGCGCACCAACCGCGGCACGCTCGGCTGCGACCACCTGGTGCTGGCCGCCGGCCCGCAAACCGCCAAGCTGGCCGCCATGCTGGGGGTGAGCGTGCCGATGGTCGCCGCCCGCGCGGAGATGATCGTGACCGAGCCGCTGCCGCTGATGCCGGTCACCGGCACCGACGGCAACGGGCTCTACGGCCGCCAGACCCGGCGCGGCAACCTGGCCTATGGCGGCGGCCCGCACGAATGGCTCGACGAGAGCGAGGGCATGGCCGCCCCACCACGCCTCAGCACCCCGCTGATGGGCAACATCGCCGGCCACCTGGCGGGCCTGTTCCCACGCGCGCAACACGCCAGGGTGATCCGAAGCTGGGCAGGCGTGATCGAAAACACCCCAGACGGCCGCCCCGTCATCGAGCGCCTGGCCGACCCCGGCAACGTGACGCTGGCAACCCTGTCCTCGATCGGCTTCGGCCTGTCCCCCGCAACCGGCCACGCCGTGCAGCAACTGGTGACGGACGGGGCATGCGCGTTCGCCGACTTGTCGACGCTACGGCTCAGCCGCTTCGCAGCGGTGCCAGCCAACTGGGCGTCCGCACGCGGATGGCAGCCCACCCGGTCACCGGTCGCCAGCTAACTCCCCACCATCTCCCTCTCCCGCCCGCGGGAGAGGGCCGGGGTGAGGGCAGCCGCGGGAGAAGTTTTAGAGCATGACCGCATCAAGTGAAGTCACTTGATTGGTAAACATGCTCGCCAAAACAAAGAGCTAGACCATGACCGGCGACTCTATCTGAGCCGGTCTTGGTCTAGAAGCGCGGCAACGGACCGCCCGGCGTCAGTGCCCCCCGAGGTGCCGCTCCAGGATCGCGATATTGCGCAAATTCGCCTTGAGCGTCATGTCGAACAGGTCGCCCAGGATCGGAATGCTGCCCACCCCAACCTCCAGGGCCACGTTGCCGAGCATCTGCATCAGCTTGGCGCGGGGCAGCCCAAGCCGGTGCGCCTCATAGACGATATACAGCGAGACCACCCCAAGCACGGCATCCCCGCCACCCGGAACCAGCCCGATCAGGCTGTTGAGCCCGAACCGGAAGCGCAGCCCGGGGATGCGGAACGCGCCGTCCACCAGCCAGGCGATCCGGCGCAGGCGGCGCAGCCGGGCGGCGGCGTCGACGGCTTGGCTAGGCAAGGCGGGCGGCGACTTTGGCCTCGATCCGGTCCCAAATCGCGGCGGCCAGGTCTACCCCGTCGAACCGGCCGACCTCCTGCAGCCCGGTCGGCGAGGTGACGTTGATCTCGGTCAGCCAGTCGCCGATCACGTCGATGCCCACGAACAGCAGCCCGGCGTCCCGCAGCGTCGGCCCGATGCGGGCGCAGATGTCACGCTCGCGCGGCGTGAGCGTGGAGGCCTCGGGGCGGCCGCCGGCATGCATGTTGGACCGCGCGTCGCCCTGCACCGGCACGCGGTTGATGGCTCCCATCGGCTCGCCGTCCACCAGAATGATGCGCTTGTCGCCAAAGCGCACCGCCGGCTCGTAGCGCTGCACCATCAGCGGCTCGCGGGACCGCGCCCAGTGCATGTCGAGCAGGCTACCAAGGTTCTCGTCATCCGGCTTGATGCGGAACACCCCGGCGCCGCCGTTGCCGAACAGCGGCTTGACGATGATGTCCTGGTGGGTGGCGCGGAAGTCGCGGATGGCGCTGGCGTCCCAGGTGATCAAAGTGGGCGGCATCAGGTCGGGGAAGTGCGTCACCAGCAGCTTCTCCGGCGCGTCCCGCACGCTCTTGGGGTCGTTCACCACCAGCGTGCGCGGATGCACGTGCTCCAGCATGTGGGTGGCGGTGATGTAGGCCATGTCGAACGGCGGGTCCTGCCGCATCAGCACCACGTCCATGCGCCCGATGTCGATGGTCTCCTGCGGGCCGAACTGGTGGTGCGCGCCACTCACCCGCTCGACGCGGACGGGGCGGGCGCGCGCGGTGAGCCGCTCGGTGCGCGAGGCGGCCGGCGACGGCTTGCCCTCCGCCAGGCTCATGTGGCGCACCTCGTAATGCCACAGCGCGTGGCCGCGGCGCTGCGCCTCCAGCATGAGCGCGAACGTGCTGTCGGCGTCGATGTTGATCGGCTCGAGCGGGTCCATCTGGACGGCAACGGTCAGCGGCTTCGGCATGGCTGATCTCGCTTGTGTGTGTGCTTGCATGTCTGGTCGTCGCGGCGACGGGGAACGGCGGCGGCGCGGCTCCGTTGGGATAGCCAGACTACGAGCAAAAGGGAAACGCTTATGAGACTTGCATTGACCGCTGCCGCCTTCCTGTTGGCGGGTGGTGTGGCGATGGCGCAAACCTCGCCCAACACGCCCAGCACCGCCGGCTCGGCACCTGGGCCCACCCAGTCGCAGACGGTGGCGCCAAGCGCGTCGCCGACCCCTTCGGCCACGCCAGGCACCGGGCAACAGCCCACGCCGGGCCATAACAGCTTCACGCAGCGGCAGGCCGCCAACCGCATGCGCCGCGCGGGCTACACCAACGTGTCGGGCCTGAAGAAGGACGACCAAGGCATCTGGCGCGCCACCGCCCAGAAGGACGGCAACACGGTCAACGTGTCGCTCGACTTCAAGGGCAACGTGGTCAGCCAATAACCATCAGAGAAAGGAACGAGCCATGCGCACAGTCGCTCATCTTTACGACGATTACAGCGTCGCTCAGCAGGTCGTCAGCGAACTCGAGGCAAGCGGGTTCTCGCATGACCATGTGAGCCTTATCGCCAACCAGTCTGCGACCTCGAGCAACTCCGCCGCCGGCTCGACCGGCAGCGCGAGTGCCGCCGGAACTGGAACGGGCACCGGCGCGTCCGTCGGCACCCTGGTCGGCGGTGGCGCCGGCTTGCTGGCCGGCATCGGCGCGCTGGCGATCCCAGGCGTCGGCCCGGTAGTGGCCGCGGGCTGGCTGGTTGCAACCCTCACCGGTGCAGGCGCCGGTGCTGCCGCGGGTGGCCTGCTCGGCTCCCTGGCAGGCGCTGGCGTGCCGCAGGAACATGCCCACGTCTATGCCGAGGGCGTGCGCCGCGGTGGCAGCCTGGTGACGGTGCGCGCAGAAGACACGGAATCGGCCAAGGCCGAAGCCATCATGCTGCGCCACAACCCGGCCGACGTGACCGAGCGCGAGGCCGGCTACCGCAGCGGCGGCAACTGGAGCGGCTTCGATGCAACGCGACCGGACATGACCGCCGACGAGATGGCAGCCGAGCGCAAGCGGCTCAGCTATCCCAACACGACGCTCTAACCACCCAAAATCCCCCTCCCGCACACCGCGCGGGAGGGGGACCTGGTGACAAGAGGGCCGGGGTGAGGGGCCACCGCGCACCAACCCGTCACGTTGACACCCTCCCACAGGGAGCCCCCTCGCCGCCGGCGATGGTTCAGCGCATTTCTCCAGCCCCGCGTGCACGATCGCGAGTAGGCTAGAGCAGATCCCGATCAGACGGAATCGTCTGATCGGGTGAAGATGCTCGCAAAACAGAGGGTTAGAGCGTGTGAAGTGAGCGGAAGCGAACGGAACATGCTCTAGGGCCGCGCTAAGGAGACTAGCATGACCATCACCGCCATCCCCATCCTGTCCGACAACTACGCCTGGCTGTTTACCGACGACGCTACGGGATACACCGCCGTCGTCGACCCGGCGGAGTTGGGCCCAGTCGCCGCAGCCATCGAAACCGCCGGCGGCCGCCTCGACGCCATCCTGATCACGCACCACCACGACGACCACATCGCCGCCGTCCAGCCCCTGCGCGAACGCTACGGCGCCACCGTCATCGGCGCGGCTGCCGACGCGCATCGCCTGCCCCGCCTCGACGTATCCGTGCAGGAAGGCCAACACGTCGAACTGGGCGAGGCCACCGCCCGCGTGATCGACACGCCCGGCCACACCGTCGGCCACATCGCCTACTTCATCGAACCCGGCGCCATCCTGCTCTGCGGCGACACCCTGTTCAGCCTAGGCTGCGGTCGCCTGCTCGAGGGCACGCCCGCCGACATGTTCGCCAGCCTGCAAAAGCTCGCCGCGCTCCCGGGCGAGACGCTGGTTTGCTGCGGCCACGAATACACCAAGAGCAACGCCCGCTTCGCCCTCGCGGAAGAGCCCGACAACACAGCGCTACAGGCGCGAGCCGAAGAAGTGGACCAGCTCCGCGCCGCCGGCCAGGCGACGCTTCCCAGCCGGCTCGACGAAGAACTCGCCGCCAACCCGTTCCTGCACGCACGGGATGTGGCCGAGCTCGGCGCCATGCGCGCGCGCAAGGACACTTTTAGCTAGAGCATGACCGCATGAAGTGAAGTCACTTGATCGGTAAACATGCTCGCCAAAACAAAGAGCTAGACCATGACCGGCGACTCTATCTGAGCCGGTCTTGGTCTAACGCGTGGGATTGAAGCCCAAGAACCCCACCGTCGGGTTGGCCGTCCCGCCGTTGCCCGCAAACAGCGGGGCGGACTGGGTGCGGGTGGCGGCCTGGCGGATGGCAGCCTTGGCAGCCTCCTGCTGAGCCCGGGCCTGTTGCTTGGCCCGGCGCTTGTCGGCCGCGGTGGGCGCGGCCGCGACAGCGTCCACCGCCTGTTGCTGCGGCCCACGCGCGCCGCCGCCACTGCCGCCGCGGAACGACAGCAGCAGGAACGTGATGTCATTGCGGGCAAGGTCGACCGAAAGCTCGGTTGGCGTGAGGCCAAGTAGGTTGGTCGCATCCAAGTCGGCCCCGCGCGAAATCGCATCGCGGGCGCTGGCGATGTCGCCACGGTTGATGGCGTCGAACAGGGCCTCGTTGGGAGGCAAGTCAGCCGTGGCGCGGTCCGCCGGCACGACGGTGCCCGCGCGGGCCCGTGCGCCGGGCACGGCAGCGGGCGGCGGCTCGGCGGCCTTGGTTTCCGGCGCAGGCGCCTTCGGGGCGCCGGATGCAAGGCCCCCCGGCAGGCTCTGCGCAAGCGCAGGGCTGGCCGAAAGCGCCGCGAGGCAAACGACGAGGGTGGCGAGTTGGGGTCTACGCATGGCGACGTCCTAGCCTAGAGCAGATCCCGATCAGACGGAATCGTCTGATCGGGTGAAGATGCTCGCAAAACAGAGGGTTAGAGCGTGTGAAGTGAGCGGAAGCGAACGGAACATGCTCTAGCCAGGCCGACATTTCCAGCCTGGCGTGCGCTACAGCGGGGTCGCCGGGTCAGGTGCCGCAGCCGGCGTCGGGGGCGCCACCGGCGCGGGCGCCGCGGCTGGCGGTTGCGGCCGGCTCATCATCGTGCCGGTCATCGGGATGAAGAACACGCCGACGTCGCGCTTGGAGTGCACCTTGCCGCTGTCGTCCTTGGTGTAGATGAACAGCACCTGCCCGCGCTTGAACGGCTGCCCAATTGGGATGACCATTCGCCCGCCCGGCTTGAGCTGCTTGAACAGCTCCGGCGGCGGATACTGCGCCGCACAGGTGACGATGATGATGTCGAACCCGTCCTTCACCTCGGACCAGCCAAAGTAACCATCGCCGACCCGGCTCGAAATGTTGTCGTAGCCCAGCGGATTCCACAGCTTCGTGGTCGCCTCGCCGAGCGGCTGGATGATCTCAATGGTGTAGGCGTGCTTCACGATGCGCGACAGCAGCGACGACTGGAACCCGCTGCCGGTGCCGACCTCGAGCGTCACGTCGGTGGCGGTGGGGCGGCAGACCTGGGTCATGTAGGCCTGGCCCAGATAGTCCGACAGCGCCGAGCCGTAGCCAATCGCCCAGGGCTTCGGGTCGGGCTCATAGGCCTCGCCACAAAACGTCCGGCGGTCGGCGTAGTTATAGTGGTAATATTCGCGCGGCACGGCCTCGAACGCGCGCAGCACCGCCGGGTCGGCGCTCTGCAGGTGCGCCTCGAGATAGGACTTGATCAACGCCAGCGCAGCCGGCTTGCGGGCCTGGATGGCGGCAAACTGGGCGTCGCTCAGCTCCACCGGCCGGCCAGACTGGCGCATCGCGGTCTGGAACGCCTCCCGCGTCCACGGCGCGGCGGCGGCCCGGGCGGAGGTCGCCAGGCTGATAGGTGCGAGGCTGGCGGCGGCTGTTGCAAGCACGCGACGCCGGGTCAGGTGGGCGAGGGCTGCCACTGCGCGGCCTTTCGGTAGGAGATCGAGGTGCCAAAGGCTATAGCATAGGAAGCGGCGGCGGCCAGTAGCACCCAATGCAGCCCGGCCTGGGTGATCAAGAGGTTCGCCATCGGGGTCGCCACCACGCTGAACGCGCCGTTCACCGCCCAGGCGAACGGCAGCATCGGGCCGGCGCCGAGCTGGCGCAACGCGAGCGGAAACGGCATGCCCAGGGCCACGCCGAGCGGCGCCAGCGCGGCCACCACGAGCACGGCGCGCACCGGGTCGGGCAGTGCCAGGGTGGCCAGCATGGCCGGCAATAGCCACTGCGCCGCCAGCAGGCACCAGAGCACGGCGCCCCCGGTGGCGACCAGGATGGCGCGCGGGCTGGCGTGGTCCGCAAGCAGGCTGCCCAGCCCGGAACAGATTAGCATCGCCGTCAGCACCAGGGCGAACGCGGCCGCCGGGTTGTTGAGGTAGAGGCTGGCGCGCTCGATCGCGGCGAGCTCGATCATGAGAAAGCCGAGCCCGAGTGCGGCGAAGGTCAGCATCGGCCGCATTGCGCCGCTCGCCGACACACCAAGCCGCTCGCCAGCCCAGAGCGGCACCGCAAACACCAGCAGCGCGACCACCACCGCCTGTGCCAGCACCGCGAGGTTCACCACCTGGCCGATCTCCGGCTGCGGCAGGATCTCCAGCCGGCGCAGGATGGAGCCCAAATGGTCCAGCCGCAGCACGTTGTAGTAGCTCGGCCGGTCGAGCGTCGCAGGCGCGAGGGCGAAGTCGGCGCTTGAGGCAGTGGTGGCGCGGTCCAGCACGGCGGCAGCCTCGTCGGCGATCGCGTCGTCGGCGCCCGCCGCGGGGCTCGCCGGCGATCGGCCGAACGAGACCGCGGGCAGGTCGTTGTAGATCCCAGCGCGGGAGCCGAGCAGGTCCATCCCGGGGTAGTAGGACACGTCGAACGACCGCTCGTCGCACCAGGCGCGCAGGGCGGCGATCGCGGCCGGGCCCCAGGCCTGGCGGGACAGCAGGATGCGCACGTTCCACGCCGAACGATACACCAGCACGTTGGCCGCCGGGTCGGCCACCCCGGCCGCCTGCAGCGCGTCGCGCGCGGTGCCGAGCACGCGCAGGGCATACACCGGGAAGTCGCGGATCGACACCGGAAGCGACACGATCCCCGCCGGCCCGGCGGCCAGCAGGTCGGCGGCGACCGACTCCACGGTAAAGGCGGTGGCGTTCACCGGCGCTTCGTCCAGGAAGTCGGCCGATAGGTCGACCAGGTCGTAGCGGTCCCGCCCGGAAGCGGCGGCAAGCGGGCTGGCGGTCGAAAGCCCGACCCGCGGGTCGGCCGGCATCGGGATGGACCCGGCGAGCCCATGCCGCAGCGCGCGCGCGACCACCGGGTCGGGCTCCAGCACCTCCACCCGGCTGGCACCCAGGGCCAGCGCCTCGGCCACGCGAAAGCCGCCCGAGCTGCCGGCGATCAGCACCCGGGGATGCGGCCGCAGCGCGTACGGGAAGGCGGCGAGTGCCGCGGTGGCATACGGCGCGACCACCGGCCCCGGCTTGGGCAGGGCGGCAATCCGCACGCCGTCGCGGTAGAGGCCGAAGCTTTCCGGCGGGCCAGGCAGGTTCAGCAGCGCCAAGTTGCTCGAAACGTCGGTGTCGAGCCGTTCGGTAAAGTCGTCCAGCACCGCGTAGAGCCCGGCGGGCGTGATCACCTGCGCCACCACCCGGCTGCCCGGCACGTGCAGCGGCGCGTAGATCGGCTTGAAGTCGTTGTAGCCCGGCGCGCTGGCGAAGATCAGCCCGGCCTCGCCCAGCAGCAGCATCGCCAACCCGGCGAACCCGGCGCGACGGTCCGGCCCGAACCAGCAGGCCAGCGCCAGCGGCAGCAGCAGCACGCACACCAGGCGGAACGGCGGCACCAGCCACATCAGCCCCAGCACCAGGGCGGCGCCCGCGCCCGCGCCCAGCAGGTCGGCGCCATACACCCAGCCGATGCGGTCGCTGTTCAGCACGAAGCAGAGGCTGATGTAGAGCCCGGTCAGGAAGAACACCGGCAGCAGCACGGCGTAGTATAGCGCGATCAGCCAGAGCTGGGCGGCGAAGGTCGCGGCGTTCTGCAGTTCCAGCGGGTTGAACGGGTTGGCCGCCACCCCCACGAACCCGGCCGCTGCCGCCAGCACCAGCGCAGGCGGCAGCCACGCCAGCAGCAGCGGCGCCCGGCGCACCAGCGCGTCGCGCGCCAGCGCCATCGTCACCCCGCTGAACGCGAACCCGGCCATCGCGATCGAGATCACCCAATAGCCGTATTCCGACCATTTCGCGACGGCGAAGTAGCGCGTCAGCGCCGTCTCCAGCCCGACCGCGGCGGCCGAGACCAGGAACAGCGCCGGCAGCCGCGCGCGGATCACGGCGGCAGGACGCGCTGCAGGAAGCCGATCAGGTCCGAGTCGAACCTCGTGGCGTCGTCGATGAACAAGGCATGCCCCGCGTCTTGGTAGATGTCTGTCCATACCGCCGGATGGTGCTCGCGCAAATTGTCCGCCTGCGCCGCCAGGCCAGGGCGGACCAGATAGAGGATCGGCTTGGACACGCTGTAGATCGCGTCGCGCCAGAAGCTGCGCGGAACGGGGTAGGCCAGCAGCTCGGCGGCGTCCTGCGGCGGGGTGCGCAAGGCCGCCTCGGTCAGCGCGTCGAGGAACGCCGGGTCCTGCGGTTGGCGGAACATGCCGCGGACGAAGCGCGCCATTGCGTCCTCGCGGGCCAGCGGGCGGACTGGCGGCCGGTATGCCAGCCGGGGCCGCACCGGCGGCGGCGGGTTCTCGCCCACCGAGTTGTCGATCAGCACCATCGCGGCAAGATGCGCCTCGCCGGTCTCGTGGACGTAGGCCAGGCTGTCGAGCACGCCCAGCGACCAGCCGACCAACACCACGCGGCGCACGCCCAGCACGGCGATGAGATCGGCGATGTCCGCACCGCGGCGATACGGTTCATACCCGCCCGCCGGGATGTCGCTGTCGCCCTGCCCGCGCGGGTCGAGCGCCACGACGTGGTAGGAGCGGGCAAGCGTGGCGATCTGCGGCTGGAAGATCCAGGCCGGCATGGTCCAGCCGGGCACGAACAGCAGGGTGGCGGCGGCGGGGTTGCCCGCCTCGATGTAGTGCAGCCGCACGCCGTCCGTGGTGGTGAAGTAGCGGTCCGCCGCCTTGGCAGCGCCGGGCAGCAGGGCGAGAGTGAGCAGGATGAGCCGAACCAACGGGCGCATGGCCGCTTTATGGCGGCAGAGCGCGTTGGCATGTCAATGGAGCCGAGGCGGGGGAGCAGGGTCGGGATGGAAGAACCGGAGGAGTCGAACCGCGGCAAGGTGGTGGCACTGGTGGTGCTGGCTTTGATCGTGCTCGGCGGCATCTGGCTGGAGCAACGGCTGAGCGCGGGGGCGAAGATCCAGGATTGCGTGATGGCGGGGCGGACGAACTGCGCGCCGGTGGCGACGACGCATGGGTAGGAGGAGGACGTGGTGGGTCGTTGGAGGCGGGGGCGTGTGGTTCGTGACCTACCCGCACTCCGCCGCCGCAGCATCCCCCAAGCGTGCGCGTTTGACCCGGCGCAGATGGGCGCGGCGGGCCTTGGGGCCTTCGAGTTCGATGCCGCGGGCGGTGCGGATGGTCTGCGGCAAGCCGCCGCTGTAGTTTGGACCTTCCGGATGCTCGAAGACACAGCCAAGGCAGCCTGCTGCCATCACGCGCTCCGCCAGCGCGTCACTAACGAACACCGCAAATACGTCTTCGCAGGAGCGGAACAGGTCGGTTTGCGGCTGGAAGCCGGCGCGGATCGCCCATCGCTTGTCGAATGAGAACTCCGGGTAGGTGCCGCCAGTGTGCCGGTCTGGCTTGAGCTCTATGGTAACGTCTGATCGCTCCAGGTCGATCACTGGCTGATGGGCCAGGATGTGCAGCGCCTTGTAGTCCATAGCGTGCACACGCGGGTCTGGTGCGCAGATGTCCACGGGCAGGTATTGCACGACACCGGGCGGCAGGGCCATCGCGTTGCGCAGGCGTGCCGAACAGAGCAGTAACTCCGAGGGCCACAGTAAATCGGGGAGGATGCTGCCCTGCATCGGGTAGTTCAAGAGCATCGGTGGGAAGTCTGCCGGCAGCACGAGTGGCACAGTCGTCATCATGCCATAGCGCTTGGCGTGTAAGTAGTCTTGGTAGACATAGTGTTCTGTGTTCAGAAGGCGAGTTTCTAGGTTGTTACGAAACACTCTCGTTTGAAAGTAATGAAGATCAAGCGCGTCGACATTGAACCGCCAAATAGCGGGCTTCTCAAGCAGTGCTTGGTCCATCGCGTCTGTCATTCCGGCCGGCCGCGGCGGCTGGGCCAGTCGCGGCCGTGCTTGTCGCGCGGCCACGGCTTGCCCTCGCGCGTGAGCTTGCCCGACCACGGCACGGTAAAGCTGATCGGGATGCGGATTTCGTCGGGATAACGCGGCTCGTCGGCCATGCAGGCTCCTTGCGTCAACGCGCCAGGATACGCACACCGACATACGGTCGCAACGCAAGGCGCAAGGCTGCGCGGCGGGTCAGTTCAGCCGGCTGCGCAGCTCCTCCAGCGTGGTGCGGGCGAGGTCGGCGGCGCTGCCTTGCGGCACCAGGACCAGGAACTGCTCGAGGCAGCGCAGTGCCGCGGCCACCTGGTCCAGCCGCTGGTGCAGCGCAGCCGCCTCGCGCCACAACCCGGCATTGGCGGGGGCGACGCGCAGCATGTCCTGCACCGCGACCAGCCCGCCGGCGACGTCCCCCGCGCCAAGGCGGCGGATCAGGATGTTGTTCTGCAGGCGGAGCAGCACGGCGCGCGGGCTCATTGGCTGCAGCAGGCCCGGTCGCAGCTCGGCGCGGGGCCCCTCGATGCGCTTGACCAGGGAGCGCAGCGCCTGCGACCCCATCGGCTCGCCGCCCTCGAACACGTCCAGCACCAACTGGGTGCCGGCGCCGGGCAGCGCGATCATGAAATGGCCCGGGAAATCCACCCCATGCGCATCCCACCCCGCGGCGCGGGCGCAATGCAGCCACAGCACGCCAAGCGCCACGGGCAGGCCGCGGCGCCGGGCAATGACGCGGATGAGGTTGGCGTTGTCCGGGCTGTCATAGCTCTCGGTGTCACCGCCGTAGCGCCAGCGGCCGGTCAGCAACCCGGCCAACGCACCGGCGCGCACGGCGGGGGAGGTGGCGTCCCGGTCCGCCGCCAGCGACACCGCGTCCCGCGCCAGGTCCGACAGATGCGCGGCGGCGGCTTGCCAGTCCTCCTCCGGCGCATCGATGCGGGCGAACTGCAGCGCTGCACCGGCCAGGTCCAGCTCGCTGTCCGGGATCAGGCCGATGGCGTCCAGCGCGGAACGGGCGGAAGCGCTCACTCCGCCGGCGGCGCCCCAACTTCGCGGGCAACCGGCTCTGGCACATACAGCGCCGCACCGCTGTTGCGGAACTCGTCGCTCTTCTGTTCCAACCCGGCAAGCCGCTCGGCGTCGGCGCGAATGTCCTGGCTGATCTTCATCGAACAGAATTTCGGCCCGCACATCGAACAGAAATGCGCCACCTTGTGCGCATCCTTCGGCAGCGTCTCGTCGTGGTATTGCCGCGCGGTGTCGGGGTCGAGCCCCAGGTTGAACTGGTCGAGCCAGCGGAACTCGAACCGCGCGCGGCTGATCGCGTCGTCGCGCAACTGGGCGGCGGGGTGGCCCTTGGCGAGGTCGGCCGCATGGGCCGCGATCTTATAGGTGATCACGCCAGTCTTCACATCATCCCGGTTGGGCAGGCCGAGATGCTCCTTCGGCGTCACGTAGCAAAGCATGGCGGTGCCGAACCACCCGATCATGGCCGCACCAATGGCCGAGGTGATGTGGTCGTAACCCGGCGCGATGTCCGTCGTGAGTGGCCCGAGCGTGTAGAACGGCGCCTCACCGCACAGGGCCAATTGCTTGTCCATGTTGGCCTTGATCTTGTGCATCGGCACGTGGCCGGGCCCTTCGATCATCACCTGGCAGCCACGGTCCCAGGCGACCTTGGTCAGCTCGCCCAGCGTGTCCAGCTCGGCGAACTGGGCCGCGTCGTTGGCATCGGCGATTGAGCCGGGCCGCAGCCCGTCGCCCAGCGAGAACGACACGTCATACTTGCGCATGATGTCGCAAATGTCGCCGAAATGCTCGTAGAGGAAGCTCTCGCGGTGATGCGCCAGGCACCAGCGCGCCATGATGGAGCCGCCCCGGCTGACGATGCCGGTGGTGCGCCGCGCGGTGAGCGGCACATACGCCAGCCGCACGCCGGCATGGATGGTGAAGTAGTCCACCCCCTGCTCGGCCTGCTCGATCAGCGTGTCACGGAACACCTCCCAGTCGAGCTTGTCGGCGTCGCCACCCACCTTCTCCAGCGCCTGGTAGATCGGTACGGTGCCGATCGGCACGGGCGAGTTGCGCATGATCCAGCCGCGGATGTTGTGGATGTTGCGCCCGGTGGAGAGGTCCATCACCGTGTCCGCACCCCAGCGGATCGCCCACACCAGCTTCTCCACCTCGTCGGCGGCCGAGGAGGTCACGGCCGAGTTGCCGATATTGGCGTTGATCTTCACCAGGAAGTTACGGCCGATGATGGTCGG
This sequence comes from Acetobacteraceae bacterium, assembly GCA_965199105.1. GTDB lineage: Bacteria > Pseudomonadota > Alphaproteobacteria > Acetobacterales > Acetobacteraceae > LMUY01. The sequence continues at coordinate 609,987 of CBDAQO010000002.1, read as the reverse complement.
CTCGAGCTCAGGGTGGTTGATGTTGGCCGGGATCACGGCGCGGCCGCGGGCGACCTCGCTGCGCACGAACTCGGGCGTGATGAAGGCAGGGATCGCGGCGCCGAAATCCTCGCCGTCGGCCCGGCGCGCCTCCGCCCCCTCCAGAATCGCGGCGCGACCGAGGTTCTCGCGGTGCGCGATGTAGACCATCTCCTCGGTCACCAACCCGGCGCGCGCGAACTCGAGCTGCGTCACCGGCCGCCCCGCGACGCCCGCCAGCAGCGCCGGGGTGGCCGGGCATTCCGGCACCAGGCGGTCGGTGTGGCCGTTATCCTCCGGGCGCACCGCCCGCGCTGTAGCGGGCACGAAGCCCCGCCGCGCCAACCACGGCTCCCGCACGCGCGGCAACCCAGCAGCGAGGTCAATGGTGACCGCATCGTCGGTATACGGCCCCGACGTATCGTACAGCCGGAACGGCGGCTCGTTCGCAGTCGGCTCGAGCGGCACCTCGCGGAACGGCACCGCAAGGCCGGCATTGCCCGGCACAGGAGAGTAGACCTTGCGCGACCCGGCGACCGGGCCCGTGGTAACCGCGCTGGGCTTCTGTTGGTATGTCATTGCGCTACCCCCTTGGTGATGGCCCGGGAGGTGACGCGTGGTGACACGCACCCCATCCCTACGCCGGCATGATCCGGATCAGGTCGAGGGTTCACCGCGCTGCCAGCCACCTCGGGATTATCCCGTCGCGGCCAGCTTGCGATATCTCAGCCCTTGGCGGGGCTCCCCTTGGAGGCTCTCAGAGTCGGACGTCTGGCCAGGCTTGTCAACAACCCGGCTCAGTTGTGCAACGCCTTGCGCGGCTGCTCGGAGCCATGGCTCGCCGCGGCCTTGCGGCTCGGGGCATGCGCCTCGGTCATGATCGACCGCATGTCGCGCAGGAACGCCGCCCCCTTGAGCGTCCGCTGCACCAGCACGCTGCGACGGTCCGCCGGGTCGACCTTGCGGCGCGCCAGGTCAAGCTCGCCCAGCCGGTCCAGCGCGCGGGTGATCGCGGGCTTGGACACGTTCAACTCCGCAGCAAGGCCGCGCACCGTATGCGCACCCTCCTGCAGGTAGCAGGTGAGGAACACGCCCAACTGGCGAGCCGAAAGATCCGGCCCATCACGGCGAACGAGGGCCACGACAGTATCCCGCAGAATTCCCACGAGTTGGTCGGTGGAGGGTTGTGTTGCCATTTTGACTTGTCCTTTCAATCCGAGGCTTTCCTGACAGGGCAGCACAATTTCCGGATCAGCTTGCAAACAACGACGCGATCATGCCGCCAAACCTACGACAGCACCTTCTCGATCGGCAATAAGTCGTTCAGGCCTCTATGTTTAGCTGCCGACAACGTTATCCAATAAGTCCATCCATGAGCGGCGAATGAAGTTTTCTTAAGAGAGCAAAGCACGCCAGCAAACCCTGAGCTTCACCACCTTCAGGACGGCCCGACGACGCACTATCGTTCCACGCGTAAGCGTCCAAATGAAGCCAAGGTTTCGAGCCGGTCACGAAACGTTGAAGAAATAAAGCCGCTGTTACAGCACCAGCCATTGGTTTGGAACCAACATTGTTTAGGTCCGCAACTTTGCTTGCCAGCCAACCCTCGTAGCCAGGCCACAGCGGCAGCCGCCACACCGGGTCAAACGCACCCATCGCCGCCTCCGACAGCGCGGCCGCAACAGCGTCGTCGTTGCAGAACATCGCCGGCAAGTCAGGGCCAAGCGCGCTGCGGGCCGCGCCCGTGAGCGTCGCCGCGTCGATCAGCAAGTCGGGCTGCTCGTCGGACGCCTCCGCCAGCAGGTCCGCCAGCACCAACCGCCCCTCGGCGTCCGTATTGCCAACCTCGACGCTCAGGCCACGCCGCGTCGTCAGCACGTCGGACGGGCGCATCGCATGGCCGGAAACGCTGTTCTCCACGCAGCCGATCCGCAGCACCAGGCGCAACGGCAAATCGGCCGCCATCACCGCACGCGCCAGGCCCAGCATGATGGCCGCACCCCCCATGTCCTTCTTCATCCGCAGCATTGCACTCGAGGGCTTGAGGTCGTAGCCCCCCGTGTCGAAGCACACGCCCTTGCCGCAAAGCGAGATCAACGGCGCGTCCGGCCCCGCCTTGCTGCCGCGCCAGCGCAACGTCGCAACCGCCGCCGCCCGCTCCGACCCGGCGCCAACAGCCGCCAACGCCGGATAGCCCGCAACCAGCTCCGCACCGGTGACGACGCTGGAGTCGGCGCCGAACGCCCCAGCCACCCCAACCAGCGCGGCCGCAAGCTCGGCCGGCCCAAGCCGGTCCGCCGGCATGTTGATCAGGTCGCGCACCAGCCAGATCGAGCGGGCGAGCTCGCTGGCGAGGCCGGGTGCGGCCGCGAGCTGGGCGCACGGCCGCGGCGGCTTGAAGGCGGTGAACTGGTAGGCGCCCAGGCAGAAGCCGAGCACCGCGTCCTCAGGCGCGAAGTCGCCGCGTTCAAGCCGCCAGACGCGGGCGGGCAAGCCAAACGCCAACGCGCCGAACCCGCGCGGATCACGGCTCGCGCCCAAGCCCAACACGGCGCCGCTGATGCCCTCGCCCCCGCTCGCGTGCCCCGGCAACAGCCGGATGTCCCCCGCGGCGGCGGCGAACTCGCCCGCTTGCAGGAACGCCGCATGCGGCGACCCGGCGAGATAGTCGGCCAGCCCATCGGGGCGCAGCGCGGTGACGGGAAGGGCCACCGCGTCGGCAGCGGCGAGGCAGTCGAGGTCTCGATCAGGCATGCCGGCAACCTCGCCGATGCGCTGCAGCCAAGCAACGTCTATCGCGCTGTTTCCGGTGTCCCGGGTGGGGTTCGCGGCCAGGCCCTGATCTCAGTGAAAGCGCCCCAGCCGCTCCAGCGCCGCCACCATGTCCGGCTCCGGCCCGCAATAGCTCAGCCGCAGCGTGGTGTGCCCGCGCTCGGCGTCGAAATCTACCCCCGCCGCCGCGGCCACCCCAGCCTCCGCCAACATGCGCGCGCAGAACGCCTCGCTGTCGCCGGTGCGCCCCGACACGTCGGCATAGACGTAGAACGCACCCTCCGCCGCCGACAGCCGATCAAACCCGGCCCCAGGCAACCCGGCGAGCAGCAAATCCCGCGACCGCCGGTAGCGCGCGACGTTGCGCTGCAGCTCGTCATGCCCATCGAACGCAGCCTCGGCGGCGATCTGCGACAGGTGCGGCGCCGAGATGAACAGGTTCTGCGCCAGGCACTCCACCGGCCGCACCAAGTCCTCCGGCAGCACCGCCCAACCGACCCGCCACCCGGTCATGGCGAAATACTTGGAAAAGCTGTTGACCACCACGGCGCTCGGGCTGAAGGCGGCCGCCGTCGCCAGCTCGGCCCCGTATTGCAGGCCGTGATAGATCTCGTCGCTGATCAGCCGCACCCCGCGCCCATGGCACCAGCGCGCCAGCGCCGCCAGCTCGTCCAGATGCAGCATGGTGCCAGCCGGGTTGCTGGGGGAGGCCACGATCAGGCCGTCCGGCGCCGGGTCGAGCCGCTCCAGCATGGCCAGCGTGGGCTGGTAGCGACTTTCCGGACCGGTGGGCAGGATGACCGGCACCAGCCCGATCGCTGCGGCGATGTTGCGATAGGGCGGATAGTACGGCGCGGCCATGGCAATGCGGTCGCCAGGGTCGAAGGCGGCCTGGAACACCAGCGAAAACGCGGCCGACGCCCCCATGGTCACGGCAATGCGCGACGGCGCGGGTGCGAAGCCGTACCAGTCCTGACCATGCGCCGCGATGCGGGCGCGCAGCGAGGCCCGGCCGAACGCCTCGGTGTAGCCCAGCGCGCCGCCAGCCTCGAGCGCGCGCCGCGCCGCGGCCACCGCCACCGCGGGCGCACCGCTGCCGGGCTGCCCCACCTCCATGCGGATGGTGTGCGGCATCGCGGACGTGCGGCCAGCCTCACGCGCATTGGCCGCCGCGATCACGTCCATCACCCGGAACGGCGGCACGCCGGCGTTGCGGCCGACCTTCAACACGTCAGTTGCTGCCTTGCGACAGGCCAAACCCGCGCGGGTCCGCCGCCCAGCCACAGCGCGCCTCCGCGCCCGGCAGGTAGCGCGCGCAGTCGATCACGTTGGCCCGGCCCGGCTCCGGCACCGGGGCTGCCATCGGCTGGCCGCTGCGGATGGCGTTCTCCAGCGCGTCGGCCACGGCGAGCGGCGCCCCCTCCTGCCCGCTGCCACCCACCGCGGTGCGAAACGCGCCGAGGTTGGCGTTCCAGTCGATCGCGGCCGCGAGCAGCGGCGGCGGCACACTGGCCGGCGAGGCGGCGAGCACCACGCCGGTGCCCGGGGCCACGCGCCCGGTGCCGAACAGGTTGTCCATCGTGACGGCGCAGACCACGGCGTCCCCGTCGCGGTCGAGCGTGGCGAAGGTGGTGGAGGCGGGCAACGCCGGCAGCGGCGCCGCGGCCGGCGGTGCGGCGGCGAGCAGGGCGGCGGCCTGCACCCCGCCAGCCCGCCAGCGCGCCGCCACCGCAAGGGCGCGCGCGTTGGCCTCCGGCGCGTCCCCCGGGTTGGCGCGCAAGGCCTGCCACGCGGCGGCCGCAGCCAGCCCGCCATCGGCCGGCGGCGGCAGGAACGCCACCTGGTCGCGCCCAGGGCCGGGCAGGATCAGCGGCGGGTCGGTCTTGGGCAGCGCCGCGCGCAGGTCGGACGCGACCAGGCCACCCCCCGCCCGCTCGGCCGCAATGGCGAATTTCTGCCCCAGAATGCCCTGGTAAAGGTCCCCCACACCCGCCACCCGCAATTGCGACAGCGTGGCGCCGAGATCGGGCTGCACCAGCGTGGCACTTTCCGCGAGCACGGTGCCGCCGGGCGCGAAGATGGCCCGCGCATTGGGGTCGGCCAGCAGCGGCCCGGCCACCGCCTGCAGGTCCCGCGCCAGCGCCCGCGACACCGGAACGCCAAACCGCGCGGCCTGCTCGGCAGGGGCGATCAGCGTCTCGAACGGGCGGCGGCCATAGCGGGCATGCAGCGCGAACAGCCCGCGCGCCAGCATCGGCACCGCGGCCGGCCGGTCGGTCTGCGGCGGCGTGGTCTTAGCCGCGACGGGCGTGAACAGGATCGCTTCCGGCACCCCGCCACCCGCCCCGGTCTGCGCCGGACTATAGGCCAGGCAGGCGCCACCGCCGCCCAGGCTGGCGCGGGACGGGTAGGTGACCGACAGGGTGAACCCAACCGCCACCGCCGCGTCCGCCGCCGTGCCACCGAGCGCCAGCACGTCGCGCCCGGCGATGGCAGCGTTCGGCTCGTCGGCCACCACGCCGCCAATGAAGCCGCTGATGCGCCGGTTGGAGTTGGAGCCAACGTTCACGCCGCCGCCGAAGAACTCGTTCTTGGCACTGGTGAGAGCGCCGCACGCGGGCAGCGAGCCGCAGAGGGCGAGGATCAGCCCCGTGCGCAACCGTGTCGTCACCGCCATGCCTCGTCCGGCTCCCTTGCGGCCGGAGCACCCGGTTGGCCGCGCCGGGTGGCCATAACCGGCTTCGCCCAGCGCGGCAACATTGGAGGCAACATTCGACGCGGGGCGGTGCCATGGGTCAGCGCCGCGCCGCGCGTCATGGCAGGCAGGCCGAGCCAGCGCTTGTCAGCCGCCACACGGCCCGTAAGGTGCGGATGGAACAGGGCGAACGCCGCCAGCGGGAGAGTGCGATGGGCTATAGCGTCGTGGTTGTGGGTGCCACCGGGGCGGTCGGGCGCGAGCTGCTCAAGACGCTCGCCGAGCGCGACTTCCCCGTCACCCGGGTGGCCGCCCTCGCATCCGGCCGCTCGGTCGGCCAGGAGGTCTCGTTCGGCGAGAAGCAGGTGCTGAAGGTCCAGTCGCTGGACGCGTTCGACTTCCACGGCTGGGACATCGGCCTGTTCAGCCCCGGCGCCGCCGTGTCGGCCATCCACGCGCCGCGCGCCGCCGAAGCGGGCTGCATCGTGATCGACAACACCAGCCAATTCCGCATGGAGCCGGACGTGCCGCTCGTGGTCCCCGAGGTGAACCCGGAGGCGCTGAGCCGCATCCGCCGCGGCATCATCGCCAACCCGAACTGCTCCACCATCCAGTTGGTGGTCGCCCTCAAGCCGCTGCACGACAAGTTCGGCGTCCGCCGCGTCGTGGTGGCCACCTACCAGTCGGTGTCCGGCGCGGGTAAGGCCGGCATGGACGAGCTGTGGTCGCAAAGCCGCGCCACCTTCGTCAACGACCCGGTGGAGCCGCAGGAGTTCACCAAGACCATCGCCTACAACTGCATCCCGCATATCGACCGCTTCATGGAGGACGGGTCGACCAAGGAGGAGTGGAAGATGGCGGTCGAGACCCGTAAGATCCTCGACCCCGACATCAAGCTGGTGGCCACCTGCGTGCGGGTGCCCGTGTTCGTCGGCCACTCGGAGGCGGTCAACGTGGAGTTCGAGCGCCCGGTGACCGCCGCCGAAGCCCGCGCCGTGCTGCGCGCCGCCCCCGGCGTCACCGTGGTGGACAGCCGCGACGACGGCGGCTACGCAACCCCGCTCGACAGCGCCGGCGAGGACGACGTGTTCGTCAGCCGGCTGCGGCGCGACCCGACCGTGGCCAACGGCCTAGCGTTCTGGTGCGTGTCGGACAACCTGCGCAAGGGGGCCGCGCTGAACGCGGTGCAGATCGCCGAGGTGCTGGTGGCGCGCAAGCTGCTGACCCAGGCCGCGTAGCGTCGGGGTCGCCGGAGCAGGGAGGCAGCGGCAAAAAACAACCATTTCGCCCGCGTTGACCCCCTACCCTGCGTCCGTTAAGCACCATTTGTGCACTGCGGTACACGGTGGCCGCGCCCTCGGAGTTCGCTATGAAAGACGTCCGCGACGCCTTGATGATCGGCCATCGTTCGGATGGCAGCACGGTTCGCCGGCCGCTCTCGCCCCACATCCAGGTCTACAAGCCGCAGCTCACCTCGGTCCTCTCGATCGCAAATCGGATCAGCGGCATCGCAACCTCCGTCGGCACGCTGATGATGGTGTGGTGGCTGGTGGCCTCCGCCGGGTCGCCGGGCGGGTTCGCCGCGATGCAGGGCTTCATGGGCTCGTTCGTCGGCCTCGTGCTGCTGTTCGGCTGGACGCTGGCGCTGGTTTACCATTTGGTAGGGGGTTTGCGTCACCTTAGCTGGGACGCGGGCTACGGCCTCGACCTGCCCCAGGTCTACGCCAGCGGCTGGGCGGCGGTGATCGCAACGGCGGTGCTGACGGTGGCGATCTGGGTCGTCGGCCTGTTGGTTTGGTGAGGGTGCCATGTCGGATTTGAACAAGGGTCCGCTCCCCGTACTGGTGATGCGCTCCTATCTCGGGCGTGCACGCGGCATGGGCGCGGCGAAGTCGGGCCTGCACCACTGGTGGATCGAGCGGGTCACCGCGGTGGCCCTGGTGCCGCTCACCTTCTGGTTCGTCTACGCGGTGCTGCACCTGCTCGGCACGTCACAGGCGCATGTGCACCGCTTCATGGCCAACCCGATCAACACCACATTGATGTTGGCGATGGTCGCGATGACGTTCCACCACATGCAGCTCGGCTTGCAGGTCGTCATGGAGGACTACATCGACAGCCAGAAGTGGCAGGCGGTGGCCATCCTGTCGAACAAGGCCGTGGCGCTGTTCCTCGGCCTGCTTTGCGCGGTTTCAATCTTGCGGATGGCCTTTGCGGCCTGACGCCTTTCCGAGGTGTTCGAATTATGAACGCGATTTCCAAGCCGGCCAACGGCGCCTACCAGATCATCGACCACACCTATGACGTGGTCGTGGTGGGGGCCGGCGGCGCAGGGCTGCGCGCGACGCTCGGGATGGGGGCGGCCGGCTTCAAGACCGCCTGCATCACCAAGGTGTTCCCCACCCGCTCGCACACCGTGGCGGCACAGGGCGGCATCGGCGCCGCGCTCGGCAACATGGGCGAGGACGATTGGCGCTGGCACATGTATGACACCGTGAAGGGGTCGGACTGGCTCGGCGACCAGGACAGCATCGAATACATGTGCCGCGAGGCGGTGCCGGCGATCTACGAGTTGGAGCATTTCGGCGTGCCGTTCTCGCGCACCGAGGATGGCCGGATCTACCAGCGCCCGTTCGGCGGCCATATGCAGGAATACGGCAAGACCCCGGCCAACCGCGCCTGCGCCGCCGCCGACCGCACCGGCCACGCCATCCTGCACACGCTCTACCAGCAGTCGCTGAAGCACGAGGTCGAGTTCTTCGTCGAGTATTTCGCCCTCGACCTGATCATGGACGAGGAGGGCGCCTGCCGCGGCGTGATCGCCTGGTGCCTCGAGGACGGCAGCATCCACCGCTTCCGCGCGCAGAGCACGGTGCTGGCGACCGGCGGTTACGGCCGCGCCTACATGTCCTGCACCTCGGCGCATACCTGCACCGGCGACGGCGGCGGCATGGTGATGCGCGCCGGCCTGCCCACGCAGGACATGGAGTTCGTGCAGTTCCACCCGACCGGCATCTTCCCGGCCGGCTGCCTGATCACCGAGGGCGTGCGCGGCGAGGGCGGCTACCTCACCAACGGCAACGGTGAGCGCTTCATGGAGCGCTACGCACCCACCGCCAAGGACCTGGCGAGCCGGGACGTGGTGAGCCGCTCCATGACGATCGAAATCAACGAGGGCAGGGGCGTGGGCCCGAACAAGGACCACATCCACCTCCACATCGAGCATCTCGGCGCGGATTTGCTGAACGAGCGGCTGCCCGGCATCTCCGAGACGGCCAAGGTGTTCGCCGGCGTGGACGTGACCAAGGAGCCGATCCCGGTGCTGCCGACGGTGCACTACAACATGGGCGGCATCCCCACCAATTACCGCACCGAGGTGCTCCGCCCCACCGCGGCAGACCCGGACGCCGTGGTCCCCGGCCTGATGGCGGTGGGCGAGGCGGCCTGCGTGTCGGTGCACGGCGCCAACCGCTTGGGGACCAACTCCCTGCTCGACCTGGTGGTGTTCGGGCGCGCGGCGGCGCACCGGGCAGCCGAGATCCTCAAGCCCGGCGCCTCGCAAGCCCCCTTGCCCGCCCGCGCCGGCGAGTTCGGCCTCGACCGGTTGGACCGCAAGCGCCACAGCCATGGCGGCACCAAGGTCGCCGACGTGCGCCAGCAGATGCAGCGCGCCATGCAGGGCCACGCCGCCGTGTTCCGCTCCAGCGAGAGCCTGAAGCAGGGCGTGTCCAAGATGAAGTCGATCTGGAGCAGTCAGGACGACGTCGTGGTCACCGACCGCTCGATGATCTGGAACAGCGACCTGGTCGAGGCCCTCGAGCTCGACAACCTGATGGCCAACGCCATGACCACGATGGCCAGCGCCGACAACCGCCAGGAAAGCCGCGGCGCCCACGCCCACGACGACTTCCCCGACCGCGACGACGCCGAGTGGATGAAGCACACCATCAGCCACCTGGACGAGCGAGGCGACGTGACGATGTCTTACCGCCCGGTGCGCATGCAGACGCTGACCAACGAGGTGAGCGTGTTCCCGCCCAAGAAGCGGGTGTACTGAGGGCGGGCATGCTGACTCGGGTTGAAAGCACGAATGCCCATCGAGCATCGCCAGGGCGCGGTCACAACTCGCAGCGGAGCGTAAGAGCGTCGGTGTTTGCAATCACGTTCGATATGGATACCGCGGTTCTGCAGAGTAGCTACCATAATCCATCATGGCAGAACGCTTATGCAGACATCGGGCGCACCCTGGCGCAGCACGGATTTAGCCGCCAACAAGGCAGCGTCTACTTTGGCGATGAGACTGTCGATGCCGTCCGGTGCGTTCTTGCGGTCCAGGCTCTATCCCGTGCCCATGTCTGGTTCACTGCCGCAGTCAAGGACATCCGAATGCTGCGGATTGAGGACAACAATGACCTTATGCCGGCCCTCGCTTAGCGAACAGCCGGCTTTTTAAGAGAAAATACATGGTCGAGCTTACCCTGCCAAAGAACAGCCGCGTGGCGCCGGGTCGCGTCTGGAAGGCCCCAGCCGGAGCCACCAAGCTGCGCGAGTTCAAGATCTACCGCTGGGATCCCGAAACGGGCGACAACCCCCGGCTCGACACCTACGAGGTCGACCTCGAGAGGATCGGCCCGATGGTGCTCGACGCGCTGATCCACATCAAGAACGACATCGACCCTACGCTCACCTTCCGCCGCTCCTGCCGCGAAGGCATCTGCGGCTCCTGCGCGATGAACATCGACGGGACCAACACGCTGGCCTGCCTCAAGCCGATCGAGGAAATGACGGCCGCGGTCAAAATCTACCCGCTGCCGCACATGGCCGTGGTGAAGGACCTGGTGCCGGACCTATCGATGGCCTACGCGCAGCTCCGCTCGGTCGAGCCATGGCTGAAGTCCGACACGCCAGCCCCGCCAGACGGCGAGCGCCGTCAGAGCGTGCCCGAGCGCCACAAGCTGGACGGAATGTGGGAGTGCATCCTGTGCTTCTGCTGCACCACCTCCTGCCCCTCCTACTGGTGGAACGGCGACCGCTACCTCGGCCCGGCCACCCTGCTCGCCGCCTACCGCTGGATCGCCGACAGCCGCGACGAATACACCGGCCAGCGGCTAGACGCCTTGGAAGACCCGTTCAAGCTGTATGCGTGCCGCACCATCATGAACTGTACGCGGACCTGCCCGAAGGGGCTCAATCCGGCCAAGGCGATCGCCGAGATCAAGCACATGCTGATGGAGCGGGCGGGCTAGAGCAAATCGCGATCAGGTGGAATCACCTGATCGGGTGAAGATGCTCGCCAAAACAACGAGCTAGAGGATTTGGAGTGAGCCAAAGCGAACGGAGAATGCTCTAGCAGCCGTCCCGCCTACAAATCCAGGCTTAGGGGCAGTATCACAAGGTCGCGGATGGTGACGGTGGGCGGCCGCGTCAGCATGAACATCACCGCGTCCGCGACTTCTTCCGGCTGCATCAGGCTGCCGCGGGCCAGCGCGTCTTCCATCTTCTCGCGCGGCCAGTCGTCGAGCAGCGCGGTCACCACCGGGCCGGGCAACACCGCCCCCACCCGGATGCCGTGGCCCATCACCTGGCGGCGGAGCGTGTGCACGAAGGCTTGCACCGCGTGCTTGGAGGCGGTGTAGATCGGCTCCACCACCACCGGTATGACGCCCGCGACCGAGCTGGTGACGAGAATGTCGCCGCGGCCGCGCTCGACCATGTGGGGCAGCACGGCATGGATGCTGCGGAAGGTCGCGTTGACGTTGAGGTTGAGCATGCGGTCCCAGGCGTCGGGGTCGCCGCCGTGCACGTCACCACCCACGTAGGAGCCGGCATTGGCATGGAACACGTCAAGCTGTCCGGCCCGCTCAATAATGGCCGGCATCATGGCGCCGACGCTCGCCGGGTCGAGAAGGTTCACCACCAGCGGGACGGCGGCCGATCCAATGTCAGCGCACACAGACTCCAGCTTCGCCTGATCGCGGTCGATCAGCACGACGCGCATCCCGGCGGCTGCCATGGCACGGGCGCAAGCCAGGCCGATCCCCGATGCAGCGCCCGTGACGGCGCCGACTTTGCCTGCAAGATCCTGACTCATGACGGTGATGTCTCCGAAGGGATGCGATCAAGGGCGGCGTGAGCGGTTCGATGTCGCACCACGGCCATATCGTGCCCGCGGTGATAGAGTGAACGAGGCGGGCTGGTCCGGTTTGCAGGATCAGGCGATGAAGCCGCCCCCCAGCACCCGCTCGCCGCGGTAGAACACGCACGGCTGCCCAGGCGCCGGCAGCGCTGGCTCATCCAGCAGCACGGACCCATCCGCCATCACGCTCGCCGGGCGCAGTTCGTCCCGCGCCCGCAGCTTCACCGCGCAGCGCGCCACCTCTGGCGGCTCGACCAGCCAGTTCAGCTCGGCCAGCCGCAACGAGCGTGTGCCGCTCCCGCGCGGCCCGACAACGACCCGGCGGCGTGGTGCGTCCAGCGCCACCACCACCTGCCGCTCACCCGCGACCACCGCGGCATCGCCCAGGCGCTTGCCCTGGCCCACGGTGTAGCGCACCACGCCGTCATGCTGCCCGAGCAGGTTCCCGTCCGTGCCCACGATGTCGCCGGCCATCGCGGCCTCCGGGCGCAGCTTGGCCACTAGGGCGTCGTAGCGGCCGGCGGGGACAAAGCAGATGTCCTGGCTGTCCGGCTTGTCGGCCACCGCCAGGCCATGCCGCGCTGCTTCGGCCCGGACGGCGGCCTTGGTTGGGAACCCGCCCAACGGGAACAGCGTGCGGCCCAGTTGCCGGCGCGTGGTGGCGAATAAGAACCAGCTCTGGTCCCGCGCCAGGTCCGCCGCACGGTGCAGCTCCGGCCCGCCTTCCCCGTCCACCCGGCGCACGTAGTGCCCCGTCGCCATGGCATCGCAGCCCAAATCCTCGCCCAACTGCATCAGGTCGGTGAACTTCACCGTCTGGTTGCAGCGCACGCAAGGCACCGGGGTGCGCCCCGCGGCATAGCTCTCGGCAAAGTCGTCGATCACGGCGCTGCGGAATCGCGCCTCCGCGTCGATCACATAGTGCGGAATGCCCAACCGCTCCGCGACCCGGCGTGCATCCTCGATGTCCTTGCCGGCACAGCAAGCCCCCTTGCGGCCCATGGCGGCACCATGGTCGTAGAGCTGCAGCGTGGCGCCGATCACCTCGTGACCCGCCTCCACCAGCAGGGCGGCGGTGACGCTGCTGTCCACCCCGCCAGACATTGCGGCGAGGATGCGCATCGCCGCTCGCTACCCCTGCGCGTTCCGGGTCGCCGCCGGCAGGCGCACCACCAGGCCGTCCAGCGCCTCGGTGATCACCAGTTGGCAGCCCAGCCGCGAGGTCTTTTCCAGCCCGAACGCAAGGTCCAGCATGTCCTCCTCGTCCTCGGTGGGCGCCACGAGCTTGGGAAACCACGCCGGGTCGACGATCACGTGGCAGGTGGAGCAGGCGAGCGAGCCCTCGCAGGCGCCCTCGATGTCCACGCCGTGCTTGTGCGCCACCTCGAGCACCGAGAGGCCAAGCGGGGCGCTGACTTCACGCGGCGTGCCGTTGCGCTCGATGAACGTCATCTTAGGCATGGTGGGACGGGACCTCGATCTCAGGCGGGGTGACGGACAGCGCCCGGATGGCGACGTCCACATCGGCGGGGGAGGTAAAGCGTCCGAGCCCCACGCGCAAGGTGCGTGCTGCATCGGCCGCACTCAGGCCCATCGCCGCAAGCACGTAGGACGGCGCGACCGCGGCCGAGGAGCAGGCCGACCCGGTGGAAACGCACAGCGCCGGGCTGGCGCGCATCACCGCCAGGGCGTCGGCGTGCGGCAGGGTGAGGTTGAGGTTGCCAGGCAGGCGACGCGCCATGCTGCCGTTCACGCGCAAGCCAGGCAGGCGCTCCGCCAGCCCCGCCAACAGCCGGTCGCGCAGGCCGGCCACCCGAACCGCTTCGTCCGCCATGTCCGCAGCCGCAATCCGGCAGGCCTCGCCGAACCCCGCCACCAGCGGCGTGGGCAACGTGCCCGACCGCAGCCCACGCTCCTGCCCGCCACCCGAAAACAGCGGCAACAGCCGGGCACGCGGCCGGCGACGGACGTAGAGCGCGCCAACCCCCTTGGGCCCATACACCTTGTGCGCGCTGAACGAGGCAAGATCGATCCCGGCCACGTCGAACGGCACTTTGCCCAGCGCCTGCGCCGCATCGGTGTGGAACAGCGCACCGGCCTCGTGGCTAAGCCCGGCGAGGACGGCCAGGTCCTGCAGCACCCCGGTCTCGTTGTTGGCGGCCATGACGCTGACCAGCAGGGTGGGCACCGCCAGCGCCGCCCGCAGCGCCGCCTGGTCGAGCAGCCCATCGCCCCCAACCGGCAGCAGCACCGGCTCGAAGCCCTCCGCCCGCAACTCGGCCACGCTCTCCAGCACGCATTTGTGCTCGGTAACCACCGAAATCACCCGACGCCGGGTCGCGCCGCCAATCCTAGCGGCAAACCGCGCGGCCCCCTTGATGGCGATGTTGTTGGCCTCGGTCGCGCCAGAGGTGAACACGATCTCGCGCGCATCAGCCCCGATCAGCCCGGCAACCTGCCCCCGCGCGGCCTCTACTGCAGCGTCCGCGTCATGGCCCATCGCATGCTCGGCGCTGTGTGCGTTGCCAAACCGCTCGGTAAAGAACGGCAGCATAACCGCCAGCACGCGCGGGTCGCACGGCGTGGTGGCCTGGTTGTCGAGGTAGGTGAACCGCCCTTCGCCCGCGCGCACCTCCGCAGGGGACCCATACAGATCGTCAAGCGGCGTCATGCGGCAGCCCGGGCGGTCGCCTGCCGGCTCATGGCCGCGTAGGCGCTGGCGAAGTGGGCCACGTGACCCGGCGTGGCGTTCCACGGCAGCGAGATGCGGATAGCCTGACCCGCCAGCGCCCCCAGCCCCATCGCGTCCAACACATGGCTGCGCGACACCTTGCCTGAGGAGCACGCCGCCCCGGCCGACACCGCAACGCCCGCCAGGTCCAGCGCGATGAGCTGCGTGAGCGCGGCAACGCCGGGCAACGCCGCACACACCGTGTTGCCCAAGCGGTCCGCCCCACCCAGCACGTGCCCACCCCCCGCCACCACCACAGCCTCCACCCCCCGGCGCAGCGCCAGCAAGTCGGACCCTGGAGCGGTCGCAGCCGCGGCGAACCCGGCGATCGCGGCCACCGGCGGCGTCCCACCCCGGCGGCCGCGCTCCTGCCCCCCGCCCGCGAGCAACACCGGCCCCGCCAGGTCGCTGGCCAGCAGCCACGCCCCGGCACCAGCCGGCCCGCCAAGCTTGTGCGACGAAATCGCCATGCTGTCGGCCCCAAGCCCGGCCAGGCTCACCGGCATGCGCCCGGCGGCCTGCACCGCGTCCACATGCAGCCGGGCGCCATACTGCCGACAGAGCGCCGCCGCCGCCGCAACCGGCTGGATCGTGCCGGTCTCGTTGTTGGCAAGCATCAGGCAAACCAACGCCGCACCACCCTCCGCCAGGCCACGCTCCAGCGCCGCAAGGTCGATCACACCGTCCCGGTCCACCGCAATCGTCCGAGCGCCCGGCCCGGCCGCCCGCACCGCGTCGTGCTCCGTCGCCCCGATCAGCAGGCGCCGCCCGTGCCCCAGCGCATGGATGGCGGCAGCGTCGGCCTCCGTCCCGCCAGACGTGAACACCACGGTCGCCGCGCTAAACCGCCCGGCAATCGCCTCCCGCGCGTCCTCCAGCAGCCGGCGCGCAGCCCGGCCAGCCGCATGCACCGAAGCCGGGTTGCCGCAGGTCTCGAGCGCGGCCAGCATCGCGTCCCGGGCTTGCGGGCGCAGCGGCTCGGTCGCGTTGGCGTCGAGGTAGGCCGTGGCGCTACTCCCCCGCCTGCTCGGGCGCAGTGGCGGCGCGGCGCTGCGCCATGTCGGTCACCCGCGCTTCCAACGCCAGCAATTCGGCGCGCAACACCTCGATCTGGCACATCAGCGGGTCCGGCGACCCGTCGCAGGGCGTGCCATAGGCGAGGAAGCTCGGCGGCGGCGCCGGCCTGGCGCGGTCCCGCTCCACCGGCCGCGCCGGAATCCCCACCACTGTGTGCCCAGGCTGCACGTCCGCCACCACCACCGCGTTCGCCCCCACCCGCGCCCCGTCGCCCAGCGTGATGTTGCCCAGCACCTTCGCCCCCGCCCCGATGATGACGTTCCTGCCAACCGTCGGATGCCGCTTGCCCTTCGCCGTGCTGCTCGTCCCGAGCGTCACCCCGTGATACAGGTAGGCGTCATCGCCCAGCACCGCCGTCTCGCCGATCACCACCCCCATGCCATGGTCGATGATCACGCGCCGCCCGATCACCGCGCCAGGATGGATCTCGATGCCGGTCAGGAAGCGCCCGACATGGGACGTGAAGCGCCCGAGCAGGTACCACCGCCGGCGCCACAGCCCATGCGCCACCCGGTGGCACAGCATGGCGTGCAGCCCCGGATAGCACAGCAGCACTTCGAGCTTGGATCGCGCTGCCGGGTCACGTTGGTGGTAGGCGGCCACCTGTTCGCGCAAAAACATGAGGGGCATGCGTCAATTCCGTTATGAAAGCGCGGTTACGGCTCCTATATATCCGCGTGGCAGCCTCGTTGAAGACCCGTGTGGGGTCTGCTGTTGCAGAGCGGGTCAGCCGGGTCGGGTGCAAGGCTCGGGCGGGTGGTTGGAGAGGGACGCGGGAGCGGGCATTCCGCCGCGAACGATGGAGTGTGGCCCGTCTGGCAGGGCACTGCCGAGGGGCGATCACGCAGCGCGAAGCATTTTGTCCCTGGCTGTGCCCGGCTGTGGGATCAGGAACTATCAGAACACCATGCCAGAGGTGATGTTCGCCGGCCCCGACGGCCGGCTCGAGGGCCGTTACCACCACAGCAAGGAGACCGGCGCACCGCTGGCGCTCGTGCTGCAGCCGCATCCGCTGCATGGGGGAACGATGAACAACCGCATCACCTTCACCATGTATCAATCCTTCCAGAAGCTCGGCTTCTCCGTCATGCGGTTCAACTTCCGCGGCGTCGGCCGCAGCCAGGGCCGCTACGACGGCGGCATCGGCGAGATCAGCGACGCCGCGTCCGCCCTCGACTGGATGCAGATGGTCAACCCGGCCTCCAAGGGCCTGTGGATCGCCGGCTACTCGTTCGGCGCCTTCGTCGGCATGCAGTTGCTGATGCGCCGCCCCGAGATCTCCGGCTGGATCAGCGTCGCCCCGCCCGCCAGCCACTACGACTTCGGCTTCCTCGCGCCTTGCCCCTGCGGCGGCCTGATGCTGCACGGGGACGCCGACGAACTCGTCCCCGAGCCCTCCGTCCGCAAGCTAGTCGACAAGCTCAACACCCAGAAGGGCGTCACCGTCGACTACCGCGTCTACCCGGGCGCCGACCACGTCTTCGCCAGCCACGCCGACAAGGTGGCCGAGGCCCTCGAGGACTATGTTGGCCTCTCCCAAGCGCGCAAGGCCATGGCCCTGGCCGCAGACTAACGATCCGGCCCAAACCAAACAGCTAGACCATGACCGGCGACTCTATCTGAGCCGGTCTTGGTCTAGCGTAAGCGGCACGCCCACGGCGGGATGGATCGCTTCCATCTCGTCGAACGCCCGGTAATCGATCACGATGCGCCCCGTCTCGGTAAACCCGAACATGTCGCGGAACCGGTAGCCAAACAGCACCTCGCCCGCCTGGTAGCTGGTGCGCGCATGGATCGTCTGGCTCATCGTCTCGTCCAACCCGGTCACCGTCAGCAGCAGCTCTGCCCCCTCCGCGGCAAAGCTCTCCGGCGTAGCGCCATACAGCGGGCTCGCCGCATCGATCGGGTGCATCGCGATAAAGCTCAACGAAAACACCGGCGTGTGGGACCGCGCCAGCGCCAGGTCGTAGAACCGCCGGATCCACTGCCCCTCCGCCGTCCGCTCCCGGCGCAGCAACGTCAGCCGGACATCGGCCTCCAAAATCTGGTTACTGCGCGCATTGGCCAGCCGCACCGACAGCGTGTTCACCCCGTCGAACGGCGATATCGCGGCAAACCGGCTGAAATTCACCCGCGCGGTCGGCCGCGAGAAGCGCGCGAACGTCATCCCGGTGACGAACGCCACGAACACCAGCGACACCATGGTCTCGAGCGTCATCACCAGGTTGGCATAGGTGCCGACGGGGGTCAGCACGCCGTAGCCGATCGTCGCCATGGTCTGGATGCTGAAGAAGAACGCGTCGTCCAACCGCCCCGGCCGGGCATGCTCGATGCTGCCCGGCACCACGAAATACAACCCGGCGAACACCACGTTGAGCAGCAGGTACAGCCCGGTGCCGGCGAGCAGGAAGCGGCCCCACGACAGCACCAGCATGCGGTGGTAGAAATCGGAGAACCACGTGCTGGGTAGGCCAACCCGCAACGGCCCCTCGCTCGGCCCGCGCGACACCAGCCGCGGCAGCGTGCGCGCGGCGCCCACCGGCGGCTCGGGCAGGATGACCGGGTGGGCCCGGCGCGGTCGCCTCAGGTGGCGAACCAGTCCGCGATCGGGCGCACCGCGTCCATCGTCTTGGCGCCCCAGGCGACCTCGGCCCGCGCCTGCCGCACCGCGCGGATGTAGTCCGCCCCCTGCAGGGTGGACGATTGCAGCATCGCCTGCGCCTCCGCCACCATGCGGTCGATGCGCTGGAACACCACCCGCCCGATATCGGCCACCGCCAGCTTCTCGATGCGGATCACGCGCAGCCGGGCCGACTCCGCCTGCAGCAGCCGGTGCTTGAACGCGCCCCAATCCCCGGCCAGGCCCTGGAAGCGGCCGAGATACTCCTGCTCCACGATGAACACCTGCACGCGCGGCCCCCAGGCGACCGCGGTCTCCACCGCGAACTTCGCCGACTCGATGGAGTCGCCGGCCGTCGTCACCGGCACCACCACCCCCACCGTGTCGCCACCTTCGGGAAAGATCGGGCGCGGCTCGTCGTCCAGGATGCGGCAGATTTCGGCGAAGATGTTGGCGCCGAGGTCCACCACCAGCCCGCCGGCGCCCAGCGCGTAGAGCAGGTCGTCCCAGGCGGTGGCGTTCGGGTCGTAGGCGATGGTGCGGCTGGTGTCGAAGGCCTGCGCGTTGCGCGCGTCGTAATGCGTCACGCTGTGGATGCCGTCCTCCTTGCGGAAGATCGCCGCCAGCCGCGGCTGCCGGTCGTATTCACGCACCTGCACCGAGCGCATCAGCAGCGGATAGCGGTCGAGCAGGCTCACCAGCACGGCGTTTGCGGTCGTGGTCTTGCCGCTGGACTTGTCGTTGGCCAGCAGCAGGGTCTTGCGGGTGCTGATGGGAGCGGCCGGCTTGGTGGCGGCCCCGCCAAATAGGCGGGATGAGGCGGTGCCCGTGTCGTCCGGTGATTGCATCACGAAGTCCTGTCGGGGGCAAAAGAGGTGGCGCGGTTCTATCACAGGTGTTGCGGATAGCCAGCTTGGCGCGGGCGTGGTAGCGCGCTTGCCCATCATGGACCCGAGCGACTTCCTGCAGGAGGCCACCGAGCGCGGCTTCCTCCACCAATGCACCGACCTGGCCGGCCTCGGCGAGGCGGGCCCGGTGCCGGGCTACATCGGCTTCGACTGCACCGCCGACAGCCTGCATGTCGGCAGCCTGGTGCAAATCATGATGCTGCGGCTGCTCCAAAAACACGGCCACACCCCGGTGGCGCTGATGGGCGGCGGCACCTCGCGCATCGGGGACCCGTCGTTCCGCGACGAAGCCCGCCAGATGCTCACCGATGCCCAGATCGCGGCCAACATGGCCGGCATGCGCGCCTGCATCGCCCCCTTCGTCCATTTCGGCGAGCGCACCGGCGACGCGCTGATGCTGAACAACGCCGAATGGCTCGACGGCCTGGGCTACATCGAGATGCTGCGCGAGGTGGGGCCGCACTTCTCCATCAGCCGCATGCTGGGCGCCGAGAGCGTGCGGGCCCGGCTCGAGCGCGAACAGGGGCTGACCTTCCTCGAGTTCAACTACTCCATCCTGCAGGCCTACGACTTCCGCGAGCTGCGCCGGCGCCACGGCGTGCGGCTGCAAATCGGCGGCTCGGACCAGTGGGGCAACATCGTGGCCGGCGTGGAACTGGTGCGCCGCACCGACGCCGCCCTGGTGTTCGGCCTGACCACAAAGCTCATCACCACCGCGTCCGGCGCCAAGATGGGCAAGACCGCCGCCGGTGCCGTCTGGCTGTCCGCAGCCCGGCTCAGCCCCTACGACTACTGGCAGTTCTGGCGCGACAGCGAGGACGCCGACGTCGGCCGCTTCCTCCGCCTGTTCACCGACCTGCCCATCACAGAGGTCGACCGCCTCGCCGCCCTGCAGGGCGCGGAGCTGAACGAGGCCAAGCGGGTGCTGGCGAACGAATGCACCACCCTGCTGCACGGCCCGGCGGCCGCCGAGCAAGCCGCCGAAGCCGTGCCCCCCACCCACGCCGTCGCCGCCGCCGAGCTCGAGCGCGGCATCCCGCTGTTCCGCCTGCTGGCCGAAAGCGGCCTGGTCGCCAGCCTGGGCGAGGCCAAGCGCCTGATCCGCGGCGGCGGCGCCCGGGTGAACGACATGCCGGTCACCAACGAGGCCGCCCTCGTCACCGCGGCGGACGCCCGCGCCGGCGCCATCAAGCTGTCCGCCGGCCGCAAGCAGCACCGCCTGGTGCGCAGCGCGACCAGCTAGAGCAGATCCCGATCAGACGGAATCGTCTGATCGGGTGAAGATGCTCGCAAAACAGAGGGTTAGAGCGTGTGAAGTGAGCGGAAGCGAACGAAACATGCTCTATGGAGCATGATCGCATCAAGTGAAGTCACTTGATCGGTAAACATGCTCGCCAAACCAAACAGCTAGACCATGACCGGCGACTCTATCTGAGCCGGTCTTGGTCTAGCACCAAGCTCAGGCTCCCCCTGGCGGGGGCAAGCTTGTGCCGCATGCCTGGGACGCACCGCCCGGCGCGTGGTTGGCCTGCGCCGCCGCCTGCGCTATTCCAGTGACACTGGAGTTTCACATGAACGATCGCCCCAACACCTTGCGGTCCGGCCCCGACGAGCGCGGACGCTTCGGCGAGTTCGGCGGCCGCTTCGTCGCCGAAACGCTGATGCCCCTCGTGCTCGGCGTCGAGGCCGCCTACGAGGCCGCCAAGCGCGACCCGGCGTTCCAGCTCGAGCTCGACCGCTACCTGCGCGACTACGTCGGCCGACCCAGCCCGCTCTGGTTCGCCGAACGCCTCACCCGCGAACTCGGCGGCGCGCGCATCTACTTCAAGCGCGACGAGCTGAACCACACCGGGTCGCACAAGATCAACAACTGCATGGGCCAAATCCTGCTGGCCACCCGCATGGGCAAGACCCGCATCATCGCCGAAACCGGCGCCGGCCAGCACGGCGTGGCGACGGCAACGGTGTGCGCGCTGTTCGGCCTCCCCTGCACCATCTACATGGGCGCCACCGACGTCGAGCGGCAGAAGTCCAACGTGTTCCGCATGAAGCTGCTCGGGGCGGAAATCGTGCCCGTCCAGTCCGGCGCCGGCACCCTCAAGGACGCGATGAACGACGCCATGCGCGACTGGGTCGCCAACGTGGAAGACACCTACTACCTCATCGGCACCGTCGCCGGCCCGCACCCCTATCCCGCCATGGTGCGGGACTTCCAATCCGTGATCGGCACCGAGGCGCGCGCGCAGATGCTGGCCGCCGAAGGCCGCCTCCCCGGCACCGTGGTGGCCGCCATCGGCGGCGGGTCCAACGCGATGGGCCTGTTCCACCCCTTCCTGGACGACGACGCCGTCCGCCTGGTCGGCGTGGAAGCCGCCGGCCGCGGCCTCGACACCCAGGAACACGCCGCCAGCCTGTCCCGCGGCCGACCCGGCGTGCTGCACGGCAACCGCACCTACCTGCTGCAAGACGAAGACGGCCAAATCCAGGAGGCGCACAGCATCAGCGCCGGCCTGGACTACCCCGGCATCGGCCCCGAACACTCCTGGCTGCACGAGATCGGCCGCGTCGAATATGTCGCCGCCACCGACACCGAGGCGCTGGACGCCTTCCAACTCTGCACCCGCACCGAAGGCATCATCCCCGCGCTGGAACCAGCCCACGCCTTGGCCCACGTCGCCAAGATCGCCCCAACCATGCCCGCCGACGACATCGTGCTGATGAACCTATGCGGCCGCGGCGACAAGGACATCGCCTCCGTAGCCGAACACCTAGGCGTGCGCCTATGACCATCCCACCATCCCACAAGACGAAGCCCTCTCCCTCCAGGAGAGGGTTGGGTGAGGGGCCGGCGGCGCACCGTCCAAATCGAGCACCCCACCCGCTCACACCCCCACCAACCTCCGCCACAACCACCCCCGCGGACTCGCGACCATGAGCCGCATCGCCACCCGCTTCGCCGCCATCCGCGCCGAACGCCGCGGCGCCCTCATCCCCTTCCTCGAAGCCTTCGACCCCGACCGCGCCACCGCCATGGCCATCCTGCGCGGCATGCCCGCCGCCGGCGCCGACCTGATCGAGATCGGCATGCCCTTCACCGACCCGATGGCCGACGGCCCCACCATCCAAGCCGCCGGCCTACGCGGCCTCAAGGCCGGCGCCACCATGGCCGGCACGCTGGCCATGGTGGCCGAGTTCCGCCAGGGCGACGACGCCACGCCAGTGATCCTGATGGGCTATCTCAACCCCATCCTCTCCTTCGGCCCGGCCCGCTTCTGCGCCGCCGCCGCGCAGGCGGGGGTGGACGGCCTCATCGTGGTGGACCTGCCCAGCGAAGAGGCCGACTGGCTCGCCGCACCCGCGGCCGACAACGGGCTCGACATCATCCGCCTCGTCGCGCCCACCACCGACGCGGCGCGCTTGCCGCTGGTGCTCCAAGGCAGCTCGGGCTTCGTCTACTACGTCAGCATCGCCGGCATCACCGGCACCCGCACGGCCAGCCCCGAACACCTCGCCGCGGCCATCCCGCGCATCCGCGCCGCAACCGCGCTCCCGGTCGCCATCGGCTTCGGCATCCGCACCCCCGCCCAGGCGCAAGCCGCGGTGCAGGTGGCCGACGCGGTGGTGGTCGCCTCCGCGCTGATCGACACGCTGGCCGCCAGCCTGGACGCCGAGGGCCGCGCCACCCCCGACAGCGTGCGCCGCGTGCTTGACCAGGTGGGCGCGCTGGCACAAGGCGTCCGCAGCGTGCGGGAAGCCGCATGAGCTGGCTGACCGAGATCGTCCGGCCCAAGATCCGCTCCTGGCTGGGCCAGGACGTGCGCGAGGTGCCGGAAAACCTGTGGCGGCAATGCCCCGCCTGCCAGCAGATGGTGTTCCACAAGGAGCTCGACGGCCACCTCAAGGTCTGCCCGCACTGCAGCCACCACATGCGCCCCACGGCGCTCGAACGCCTCGCCTACACCTTTGACGACGCCCAGTTCTCCCGCATCGAGCTGCCCCGCACGCCAGCCGACCCGCTGCGCTTCCGCGACGCCAAGCGCTACGCCGACCGCCTGCGCGAGGCGCGGGAAAAGACCGGGCTGGAGGACGCCATCGTGGTCGCGCACGGTCTGGTCGGCGGCCAGAGGGCGGTGGTGGCCGCGATGTCGTTCGAGTTCATGGGCGGCTCCATGGGCCCGGCCGTGGGCGAAGGCATCGTCGCGGCCGCCCGCCTGGCCGTGCTGCAGGAGGCGGCCCTGGTCATCTTCACCGCCTCGGGCGGCGCGCGCATGCACGAGGGCACGCTCAGCCTGATGCAGATGCCCCGCACCATCATCGCCGTCCGCATGGTGAAGGAAGCCGGCCTGCCCTTCATCGCCGTGCTCACCGACCCGACCACCGGCGGCGTCAGCGCCTCCTTCGCCATGCTGGGGGACGTCCAGATCGCCGAACCCGGCGCGCTCATCGGGTTCGCCGGCGCCCGGGTGATCGAGCAGACCGTGCGCGAGACCCTGCCCGAGGGCTTCCAGCGCGCCGAATACCTGCACAGCCACGGCATCGTCGACATGGTCGTGCCACGCGGGGAAATGCGCGCGACCTTGGGCCGCGTCATCGGCCTGCTGCGCGACGTGCGGGTCGAGCCAGCGGTCGCCGCCGAGTAGCCCATGGCCGTTTCACTGCAAACCGTCCCCGCCGACGAGGCCGACACCCGGCTCGACCGGTTCCTGCGCCGGCGCTACCCCACCCTCACCCAGGGCACGCTGCAGAAGCTGTGCCGCACCGGCCAAATCCGCGTCGACGGCCACCGGGTGGACGCGTCGGCCCGGTTGACGCCGGGTCAGGCGGTGCGGGTGCCCCCCTTGCCGGCCGCGCCACCGCCGCCCGAGCCCCACGCCAGCCCAGCCGACGCCCGCGAGCTCGAGCGCATGGTGCTCCACCGCGACGACCAGGTCATCGTTCTGAACAAGCCGTCCGGCCTCGCCAGCCAGGGCGGCCCAGGCATCACCAAGCACCTGGACGGCATGCTGGACGCGCTGCGCGACGGCGGCGACCGGCCGCGCCTGGTCCACCGCCTCGACCGGGACACGTCGGGCGTCATCGTCCTGGCGCGCACCGCCGGCACCGCCGCCAAGCTGGCCGCCGCCTTCCGCACCCGCGAGGTGGAAAAGACCTACTGGGCCGTGGTCGTGGGCCGCCCGCAGCCGGAAGAAGGCCAGATCGACCAGCCGCTCAAGCGCATCAGCAGCGCGTTCGGCGAGCGCACCGTGGCCACCGACCGCAAGGACCGCGACGGTCAACGCGCCTACACCAACTACCGCACGCTGGACGCGGCCAGCCGCAAGCTCGCCTGGCTCGAGCTGCAGCCGCTGACCGGGCGCACCCACCAGCTCCGGGTGCATTGCGTGAGCCTCGGCACCCCCATCGTCGGCGACGAGAAATACGCCGAACCGCGCGACAACGGCTCGGGCGGTTCGTTCGTCGAAGGGCTGGCCGACCGCCTCCATCTGCACGCCAGGTCACTGCGCCTGCCACACCCGGCGGGCGGCCTGCTCACGGTGCAAGCCGACCTCCCGCCCCACATGCGCGACACCTTCAACACGCTCGGCTTTGTCGTGCCGTCAGGCACGCCCGCTTCTCGCTCGCCGTCAGGCACGCCCGCTTCTCGCTCGCCGTCAGGCACGCCCGCTTCTCGCTCGCCGTCAGGCACGCCCGCTTCTCGCTCGCCGTCAGGCACGCCCGCTTCTCGCTCGCCGTCAGGCACGCCCGCTTCTCACGTCCCTTCCAAGCCGGGGGCGTGACTTGGCCAAGCCGCTCCCCACATAGGCGCGCGGCCATGACGGGAGCGGCAATGCGAACGGGTGCAGAAACGGGCAAGCGCTGGCTGTTTGCCGCAGTGGCGCTGGGCGTGCTGGTGGCAAGCGGCGCCGTCGCGGCCATGGCGCTGCTCCATTCCGGCGCGCTCAAGGCCCGCATCGAACACGCCGCCTTCCGCGCCACCGGCCGCCAACTGCTCATCGCGGGCAAGGTGCGCCCGCTCTGGAGCCTCAACCCCGGCATCGCGCTCACCAACGTCTCGCTGGCCAACCTCCCCGGCGGCAGCCAGCCGCAAATGGCCACCGTGCGCCGGGTGGAGGCGCATCTGGCCCTAGTGCCCCTGCTGCGCGGCCAGGTCGAGATCACCACGGCAACGCTGGTCGGCCCCGACATCCTGCTCGAGCGGGACGCCGCAGGCCGGCCCAACTGGGTGTTCCAGCAGCCCCTATCCGCCCCCAGCGCGCCCGCCCCCAAGGCCCGGCGCCAGCGCATGGTGGTGGGCTTCGACGTGCTGCACCTTGAACAGGGCCGCATCACCGCCCGCGACCTGGTCCCCGGCGGCACCCTGGTGGCGGACGTGTCCAAGCTCAGCCTGGACCTCACCTCCGAGCCCGCCCGCCTCGGCTTCACCGCCGCGCTGGACGGCGCCACCTTCACCGGCAGCGGCCAGCTCGACCGCCACGCCCCCGCCGCCATGCCGCTAGCCGCCACGCTGACCGGAGCCGGCGCCGCCTTCACCCTCAACGGCGCCTACGACCCGGCGCCAGCAACCCTCACCGGCCTGCTAAGCGCCAACGTGCCCGATCTGGCCACCCTGGCGGCAATCGTGCCGAACGCCGCCCCCTTACCCCCGCTGCGCGCGCTCCAGGTCAAGGCCACGCTGGCCCAAATGCCCCTCCCCAGCGCCGCGGGCCCCGGTTGGCTCAGCCAGCCAATCAAGCTGGAAGCCTCCGGCACCCTCCCGGCCGGCCCGTGGCAGGTGGCGGCAAACGTCGTGCAGACCGGCCGCGCGCTCTCCCTGCGCGGCCTGCAGGCCAGCAGCCCCGCCGGCGACCTCGCGGGCGACCTGGCCTGGACCCCCGCCCCACCCCGCCCCGCGCTCCGCGGCACCCTGGTCGCCACCCGCCTCGACGCCGACGCCGCGCGCAAGCTGCTCGCCTTGTTCTCCCCCGCCCCGGCGCAATCACCCCCGCCCGACCACCCGCCCGCCACGGCCCCAGCCGAGCCCGTCACCGCCCCCCCGCGTCTGTTCAGCCAGGCACCGCTGCCCTGGCCGGCCCTGCGCCGCGCGGACGCCGACCTGCAGTTCACCATCGGCACCCTGCACGCCGGCGGCGCAGACTACCGCAACGCCATCGGGCACCTGAGCCTGGTGGACGGCGCACTCAACCTGGCGCCGTTCTCGCTGGCCGCGCCAGAAGGCTCCATCGTGGTCTCCGCCACCGCGGACGCCCGCGCCGAGCCGCCTCCGGTGTCGCTGGCGCTGCGCTCCGGCAGCTTCTCCGTCGGCACCCTGCTGCAGGCGTTCGGCCTCCCCGCCGGCTCGAGCGGCGGCGCGGAGGTCGACGTCGCCGTCCGCGCCGCCGGCCACTCCCCGCACGACCTCGCCGCCAGCCTAACCGGCCATGCCGGCGTGGCACTGATCGACGGCGCCATCGCCAACGCCGACTTGGCCGCCGCGCTCGGCAACGTCCTGCGCTCCGCCGGCCTCGGGCTCGACCCAGCCGGCCAAAGCGCGGTACGCTGCCTGGCGCTGCGGCTGAACGCCCAGGCGGGCGTGGTCTCCCTCGCGGCCCTGAAGCTCGACACCGCGCGGCTGCTACTCAGCGGCACCGGCACCGTCGACCTCGGCACCGAGACGCTGGCCCTGCAACTACGCCCCCTGCTCCGCCTCGGCGCCGCCGCCGTGGAGGCCCCGTTGCGCGTGGACGGCTCCTTGCTGCACCCGACCGTGGCGATGGCCTCCCCCTCCGGCGCGCTGGGCCGGTCCGGCATCACCATCGGCGGCGTGGCCGGCCCGGCCGATGATTGCAGCGCCGAGCTGACCGCCGCCCGCGACGGCCGCCCCGGCGCGATGCCCACCGCCGCCGTGGCCAGCAAGTCCCTCAAACCCGCCGACCTGTTGCGGAGCCTGCTGCGGTGAGCCGGCTGCCGTGAAGCGCGTGTGGACCCAGGCGCGCCCCATGTCCTCACCCGACGGCTGGGGCGTGCTGCTCGACGGCAAGCCCCTGCGCCTGCCCGACGGCCCGCCCTTGCTGGTCCCGCACGCCCCCCTTGCCGAGGCGGTGGCGCGCGAATGGCAACTCGCCGGCGCCGCCACGGGCCAAATGGACTACGCCGACGTCCCGCTCACCCGCCTCGCCGGCACCGCGCAACTCCGCATCGTGCCCGACCCGGCACCCGTCGTGGCAGCCATCGCGGCCTACGGCGAGACCGACCTGCTCTGCTACCGCGCCGAAACCCCGCCCGCCCTAGCCGAACGGCAAGACCAAGCCTGGCACCCTTGGCTAGACTGGGCCCGGCACGAACTCGGCGCCGCCCTCACCGTAACCGCAGGGGTGATGCACGTGCCGCAACACCCAGCCGCGTTGGCAGCCCTGCGCCGGGCCGTGGCAGCCGAGGACGGCTGGGCGCTCGCCGGCCTCGGCATCGCCGTGCCAGCCCTAGGCAGCCTGGTGCTCGGCCTGGCGCTCGCCCGCGGAGCGCTCCCCGCCGCCAAAGCCGCCGCGTTGGCCCGCGTGGACGAGAGTTACCAATCCGAGCAATGGGGCGAGGACGCCGACGCCGCCCAGCGCCGAGCCCACATAGACGCCGACATCGCGCACGCCGCGACGTTCATGGACCTGGTGCGATGAGGGCCAAACGCCTGGTCATCAGCGGCCGCGTCCAGGGCGTGGGCTACCGCGACTGGCTGGTGGCCGAGGCAACCCGCCTGGGCGTGGACGGCTGGGTGCGTAACCGCCCGGACGGCACCGTCGAAGCCCTCGTCTACGGCGACATCCCCGCCGTCGAAGAACTCCTGCGCCACTGCCGCCGCGGCCCACGCACGGCCGCGATCAGCCGCATCGAGGAAACCTGGGCCGACCCACCCGAGCACCCCGGCTTCGTGCGAACCGTCTAACCGGCCCGACCGCCGTCGCTCAGTGCACCAGCGCCGGCACCATCTCGTGCTGCACGATTGCCGCCAATGCGAGGTTCTGGTCCTCCGCCAGCGCCATCGGCGACCCGTCCGCCCCATGGATGGCGAACATCGTGGTCCCGTTCAGAAACACCGCCTTGACATACGCCATCTGCGACACGCCCAGCCGCTGCAACTGGTCGGGCGTAATGGCGTGCACGTCGATACGGGCGTTCATCTCGGCAGGCTTGGCTTGTGACGCGTCAATCATGATGTGCTCCTCGAACCGGCTCCCGATCTGGCGAGCGCGGCGGTCCACGGTTGGTAGGCTTAAGCGCGATCGTTGCAGGCGGAAGCGCCGGAAACGTGGATCACGCGATCAGATAGGCTCTACGCTTTCTCGGCCTTCGACTGGACGAAACGCTGTTCAGCGTCGACCACGCGCGAGCCGGCCGTCTTCGTGATCGGGATCGTCTTCACCCGCGTCTCTGGCAGCGGGCGGGCGAGCTCGATATGCAGCAACCCGTTGTCAAGCCACGCAGATTTCACCTCGATCCCTTCGGCCATGATGAAGGCACGCTGAAACTGCCGGGCGGCAATCCCCCGATGGAGGAACACACGGCCCTGCGTGTCGTCATTCTGCCTGCCACGTATGACCAACTGGTTATCTTCCTGCGTTATCTGCAGGTCATCCATCGTGAAACCGGCAACCGCCAGCGTGATCCGCAACGTGGTGCCGCTGATCTGCTCGATGTTGTAGGGCGGATAGCCATCGGACGACGACTTGGCCGCCCGCTCCAGCATCTGCTCGAGCTGGTCGAACCCCACGAATAACGGCGACGTAAAAAGACGCGTCGAAGACATGCTGGGCCCCCTCCATCGAGCGAGACAACCACCGGGGCCCAACAGGCACCCCGACCACAACAGAAGTGGAACACGCAGGGACCGGTTGCAAGAGGGGGTCATTGATAGCGGGCAGCCCGGCCGCTAAATCCTGGCCGCTATGCCCGAGCACGACACCCTGCCGATCCTGATCACCCCGCACCCCGCCTTGCGCACCAAGGCGCGCCGGGTCGGCCCCGCCGACGCCGAAACCGTGCAGGCGCTCCTGCCACAAATGTTCCGCACCATGTACGAAGCGCCCGGAATCGGCCTCGCAGCCCCCCAGGTCGGCGTCGACCTGCGCGTCGTCGTGGTCGACCTGATGCCCGACAACCAGCCCCAGCCGATCACCCTCATCAACCCGCAGGTCCTGGCGGTGAGCGACGCCTGGGCCACACGCGAGGAGGGCTGCCTCTCGGTCCCCGGCCAATACGCCGACGTGTCCCGCCCGGCGCAGGTCACCGTGCGCTACGAGGACGCAGCCGGCGCGCGCCACGACCTGGCCGCCGACGGCTTGCTGGCCGCCTGCCTGCAGCACGAGCTGGACCACCTGGACGGCGTCCTGTTCGTCGACCACCTGTCCGCGCTCAAGCGCAACATGCTGCTGCGCCGTCTCGCCAAGGAGATGAAGCAGAAGGCGGCCGGCTGATGCGGTTGGCCTTCATGGGCAGCCCGGCCTTCGCGGTGCCGGCGCTCCAGGCCCTGCACGCCGCCGGGCACGAGGTGGCCGCCGTCTACACCCAGCCGCCGCGTCCCGCCGGGCGCGGCCAGGCGGTCAGCCGCTGTGCCGTGCAGGCCGCGGCCGAGCTCCTGGGCCTGGCGGTGCGCCACCCCGCCTCGCTGAAGCGCGACCCGGCGGCCCAGGCGGCCTTCGCGGCCCTCGCCTTGGACGCCGCGGTGGTCGCCGCCTACGGCCTCATCCTGCCCCCCGCCATGCTGGCCGCCCCCCGCCTTGGCTGCCTCAACATCCACGCCAGCCTGCTGCCCCGTTGGCGCGGCGCGGCCCCCATCCAGGCCGCCATCCTCGCCGGCGACCGCGAGAGCGGCGTGACCATCATGCAGATGGACGCAGGGCTGGACACCGGGCCGATGCTGCTGCGCGAAGCCGTGCCGCTCGGCCCACGCGCCACCGCCGCCGACCTGCACGACCGCCTGGCCGCGCTGGGCGCCACCCTAATCCTGCGCGCGCTCGAGCAGCAGCCCACCGCCGTGCCCCAACCCGCGGACGGCGCCAGCTACGCGCCCAAGCTGTCCCGCGCCGACGGCGAGCTGGACTGGAGCGAGCCCGCCGACGCCCTGGACCGCCGCGTCCGCGCACTCAACCCTTGGCCCGGAACATGGTGCCGGCTCGGCGCGAACGTGCTGAAGGTCCTCGAAGCCGAACCCGCGCCGGGTAAGAGTACGGGCGAGCCGGGCACGGTGCTCGGCGGCCTGGTGGTCGCGTGCGGCGCCGGGGCCTTGCGCCTGCTGCGGGTGCAGCGCGCCGGGCGTGCTCCCATGGCCGCGGAGGCGTTCCTCCGCGGCACCGCCGTCCCAGTGGGAACGCAGCTCCGCGCGTGATCCAGCAGGTCGCCCTCCTAATAGAGTACGACGGCGCCTCGTTCGCCGGCTGGCAGCAGCAGGAGACCGGCGTGCTGACCGTGCAGCAGGTCGTGGAAGCGGCAGCGGCCAAGCTCGCGGGCGGCCCGGTGGCGAGCGTGGTGGCCGGGCGCACCGACGCCGGCGTCCACGCGACCGGGCAGGTGGCCATGCTGCCGCTGCCCGCCCACCTGCCGCCCGAGCGCGTCCGCGAGGCGCTCAACTTCCACCTCAAGCCGCACCCCGTCGTGGTGCTGCAGGCCGCCATCGCGCCGCCCGACTGGAACCCGCGCTTCTCCGCGACCCGGCGTTGCTACGAATACCGCATCCTCAACCGCCGCGCCCGCCCGGCGCTCGCCCTCGGCCGCGTGTGGCACCTGCCACACCCGCTGGATCACGACGCGATGGCCACCGCGGCCGGCCACCTCCTCGGCAAGCACGATTTCACCTCGTTCCGCGCCGTCGCCTGCCAGGCCAAGAGCCCCCTGCGCACGCTCGACCGCCTGCAGGTCACGCGCGAGGGCGACACGGTGCGCGTGTCGGCGGAGGCGCGCTCGTTCCTGCACCACCAGGTGCGCAACATGGTTGGAACGCTGGCGCAGGTCGGCAGCGGCCGCTGGTCGGAGGACGCCATGGCGGCCATCCTAGACGCCCGCGACCGCAGCGCTGCAGGGCCGACTGCGCCTGCCGCCGGCCTGTGCCTCATGGCGGTGCACTACGCCGGCGGTGGGCCGTTCACAGCCTAATCAGCCAGTTGCGGCAAGATGATGAGCACCGCAGTGAGCAGGTTGACCCCCGCGACCACGGCCACCGCGCGCAACGGCGAAATCCGCAGCGCATGCCGGGCCAGGAACCAGTTGAGCCACAGCCCATACGCGAACGTCGCCAACATCGCCGCCTGCTCCGCCACGTCCGCCCTGAGGCCGCCCGCGATCAGCAGCGACATCAGCATCAGCATCACGATGAGCACCAGCGGCGCCGCCCATTGGCACCAGCAGAAGGCGGCGGCGAACCGGGGCCACTCCTCGGCGCGCCCAAGCCAGCGCGCCGCCTCGAAGGAGAACACCAGCGGCGCCAGCAGCCCGATCGAAATCGCCGCCACGTTGGTCAGCTCGCGCCAGCCACCGCCCACGATGCACAGCAGCGCGCCCACGATCAGCAACGCCGCAATCGGCGCCAGCGCCCCCAGCACCGCCTCCGCCGACGCGCCGAACTGCCCCATCCCCTCCGGCCGCCCCCGCACCACCAGCAGGATGCCGCGCAACACATTCGGCGGCGGCTGCGCCCGGCGCTGCTCCGGCGGGATCATGCCAGGCGGCCAAGCGCTGGGGCGTGGTCTGACCCGGCCACTTGAAGCGAACCGGTCATAATCTACTCGCGCAGCAATTCGTTGATCGACGTCTTGGAACGGGTCTGCGCATCCACCCGCTTGACGATCACGGCACAATAGAGCGACGGCCCGGCCGACCCATCCGGCAGCGCCCGACCCGGCAAGCTGCCCGGAACCACCACCGAATACGGCGGCACGCGGCCCAGGAACACCTCGCCCGTGGCCCGGTCCACGATGCGGGTCGAGGCGCCCAGGAACACACCCATCGAAAGCACGCTGCCCCGGCCCACGATCACGCCTTCCGCCACTTCCGAGCGCGCGCCGATAAAGCAGTCATCCTCGATCACCACCGGGCTGGCTTGCAGCGGCTCCAGCACGCCGCCGATCCCCGCACCGCCCGAAATGTGGCAGCGCGCCCCGATCTGGGCACACGAGCCAACCGTCGCCCAGGTGTCGATCATGGTGTTAGCCCCGACATAGGCGCCCACATTGACGAAGCTCGGCATCAGCACGACGCCCGGCGCAATGAACGCGGACCGGCGCACGACCGCACCGGGAACCGCCCGAAACCCCGCCTCGCGGAAGCGGTTGGCGCCCCAGCCGGCCGTCTTGAGCGGAACCTTGTCCCAGGCGCCGCCCTCCATGGCGGCCGAATCGCTCAGGCGGAACGACAGCAGCACGGCCTTCTTCAGCCATTCCTGCACCAGCCAGCCGTTCGGCCCCGCCGGGTCGGGCGTGGCGACGCGAGCCTGCCCGGCGTCCAGCGCCTCGAGCACGGTGTCCACCACCTCGCGCGCCGAGCCCGCGACCGTGGGATTGAGCGTCTCGCGCTGCTCCCACAACTCGTCGATACGCTGGTGCAGGCTGGTCAACTCCATTGTGGGCACCTTGTTTGGTGTGGGCACCTTGTTTGGCGGTGGGCCGCCGGACCATGCGCAGGGGGCTCAAGACGTGTCAAACGCACCGCAGCGGCGGCATAACCGCACGATACACCTCGCCTCACTAACCTCGTCTTAACGAACACCGCCTAAAACCAGGCGAACAACGATCAAGGCGGAACAGGTGCATGAGCGAGCCGGCAGCATGCCTCATGGGCCCGGGCGGAATGTCTCCGGGTGGGGCGATGAGTGTCCGCGGCAGCGCCGATCTGCTGCGCGCAGCCCTGCTGGATAGCCGCCAGCGCTGGCAGGACTTGGTGGCACTGGGGGCGGATTTCGCGTTCGAGACCGACGCCGAGGGCACGCTCGTCTTCCTATGGCCCGAAACGGTGCTCGGCTGGCCCGCGGCCGCCCTGCTCGGCCAGCCCGCCGCCCTGCTGCTCGCCTGCTCGCAGGACGGGATGGACCCGTTTGCCACCGGCCCAGCGTTTCGCCGGCGCCGCATCCGCCTGAAGCAGGCTGACGGCGGCATCGCCTGCTTCGGCGTGTCGGCAGCCCCGTTGCTAGAGGCGGGCGTGACCCGCGGCATGCGCGGCGTCGCCCATGACGTAACCGAGATCGACCGCCAGGAGGAGCGCGCGGCGGCAGCGCTGCGGCGGGCCTACGTGCTCGAGCACATCCTCTGGCAGATGCGGCAGGAGGTGCTGGCGCCGCGCATGATGCAGGCGGTGCTGGACGGGCTGATCGCAGCGCTCGGCTGCTCGGGCGCTGCCGTGGTGAACCTGCTGACCGTGCCGCATGCCGGCTGCGTGCTGCACGAGGTCGGCACCCACAGCGCGGCCCTGCTGCCGAAGCTGTTCGAGTGCCTGCAGGAGGAAACCCCCGACCCAATCATGATGACAGACGACGCCGGCACCCCCATCCTCGCCTGCCCCAGCTACACCCGCTTCGGCGAGCGGACCGGGCTGTGCGTCTGGCGCGCCCCCGGCGCCGCACCCTGGACGGAGGACGATGCAACGCTGGCGTCATCGGTCAGCGCGATCGTTCGTGTCGTCTTGGAGCACGAATCCATCCAGCGCGAGCTGGCCCGGCAAGCCCGCACCGACCCGCTGACCGGCCTGCTCAACCGCCGGTCGTTCATGGAGGAGGTCCATCGCCGCATCGACCGCCTCGACCGCGAAGCGCTCCCCGGCACCCTGATGTACGTCGACCTCGACAACTTCAAACGCCTGAACGACTGCTGCGGCCACGAAACCGGGGACGAGGCCTTGGTGCTCACCGCCGGCCTGCTGCGCAACCTGGTGCGGCCGAGCGACTTGGTGGCGCGCCTGGGTGGCGACGAGTTCGCCCTTTGGCTCGACGGGTCGGACGAGCTGACCGCCGCCGAGCGGGCCGAGCGCCTGCGGCTGGATGCGCCGGCAGCCTTCGCCCAGAGCATGCCCCCAGGTTCGCCCCCGCTATCGACCTCGATCGGCATCGCGTCACGCAACCCGCATGTGTCGGAGAGCCTCGAGGAGGTGATGCGCCGGGCCGATCAGGCAATGTACGAGGTCAAGCGTGCTGGCCGCGGGCACTGGCGCGTCTCTCATGACCCATTGCTGCCATAGGCCTCTCGCATGGCAGTCAAAACGATCGAAGCGCTCGCCATCGACCTGCACACCAGGGTGAAGCTGGCTGCGAACGCCGCCACGCCGGCCGAGGTGCTGGCCTTCCTGGTCCGTGACGCCGACGTGCCGGTGCGGGCCGCGCTTGCGCTCAACCCCTCGCTCCCCCCTGCGGCAAACATGAAACTCGCCAAGGACGGCGATGAGCGGGTCCGTCTGCTGCTCGCGCGCAAGATCGCCAGCGCCCTGCCGGGCCTCTCCGAGCACGAGGGCGAGGAAATGCGCGAGCGCACCCTCATCGTGCTGTCCACCCTGATCTACGACGAGGCCGTGCGGATCCGCGCCGCCATCGCAGCCGTGGCCGCGGAGCTCCCCAACATCCCGCGCTCGGTGGCGCTGCATTTGGCCGCCGATGGCGAGGTTTCCGTGAGCGAACCGATGCTGCGGCTGTCGCCGCTGCTCTCGGCCGAGGATTTGCTGGGCTTGCTCTCCCTCCCGCCGCATGGCGAGACGGTCCGCGCCATCGCCTGCCGCGCCAACCTCCCCGAACCGGTGTCGGACGCCATTGCTGCCACCGCCGACAGCGCCGCCATCCGTTCCCTGCTGGCAAACCGCTTGGCCGCAATCCGCGAGAGCACGTTGGACGCTCTGGTCGCGCGCTCGACCGACGAGCCGAGCTGGCATGCCCCGCTAGTCGCCCACCCCCGCCTGCCGGACCACGCCGCCCGCGCGCTGTCCGAGATCGTCACCGGCCAATTGCTGAAGGAGCTTGCCGGCCGCAACGACCTCGGCGCGGACGCGCTGGCCGCCATCCGCGCCCGGCTGACGCTCCACCTCACCAAGGTGGCGCACGCGCTGCCCCGCCCCACCGACGACACCCTGCTGGACGCCGCGCGCACGCTGGACGCCTGCGGCAAGCTCACCGAAGACGTGCTGCTCGCAGCGCTGCGCGGCGGCGAGGCGCGAAGGGCCCGCGCGCTGCTGGCCGTCGCCGCCAGCGTCCCGCTCGAGGCGGTCGACCGCGCGGCCTCGCTGCGCAGCGCCAAGGCGCTGGTCAGCCTGGTGTGGAAGGCCGGCTTCAGCGGCCTCGCGGCAGCGCCGGTGCAAAGCCTGCTCGGCCAGGTCGCCCCGCACGCGGTGCTGATCGGCAGCGCCGACCAGTATCCGCTCAGTGTCGAGGAAATGACTTGGCAGCTCGATTTCCTCGGCTGCAACGGCCGATAACCCCGCGCAGTCAATCGACCACTTGGCGGCGGCCCGGCTGTGAGCAGATAGTGGGCGTAACGCCTTCGTCGGGAGCCGCACAATGACAACAAAATTTGGCCTTGCTCAGCCCGTTCGCCGCGTGGAAGATCCGCGCTTGCTCGTCGGAGGCGGCCGCTACACGGACGACATCGTGCTTCCCGGCATGCTGTGGGGCGCAGTCCTGCGCTCGCCGCACGCCTCCGCCAAATTCGCCGCCATCGACACGGCGGCAGCCCTGGCCGTGCCCGGCGTGGTCGCGGTCTACACCGCCCACGACCTTGCCCAAGACGGCATCGGCGGCCTGCCCTGCGCCATCCCGCTGAAGAACCGCGACGGCTCCCCCCGCTTCGACCCGCCGCACCCCGTGCTGGCAGACGGCGTGGCCCGTCACGTGGGGGACCCGGTGGCCTTCGTCGTGGGCGAAACCCAAAAGGCCGCCCGCGACGGCGCCGAGGCGATCGCCCCCGACTACGTGGTGCTGGACTCCGTGACCGACCTGGCCGCCGCCATGGAGCCAGGCGAGCCGACCGTGTGGCCCGAGGCCGCCAACAACGTGTGCTTCGACTGGGAGGTCGGCGACCAAGCCAAGACCGAAGCGCTGTTCGCATCCGCCGCCCACGTCACGCGGCTGACCGTGGTGAACAACCGCGTGGTGGTGAACAGCATGGAGGCCCGCGCCGCCCTCGCGACCTACGAGGACGGGCGCTGGACGCTCTACTCCACCACGCAAGGCGGCTGGGTGCTGAAGTCGCTCCTGGCCAAGGAGGTGTTCCACGTCCCGGAGGAGCAGTTCCGCATCATCACGCCAGACGTCGGCGGCGGCTTCGGCATGAAGCTGTTCCTATACGCCGAGCACGCGCTCACCTGCTACGCCACCCGCAAGCTGGGCCGCCCGGTAAAATGGGCGAGCGAGCGCTCCGAAGCCTTCCTGAGCGACTCGCAAGGCCGCGACAACATCACGCAGACCTCGCTCGCTTTGGACAAGGACGGCCGCTTCCTCGCGCTGCGCACCCGCAACGTCGCCAACATGGGCGCCTACCTGTCCACCTTCGCCCCGTTCATCCCGACCATGGCCGGCACCAAGGTGCTGGCCAGCGTCTACGGCTTCCAGGCGATCTACGCCAACGTGCTCGGCGTCTTCACCAACACGGTGCCGGTCGACGCCTACCGCGGCGCAGGCCGCCCGGAAAGCAACTACGTGGTCGAGCGTGTGATCGACGCAGCCGCCGCCGAACTGGGCATGGACCGGGTCGCCATCCGCAAGCTCAACATGGTGAAGCCCAGCGCCATGCCCTACACCAGCGCGATGAACCAGCTCTACGACAGCGGCGACTTCGAGCGCGTGCTCGATGCGGCGCTGACCAAGATGGACTGGGCCGGCTTCGAAACACGCCGCGCCGCCAGCGCCGCCCGTGGCAAGAAGCGCGGCATCGGCATGTCCTATTACCTGGAGGCCACTGGCGGCGCCCCCACCGAACGGGCCGAAATCCGCTTCGCCGACGACGGCCACGTGGACGTCTTTGTCGGCACCCAGTCCAGCGGCCAGGGCCACGAGACCGCCTACGTCATGCTCATCGCCGACCAACTCGGCATCGACGGCGACGAGGTGCGCATCCGCCAGGGCGACACCGACAGCATCCCCACCGGCGGCGGCACAGGCGGCGCCCGCAGCCTCTACTCCGAAGGACAGGCCATCCTGGTGACAGCCGCCAGCGTGATCGAAAAGGGCAAGCAAGCGGCGTCCGAGGCGCTCGAGGCCGCCGTGGCCGATATCGACTTCGCCGCCGGCCGCTTCTCCATCGTCGGCACCGACCGCGGGATCGACATCATCAGCCTGGCCGCAACCCAACGCGACCGGGCCGCCCGCGGCGAACCCGCCGTGATGCTGGACGCAGCCGAGGTCGCCCAAATCTCCAGCCACACCTTCCCGAACGGCTGCCACATCGCCGAGGTCGAGATCGACCCCGACACCGGGATGATCGCCGTGCTCCGCTACATCGTGTGCGACGACGTCGGCCGCGCCGTGAACCCGATGATCGTGCGCGGCCAGGTGCACGGCGGCGTCGCGCAAGGCTTCGGCCAAGCCGTCCTCGAGCGCACCGCCTACGACAAGGCATCCGGCCAATTGCTCTCCGGCAGCCTGATGGACTACGCGCTCCCCCGCGCCGCCGACCTGCCCGACATCGAGGTCGACCTGATCGAGGTCCCCTGCACCAGCAACCCGCTGGGCGTAAAGGGCGCCGGCGAAGCGGGAGCCGTCGGCAGCCCACCCGCCGTCATGAACGCCATTGTCGACGCCCTATCGAGCGCGGGTGTAAAGTCGATTGACATGCCCGCCACGCCGGAAAAGGTCTGGCAGGCGCTCCAAGCCGCATAACCGAGCCGCATGGGGCAGGGGGCCTGTCGCACCCAGCGGCAGACCCCCTAACCCAGACCTACGCCGCCCCGATATCCCGCCGGCAAAACCCTCCCGCCCATTCCACCGCGTCCACCGCCGCATACGCCACCGCCCGCGCCGCCGCAGCTTCCGGCGCCAGCCCCACCAGCGTCAACACCCGGCCGCCCGCCGCCACCACCTGCTCCCCGCGACGCGCCGTGGCGGCATGGAACACCAGCGCCCCCGGCACCGCCGCCGCCCGCTCCAACCCGGCAATCACTCCGCCCGTCTCCGGCGCCTCCGGATAGCCCCGCGCCGCCATCACCACCGCACACGCCGCGTCCCCCCGCAGCCGCACCTCGAACGACCCCAGTTCCCCCTGGCACGCCGCCACCAGCGCCGGCAACAAGTCGCTCTGCAGCCGCGCCATCAACGCCTGACACTCCGGGTCGCCAAACCGAACGTTATACTCGATCAGGCTCACCCCCGCCGCCGTCTGCATCAACCCGGCGAACAACACGCCACGGAACGGCACCCCCCGCGCCGCCATCTCCACCAGCGTCGGCCGCACGATCAGCGCCATCGCCGCCGCCGGGTCGAAGTCCGGCGCCGGCGAAATCGCCCCCATGCCCCCGGTGTTCGGCCCAACATCCCCGTCGCCCACCCGCTTATGGTCCCGCGCCGTCCCCAGCAAGATTGCGTCCGTCCCGTCGCACAGCGCAAACAGGCTCACCTCCGGCCCCTCCAGGCACTCCTCGATCACCACCGGCCCCTGCTGCAGCCACTGCTCCGCCGCTGCCTCCGCCTCCGCCTCGCTCCGCGCCACCACCACGCCCTTGCCGCCCGCCAGCCCATCCGCCTTCACCACGATCGGCGCACCCCGCCGCGCAATGAACGCCCGCGCCGCCTCCAGCTCCTCGAACCGCTCCCACCGCGCCGTCGCAATCCCCGCCGCCTCCGCCACCTCCTTGGCGAAGCTCTTGCTCCCCTCCAACCGCGCCGCCGCCGCACTCGGCCCGCAACAGGCAATCCCCGCCGCCGCCATCGCATCGGCCAACCCCATCGCCAGCGGCGCCTCGCCCCCCGGCACCACCAGGTCGATCCCGTTCTCCCGCGCAAACCGCACCAACCCGGCGATGTCCGTCGCCGCAATCGCCACCGTGCTCGCCAGCGCCGCAATCCCCGGATTGCCCGGCGCCACGAACAGCGCGCTCAGCAACGGCGACGCCGCCAGCGCCCAGGCCAACGCATGTTCCCTGCCGCCGCTCCCCACCAGCAAAACCCGCATCGCGCCCTCCCTTGTGCCCCGCCGCCAGCCCAGCGCAGATCCGCCCCACCCGGCATCGATCCGCCGCCCGAGCCCGCGAACCCGTTTACGCTCCCGCCGGAACCGCACTACCATAGCCTGCCGCCATGGACACGCCGCCCCCACCCCCCGCCAGCAACGTCCCCGAATACAGCGTCAGCGAGATCGCCGGCGCAGTAAAGCGCACCCTCGAGGGCGCCTTCGGCCGCGTCCGCGTGCGCGGCGAACTGGCCGAGGTCAAGCGCTACGCCTCCGGCCACACCTACCTCTGCCTTAAGGACGAAGGCGGCACCCTGCGCGCCATCATCTGGAAGACCGCCGCCCGCACCATCGGCCTCAAGCCCGAGGACGGCGTCGAGGTCATCGCCACCGGCCGCATCTCCGCCTGGGGCGATAAAAGCCAATACCAGCTCATCATCGAACGCCTCGAATACGCCGGCGCCGGCGCCATGCTCGCCCGCATCGAGGCCCTGCGCGTCAAGCTCGCCGCCGAGGGCCTGTTCGACCGCAAACGCCCGCTCCCCATGCTCCCCCGCGTGGTCGGCGTCGTCACCTCCCCACAGGGCGCCGTCCTGCACGACATCCAAACCACCATCGCCCGCCGCTTCGGCCGCCCCATCCTGCTCTGGCCCACGGCCGTCCAGGGTGCCGCCGCCGCCGAACAGATCGCCGCCGCCATCGCCGGCTGCTGCCGCCTTCCCTACGGTTCCATCCCCCGCCCCGACGTCCTCATCGTCGCCCGCGGCGGCGGCAGCCTGGAAGACCTCATGGCCTTCAACGACGAAGCCGTGGTCCGCGCCGCCGCCGCCTGCAGCATCCCCCTCATCGCCGCCGTCGGCCACGAAACCGACCACACCCTGATCGACCTCGCCGCCGACCGCCGCGCCCCAACCCCCACCGCCGCCGCCGAACTCGCCGTCCCCGTCCGCCTCGACCTGCTCGCCAACCTCGCCCAACGCACCGCCCGCATCGCCAGCGCCATCGCCCGCACCGACGGCGAACGCCGCATGCGCCTCGCCACCCTGGCCGCCCGCCTGCCCGACGTCGCCTCCCTCGCCGACTCCGCCCGCCAGCGCCTCGACGACCGCGCCCACCGCCTCGCCCTCGCCCTCCCCACCCTGCTCGCCGCCCGCAGCACAGCCCTCATCCGCGCCGAACGCGCCCTGCCCGACGCCCCCCTCCTGGTCCGCGCCGCCGCCCAAACCCTGGCCGACCGCGCCCTGCGCCTGCGCCTCGGCCTCCCCACCCTGCTCGCGACCCGGCGTGCCGCCCTCATCACCGCCGAACGCCACATCCCCCGACCCGGCGCCGCCCTCGCCACCCCAACCCACCGCCTCCAAGCCGCCACCGCCGCCCTCACCGCAGCCCTGCGCCACGCCGTCCAACGCCAACGCATCGCCACCGCCCGCGTGCTCCACCACACCGCCAACGGCGCCATCAACGGCCACCTCCGCGAAGCCCGCGCCCGCACCGAAGGCCTCGGCGCCCGCCTCGACTCCGCCAACCCCCGCGCCGTCCTCGCCCGCGGCTACGCCCTCGTCACCGACCTCTCCAACCACCCCATCACCGCCGCCGCCGCCATCCCCCCCGGCAAACGCCTCCACCTCGAATTCGCCGACGGCAAGATAGAGGTGCAGGCGGCTGGCGGGGCGGGGCTCCGGCAGCGGGAGTTGCCGCTATGAACCCGGCGCGCACCGCATGCCGCGCGGCACATGGGGCCAAACCGGAGCCAGGGTTTGGCTAAACTCGTCACGAGCGACCCCATTCATGCCGCCACCCGTGAGCAGGGCAAGGAACGGCTGGAATCATTGTACCGCTCCAAGGGCTACAAAATCGTCAAGGCAGGAGCAGAGGAGCCGGACGGCTCCGATCTAACGGTGGCCGATGTTTCGTTCCGCGCCGAGACCAAAACCGAAAGCCTCATTGTGGCGCTCGTGAACAAGGATGACCGCATCGGACGGCTGCTTCACCTGCATGATCTCGACCAAAGGCTTGGCGAAGGTCGCCTCCGTGTTCACCCTCTGGAACCGCCGGAAACGGTGCCATCGGTTCGCAAATCGCTCGCTTGGTTCTTCAAGCAAGGCCCAGTTCTGACCGTCATCTTGGCAGGCATCGGTGCAGGCGGCAGCTACGAACTCGCTCGGCATTTTCCTGCGATCGCGGATCATATCATCAGCCAACCCGCGACCGGCAGCCAAGCGCCAGACCCGCCGGAGCGCGTCGCCAGCGTT
Source organism: Acetobacteraceae bacterium (assembly GCA_965199105.1). GTDB lineage: Bacteria > Pseudomonadota > Alphaproteobacteria > Acetobacterales > Acetobacteraceae > LMUY01. The sequence continues at coordinate 568,688 of CBDAQO010000002.1, read as the reverse complement.
CCAACCGCACCAGCCACGCCGCCTGCCACCGCATCAACGCCGGCCAAGACAACGCCCACCGCAGCACGGATGCCGTCGGGGAGCGATACACCTCCCGCATCGGTCGCCAAGGGCCAAGACGAAGACACCGCTTTAGTTGACCAACTGCAAACCATGCTGCGCGCGTCGGTGACGCCATACACCAAAGCTGAGGGCGCCCCCCAGCCGCATCTCACCCTCACCGCCCCGCTTTCCTACACCCCCGGGAACGGCACCGCTCAGTGTCTCATCCACGGCAGCATAACCGCCGGCTCCCGCATCTTGGTCGGCGCCGGAAACTATGCCGGCATCGCCAACACCGGCGACACGGTCGACGCGCTGGTCAGCAACGCCTGCCAAGACGCGCTCCACACGATGGTTCGTCGCATGTCCGTCCAATGACTCGCATCCGCTAGAGCAGATCCCGATCAGACGGAATCGTCTGATCGGGTGAAGATGCTCGCAAAACAGAGGGTTAGAGCGTGTGAAGTGAGCGGAAGCGAACGGAACATGCGCTAAAGCCCCAGCGAGATCTGCAGCCTCGGCGCAAACCCCTGGCAACGCAGCAAACCCTGGAGCTGGGTTCCGTCCTTGGGCAGCGTCAGCGTGGCGGAGCAGGACACGTCTGACGGCGGGTCTCCCGCCTTGATCGGGTCCAGCCGCACCAGTGTAAAAGCAACGCCCAAACTTTGCCCAAGGAACTGACCCTGGACATGCCCGACATGACCCACAATGCCATTTCCCTCGAAGACCCGCCCGTCCTTGGCCCAAGCGATGTCGCCAACCACCATGCTGGGAAAGCGGTCGACCAGCTTGGCACCCTCGGTGTCCCTTGGCTGCGCCGCAAGATCGAACGACATCGAGGTCACGCCAACAAGGAGTTGCTGCAGCACCACGCCCCGAACCGCTGGATCATCACTGTCCAGCCCACACGTCTTTGCCCCTAACTTCGCCACCGGATCGTCACCCGCCAACCCGGCAAGGACTTGGGTAGCAGTCACATAGTTCTCGCAGGTATCAGCCAGCGCGCCCGTGGCATACAAACACGCTACGACCAGAACAGTGAACCACAAACGTGCCAATCAAACCTCCAAACCCTAAACCTTCCCAGACGCCGCCCGACTGCAGCATGCAACAGGTCCACTTAGCAGGCGGCTGAAACCCTGTGCAGAAAACATCGGCGCTTTGCCCCAAACCCCACCAGAGGATAGTCATCTTCTGGACACCTAATTCATCTCCTTTCGGGTGCAGGGCGGAGCCTTGCGAGATGGCTTGGCAACGTTCGGGCTCCCGGCGCCGCTCAAGGCTGCTTGACCTGGACGAAGTCGATCAGGGCTCGCAGTGCCGGCGCGAGGTGACGGCGCCCTGGATAGTAGAGGAAGAAGCCCGGGATCGGCGGACACCAGTCCTCGAGTACGCGCAACAGGCGTCCGGCCGCGAGGTGGCCGGCAATACGGCTTTCAAGGATGTAGGCAAGGCCGGCTCCATTCACGGCCGCCGCGACGATCAGGTCGGTATCGTCGAGCGTGAGCGGCCCCCCGACGGCCAGGTCGAACTCATTGCCGTCCCTGCTGAACTTCCATCGATACAGGGCGCCGTTCCCAGCCCATCGATAGTTGATGCAGGCATGGTCCTTCAGGTCGTGGGGCGAACGCGGCGGTGTCCGCATCATGAGGTAGTCCGGCGCACCAACGACGGCGATGCGCATGTCCGGTGTCACGCGCACGGCCACCATGTCGCGCTGCACACGCTCGCCCGGGCGGATGCCTGCGTCGAAGCCGCCAGCGACGATGTCGGTCAGGGCATCGTCCACGGTCACCTCCAGGTGCACGTCCGGGTAGGTCTGCGCAAAGCCGCCAAACAACGGAGCCAGCACGATGTGTGCTGCCAGCCGAGGCAGGTTGAGACGAACGGTGCCGGACGGCCGGTCCTTGAACGTGCTTACCGTCGCGACGGCCTCGGCGATGCCCGCAAACGCTGGTGCGAGCTGGTCGAGGAGCCTGATGCCCGCCTGGGTTGGCGCCACGCTGCGGGTCGTGCGGTTCAGCAGCCTGACACCCAGCCGTTCCTCAAGCTCGCGGATCGTATGGCTCAGGGCAGAGGGTGACAGGCCGAGGCGAGCGGCGGCGCGCCGGAAGCTGCGCTCCTGCGCGACCGCGACGAAGGCGGCCAGCTCTGCATAGTCCGTCCCGCGCATGATTGTTGGCTCCTGCTCAACAACGCATGCTGATCATAGCGCATTCCCAGCCAGAGTGATCGTTCCCATCCTCCATCAAGCGACGGATCACGAAGGGGATGACAATGCTCGACACGCACGCCAAGGAAGCTCAACCCGGCCATAACCGGCTGATCGGCAAGGTCGCCCTTGTGACCGGCGGCGGCAGCGGCATCGGCCGCGCCGCGGCAATGGCCTTTGCGCGCGAGGGAGCGGCCGTGGTTCTGGCTGGACGTCGGGAGGCCGAATTGCACGCGGTTGCGGCGGAGATCACCGCGGCGCACGGCCGCGCAACCGCCATCCCGACCGACGTGTCCGACGAGACCGCGATCGAAGCCCTGGTGAAGGGCACCCTGGACCGCTTTGGCCAGCTCGACGCCGCTTTCAACAACGCCGGCATCACGGGCGCTTTCGCACCGATCTCGGAGCTCCCGGCGGCCGAATTCGATCGCGTGATGTCCGTCAATGCCCGGGGTGTCTGGCTGATGATCAAACACGAGGTCAAGGCGATGCTCGCCCAGGGGCGCGGCGGCGCGATCGTCAACACCTCATCCATCGCGGCCACAGGCGGATTCGTCGGCCTGTCCATCTACGCGGCCAGCAAAGCCGCCCTGGACGCCATGGTCCGTGTCGTGGCGCTGGAAGTCGGCTCCGAGGGCATCCGGATCAATAACGTCAGCCCCGGTGTCATCAAGACGCCAATGTCGATGCGCTACGGTGAGGAAGCATTGGCGCCTTATGGCGCGCACGCGCCCTTGAAGCGGTTGGGCGAGCCGGAAGACGTGGGCGACGTGGTTGCCTGGCTGTGCTCGTCGGAAGCTCGGTTCATCACCGGGCAAAGCATCCCGGTGGATGGCGGCTTCAACATCCCTGGAGCCCGATAGCAGAAGGTTTCCACTCGGTAGTGTCTCAGTTTGAAATTGAGCCAGCCTAGCCGTCCCGCTCGCATCTCGCCCCGGCCTGCAATATGCTTAGCGGAAAGCATGGGGCCGCTATGAGCACTGTTTGGATTAGTTTGGTCGCGGGGGTCGGAGCGTTCTCCGTCTCCCTGTTATCGATCTCTCTAGGCTATCGCCTGTTTCTGGCCGGGGCTACGGGCGCGTTCAAATTTAGTGCCGAAGGTATGGGGGCGAGTGTCGGCCTTGAGAGCGTGGCGCCCGGCATATGCTTCGCGGTGTTCGGTGCCGGCGTAGCGCTTTACGCTCTCCGCAAACTGATGGGGAAGAACTGATGCCCAAAGGCCCCCGAGGCGAGAGTCGCCCCGCCGACGTGATCGGCAACGCTGTAAAGGTCATGCGGGTCGTAACCGGTGAGGAAGAAGACGAACGCGCGCCGATCGCCAGTGCGGCGGCGACACTTGGCAAGCTGGGCGGGGCCGCCCGCGCTCGGAACCTGACGGCGGAGCAGCGGGCGGAGATCGCTAAGAAAGCGGCTGCGAAGCGGTGGGCTAAGTAGTAGCGGACCCCTTGCCGCCCGGAAGTGCAAGAGACATGGTTTCGCCGAACTTTGGATAAGCGCGGTCCAATCCCCTCTTAAATGCCCCCCAGTCATGCGCCGGTTCACACGGCTGACGAATGGCTTTTCCAAGAAGGCCGAGAACCACGGCCACATGGTTGCCCTCTACAACACCTGGTATAACTTCGCCCGGCAGCACAAGACGCTGCGGTGCAGCCCGGCGATGGCGGCTGGGCTGTCCACGACGCTCTGGAGCATGGATGACGTGGTGGCGCTGATTGATGCCCAGGCAGAGCCGGCGAAGAAGAGTGGGGCTTACAAGAAGCGTGCTTAAGCTCGGCGCTGCCCCGCTACAAGCATTCCGAACAGTATCCTGGCCGCATCTAAGCTTGCGGCCTTCGCCAAGACCTCAAAGCTATTCCCTCTCTCGCGACTGATGAAGTAGCCTGCGGGGCCTCCCAAATTATCCTTTTCGACATAGTCGGTGTAGGTCTGGTCGTGGACAGGAGAGACGTATACGGTCTCACCAGACGCCAACTTTGCCACCAGGGTGATGTCGTCCATGGCCGAGTCTCCGAATTACGGGTTCAACCCGAACCCCGAGTTCACGGTGAATCACATTTCCGAATATCTTGCGACCGATAACGCGCCGCAGAGGACACGAATTATCCGGGCGGCTAAGTTTCCAAAGAAGATCGAGGTCGCGGCGTATGCTCAGATCCGAAGGCCCCTGCAAGCCGCGCTTGCCAAACCTAACTTTGACCAACCCGGCCTAGAGTTTCTGGCAATTCGACTAGGCACGAAGGCACGGCAAGAAACCGGATACACCCGAGATGAAGCCTTGCGCTGCGAGAAAGCGGTGCGCGCATTTATCGACACAATGCGACCTCGCAACTTTTCCAAGATGCGAATAACTGCGGCCCCATCCTCACTTTCAATAAACCAGGGCGGCGTTCGGCTCAAAGTGACATTGGATGCCGCCCTATCGTCAGAAATTAACGGCGTCATGTGTGCTGGCGGCCTCATTTTACTCTACTCTTTCTCCTCTGACCGCGACCCGGTGAGAGAACGTCTCAACGCAATGACGGGATTGATGCTCTGGGCACTCGAAGGGGGCCAAATGGAGCCTCTGCCGCGTCTTTGCGTAGCTGTAGACATATCTGGCGGCGAAATCATAAAAGCCAGCCCGTCCCACATTCGGTTTAGGCAGCACGTGGTAGACTCTTGCCATGAAGTTGCGGCGCGGTGGGTGAAGATTGAGCCGCCCGACGATTACGACGGGCCAGCTTGGCGATGAATTCAAACTGAGACACTACCTTCCACTCGGCCGCGTTGCCATTTGGCAGTATTTCAGGCTACGACGGCAGTCAAGTCGTCGGCGTCACCGGTAGTGTCTCAGTCTGAATTTAAGTGGGTTTAGCCGCTCCGCTCGCATCCACCCCGCACCTCCTCTATGTTTAACGGAAATTAGGTGTCCAGAGGATGACTATCCTCTGGTGGGGCTTGGGGCAAAGCCCCAATGTCTACCGGGCGGGTCGCCGCATCGGCCATGGGACTTAGCGCCCCCCACATAACCCCCTTGAAACTCCCCCACCCCGCATGCCCAACTCCCCCCCATGCACCCCGCCGCAACCCCCAACCTCGACGCAACCCTCGCCGACCTCACCACCCTCGTCATGCGCGCCGCAACCGTCGTCGCCCGCATGATGGAGCTCGAGCAGCAAGCCGCCGAAGCCGCCACCGCCGGCCTCCCCGCGCCAGGCACCACCCCAGCCAACCTCGCCGAAGCCGTCGCCGCCGGCCAAAGCTTCGACACCGCAGCCACCGCCCTCGCCCAGGCCGCACCCCGTGTCGAACGCCTCGCCCTCGCCATGGACCGCCTCGCCCGCGCCGTCCGCCGCACCACCGCGCTGCGCCGCCGCATGCAAGCCGGCTGGCCCCGCATCGCCGACGACCACCCCGCCATGGTCCGCCGCCAGATCGCCCGCGACGTCGCCGAAACTATCCGCCGCGACACCGACGACGAAACCGCAGAGCGACTATTTGACGACCTCGCCGAACGCCTCGACGACCCGGCCCTCGCCGACGACATCCAAACCCTCCCCGTCGAAGAGATCGTCCGCCGCATCTGCCGCGACCTCGGCCTCACCCAAGCGCCAAGCCCGCCCAACCCGGCCACCACGCCCCAGCCTCCCACCACGCCCCAGCCTGCCACCACACCCGCCACCACGCACCCCCGAGCCGGCCCACCCCCATCACCGCGCCGCCACCCCCCGCCCAACCCCTAACCACGCCCGCTCAGCAATCCTCCACCCGCACCAACCCCTCGCCCGGCCCGCGCGCCACCCCAGCCTCGCCCCCCGCCGCATAATCCGTGAGCCGCACCCGCACCTGCGCCAGGAACTCCGGCCCTACTGCGCCCGCCAGGCGACGCTCCGCCTCCGCCACCCCTGCGCGGAACCGCTCCAGCATGCGCAGCCCCGCCGGCGTGAACGCCACCATCTTGGCCCGCCCGTCCCCCGGCGCCGGCCGCCGCTCCACCACGCCGAACGCCTCCGCCTTGTCCACCAGCTCCTGCATGCTCTGCTTCGTCACGCTCGCCCGCAGCGCAAGCTCGGTCAGCCGCGTCCCCTCCAGGTCGATGTGGCGGAACAACGCCAAATACACCCGCGTCACCCAGTGGAACTCGCCGCTCTGCACCACGCTCAGCACGTCGCGCTCGAACAGCGCCGTCGCCGACGACAGCACGCTCCCCGCGTTCTGCTTGCGCCACCCCGCCTCGTCGCCCGCCACCCGGGTCAGATCGGGTAGCGCCCGTGCCCATGCGTGAGCGTCGTCAGCCGGATTTCGGTGAAATCCTCCACCGCATAGGGCCCCGACCGCCCCCACCCGCTTTCCTTCACCCCGCCATTCGGCATCGACGGCTCGCTCGCCATCGTCGGCCCGTTGATGTGCACCATGCCGCAGTCGAACCGCTGCGCCAGCGCCAGCCCGCGATCCTGGTCGCCCGTGAGGATGCTGGCGCACAGCCCGTACGGCGTGTCCGACGCCTTCGCCAGCGCCTCCTCCGCGCTGTCCACCGCCTCGATCACCAGCACCGGGCCGAACGTCTCCTCCCGGTTCAGCGGCGCCGCCGCCGGCACGTTGGTCAGGATGGTCGGCGCATAAACCCGCCCCTCCGCCTGCCCACCCGTCACCAGCGTCGCCCCGCGCGCAATCGCATCCTGCACCCGCGCCTGCACCGCCTGCAGCGCGCGGTCGTTGATCAGCGGCCCGATGATGGTGCCCGGCGTCGCCGGGTCGCCCGACGCGAACCCGCGCACCTTCGCCGCCAGCCGCTCAACGAACGCGTCATGGATCGGCCGCTCAATCAGCACCTTGCGCGCGTTCATGCAAATCTGCCCCTGGTGGAAGAACGCGCTGAACGCCGTCGTCTCCACCGCGTGGCCCAAATCCGCGTCCCGCAGGATCAGCACCGGGTTGTAGCCGCCCAGCTCCAGCACGATGCGCTTGAGCGCCTGGCCCGCCCGCGCCGCCAGCATCCGCCCCACCGCCGACGACCCGGTGAAGTTGATGCTGCGCACCGCCGGGCTCGCAAAGAACGCATCCGCCACCGCCTCGGCCTCCCCCGGCGCATGCGTCACCACGTTGATCACGCCCGCCGGAAAACCCGCCTCCTCCATGATCTCGGCCACGATCAACCCGGCCGACAGCGGCGCCTCCTCCGACGGCTTCAGCACCACCGTGTTGCCGAACACCATCGGCAGCAGCACCGTGCGCCAAGCCAGCGTGAACGCCCCGTTCCAAGGCGAAAACCCCGCCACCACCCCCAGCGGCTTGCGCACCGCCAGCGCAATCCGACCCGGCACGTCGCTCGGGATCACGTCCCCGATCGGCTTGAAGCCCCACCCCGACGCGTGCCGAAGCTGGTCCGCCACCAGCTTGACCTGGTAGCCGGCAAACGCCGCCGCCGTCCCCGCCTCCGCAGCCATCAGCGCCACAATATCCTGCCGCCGCCGCTCCACGATGTCCGCCGCCTTGAGGAACAGCCGCTGCCGCTCGCTCGGCGCCGTCGCCGCCCAACCGGGAAACGCCGCATGCGCCGCCGCCACCGCCGCGTCCGCCTCGGCCCGCCCCCCCGCCGCAACCTCGGCCACCACCGCACCGCTATAAGGATTGAAGTCCGGAAAACTGCGCCCAGCCGCGCTGGACCACTGCCCACCAATGAAATGCGTCGTGCGCCCAACCAACGGCCGAACCGCGGTGATCTCGTTCATTCTGCAATTCCCCCATGCTGCCCACTGCGGCGCGCTCTGATTGGAAAGGGGCGCGTCATTGACAGCAGTCAGGCTTCCTGACTAACTCGTCCCACGATCAGGTGCAAGCCGGCGCAACGTCCGGCTCGCCTCGGGGGAGGCAACAATGACCGCTCTACTGCCGCTACCGCGCCTGCTGTTCGGCGCCGGCACCTTGTCCCAGATCAACGCCGAACTCGCCTGGCTCGGCATCCAGCAACCCCTCCTCATCGCCGACCGCGGCCTCGAACGCGCCGGCGCCGTGGCAACCGCCCTGCGCCTGCTGCCCACCACCACCGCCCAATTCCTCGACGTGCCCGAGAACCCCACCGCCGCCGGGGCCGACGCCGCCTACGCCACCTACCGCGCCTCCGGCTGCGACGGCGTGGTCGCACTCGGCGGCGGCTCCGTCCTCGACACCGCCAAGATCGTCGCCGCCCTGGCCACCGGTGGCATCGCCGACGCCGCCACCCTCTTAGGCCAGTCCGACTTGGTCCGACCCGGCGTGGCGCCCCTGATCGCCATCCCCACCACCGTCGGCACCGGCAGCGAGAGCTCGCCCGTCGCCGCGCTGCACCGCGTGGCCGGCGGCCCGGTCATCGGCACCCGCAGCCCGCTGCTCGTGCCCCGCGTCGCGATCTGCGACCCAGACCTCGCCCGCACCCTCCCGCGCCGCCTGGTCGCCGCTACCGGCATCGACGCTCTGTCCCATTGCATCGAGGGCTACTTCGCCGAACCCGCCAACCCCATCGTCGACGCGCTGGCGCTCGACGGCGTGGCCCGCGCCTTCACCCACCTCCCCGCCGCCCTCGAGCCCGCCGGCGACCAAGCCCGTGCCGAGCTGATGGCCGCAGCCTTCGCCGGCGGTGCCGCCATCCACAAGGGCCTCGGCCCCGCCCACGCCATCGCCATCACCTGCGGCGACCAGAACCTGCACCACGGCGTCCTCGTCGCCGCCGCCCTGCCGCACACCGTGGCCCTGGTCGCCCGCCACGCCCCCGCCAAGGCCAGCCGCATCGCCGCCGCAATCGGCCTCACCAACCCGGCCGACCTCGCCAGCGCCATCCGCTCGCTGGCACAGGCACTCGGGCTGCCCGCCACCTACCGCGAGGCCGGCTACCACGCCGGGTCGATCGACGCGCTGGTCGAAGCCATGGGCTGCAGCCCGTTCAACCGCGCCAGCCCCTACGTGCCAACCGCCGACGAGTACCGCGCCATCGCAACCACCCTGCTCGGCTAACCCCGACCCTTAGGAGCATCCTCATGCGCGTCGTCGCTCTGGAAGAGCATCTCACCATGCCGCATCTCGCCAGCCGCGTCAGCCGCGAGGCGATCGTGGCCCGCGGCATGACCCCGCCCGGCGCCACCGTGCCCCCCGCCATCGCCCGCGGCGACCAACTGCGCGACACCGGCGCCGGCCGCATCGCCGACATGGACGCCGCCGGCATCTCGGTCCAGGTGCTCTCCCTCACCGGACCCGGCGCCGAACTGCTGCCCGCCACAGAGGGCCCCGCCTTGGCCCAGGAGATGAACGACGCCCTGGCCAAGGTGGTGGCCGAGCGCCCCGACCGCTTCGCCGCCTTCACCCACCTGGCCATGACCGCCCCCCAAGCCGCCGCCGACGAATTGGAGCGCTGCACCACCGAGCACGGCTTCCGCGGCGGAATGGTGCACGGCACCACGAACGGCCTGTTCCTCGACGACGCCTCGTTCGAACCACTGCTCGCCCGCTTTGAAGCCCTCGACGTGCCGCTCTACCTCCACCCGGCGCCACCCCCCGAGCCAGTCCGCCGCGCCTACTATGACCGCCTGCCCGGTGACGCCAGCCAGTTGCTCTCCATCGCCGGCTGGGGCTGGCACTCCGAAACCGCCATCCACGTCTTGCGCATGGTCCTAGCCGGCACCTTCGACCGCCACCCCAAGCTCAAGCTGATCATCGGCCACATGGGCGAAGGCCTGCCCGCCATGTTCGCCCGCTGCGACCAGGTGTTCGCCGACGAAGCCCGCAACCGCCTCACCCGCACCGTGAGCCAGACTCTCACCGACCATGTCTGGGTCACCACCAGCGGCTTCTTCAGCCTGGCCCCACTGCTGCCCCTGCTGATGACGTTCGGCGCCGACCGCGTGATGTTCTCGGTCGACTACCCATTCAGCCCCAACCAGCGCGGCCGCGACTTCCTCGCCGCCCTCCCGCTCTCCCCCGACGACCGGGTCAAGCTCGCGCACGGCAACGCCGACCGTCTGCTGAAGCTCAGCGCGTAGATCACGACCGCTTCGCTTTGGCTCGCCCGTCGTGGTCGACGCTTTGTTTGTGCGGCTGATACACGGTTCCGGTCGGATCGACCGGAACCGATCAGGCGCTCGTAGTGGCGAGCTCCAACCCGGCGTCTGCGGTCGGCTGCGGGTCGGCGCCGCGCACCGTCTCCAACACCGCGGCCGCATCCACGCCGTCCCCCGTCGCGGACCGCCACGCGACGTGCTGATCCGGCCGGATCAGTGCGAGTGCCGCCTGGTAGCGCGGGCGCAGCCGGTCGTCCTGCGGCACCAGCACCGTCAGCGGCAGCCCGAGCCGCTTGGCCGCCTGCTCGAAGCCCGCGATCGCGGGCTCGTGGCCCGGCTCCGTCACCAGCAGGGTAAAGCCGGGGCCGAACCGGTCGTAAAGCGAGGTGCCGTCCTGCAGCCAGAGATGCGGCGCCACGCAGCCGGGATGCGCCGACGGCTCATACGCCATGCTGGCGCGCTGCGGCGCCACCGACCCGTCCTGCACCACGATGGTGGACTGGCTGTAGCTGTAGCCCTTCACCACGCCCAGCGAGCGGATTTCGCGCGCCTTCTGCGTCAGGATGGTCTCGCCCACCTCGTTGCGCGTCGCCTCGCCCACCGCGCCGTCCGCCTCGAGCCCGGGGCGGGCGAGCTGGTTGCCCACCGTGGCATAGTTCGCCACCGCCTCGCTGATCGCCCACTCATGCACCGGCCGGCGCTCCGCCTCGTAGCTGTCGAGCAGCGCCGGCCCGCCCCAGCCCTGCAGCGTGGCAGCCAGCTTCCAGCCGAGGTCCACCGCGTCGCCCACGCCCATGTTCATGCCGAAGCCCCCGAACGGCGGGTGCACGTGGCACGCATCGCCGGCCAGGAAGATGTTGCCGCGCCGGTAATGGTCCGCCACCAGGCGCCGCGCCACCCAGGGATCGGCCTGCACCACCTCGATGTCGTCCAAGTCGAGCCCGGTGGACAGCCGAATCAGCCCGGCCGCGTCCACCGTCGCCGGGTCGGTGTCGCCCGAAAGCTTGGTCGCGATGAAATACCACAACCCGTCATCGCTCATCGGCCCCAGCAACGCCGGGCAGTCCGCGTTCACCATCCAATACATGATCGCCGGGCCGAACCGGTGCGCCGCCGCCAGCGTGCCGGAGCGGAATACGAAGTTGAGGTTGGACGAGTAGCCCCCATCCCCCACCAACCGCACGTCGATCGCCTTGCGCACGGTGCTGCGCGCCCCGTCGGCCCCGACCAGCGCGCGGCTGCGGATCTGCCGGCGCTCGCCGCTCGGCGCGTGCACCACCGTCGCCGTCACGCCGTCCCCATCGTCGCTGCACGCCTCGAGCGCGGTCTCGAACTGCACGTCCACGCCGGGCAGCGAGACGGCGTGCGCGCGCAGCACCTCCTCCAACACGTATTGCGGCACCCATTGCGCCCCCTCCGAGTAGAGGTCGTTGCGCTCCGTCACCGCGCTGAACGACTTCTCGAACCGCGCCAGCAAGTGCCCGTTCATCCGCGTGGCAAACACCACGTTGGACGGGTAGTCGCGCCGGATCGGCGAGGCGGCGCGCAACGCCTCCGCAATGCCCCAGCGCCGCAGATGCTCGCGCGTTCGCACATTGGTGCATTTCGCCCGCGGGCTGTAGCCCACCCGGTCGTTGCGTTCGACCACCTGGCAGCGAATGCCGCGCAAGCCGAGCTCGATGGCCAGGCTGAGCCCAACCGGCCCGGCGCCCACCACAACGACGTCAACAAATTCATGCATCGTTTTGGTGCCCTCATCGTTTCTTGTTTTGGTCCGCCAAGCAGATGGATCAGCCGCCGAACAGGACGGCCAGGCCACGGTGCGAGAACCGCCATTGCCCGTCGCCACCCTGCTGGTAGACGTCCTGGTATTCCCCGATCAACAGCGGCGCGCCCGAGCCCGGCCCGTCGCCATCGTGCCGGTACAGCGTCAGCACCACCGTGCCCCGCACCTCCGCCGGCGAAACCGCCTCCAGCCGCAAGTTCGTCTGCACGTGGCGCGACCGCCGCTGCGTCATCGTCTCGCGATCCTGCGCCCACGCCGCGATCGCCTCGCGCCCGACCTTCTCGGGCCCGACGCCCAGCATGCGCGCGTCCTCGGTGTACAGCGCGGCCACCTGGCTGGCATGGCCGTGGTCGATCAGCCAGGCATGCTCGTGCACCAGCGCCTCAATCGCCAGCCGCGTCTCGGCCGGAACGCCCGCCGTCATCGCGCCCACCCCCGCTGCCACATCGCCGGGCTCAGGAGATTTGCGGGGTCGGCGCGGGCAGCCCCATGTCGGGGATCGATGCCGGCAGGAACTCCCCAGCGCGGATGGCCGGCTGCAGCTGCTCGAACGTGCGCCCCGCCAGCATCGCCTGGTACACCCGCTCCGGGTCGAAGAAGGTGCCGATCGGGCTACGTCGAAACTCCGGCGAGTTGCGCATATACTCGGACGACAGCGCCCAATCGCCAAAGTTGTCGCTCTGCAACTCGACGAAGTTGCCCTCCGGATCCTTGTAGTAGAGCGAGATCGTCAGCCCATGGTCCAGGCAGAACGCCGGCACGATGCCCTCGCCCTTCATCCGGTGGTAGGACGCCATCAGGTCGGCAAAGCTCGCATACTCGAAGGCGCTGTGATGCATCCCGTTATGGCGGGACTTCTCGGTGTCGTCCGCCAGTCCCGGCACCGAGAGGAACGCCACCCGGTGGTTGGCCGCATCGTTCGTCGTCCAGGCGTTATTGGCATCCTGGAACGTGACCTTTGTGCCCACCACCAGCCCATACCAGTCGACCATCTCCTGCAAGCGGGAGGTCTTGATCGTCACGTGGTGGAATGCCGGCTTAATCACCTCAGACATGTTTTCCCCTATTGGTTGCCAGTGGCGTCGCTTGCGCGCCTTTCATCTCCACTCGTTAGCGCCGTTGTCGATGTCGCACCAGATGCGGCAGCGCAACCCAAGATGCGCGGCTTGCATCACCTATCGCACCGCCGACACCCGCATCGATCAGGCGCCGCTCATCGCCGGCCGCTTGGCCGCCTCGGTCGGCCGCGCCGGCACCGGCAGCAACCGCCCGCGCCGCAACGCCTCGAGCAAGTAGCTCGCCGCCGGCGTCAGCACCACGTCGGACCGCTTGATCACCACCATCGGCAGCGCCGCCAGCTCCTCGCGCACCGCGATGGTGGCCAGCATGCCCTTCACCAGGGCAAAGTCGTTCCACTGAACTGGCACCATCGCCAGCAGGTCGGAGTGCAGCAGGCACGTCATCAGCGTCAGCGCGGACTGGCTGCGCAGCATCAGCCGCGGCGCCGGCAGTCCGTGGCGGACAAAGATGGTGCCCACCTCGTCCTGGTCGGCCACCGTGATCGACGTCGACGCCCAGTTCGCCCCGGCCAACTCGGCCAGCGACGTCGCCTTCGCCAGCTTGTGCCCCACCCGGCACAGCACCGTCCGCCAGTTCGCGCTCAATACCTCGCGCTTCAACTCCGAGGACAGCACCTGCCCGGGGTCGACCCCGATGTAGAAGTCCATCGCCCCGTTGCGCAGGCTCGCCTCCAGCGTCGGATAGAACCCCTCGATGATGTGCAGCTTCACGTCGGGGTAGCGCTTGATGAACGGCGGCAGCGCGCCCGGCAGCAGGGCCAGGTGCGCGGCAATCGACAGCCCCACCGTCACCGTGCCGGTCATGGCGCCGCCCGCCTGCCTCAGCTCGTCGCTCGCCCGCTTGATGTCGCTCAGGATGGACATCGCGCGCTGCACGAACGCCTCCCCCAGCGGCGTCGCCACCACGCCCCGCGCCCGCCGCTCGAACAGCGCCACGCCAAGCTCGCGCTCCAGTTCCGCCAAGCTGCGCGTAAGCGTCGGCTGCCCAACCTGCAGGTGCCGCGCAGCCCCGCGGATGCTGCCCCGCTCGGCGATGGCGATCACCTCCTGGAATTGATTGAGCCGCATCGGACCTGTCCCCTTGAGCTTGAGGGCCGCGAACGGCCTCAGCGATGGCTTGAGCGCATCATTGGCCAGAGTTCGTCATCTTCTGGCGTATCGCTTAATCTGCAATGGCAGACGGGGGCAGGCAAGCGCCGGTCTGGCGCACGCTGGAACGCCACCATAGGCTCGGCGTGCGGACGGCAACGGCAAACAAGCGGCGGGCGAACCGCGGCACGGCTAGGGGGATGACATGACGATGACCAGCGTCGCACGAGAGGAAGAGCCGGTAAGCCTGGACCGGGACTGGTCGGCAGCGGCCGCGTCCGCGGTGGGCCTGGTGTTCAGCGTCGGCTCGCTGCTGCTCTACTCGTTCGGCGTCTTCGTCCACCCCTTGACCACCGCCTTCGGCTGGAGCCGCACCGAGCTCTCCGGCGCGGTCGCCATCTCGCAATATTCCCTGGCATTCACCGCCCCGGTCTGGGGCTGGCTGATCGACCGCTACGGCCCGCGCGCCGTCCTCCTGCCGTCGGTGGTGGCGGTGGCGGTGCTGTTCGCCTCGCTCGGCTGGCTGACGCCGCATCTGTGGCACCTCTACATCATCTTCGCACTCATCCCGATCATGGCAGGCGGAGCGTCGCCGCTGGGCTACTCCGCCGTGCTGATCCGCCGGTTCGACCGCAAGCTGGGCCAAGCGCTCGGCATCGCGCTCATGGGCGTGGGCATCGGCGCGGCCATCCTGCCCACCCTGGCGCAATCCGTGGTGGGCTCGCTCGGCTGGCGCGGCGCCTATGTCGTGCTCGGCGGCCTGGCCCTGGCCTGCGCCGTACCCGCCGCGCTGATCGCGACCCGCGCCGTCGCCACCCCGCCCCCCCGGTTGACCTTCCAGGCCGGCGACGTGTCCCGCGCGGTGCGGACCCGGCGCTTCGTCCTCATCTGCGCCGCCTTCGTGCTGATCGGCATCGCCAGCCTCGGTGTCCTGGCGCACCTGGTGCCAATGATGGTCGACCGCGGCTTCAGCCCCGCCGCCGCCGCCAAGCTGGCCGGGCTGACCGGGCTGGCGGCGGTGGTCGCCCGCGGCGGCCTGGGCTGGCTGCTGGACCGGATCCACGCGCCCTACCTGCTCGCCGCCATCGCAGCCCTGGCGATGGCCGCCTTCCTGCTGCTCGCCTATGGCACCAGCCCCGCCTCCAGCTACCTGGCCGCCTTGCTGCTGGGCTTCGTCGTCGGGGCGGAGGTCGACTTCATCTCCTTCCTGATCCGGCGCTACTTCGACCCGGCGTTGTTCGGCCGGCTCTACGGCATCGCGTTCGGCCTCTATCTGCTCGGCGTTGGAACCGGCCCGCTGGCCATGGGCGCCAGCTTCGACCATCTCGGCGGCTACCGCGCCGGCCTGCTCGGGTTCACCGCCTTGGCCGGCATCGTCGCCGCGCTCGCCTTCGCCATGCCCACCTACGCCAGCCCCACCGCCCTCGCGCAGCCGCGTGAGCTGCGCCCCAAGGCCGGCGCCGAAGCGGGCAGGCCGCTTTGACGCTCCGCCCGGGCAGCCCATCTACCGCTGGCGGCCATCGTCGCCGCGCCACGCTCGTCCAACACCACCCCGCCGCGACAGCCGGTATACAGGAGGCGTAGATGACCCATCGTTCCACCCAGCCCACGCCGCGGCGCCAGCCCGCCACGCCTCACCGCGACCTGGGCGCGTAAGCCCATGGACGTGCTGATCGTCGGCGGCGGGCCGGTCGGGTTGTCGCTCGCCATCGAACTGGGCCTGCGCGGCGTGCAATGCCTGGTGGTGGAGCGCAACGACCGCGTCGGCTACAGCCCGCGCGCCAAGACCACCAACGTGCGCTCCCGCGAGCACCTGCGCCGCTGGGGCATCGCCGACGCCCTGCGTCAGGCCTCCCCCATCCCGCCCGACTACCCGCCGGACGTCGTGTTCGCCACCCGCATGAACGGCCCCGAGCTGGCGCGCTTCGGCAACGCCTTCAACGGCCGCCGGGTCCGCGACGAGCGCTACTCGGAGGAGGCGCAATGGGTGCCGCAATACACCCTGGAAGAGGTGTTGCGCGCCCGCGCCGCCGCCCTGCCCGGCGTGCAGGTGGTGTTCCAGACCGAACTGCGCGGCTGCACCCAGGATGCCAGCGGCGTCTCGGCGCGCCTGGTCGACCGCGCGAGCGGCGCCGAACGCACCGTGCGCGCCAGCTACCTGGTGGGTGCCGACGGCGCCCGCAGCATGGTGCGCGAACTGGTCGGCGCCCGCATGGAGGGCAACGGCCCGGCCTTGCGCAACTACAGCGTCATCTTCCGCGCCCCCGACCTCGCCGCCCGCCAGGTGCACGGCCAAGCCATCATGTATTGGCTGGTGAACCACGACGTGCCCGCCCTGCTCGGCCCCATGGACGAGCACGGCCTTTGGTTCTTCATGGCCACCAAGCTCGACGAGGGCATCGACACCGAGGACCTCGTGGCCATGCTGCGCCAGAGCACCGGGTTCGCCGACCTGCCCATCGAGATCGTGCGCGGCGACCCCTGGCTGGCGCAAAGCCTGATCGCCGACCGCTACGACGACGGCCGCCTGTTCCTGGCCGGTGACGCCTGCCACCTGCACCCTCCGTTCGGCGGCTTCGGCATGAACATGGGCATCGGCGACGCCGTCGACCTCGGCTGGAAGCTGGCCGCCGTGCTGCAAGGCTGGGGCGGGCCCGGCCTGCTGCCCAGCTACCAGGTCGAACGCCGCCAGGTGCATCAACGCACCATGCGCGAGGCCGAACTCAACTACGCAACCGTTGGCAACCAGCTCGTCCGCCCCGCCCTCGAGGACGCCAGCGCGGCCGGCGACACCACCCGCATGGACGTCGGCGACACCATCCGAGCCACCAAGGCGCGCGAGTTCTACACCCTCGGCCTGGTGCTCGGCGCCCGCTACGAGGCCTCCCCCGTGATCCTGCCCGACGGCACCGCGCCGCCCGCCGAGAGCGTCGAGGACTACGTGCCCTCAGCCTGCCCCGGCAGCCTCGCCCCGCATGGCTGGCTGCCGGACGGCTCCTCGCTCTATGACCATTTCGGACCCGGCTTCACCCTGCTCTGCCTGGACGGCAGCGACGGCGCCCCGCTAAGCCGAGCGGCCAGCCAGCTCGGTATCCCGCTCACCGTGCTCCACCAGGCCAGCCCGCGTCTGCGCACCCTCTACCAGACCCGGTTCGCCTTGATCCGCCCCGACCAGCACGTCGCCTGGCGCGGTGACGTGCTGCCCGACGCCGCCCGTCTGCTGCAGCACGTGACCGGGCAGGTCCCCGCAGCCCGCGCCACCCAGCCGCACGATGTCGCCACCGCCCACTAGAGCATGACCGCATCAAGTGAGGTCACTTGATCGGTAAACATGCTCGCCAAAACAAAGACCTAGACCATGACCGGCGACTCTGTCTGAGCCGGTCTTGGTCTAAGCCCGGCGTCGGGCCGTCAGAACGGCTTGGTGCTCGTCCCCAACACCGTGCCAATCGGCACCCGCACGATGAACCCGGCGACGAACCCGTCGCTCGGCACATGGTTGATGAACGGCACCTCGTAATCGTCCGGATGCACGAAATACTGCCCATACGCGGTGAACGTCGCCGAGTACGGCAGCGACACCTGATACATCGCCTCCACCATCAACTCGCTGCGCGGCTGAGTGACGGGACGGCCACGATTGATCAGCGTGTGCTCACGCGACTCGAAATCGGCCTCCACCGAGCTAAGCTGTATGCCACGCGCCTCCAGCCCGAGCGTGTCGAACGGCCGGAACGGGACGAAGCCGGTGAAGTTGACGCCGCCCATAACATCGAGGTTGATCGGCTGCGGCTGGTCGACCGCAAAATCCGCCTGGCCATACAACTGGATATTCGCCGGCTGGTGCCCAGGCACCGCCGCAGCCGCGCTCCGGTAGACCACCTTCGCACCCTGGACGAAGATCACGCCGCCGCCGGCGTAGTTGGTCGCCTCGATGGCGGCGGAGGCGTTCTCGCCGGTGCCCTTGTTGTTCGAGCGCCCGGTGCGGGTGTTCCACTCGAAGCCCAGCTCGAAGTTGGCCGGGTAGGCCTCGGTGTTGAACTCGCTCCGATAGGCCACTTCGCCCAGCAACTGCGCGCCCGAAGCACGCGAGTTGCCAAGCTTGAACGGCTGCTCCACCTCGTCACGGTAGTCGTCTTCGAACGCGCCGCCCTGCAAATACCAGAAGGGTGTGAAGTGGTAGGTCGCCTTGCCCATGTAGACGCCATACGGGATCGAGTTGAAGTCCGCGTCCACATACAGCACCGGCGAGTCGTAGCTGAAGAAGTCGAGCGAGTTCGGGATGAAGAAATACTGGTGCACGTTGGACCGGCCCACTTCCAGGTCCAACTTGTCGTCCAGCAGCCGCTGCTCATAGGTCAGCCGGGTCAGGATGGTGGTCGAGAGGATCGGCGTGGTCTGGTAGCCATCTGCCGCACCGCCGGTATCGGCGATGATCCCGGGCTCGTTGTCCTTGGTGAAGAAATACGTGATCGAGGTATGGATCGTCGCACCGGACAAGCCGGCGATCTTGCCCAGGTCGAAATCCGCCGACGGGCGGAACACCCCGAGGTTGGACGTGTAACCCGGCAGGTTGCCGGCGCTCGGGTTGGCCAAGAAGTGGTCGAGCAGGACGCCATGGAAGTCGATGCCATCGTTGAGCAGCGTGTTGCCGAGTGCGGGGAACAGGCCGTTGGTCACCCCGCCGGAGGTCACCGTCGGGCCCGAGCGCAACTCCTGGCCCGGCGTGTTCTGGTTCAGCGTCGGCGCGATGCCCTCGGGCGAGGCCCCAGGCGCGTTCAGCCGCACGGGCGGTGCCGCCTGCGCCAGCACGGCATCAGCGTCTTGCGTCGCCTGTTGCGCCCAAGCCTGCAACGGCAGCAATGCCAGGGCGAAGGCGATCGCCGTGGTGTTCAGCATAGAGTGGCGCATATCCGTTCCCCGGCTAGAAACCACCCGCGGCGGTCCCACGATCGTTGCTCGATCATTGTCTAATCGTTTCTACACCCAACGGTTAGAAATGATGGGGCGCATCTTTGCAATGGGGTGACAGCCCGACCGCCCGGGCAACCCGGATTTGGCACCAGAACAGCACTCGGTGTGTCACAAACACAACAGTTCTGCCAGCGACTGTGGAAACTCGAGACTTCGGCGATGTAACTACCGTATCACTCCGCCAGGGTTGCCATCTATGCTCACCTGCTCAGACCAGCTACCGATTGTCTCTGCCCCAATTCGCCGAGAAGCGCCACTTGCAGCCCCGGCGACTGTCGTCGGTTCAGCGACAGTACACCAAGTAATCGCCCACGCTCGGTTCCGTGTATCGAACAGCAGAGGAAAACCCATGAGCCAAGCTGCAATCCACATCACCCGTTGGGGCGACTCCGGCCCGGTGATCGTCATGGTGCACGGCAGCGCCCAAGGCAGCCAGGTCGGGGGCGACGCGCATTTCGCCCGCCAATCCGCCCTCGCCGCCATGGGTTGGCAAGTGGTGGTGCCGGACCGGCCGGGCCATGGCCGCAGCGCCGCGCCGGGCCGGCCGGACGACGCGGAGGAGGACGGCAAGTGGGTCGCCGACCTGCTCGGGGACGGCGCCCACCTGGTCGGTCACTCCTTCGGTGGCTGCGTCGCCGCCGCCGCCGCCGCGCTGCGACCCGGCGCCACCCACTCGCTCACCCTGATCGAGCCGGCGATGATGCCGCTCGTCGCCGCCGATCCCGTGGTGCAGGCCTTCCTCCGGCAACTCGGCCAAGCCGGCAGCAGCGCCAAGACACCGGCGGAGGCGGCGGTCAATTTCGCCAAGGTCGTCGGCATCCCCGATAGCATCCGAGGCGGCAAGGGGGAGGCCGAACTCACCCGCATGGGCGCCGGGCTGCAGGCCTTGCGGCTGCCCACCCCGCCCATGATCCAGGCCTGGCTCAGCACGATCCGCGCCGCCGGCATCCCGTTCCAAGCCATCGACGGCGGCTGGAACCCGGCCTACGGCGTGGTTGCCGACAAGGTCGCCGAGCTGGCGGGCGGGCGACACCTTGTGATCCAATCGCCCGACCATTTCCCGCAGCTCGTATCCGACGAGTTCAACCAGGTCCTCGACGCCTTCGCCCGCGAGGCCGACCGGCCCCGGCCTGGCTAGCTGCGGCGGCTGGCTAGCTCAGCGCCAGAGTTGCACCAGCAGCGGGACCAGGATCGCCGTCAACAACCCGTTCAGGCCAATGCCCAGCGCGGCAAAGGCCGCCGCCGTCTCGTCGAGCGAGGCCACCTGCGCCGCCGCCACCCCGCTGCCCGCCACCCCGGCCGCCAAGCCGTGCGCGCGCCAGTCAGCAACCCGCATCCGGCGCAACATCCGCTCCCCGGTGATCGCGGCCACGATGCCGCCCAGGATGGCCAGCGCCGCGGTGAGGGCAGGGATGCCGCCGACCTGCTGTGAGACGGCCATCGCGATCGGCGTGGTCACCGCCTTGGCCACCATCGACAGCGCCACCGCGCGCGACCCGCCGAACGCCCACACCAGCCCCACCCCGGTGACCATCGAGGTCAGCGACCCGGCCAGCAGCGCCAGGCCGATGCCATGCAGGTTGGCCCGCACCAGCCGCAGGTTCTTCGCCAGCGGCACCGCCAGCGCGATCGTCACCGGGCCGAGCAGGAAGTTGATGAATTGCGCGCCCGAAAAGTAGGCCTGGTAGCTGGTGCCGCTCGCCGCCACGATCGCCACCACGGTCAGCGTCGCGACCAGCACCGGGTTCACCAGCGGCGACCCGCCGCACCGCCGCTGCAGCGCCTGCCCGGCCAAGTAGCTCGCCAGCGTCACGATCAGCCACAGCAGCGGGGTGGTGGCCAGCGGCGTCCACACCTGGGTGAGGCTCAGCATGGCCGGCCTGCCTGGCCCGGCGTGCGGGCGAACCCAAGCCGCCGCTCCGACCGCCGCATCACCCAATGCATCACCAGCCCGGTCACCGCCAGGCTCATCACGGTCGAGCCCACCACCGCCGCGATGATCGGCAGCCATTGCTGCCGCAGCACCACCACCTCGGCGATCACGCCCACCCCGGCCGGCACGAACAGCAGGCCCATATGGGAGATCAGCGTCTCCGCCACGGCCTCTAGCGCGCGCGGCACCGGCACCGGCCGCCGGCTCCGGCTCGCCAAGATCGCGGCCAGCAGGAACATCCCGATCACCGGCCCCGGCACCGGCAGACCGAGCGCGCCCCGAAGGACTTCGCCGGCAAGCTGGCAGCCCAGCAGGGTCAACAATGCGAACAGCATGGCCGTCTCCATCAGTGGCGTCCGGCAACTGCGCCGCGCCAGGGGAGCCATAATGGGCAGCGCGTGCTTGCGCCCGGAAGAGCGCCCGTGACAAAGGATTGTTGCGCAAAACGGAAAGGTGGCGCGGGTTGGACTACTTCGCCGCCATGCAGGCCTTCGTCCGTGCCGTCGACCTCGGCAGCTTCTCCAAAGCCGCGGCCGAAGCCGGCGTGAAGGTCTCCACCGTCTCGCGCTACGTCAGCGCCCTCGAGGCGGACCTCGGCGCCGCGCTGCTCAACCGCTCCACCCGCAGCCTGCACCTGACCGAGGCCGGCCGCACCTTCTACGAGCGCGCCGAGCAGGTCCTGCTCGGGCTGGCGGACGCGCGGGACGCCACCCGGTCGCTCAACGCGCGCCCGCAAGGCCTGCTACGGGTCGCCCTGCCCAGCGCCTTCGGCCGCCGCCACGTCATGCCGCACATGGCAGCCTTCCTGAGCGCCCACCCGGCCATCCGCCTGGAAGCCACCCTGTCGGACGCGACCGTGGACCTGATCGACACCGGCACCGACGTCGCCATCCGCATCGGTGCCCTGGTCGACTCCAGCCTCATCGCCAAGCGCCTGGCCACGCACAAGCTGCGCCTGGTCGCCAGCCCCGCCTACCTCGCCGACGCGCCGCCCCTGCACGACCCGGCGGACCTGGCGCAGCACCAATGCCTGCTGTCCAGCCTGCACCCGCAGGACGCCTGGCACGCCCAGCGCCCCGGCCAGCCAGCCCCGGTCGAAACCCCAGTCACCGGCAGGCTGCGCACCAACGACCTCGAGGTGCTGCACAGCGCCGCGGTCGACGGCGCGGGCGTGGCGTTGCTGCCCGCCTGGCTGTGCCACGCCGACCTGCAACAGGCCACGCTGCTGCCGCTGCTGACCGAGTGGGAGTGGCGCCTCTCACCCGGCCCGCCAAGCGCCATCTGGGGCATCTACCCGCCCAAGAAGATCGTCTCCCCCAAGGTAAAGCGCTTCCTTGCCTTCCTGGCCGCCCGCTACGGCCGCATCCCCGCCTGGGAGTGAGCCAAAGCAGACGGAGAATGCTCTAACCATGCGCCACAGCGGTAAACCCGAAGCTCGCCGGCGACGTGCTGCTGATGGCCAAGTTGCTGCCCGCCACCACCAGGCCGTCGATGCTGGCATTGTTGAGGTAAAGCGAGCTGTTGGCCGGCGCGGAGTAGGCGATCGTCGCCGTGTGCTGCCCGGGCGCGAAGTTGCCCAGCACGTCCAGCACCTGCGTCTGCCCATCAAAGCCGTTGGCCGTCACCGCCTGCGCCGTGCCGATCTTGGCGCCATCGACGCTGACGGTGAACGCCGTGCCCAAGCTCTCGGTGAACTGCGACAGGGTCAGCGCCAGCGTATCCGCCCCCGAGCCGACCACCGCCGGGCCGGCCGGCTGGCTCGGCAGCGCAAAGCTGAACCCGGCCGAGCCGATATTGCTCAGCGTGAGCGCGCTGCCCGGCACCGCGGCGCCGTTGATGCTGGCGCCGGTCACGTTCAGCAGGCTGTTGCTGGCGTTGAGATCGTTGATCGTCACCGTGTTCGAGCCCGTCGCGAAGTTGCCCAACACGTCGATCGTCCCGCTCTGGCCCTGCGTGCTGTCAGCCGTCGTGGTCTGCACGCCGCCGACCTGCTGGCCATCCACGTCCACCGTGAATTGGGCGCCCGCCGGCTGCCCCCGCTCCGACACGCTGAGCGCCAACGTGTCCGCCCCCGACCCGATCGCCACCGGCGCACCGACGCCCGGCCCGGTGAACCCCACCGTGGCCGACCCGGTGTCGCTCAGCACGACCTCGCCCGGCGTGATCGGGCTGCCGTTGAGCGTGAGGTCGTTGGCGAACAGCAGGCTGTTGCTGGCGTTGAGGTAGTCGATCGTGACCGTACCGATGCCGGACCCAAAATTGCCCGCCACGTCGAACACCTGGCTCTGCCCCGCCAGCACATTCGCCGACGTCGTCTGCACCCCGCCGACCTGGCTGCCATCGACGCTGATGGTGAATTGGGCCCCGGGTTCCGCCCGTTCGGACACGCTCAGCGCCAGGGTGTCCGGACCGGAGCCGACCATCACCGGGGTCAGCATCCCGGTGCTGGCGAAGCTGAAGCCGAGCGAACCGTCGTTGCTGAGCGTGATCGCGCTGTTGGCTACCGCCACCCCGTCCACGCTGGCGCTTTCCACGTTGAGCAGGCTGTCATCGGCGTTGAGATAGTCGATCGAGACCGTGTTGCTGCCCACCGGGAAGCTCCCCAGCACGTCGAACTGCTGCACCGCGCCAATCGTGCTGTCGGCCGCGGTGGTCTGCACCCCGCCGACCTGGACCCCGTCCACGCTGATGGTGAACTGCGCCCCGGCCGGTTCCGCCCGCTCGGAGACGAACAGCGCCAGCGTGCTCGGCCCAGCGCCAAGCGTCACCACCGCGGGCGCGGCAGGGCTGGCGGTGAAGCCGTGCTCGAACCCGTTGGTGTCGTCCGACACGCCGACGATGGTGCCGCCATCGTTGATCCCCAGGATCTCGGTGTCGGGCGAGTTGGGCACGCTCACCGTCGCCAGCACCCCGCCCGACAGCACGAAGCCCTCCTCGGCCAGGTCATTGCTGTCAACGTAATAGCCCGCGACCGCACCCGCATCGTTGATCCCGGTCACCACCAGGCCGAAATTGCTCGGCACCGCGAACGTGCTGATCACGCCGGCGCTGTCGGTGAAGCCGCTGGTGTTGCCGCTGCTGTCCTCGAACGTGCCAGCGGCCTCGCCCGACGCGTTGATCGCGTTGAGGGTGGTCTGGATCGACCCGGCCGGGTCCACCGTGGTGATCACCCCGGCCGCATCGATGAAGCCGTGCTGCACGCCGCTCGCATCGTTGTAATCGCCGACGATGGTGCCGCCGGCATTGATGGCGGAAATGGTGGTGGTTTGCGCCCCCGGAGCGCTCACCAGCGCGGTCACGCCGCCCGCCGCGGTCCCGATGAAGCCCGCCGCGTTGTAGCTCCCCACCACCGTCCCGCCAGCGTTCACCGCCACTGGCTCCACCTGCACGCCCACCGGGTTGGCAAAGTCCGTCAGCACGCCGGCGCTGGTCGCCACGAACCAATCCGTCGCGATCCCGCCGGCGCCGACGCCGTAGCCGACGAACGCGCCGCCGTCGTTCACCGCCGTGACATCGGTCGTGGCCGCCGTGCCGTCGTTCACCGTGGTGATGGTGCCGGAGATGTCGGTGAAGCCATGGGTGACGAAATTGGCGTCGGTGTAGGTGCCGACCACCTCGCCCGCGTCGTTGATGAAGGCGGACTGCACGGTGTCGCCCACGCTCGGGTCGATCGGGCCGCTAAAACTATACGTGGTTGCGCTCATGGCGATGGTCCTTGGGTTTGAAGCATGGGGGCGGCGAGCTGGGTTTCGTCGAACAGCAGCAGCCGTCCGGCATTGCCCAGCCCGAGCAAGGTGCTGAAATTGTGCAGCAGGGCGGCAACAATGGCGCCTTCCGCGCCGAGCAGCCCGCCGGCCGCAGCGGCGATCAGCAGGACGGTCCAGCCCAGCCCGATCGCGACGTTCACCTGGATCGTGCGGCGGCACAGCCGGCTCAGCCGGATCGCGGTGCCGAGGCGGCGCAGGTCGCTGCCCATCAACACCAGGTCGGCCGAGGCGAGTGCCGCATCGGTGCCGCCGGCGCCCATGGCGATGCCGACCGCGCCCGCCTTCAACGCCAGCGAGTCGTTGATGCCGTCGCCCACCACCAACGGGCGGTGCCCGGCGCCGATCTCCGCCAGCACGCGCGCCAGCTTGCCCTCCGGCAACACGCCCGCCTCCACCTCGGCAATGCCGACGCGGTCGGCGACCCGGCGTGCCACCGCCGCGCGGTCGCCGGTCAGCAGCACCTGGCGGTCCAGCCCGAGCGCCGCCAACTCCGCCACGGCCGCGCTCGCCTCCACCCGCGGCTGGTCGGTAAACAGCAGCCAGCCAAGGAAGCGGCCCGCCAGCGACACGCCCGCCATCGGCCCGTCATGCGCCGGCGCCGGCGGAACCGTCATCCCGAGTGCCGCGAACAGCGCCGGCCGGCCCAGCGCGGCCTGCGCCCCCGCCTCGCCGCCGCACTCCGCGTCGTCCTGCGCCAGCAGCCCGGTCATACCCTGGCCGCCCGCCTCGTGCAGCTCCACCAGCTCGAGCGTGTGCGGCGCCAGCGACCCGGCGGCGCGGCTAACCGGATGGTTGCTGGCCCGCCCCAGGCTGGCCGCGACCCGGCGCAGCGCCGCCTCGCTCACCCCCGGTTGCGGCGACGCCGCCACCAGCGCCAGCGCGCCCGTGGTGATGGTGCCGGTCTTGTCGAACACCACGCAGGACACTTCGGCCAGGTGCTCGAGGAAGGCCGCGCCCTTGATCAGGATGCCGTGGCGCGCCGCCACTGCGATGGCGGCCACGGCGGTGGCGGGCGCGGCCAGCACCAGCGCGCACGGGCAGGACGCGACCAGCACGGCCAGCATCACCGTGCCGTTGCCGGTCCAGAACCAGGCGATCGCCGCGATCAGCAGCACCAGGCCCATATACTGCCCGGCATGCTCGTCCAGCAGCCGGGTCAACGGCGGCTTGGCGGCCTCCGCCTCCTGCATCAGCGCGATGATGCGGCCCAGCGTGGTGGCGGCGCCAACGCGCTCGATCACCATCTCCAGCCGCCCGTCGGTGTTCAGCGCCCCAGCCGCCGCCCGCTCGCCCGGCGCCACGTCCACCGGCTCGGACTCGCCGGTCAGCGCCGCGACGTCCAGGCTGGCATGGCCAAGGCGCACGATCCCGTCCGCCGGCACCCGGTCGCCGGCGAGCAGCTCCACCACGTCGCCGGGTCGCAGCGCGGCGGCGTCCACCGTCTCGGCGCTGCCATCCGGGCGCAGCCGGCGCGCACTGGTCGCGGTCAGCCGGCTCAGCGCGCGGATCGCCTCCTGCGACCCCAGCAGGCTGCGTTCTTCCAGCACGTGGCCAATCGTCATCACAATCGGCAGCAGGGCCGCGGTGAGCAGGTCGCCAGTTGCCCAGGCCGCGATCAACGCCAGCGCGACCAGGCGGTCGGTGATGCCGTGCAGGCTCGGATGGCGCAGGCTGTGCCAGGCCGCGGCGATCACCGGCACCGCAACCAGCGCCGCGGCCACCCCCGCCACCAGGTCCGACAGGGTGCGCTGCTGCATCAGCCGCAACCCGACCGCGACCAGCAGCAGGCAGGCCGCCGCCAGCGCCAGGCTGAGCCGCAGCCCCAGCATGAACCGCTCGGAGCGCACCAGCAGCGGCCGGACGGCGGGGGCGGGCAGTGCGGCCAGATGGCCAGGTTGGGCCGTGGCGCTCACTTGCCGGCCGGCAGCAACAGCCGGTTGCCGCCCGCCGGGTCCACGATCACCACCTGGCCGGCCGTCTTCAAGATCGCGGCCACGCGGCTGCGATACGCGTCTTGCAGCAGCCCGGCGCGGGCAGGGCGCGCCGCCGCGGTTTCCAGCGCCAGCACCGGGGCGGTCTCGGTGGTCGCGGCCGCAATCCGCTCGGCCGCGGCGGCATGCGCCCCGTCCAGCACGCGGCGGGCTTGTCGGTCGGCCTCCTGGCGGGTGCGCAGCGCCTGGGTGCGGGCCAGCGCCATTCCCTGGTCGCTCACCTGCTCGGCCACCAGCAGCGCGTCGAACGCGAGCTTGGCCTGCGGCGGCAGCCAGGCGGTGAGGTCGATCCGGTCCACCACAATGCCGAGCGGCACCCCGGCCCCGCCCAGCGCCACGAGCCGCGCGTTCACCGCCGCCAGCAGGTCGTCGCGCACCTGCTGCCGGATCGCCGCCACGCTGCCCACGCTGGCGCCGCTGCGGTCGGGCTGCGACACCAGGAAGTCGTCCAAAGCCTGCCGTCCAGCGACCGCGATGGCAGCGGTGCGGAACAGCCGGTTCAACGTCGGTGCCACATGCTCCTGCGCCACCGCGTAGGCCGCCGGGTCGGCGATGCGGTAGGTGAGCGTCGCGTCCAGCAGCACGGCGTTGCCGTCGCCGGTGAGGTAGGCGCCCGCCGCCCCCTGCGCCGGCACGTTCATCGCCCGCGTGTAGATGTCGTCGAGCCCGGGCGCGCGCGGCTGCGCCTCGATCGTCTGGCTGAGCTGCCGCGCCGGGCCCGGCAGGATGCTGACCGCCTCGAACGGTCCCGGCAGCGCCAGCAGCAACCCGGCATCCTGCACCCGCACGATGGCGCCGAAGCGATACACCACCGCGCTGCTATCCGCCGGCACCCGCCGCACGTTGGAGACCAGCCACACCCCCGCCAGCAGCAGCGTGACCCCGTAGAGCGCCCGCAGCCCCAGGCTCACCGACTGCACCACCGGCCCGCCCGCGCGGGTTGCCGCCGCCATCATGGCATGCCGGCCAGATGCGCGCCGGAGCCTGCAGCCACACCCGGCGGACCCTCCACCAGCGCGTTGAACGGCGCCGCGTCCGTCCGTAGCACCAGCCGCGAGTTGGCCCCGATCACGCTCTGCATCGTGTCGAGCGAGCGCAGCAGCAGATACAACTGCGGGTCGGCGTCGAACGCGCGGGCATGGATCACGGCTGCGTCCTTCTGCGCCGCCGCCTCGATCCCGGCCGCCTCCGCCTGCGCCGCCGCCACCGTGATCCGCGCGTCCCGCTCAGCGTCGGCGCGGATCGCCGCAGCCTGGCGCAGCCCCTCCGCGGTGCGCTCGGCCGCGATGGTCTCGCGCTCCGCCCGCATCCGCGCCACCGTCGCCGCCAACGTTTCGGCCGGCAGCCCGAGCCGTTCGATGCCGACCTGGCTCACTTCGATGCCGTACACTTCGTGCAACCGCGCCGCCACCTGGTCGCGCAGCTTGGCCTCGAACCCGGCGGTCTGGATCCGCTTCGGGTCGGTGTTCACCAGGTCCGCCAGGTCGAACGAGCTGGCGGTGATGTGCAGCGCCGCGCCCAGGAAGGAGCGGATTTGTCGCGCCGCCTCGTCCGGCTGGTTGCGCACCGAGCGCAGGAAGTGCCGCACGCTGTCGGCGTCGTTCGGCACATGCCAGACCAGGTAGGCCTGCACCAGCACGCGCAGGCCGTCCCGCGTCCCCACGTCCTGCTGGCCCGAGGAGGTCGTCTTCAGCCGCAGGTCGACCGGGATGGTGGCGTCGATTGGCGGCGGCAGCGTCCAGGCCAGGCCCGGCTCGGTCAGCACCCGCGCCGGGTCGCCGAACCGGGTGACCACCACGGCCTCGCCCGCCGGCACGCTGACCAGGCAGGCCGAGGCGACCGCCCCCGCCACGATCAGCCCGGCCAGGACGAACCGCAGCACGGCGCGCAGGCTGGAGCCGGAGGCGGCGTCGCTGCCGTGGTGATGGTGATGGGAATGATGGCCATGATCGTGGCCGGCGTGACTGTGGAACATGGGTTCAATCCGAATCGTCGGCGCCCGTGGCCCGCGCCGCGGCGGCGAAGGGTCGCAGGTCGATGACGGGGGCAGTGCCCGGGGCAACGCGATGGTCCAGGATGGTCAGCGGGCTCTGCCCGAGTGCCGCCGACACCGCCTGGAAGTAACGCTCGAGCAGGAACGCCTGGCCGCCGGCGTCGCGCGCGACGCGGTCCCCGGCGAAGCGGGCCTCGTCCCCCGCAGCGCCCGACCGCAGCTCCGCCGCCGTGGCGCGCGCCTTGTCCAGCGCGTCCCAGCTCCGCTCGCGCGCCAGGCTGGCAGTGCCCTTGGCCCGGCCGGTTTCCGCCGCGATGCCGGTGTTGGAGATGATCTCGGCAGCCTGCACGTTGTGGTACGCCGCAGCCGCGCCCAACGGCGGATGCACCGCTTCGACCACCACGGACACGACCTCGAGCCCGGTGCCGTCCCGGTCCAGCCGGGCTTCCAGTGCCGCCTGCAGCTCGGCCGCCATGTGCTCGCGCCGCTCGTCCAACACGCTGTCGAGCGTTCGCCCGGCGAAGTAGCGGCTCACCACCTGGCCGGCCAGCGTCCGCACCAGCCCGTCCGGGTCCGACACGGCATAGGCGGACCGCAGCGCATCGGCATCGCTCGACCCGACCCGGTAGAGCACGCGCAGGTCGGCGCTCATCACCTGGAAGGTTTGCCCCGACGTGCCGCTGCCGGCGATCAGCCAGTCCGTCTCACCCGGATGCGGCTGGTCCCACAGCCGGTCGGCGTCGGCCGGGGCAGGCGCGTCGGCCGCCACCAGGGTGGGCGCGAGCCCCACGGCGCCGCCCAGCGGGATTTCGCGCACTTGGCCCAGCGCGACCGGCCGCACCCGGCCCAGCGGCCGCGGCAGGGTGATGTGCAGCCCGGGTTGCAGCACGGCCACCGGCTTGCCGAACCGCTCATAGACACCGCGCCCGTCCAGCGGCAGCAGCACCACGCCGCTCAGCCCCCAACAGGCCAGCCCGGTCAGCACCACCACCGGCAGCGCCGCGGCACGCAGGAACTGCAGCGCCCAACTGCGGGAGAAATCGAGCCCGAAATGCGCCCGCAACGGCGCCGCCGCGGTGGCGGGGCGCAGCAGCCAGCCGGGCAGCGCCGCCACCAGGCTGCCGACCGGCGCCCGCGTGACCGCCGGGTCCACCGCGGGCTGGAACCATCGCGCCACCCCACGCGCCGCCAGCTCCGCTGCCTGCAGCGCCACGCACGCGGCGGCGGCACCAACCAGGACCGGGGCGGGGCCGAAGCCGCGCGATCGCAGCGCCTCCAACGCCGCCGCCACCAACGCCGCCGCCACCGGAACGGCCAGCAAACGGCGCAGCGCAGCGGCTTCCGGCAACACGGCGGCAGGCAGGGCGGCGGCAAACCGCTCGGCCACCAACGCCGGGAACGCAACCACGGCGACTGCTCCGGCCAGGGCGGTCGCGAGCGCCGGATCGCTCGGTGCAGTCGGCGGCCAGCCACGCCAGTGCCAGGCGAGCACCCCCGCCAGCCCCGCCAGCAACGGCAACACCACGCCCTGCAGCAGCCGGCCGGTGCCGTCCACCCGCACCCGCCGCCGCGGCAACTCGGCCCGCCCGCGCCAACCGCCCCGCGCCACCTGGATCAGCAGCACGGAGCCGAGTGCGGACGTGGCCAACACCGTGGCGCCCACCACCAGGCCCGCCACACCGCTCGCGCGCGCCTCCGCCACCCACCGCCAAGGCGCCGCCACCGCCGCCGCGAGCTCCAGGCCAGCCGCCACGGCATAGCAGGCGAACAGGCGCGACAGCAGCCGGCTCGTGCGGTCCAACAGCCCCTGGGACGGCAGCTCCCAGCCGGCCTCACCCACCAACACGATACGCCCGATCAGTCTGTGCAGACGAGGTTGCGCGAGGCCAGCTGGATCACGCAGCGGCCATGCGGCAGCCCGTTCAGGTCATACAGGTTGGCGACGTAGCCTCCGGTGACCACGTCCAGCACCGCGAAGCCGAATTCCGACACGTCGGCCGTGCCCACCAGCGTGGCAGACGTGCCGGCACCCGGCATGGTGTAGACCGAGCCCTGCGCCGTGCTCGCCACGTAGAGCGGGTCGAGCAGCGTGCCGCTGTTGCCAATGACGAGCTGCGGCGCGAAGGCCGGGTTGGTCACCTTCACGGCCTGGTAGTTGTGGATGTGCCCCGACAGCAGCAGCTTGATCGGTTGCGGCACCCCGTTGGCGAACAGCGCCTGCTCGTCGTCGTCGCCGCCCGAGGTCACCTGCGAGGTTCCGCTGCCCGCGGTCGAAATCAGGCCGTAGGTCGGCTTGTGCGTCACGAAGATGGTGTTAGCCGGCAGCGACGGCTGGATCGCCGCCAGCTCGGCCTGGTACATGTTGACGTCGCTCGGCGTCACCACGCTGTCATTGGCGAAGCTGCTGTCGAACATCAGCAGCGTGGCCAGCCCGGCGTTCACCAGATAGGGCGCCGTAAAGTCGAAGTTCGACCCGGCGGCGCAGGTGACCTCCCCCGCTTGGAACGGCGACGGGTCGAGCAGGGTGAACCAGCCCATGTTGCCGCGCGCGCAGCTCTCGTGGTTGCCGCGGGTCAGCGCCAATGGGGCGGCGGACATCATGGCCTGCGCCGGCGTGAACCAATCCGCGTTCCAGCTCGTCCACTGGTCACCAAACGGCGAGCCGCCACACCCGGTCGTGGTGCCGTTGCCCGCGTTGGCAGCCGGGCACGCCGACTCGCGGTAGTAAAAGTCGCCGACATGGACGATCAGGTCCGGCGCGAACGAGGCGACGAAGTTGGACACCGCCGCGAGTGGAAACGCCGCCGGGTCGTTGCAGGCCTGCACCGCAGTGCCCTTGATGCGACACCCCGTATCCCCCACCACGACGATGCGGCGCGGGTTCGCCGTCGGCAGCTTCATCTGCTGCCCGTCGATCACGGCGCTGGTGTGGCCAAAGCCGATCGATGCCTCGCATTCCAGCACCGGAAAGCCCGCCGTCGGCGTCGAGCGCGGGTTCAGCGCCACCGCCGCCCCGTCCACCGACAGCGCCGGGCAACTCGCCGCACTCGTGATCGCCCGGGCCAGCACCGTATTGTTGGGCCCATACTGGATCCAGCGGTTCAGCGTCTGCGCGTCGGCGGCGTGAACGCTCAAGCCGAGCCCGATGGATGCAAGCGTGGTGACAGCATACTTCACGTGACGGATCCAGGATGGTTGCGGGACCCGTTCTAGGCCTTGGGCGATCTTTGTTGTGTCATCGTTCGAAGACAGTTGCGTGGCGGGATGGGTGGCCCGAACCAGGCAGCCTCGCGGCCAGATGCGGGCGGAACCGAGGCTCACGCCGGAACGTTGGCTGCCCTGAAATCATACCAAGGAGCCATGCCATGTCAGCCCCCGACACCCTGAAGGACGTCTACGCGGATGAGATCAAGGACCTGTGGTCCGCCAACGAGCAGATGAAGAGCGTGCTTGGCAAACTGGCCAGCCAGGCCGACGGCGAGAAGCTCAAGGGCTACCTCAAGGACTCGATCAGTGGCATCGACCGCCACAACCAGACCCTGCAGTCCTTGCTGAAGGACGCCGGCGAGGAAGTGGAGACCGAGCATTGCAAGGGCATGGAGGGTCTCGTCAGCGAGGCGCTCAAGCATTGCGTCGAAGAGGCGCCCGAGAGTGGCGAGCTGAAGGACATCGTCATCATCTCGCAATACCAGCGCATGTGCCACTACGGCATCACCGGCTTCGGCACCGCCGCCACCTACGCCAAGGCGCTCGGCATGAAGGACGCCGAGACCAAGCTGAAGTCGCTGGTGTCGGACATCTACAAGTCGGACGAATACGCCACCCACCTCGGCGAAGTCAGCGCCAAGATGGCGAGCAAACACGCAAGCTGAAGCCTATCGATGCCTTCGGCGATGTGGCTGCGGGGACTCACCCGCAGCCACATCCCGCCGTCCTGCAGGTGGCCATCGTCATTCCGATGCTCAACGAGGCCGCCGCCCTGCCGGGGCTGTTACGATGCCTCGAAGCACTTGACCCGGCCCCCTCTGAAATCATCGCCGTCGACGGCGGCAGCACTGACACATCGAGAATAATCGCGACGGCGGGCGGCTTGCGGGTCATTTCCGCCCCCGTTGGGCGTGGTGCCGCGATCAACGCCGGTGTGTCTGCCGTGCATGCTTCGATCGTCTGCGTGCTTCACGCCGACACCATGCTGCCACCCGACGCCATCGCGGTGATTGCAGCCACGATGGCCGATCCCGGATTGGCACTCGCCAGCTTCACGCCATTGCTCAGTGGGCCTGGCGGCGTGCGATGGGGCACCACGCTGCATAACTGGGCCAAGACCTACTACGGCCCGCTGTTGTTCCGCCCCACCCTGTTCCTCCGCGGCGCGCGACTGCTGTTCGGCGACCACGCGATGTTCTTCCGCCGCGCCGACTTCCTCGCCGCCGGCGGCTGCGACACGACGATGCCGATCCTTGAAGACCTCGACCTCTGCGTCCGCCTGCACCGTTTCGGCCGCACCCGCATGGTCCATCGCGTGGTGCGCACGTCCGACCGTCGCATCGCCGCCTGGGGAGCGATGCGCGCCAATCTGATCTACATGCGCATCAGCATAGGGTGGGCCATCGGCTTGCGGCGAGAGCTTTGCCGCCTCTACCCGGACATTCGTTGAACAAGCCAAAGACCATGGCCAGTTTGCACCAGCCATGGTCCGTGTGTTCGCTCTTAGTCGAACCCGTAACTACCCGTTAGAGCATGACCGCATCAAGTGAGGTCACTTGATCGGTAAACATGCTCGCCAAAACAAAGAGCTAGACCATGACCGGCGACTCTGTCTGAGCCGGTCTTGGTCTAGCGGATGGCGCGACTGCGGCCCGCCACCGCGTGGTAGATCAGCAGCACGACGATGGCGCCAACCACCGCGACCACCATGCTGTAGATGTTCAACCCGGTGACCGGGGCGGCGCCAAACAGCGTGAACAGGTAGCCACCAACAACCGCGCCGACGATGCCGAGGATGATGTCGACCACGAGGCCTTCGCCGGTCTTGTTGATAATCTTGCTCGCGATGAAGCCAGCGATGAGGCCAAGGATAAGCCAGCCGATAATAGACATTGTATCACTCCTGCTGCATGGGCGGACCAGGACGCGGGTTTGCGCCCTGGCATAAACACCGAACTCAGCGGTTGTTCACCACTCGGCTGGCATCCGGAACTTGCTCAATCACGACATCCTGCTTGCGCACGGTGTCGCGAACCGTCTCGACGCGCTCGCTCGCCTCCTTGCGCAGGCTCACCTCCTCGTAAACACGCGCCGTCTTACCAACCACCACCTCCTCGCCGAGTTCACTCATCTCGACGGTCTTATCGCTGAAATCCGCTTCCCCGACCTGCCCGGTGGCGGCAACCGGGCGCCGCTCCAGCCGCACCGCCTCCTCATGCAGCGACACGCTCTGCTCGACCGGCGTTTCCACCACGAAGCGGCGCACCCGGGTGGTCCCGCGATTGACGACACGCTTGCCCACCGCAAGGTTCTCTTCGGCAAGCTGGATAGTCTCGTTCCCGCGGCCAACCGATCCATCCGACGGCAACGCCGGTTTGGCCGAGGGCCCGGCAGCCGGACGACCCGGCGTAGCTCCCGGCGCGAGGCCATACCCTTCGGCACGGTTGTCGATGTCGATCGGGTGGTGACGCTCCAGGATGTCCAACACCCGGTCGACCTCGCTCGTGGCGACCTTCACCGAGACGATTGTGGCACCGCTCTCCAGGCTGCGGTCGTAGACGTCGGTGTCATGGTCCGGCGCGCCGCCGAACAGGCTGGCCCAGAAGCCGGGCTCGCGCGCCGGCGCCTCGGTCCGCTGCGGTGCCGCCGACCGTGGCGCGCCGGCATACAGGCTGATCGCGGTCGATGCCACGCCGGCTGCCTCCAGGCTCTCTACCGCGGCATCGGCGTGCCCCGCCGTGTCGTAGACGGCAACGATGGTCTCATTGGTCATAGCATGCTCCAGCGTGAGACGAGCAGGCCGCCCACCGCGAACCTGCATCCCAACTACGCCGACTAAAGGACTATGTTGCACTAGGGTCCAGATCGAAACCGCACTGTCTAGGCCGGCCTGGCTATGAGCGCTTTCTACTAGTGCGCGGTGACGTCTGCACTACCCGGGTTTTCTCGGGCAGATTTTTCGCCGGCTTAACAGGTGATTGCGCCGCCGACCCAAGCCCGCGTTTGCGCGCCCAAACGATCACCGCGCCCCGCTTGCGCACGCCCAACTTGCCATAGATCGCGGCGATGTGATTGCGCAGCGTGTTGCGCGAGATGTTGAGCTTGGCCGCGATCTCGTCGTCCCCTAATCCGTCCGCCATCAGCTCCAGCACTGCACGCGGCCGCGCCGGCAACGCATCGAGTTCGGGCTGCTTGCTGCCGCCTGTCGCCTCGCTCAAGTCAGCAAGCTTCTCCACGATCTTCTGCCCGAGCCACGACGTGTCCTGCATCACCGACTGCACCGCCTGCATCAGCTCGGTCTCGGTCCGCTTGCGCGCGGAAATGTCCTGCATCACGCACAGCACGCAGCGCTCGCCATGGATCTCCACCGTGTCGGCCGAGACGAGGCAATCCCGCAGCCCGCCCGTCTTGGACCGCAACTGGATGTCGGCGCTGCCCACCCGACCGGTGTGGCGGATGTGGCGGGCGAACTCGTCGTGCTGCGGTCCGCGCGCCCAAATCTCCAGCTCCGCCTCGTCGCGCCCGACGATCTCCTCGCGACGCCACCCGGTGGCACCGGTGAACGCCGCGTTCACGTCCAGCACCCGCAACCCGGCCAGCGACAGCATCACCATTGGGCCCGGCGCCATGTGGAACGCCTTGGCGAACTTCTCCTCGCTATGCCGCAGCGCCTCCTGGGCCTGCTGCCGCGGATGCAGGTCGGCGAACGTGAACAGCATGCAAGCCTCGTCCCCGATCTCGATCGGCTGCCCACCAAGCAGCACCGTCTTCTCCTTGCCGTCGGCGAGCAGCAGGCTGCCTTCCATCTGCGGGATCGTCTCGCCAGCATGCAACCGCCGCACCGCAAGCTCGCGCTTCTCGGCGCCGCGCAGCAGGTCGATCTCGTGCATCGAGTGGCCGATCAGCGCGCTTGGCGTGAAGCCCGTCAGCTCGAGGAAGCCGTGGTTGACCTTCACGTAGCGCAGGTCGCCCAGCCGCACGATGATGGCAGGCGCCGGGTTGGCGCCGAACGCCCGCTCGAACCGCTCCTCCGCGTTGAACCGCTCGGTCTCGTCCTTGAGGATGACGACCAAGCTATCCGGCTCATTGGCATGGTCCTTTAAGACCATCGTGCGGACGTCGTGCACCCAGCGCTTGCCGTCCGCCCGCCGCACCACCTCGATCAACGCGCGATCGATCGCCCGGCCGTCCAACAACTGCTGCATCGGGTATTCGTCGGCGCCGAGCTCATGCCCGTTCAGGTAGGACAGCTTGAACCGCGCCTTGTAGCCAGCCGCCGTGGCGCCAAGCTCCTTCACGCCGCGCACCTCGTGCAGGGTCAGCGCCGTCTCGTCGGCCCAGGCGAGCTTGCCGTCCAGGTCGACGAGGATGATGCCCTCGGTCAGTGCCGCGATGATCTGCTGCAAATGGGTCTGGGCGGCGTGCTGGTTGGGAAATCGATCGCTCACGCTGCCTCACCCGGCTGAACGCCCTGATCTATCGGCCGAGCCCGCTCACATCGCCCGCAGCACCGGCTCGCCTGGCATCTCGATGTCGATCTCCAGCGTCGACACCGCCTGCCCACGCTCCAGGTTCACCCGCACCTTGTCGCGGTCGATGGCGATGTGCCGCGCGATCACCTGCAAGATTTCCTCCTGCAGCGTCGCGGCCAGGTCGTCACCGCCCACGAAGGCCCGCTCGTGCGCCAGCAGGATTTGCAGCCGGTTGCGCGCGACCGGCGCCGTGGAGCGGCGGTTGAGGAACCCGAACAGGCTCATGCCAC
Source organism: Acetobacteraceae bacterium (assembly GCA_965199105.1). Taxonomy (GTDB): domain Bacteria; phylum Pseudomonadota; class Alphaproteobacteria; order Acetobacterales; family Acetobacteraceae; genus LMUY01. The sequence goes on along the minus strand of CBDAQO010000002.1, from coordinate 531,844 downwards.
CCTCCGGCCAAACAGCCGGCCGAACAGCCCGCTCTTCTCGCCATGCACCGTCATCGGCAGCGTCTCACCCATCAGCCGCTTGGCCGCGTCGAAGTAGGCGCGGGCAGGGGCGCAAGCCGGGTTGCTCAGCGTCACCGGGGAGCCGAGGTTGGACGCTTTCAGCACCTCCTCACTGTCCGGGATGATGCCCAGCAGCGGGATGGACAGGATTTCCAGCACGTCATCGGTTTTCAGCATGTCGCCGCGCTCGGCCCGCACCGGGTCGTAGCGGGTCAGCAGCAGGTGCTTCTCCATCCGCTCACCCGCTTCAGCGCGCGCCGTCTTGCTGTCGAGCAGGCCGATGATGCGGTCCGAATCCCGCACCGAGGACACTTCGGGGTTCGTCACCACCACCGCCATGTCGGCGAACCGCATCGCCAGGGCGGCGCCCTTCTCGATGCCCGCCGGGCTGTCGCAGATCACCCAGTCGAACTTCTCGCGCAGCTCGCCGATCACCCGCTCCACGCCCTCCACCGAAAGCGCGTCCTTGTCCCGGGTCTGCGACGCCGCCAGCAGCGACAGCGTTTCCACCCGCTTGTCGCGGATCAGCGCCTGCACCAGCTTGGCATCGCCCTGCACCACGTTGATCAGGTCGAACACGACCCGGCGTTCCGCGCCCATGATGAGGTCGAGGTTGCGCAGCCCCACGTCGAAGTCGACGATCACCACCTTCTGCCCAGACTGCGCCAGGGCCACGCCGAGCGCTGCAGTGGACGTCGTCTTGCCCACGCCACCCTTGCCCGACGTCACCACCAGGACCTTCGCCATACCGCCTCCTCACTCCATCAGCCCATACTGACCATCACAACCGAGTCGCCATCCAGCGTTGCGTGCACCGGTTTGCCACGCAGCGCGTCCGGCATGTCGTCGGCGAGCTTGTAGACCCCGTCGATGGCGACCAACTCGGCCTCCATGCGGCGGCAGAAGATGTGCGCGCCGGGTCGGCCGCTGAACCCGGCCAGCGCCCGCCCGCGCAACGCCCCATAGACGTGGATCGACCCGCCCGCGATGATCTCGGCGCCCGATGCGACCGACCCCACCACCGTCACGTCACCCTTGTCGAACAGCACCGTCTGCCCCGAGCGGATCGGCCCGGCGAGCACCAGCGACGTCGGCTCCGGTGGGGCTGGCGGCGCGTCCGGCGTTTCGTCCAGCACTTCCACAAACCGGTCCGACCGCCCGTTGGTGGCAATCGGCGGCCGGCCCCAAACCTCGCTATCGGTCCAGCCCGGCGCCGCACCCTCCACCCCAATAATGCGGATGTCCCGCTTCTCCAGCCGCTCGACCAGCGCCTCGAAGCTGTCTTCCAGGCCGGCGAGCGCGGACAGGTCCATAATCACCGGCCGCCCGGCAAAGAACGCGGGGGAGCGCGCCATCTGCTCGGCCAGAGTTTCCAGCCAGGCCTCGACCGGAGCCTCCGGCCGCAGCACGAGCGCCACGAACGAGCGCCCCTTGATGCGCAACGACGGCTTGGCGGCAGGTGAGGGGGCAGACGCGGACACTCGGGGCCATCTCCGGGCGGGGGGGATTCGGGTGCCCATGTTGGAGCACCCACGCCCGCCAGATGCAACGGCGGGTTGGACCGCGATCACCGATGCACTGCCACCCTTCCGCGCTGCCCGAGGCTGCCGCAGAAAGGTTAACCGCCGGCTAACTCACCTGGAACCCGTGCGCGAACGGGTCCCGATCGTCGACGAAGATCGTGTTGTGCCCGGTGATCCGCGCCCATCCCGCCACGCTCGGGCGGATCGCCGCGTGCCCGCCGACCGCCGCCGCCGCCTCCACCCGGCAGTCGAACAGGCTGCCGATGATGCTCTCGTGGATGAACGTATCCCCCACGCCCAGCCGCCCGCGCGCAACCAGTTGCGCCAGCCGCGCCGACGATCCGGTGCCGCAGGGTGAGCGATCGATCGCCGCCTCGCCGTAGAACACCGCGTTGCGCGCATGCGCCCGGGCGTGGCGCGCCGCCCCGCACCACTGCACGTGGCTGACGCCGCTGATCCGCGCGTCCTCCGGGTGCACCGGCGCCACTGCCGCCTGCGCCGCCCGCCGCACCGCCGGGCTGTAGCGCACCAGGTCGGCCGCACTCGCCTCGTCCAGCCCGGGCCAGTTCGCTTGCGGCTCCACGATGGCGTAGAAATTGCCGCCATACGCCACGTCCACGGTCAGCGCGCCCAGCCCCGGCACCTCGATGGCCACCTCCGCCGCATGCAGGTAGGAGGCCACGTTGTGCAGCCGCACCTGCTCCACGAAGCCACCCTCCAGCACATACTCCGCCTCCACCCGGCCTGCCGGCGCCTCGATCGCCAACCGACCCGGCACACGTGGCTGCACCAGCCCTTCCTCGATCGCCACCGTCACCGTGCCGATCGTGCCATGGCCGCACATCGGCAAGCAGCCAGTCACCTCGATGTAGAGCACGCCCAGGTCGCAATCCGTCCGCGTGGCGGGATACAGGATAGAGCCGGACATCACATCGTGCCCGCGCGGCTCAAACATCAGCGCGCGGCGCACCCAATCATGCTCGCGCAGGAAGATTTGCCGCTTTTCCGCCATCGGCACGCCGGGCAGCAGCGGCCCGCCGCCCACCACCACGCGCACCGGGTTGCCGCAGGTGTGCGCGTCGATGCAGAAGAAGCTATGCCGCGCCATGGCCCAGCCCCCCCGCGCGCTCCACGAACGCCGCCACCGCCTGCACGCCGTCCCCGGCACGGATGTTGGTGAACACGAACGGCCGCTCGCCCCGCATCCGGCGGCTGTCGCGGTCCATCACCTCGAGGCTCGCGCCGACATAGGGCGCCAGGTCGATCTTGTTGATCACCAGCAGGTCGCTCCGCGTGATGCCGGGCCCACCCTTGCGCGGGATTTTATCGCCGGCGGAAACGTCGATCACGTAGATGGTGATGTCGGCCAGCTCCGGGCTGAACGTGGCGGCGAGATTATCACCGCCGCTCTCGATTAGGATTACGTCGAGCGCCGGAAACCGCCGCCGCATCTCGGCAATGCCCGCCAGGTTGATGCTGGCGTCCTCGCGGATGGCGGTGTGCGGGCAACCGCCGGTCTCGATGCCCAGGATGCGCTCCGGCGGCAGCGACCCGGCGCGGGTGAGGAATTGCGCATCCTCCTTGGTGTAGATGTCGTTGGTGATGGCCGCGATGTCATAATGCGGCGCGAACTGCCGGCACAGCGCATCCATCAGCGCCGTCTTGCCCGTGCCGACCGGGCCACCAATGCCAACGCGCAACGGTCCATTGGGAGAGCTCATGTGCGAAACAACCTCGTGTATTGGGTTTCGTGACGCATGGACGCGATGTCGGCCCGGAAACAGGCGCCACCTAAGTCGTCGAGCGTGGCATGGGCCGTGTCGCGCGCGATGGTGGCGATGAGCGGTGCAAGCCCGGCCAGGATGCGCAGCCCCGCGGTCTGCCCCAATGGCACCAGGCGCACGGCCGCGGAGACGAGGTTGGCGGCAAAGGCGTGCAGCACGCCGAGCGCGGCGTCGTCCTCGCTCACGCCATGGGCGGCCGCGAGCGCACCGAGCGCCACCGGATATGCAACTTGGCCGGGCAGGGCGGCAAGCAACGGCGCGCCCCAGACCTGGGCGGCAAGCGCGAAGGCGGTGCCCTGCGCGAGCGTTTCGAGCCGCCGCTCCGCGCTCGGTTGCGCGGCGGTGGCGAGGGTGTTGAGCGCCGCCAGTTCAACGACGCTTTGGGCACGATGGGCATGGCGCAGCAGGATGGCGTCGGAGCGTCCGGCGCCGTGTTGCAACAACTCGGCGATCCAACCGCCGCTGCTGCCTTCATCCGTCATGTCGCGAGCCTCGACGGCCCATTCCACACCGTGGCTGTAGGCGTAGGCGCCGGTGGGAAAGGCGGGGGAGAGCCAGGTAAGCAGGAGGGGGAGGGTCAAATTGGGGCTATCCTGGCGGTAGCGGGTCTTCGGATAGCGAACCACCAATAAACCAGGCCGGCGGCTGCTGCGCTGATCGCGTCGGAAGGCCAATGTTTTGCGAGCGTGTCCTAGCGTAGGACGATGATGGCGACCCTGCCGGTCATTTGTCATCGTGATGATGGTGTCCACCCGAATAGGCGCCACCTTCGGGGTCGAACGGCGCCGAGAGCGCATCCGCGTGCCCCCCCAGCCCATGCACCATGGCCGCGATGACGTGGTCCGCCCGGATGCGAATGCGGTCACCGAGCAACTGCACGGGCAGATGCCGATTGCCCAGATGCCACGCGATGCGCACCAACTCCGCCGCGCTGTGCGCGTGTATTTCCAGCAGCGGCTCCGGCTGGGCGACCACGCGGATGATGCGGCCATCCGCCGTCTCCAACCCGTCCCCATCGCGCAGGCGCACGGCTTGGGGCAGGTCTAGCAGCAGTTCGTCGCCGTGCTCGGTGGTGAGGGTAAGGCGGCGGCGGTGGCGGCGGTCATAATCTATCAGGACGTGACCAGCGTCCCGAGTTCCGTCCCACTCACCCGCTCTCCAAACCGACCTAATTGTGTGCATCAAGGTCCATCCGAAGATGGCCGACTTCGGTGCGGACCTTCACCAAGTCTAGCTTAGTCGCCACACTCTCGCCAACCACGTCGTGAAGAGCCTCGCTGAGCCTTTCTGCTTGCGGACGACTGAATGTCCCGCCGTCATCCAGCTTTCTAACAAAGCTCAGTTTGTCGAATAGAACACCCATGATCGGACCCTAAAACAAGAAATACCGCTGCGCCATCGGCAACAGCGTCGCCGGCTCGCAGGTCAGCAGCACGCCGTCCGCGCGCACCTCGTAGGTCTCCGGGTCGACCTCGATCAGCGGCGTCGCATCGTTGTGGATCATCGAGCGCTTGCCGATCCCGCCTCGCGTGTCGCGCACGGCCGACACCATGCGGCTTAGGCCCAACCTATGCGGTACGTCCGCCACCATCGCCGCCTCCGACAAGAAGGTGACGCAGGTTGCCGCCAGCGCACTGCCATAGGCGCCGAACATCGGGCGGTAATGCACCGGCTGCGGCGTTGGGATTGACGCGTTCGGGTCCCCCATCGGGGCGCACGCGATCATCCCGCCCTTGATCACTAGGTCGGGCTTCACGCCGAAAAAGGCCGGCGACCACAGCACCAAGTCGGCCAGCTTGCCCACTGCAACGCTGCCCACCTCGTGGCTCAGCCCCTGTGCGATCGCCGGGTTGATGGTGTATTTGGCCACATAGCGCTTTACCCGCGCATTGTCGGCCGCACCATCGCCGGGCAACGCGCCGCGCTGCAGCTTCATCTTGTGCGCGGTCTGCCAAGTGCGGATGATCACCTCGCCCACCCGGCCCATCGCCTGGCTGTCCGAGCTTATCATGCTGATCGCGCCCAGATCGTGCAGGATGTCCTCCGCCGCGATCGTCTCGCGCCGGATGCGGCTTTCGGCGAACGCCACGTCCTCCGGGATCACCGGGTCGAGGTGGTGGCACACCATCAGCATGTCCAAATGCTCGTCCAGCGTGTTCACCGTGTAGGGCCGCGTCGGGTTGGTGGACGAAGGCAGCACGTTCGGCAGCCCGGCCACGCGCAGGATGTCCGGCGCATGCCCGCCGCCGGCGCCCTCGGTGTGGAACGCGTGGATGGTGCGGCCCTTGAACGCGGCGATGGTGTCTTCCACAAAGCCACTCTCGTTCAGCGTGTCGGTATGGATCATCACCGGCACGTCGAAACGGTCCGCGACGCTCAGGCAGCAGTCGATCGCCGCCGGCGTGGTGCCCCAATCCTCGTGCAGCTTCATCGACGAAGCACCCGCGCGCAGCATTTCCTCCAGCGCCGCCGGGCGGGACGCGTTGCCCTTGGCCGAAAACGCCAGGTTCACCCCGACCCCCTCCGCCGCCTGCAGCATGCGCGCCAGGTGCCACGGACCCGGCGTGCACGTGGTGGCCGCCGTGCCGCTCGCCGGGCCGGTGCCGCCGCCCACCATGGTGGTAATGCCCGACGCCAGCGCCTCCTCTACCTGCTGCGGGCAGATGAAGTGGATATGCGCATCCACCCCGCCCGCGGTGAGGATCTTGCCCTCGCCGGCGATCACCTCGGTGCCCGGCCCGATGATGATGGTGACGCCGGGTTGCACGTCCGGGTTGCCGGCCTTGCCGATGGCCGCCACCCGGCCGCCGGTGATCGCCACGTCCGCCTTCACCACGCCCCAATGGTCGATGATGAGCGCGTTGGTGATCACGGTGTCCACGGCGCCCTCGGCCTGGCTGCGCTGGGACTGCCCCATCCCGTCGCGGATCACCTTGCCGCCGCCGAACTTCACCTCTTCGCCGTAAACCGTGAGGTCCCGCTCCACCACCACGAACAGTTCGGTGTCGGCCAGCCGCACCCGGTCGCCGACGGTCGGGCCATACATGTCGGCATAGGCCTGGCGGGGCAGGGTGCTCATAGCGCGCCCATCACGTCGCCGCGGAAACCATAGACGGTGCGGGCGCCGCCGAACGGGACGAGCGTCACCTCACGCGTCTGCCCCGGCTCGAACCGCACCGCGGTGCCGGCCGGGATCGCCAGGCGCTGGCCCCGAGCGGCGGCGCGGTCGAACTGCAACGCCGGGTTGGTCTCGGCGAAATGGTAGTGGCTGCCGACCTGGATCGGCCGGTCCCCGGTGTTGGCGACGGTGAGCTTGGTTTCGACCGCGCCAGCGTTGAGCGTGATGTCGCCGGGCGCGACCAGGACCTCACCGGGGATCATGCGACGGCCACTCCACTCAATAGGCCCTCTCCCAGGGGGAGAGGAAGCGCCGCTTGCAGCAAGAGGCGCGAGCCGGCCGTCATCGGATTGGCTCGTGCACGGTCACCAGCTTGGTGCCGTCGGGAAACGTTGCCTCTACCTGCACGTCGTGGATCATCTCGGCGATCCCCTCCATCACCTGGCTGCGGGTCAGCACGTGCGCGCCGTGCTCCATCAGGTCGGCCACCGACCGGCCGTCGCGCGCGCCCTCCACCACGAAGTCGCTGATCAGCGCCACCGCCTCGGGGTGGTTCAGCAGCACGCCGCGGGCCAGCCGCTTGCGCGCCACTTCGGCCGCCATGGCGATGAGCAGCTTGTCCTTCTCGCGCGGCGTCAGGTTCATTCAGCAACCCCATAGCCGCGGCAGCGTCCGTCCGCCCCGCAGCGCACCCAATCCTGCCACGATTGCAGCGCGTGCACAGGCCCCATCTGGCGCCACGATGCGCGCCACCAGCAGGTCCGTCATCGCCGACGCCCCCGCCTCGAACGGCGCCAGTGCGGCGCGCAGCCTGTCGAGCCAGCCCGGCGCCTCCGCGGCGGCAAACAGCAGCGTCGCCACCGCGCCCGCGCCGGCCGCCACCGCCGCCCGGTGCAGCACCGCCTGCGCCGCGCCCTCGAGCCGGATGGCGTCGTGCCACACCAGCGCGCCGCCGCGGCTCAGGCGGATAGTGTCGCGCAGCCGCACTTGCTGCACCGTCTCACCCATGCGGGCGCGGCCGAACACCAGCAGCTCCACGCCTAGGAATGCCGCATCCGGCGCCAGCGACACGTCCAGCCGGCGGTGCAGCGCGCACTGGTCGAACAGGATGGTTTCTTGCGGCAACCACTCCAGCGCCGCGCCCGGCCCCACCTCGATCGTGGTCTGCACGCGCGCCGGGTCGCCGCTGACGGCGCGGTAGTAGCGCTCCGCCGCCTGGCTGGTCACGGTCAGGCGCGTTGCCGCCCCGGCGGTCAGCGTGGTGAGCAACCGGTCGCCTTGCGCCACCCCGCCGGCGCTGTTGATCGTCACCAGCGTCGTCCACTCGCCGCCGGCCGGGCGGGGCAGCCGCGCCTTCAGGCAGCCCTCCTGGCGAAACCGGTCCAGCACGGTCGCGCCGCCCCGGTCCTTCACCGCGACGTGCAGCACGCCGCGGGAGCGCTGCAGCCGCTCGGGCTGGGTCAGTGCTCGAGGATGCGCCGTTGCTCGGCCACTCCCGCGTCGTATTGCCGCTGCAGCGACGCGATGTCGCCGTCCAGCTCGCGGCGGTCGATGCGGTGGGCGTTGAAAGCCTCCTCCACGCCCGTCACCTGCCGGTTATGTTCCTCCTGCAGCGATTGGATGGCCTGGTTATAGCGCTCCTGCCTGGCGCGCACGTCCTCCTCGCCGCGTCGCGGTTGCGCCCGCAGCGGCAAGGACCCGGCGACGAGCAGCAGGGCGAGCAGGGATGCGACTGTCGTGGTCGCGTGGCGGCGGGTGATCAAATCGTCTCTCCTTGATGGGGGCACCGGCGTAGCCACCGCCTTATTGCCAGGCAAGCACGATGGCGGGCCAAAGCGGCGGATTCAGGGCAACCCCTGGTGATCACGCGCCTAGACCGACAGCCGCCGCCGCACCTCGCCCTCGTCCAGCGACCCGGCCGGACCGCTCAGCACGATGTCGCCCCGGTCCATCACGGCGATGCTCTGCGCCAACTCGCGGGCAAACTCGTAGTATTGCTCCACCAGCACGATGGCCATCTCGCCCCGCTGCCGCAGCAGCGCGATCACCCGGCCGATATCCTTGATGATGCTGGGTTGGATGCCCTCGGTCGGCTCATCCAGCACCAGCAGCCGCGGCTTGGTCACCAGCGCGCGGGCGATGGCGAGCTGCTGCTGCTGCCCGCCCGACAAATCCCCGCCGCGGCGGCGCAACATGGTCTTGAGGATGGGGAACAGCTCGAACATCTCCTCCGGCACCCGCCGCTGGCCACGCGGCAGCACGGCAAACCCGGTCTCGAGGTTCTCGCGCACCGTGAGCAGGGGGAAGATGTCGCGTCCCTGCGGCACCCAGGCGACCCCGCGCCGCGCCCGCTCGTAGGTCGGCAGCCGCGTGATGTCCTGCCCCTCCCACATCACGCGGCCCGACTTCACCGGGTGCGCCCCGGTGATCGCGCGCAGCAGGCTGGTCTTGCCCACCCCGTTGCGCCCCAGCACGCAGGTGACCGCGCCCGGGTGCGCCTGGATGGAAACCCGGCGCAACGCGATCGCCGCCCCGTAGTAAAGGTCGACGTTCTCGACGCTCAGCATCGGGGCAACCGATCTCGCCCGCCGCCAAGGGGTCCGCGGGTGTGAGCCCGTGGAAAAGCCTCGCGCGCGGGGCAGACCTCACCGCCCAAGATAGACCTCGACCACCCGAGGGTCCTCGCTCACATGGTCGATGCTGCCCTCGCTCAACACGCTGCCCTCGTGCAGCACCGTCACCGTCACGCCGAGCGCGCGGACGAAGCCCATGTCGTGCTCCACCACCACCACGCTGCGGGTCTGGTTGATCTCGCGCAGCAGGATGGCGGTCTGCTCGGTCTCCGCGTCCGTCATGCCGGCCACCGGTTCGTCCACCAGCAGCAAACGGGGCTCCTGCGCCAGCAGCATGCCGATCTCGAGCCACTGCTTCTGGCCGTGGCTTAAATCCCCGGCCCGGCGATGCCGCTGGTCCTGCAGGCGGGTGGTCTGCAGGATGTGCTCCACCCGCCCGCGCTCGGCCGCCGTCTCGCGCGCCCGCAGCGTGAAGCGGGGCCGCCGGTCGCCGGCCAGCGCCAGCAGCAGGTTGTCCCACACCGTATGCGGCTCGAACACGGTGGGCTTCTGGAACTTGCGGCCGATCCCCAACGCGGCGATCGCCGGCTCGTCCAGCCGGGTGAGGTCGGTGCTGCCGCCGAACAGCACGTCGCCGCGGTCGGGCCGGGTCTTGCCGGTGATCACGTCCATCATGGTGGTCTTGCCCGCCCCGTTGGGCCCGATCACCGCCCGCATCTCCCCCGGCGCCAGCACCAGCGACAGCGCGTTGAGCGCCTTGAACCCGTCGAACGATACGCTCACGCCGTCCAGGTAGAGCAGCGTGCCGTCGCGTGGCGCACTCACGACACCGCCTCCTTGGCCGCCGACTCCGCCGGGCTGGGCACCACGGGCAGCGGCGGGTCGTCACGCGGGCGCAGCGGGACCAGCCCCAGGATGCCGCGCGGCAGGAACAGCGTGACGAAGATGAACAGTGCCCCCAGCGCGAACAGCCATAGCTCCGGCAGCGCCCCGGTCAGCACCGTCTTGCCCGCATTCACCAGCACCGCGCCCAGGATCGCGCCCGACAGCGTGCCGCGTCCGCCCACCGCCACCCAGATCACCGCCTCGATCGAGTTGGCCGGCGCGAACTCGCCCGGGTTGATGATGCCCACCTGCGGTACGTAGAGCGCTCCGCCGATCGCCGCCATCACCGCCGACAGCGTCCACACCACCAGCTTGTAGCGCTCCGGCCGGTAACCCAGGAACCGCGTGCGGCTCTCCGCATCCCGCACCGCGATCAGCACCTTGCCGAAGCGCGAGCGGGTCAGCCAGCGCGCCACCAAATAGAGCAGGCACAGCACCACCGCCGTCACCAGCAGCAGCCCCGCCCGCGTGCTCTGCGCGGTGAGCGGGAAGCCGAGCAGCTCCTTGAAGTCGGTCAGCCCGTTATTGCCGCCAAACCCCATGTCGTTGCGGAAGAACGCCAGCAGCAGCGCGTAGGTGAGCGCCTGGGTGATGATGGAGAGGTAGACGCCCGTGACTCGGCTGCGGAACGCCAGGTAGCCGAACGCCGCCGCCAGCACGCCGGGCACCAGCACCGCCATCAGCATGGCCACGGCGAACCAGTTCATCCCGAGCCAGAACCAGGGCAATTGGTGGTAGTTCAGGAACACCATGAAGTCCGGCAACACCGGGTTGGCGTAGACCCCGCGGCTGCCGATCTGCCGCATCAGGTACATGCCCATGGCGTAGCCGCCGAGCGCGAAGAACGCCGCGTGGCCCAGGGTCAGGATGCCGACGAAGCCCCACACCAGGTCCACCGCCAGCGCCAGGATGGCGTAGCAGAGGTATTTGCCCACCAGCGACACCGTGTAGGTTGGCACGTGCCAGGCCGAGCCCGCCGGTGTCGCCAGGTTCAACCCCGCCAGCAGCACCGCGCCGCCCAGCACCAGCCCGACCGTTATCCCGGTGGCGAGCGACCCGGCCTTCACGCCTCCACCGCCCGGCCCTTGAGCGGGAACATGCCGCGCGGGCGCCGCTGGATGAACGCGATCAGCAGCACAAGCACCACGATCTTGCCCAGCACGGCGCCCGCCACCGGCTCGAGGAACTTGTTCACGATGCCCAGCAGCAGCGCCGCCAGCGCCGTGCCCCACAAATTGCCCACCCCACCGAACACCACCACCATGAAGCTGTCGATGATATAGCCCTGGCCCAAATTGGGGCTGACGTTGTCGATCTGGCTCAGCGCCACCCCCGCTATCCCGGCGATGCCCGAGCCCAGCCCGAACGTCATCGCGTCGATCCAGGGCGTGCGGATGCCCATCGCCGCCGCCATCCGCCGGTTCTGCGTCACCGCCCGCATGCGCAGGCCCAGCGAGGTGTAGCGCAGCGCGCCCATCAGCGCCGCCAGCACCAGCACGGCGAACACGATGATGGTGAGCCGGTTGACGGTGATCTCGAGCCCGCCCCAGTGCAGCGAGCCGCTCATCCAGTCGGGCGTGCCCACGTTGCGGTTGTCGGCGCCGAAGATCGAGCGCACCGCCTGCTGCAGCACCAGCGACAGCCCCCAAGTGGCCAGCAGCGTCTCCAATGGCCGGCCGTACAGGTAGCGGATCAGCAGCCGCTCGATCGCCACGCCCACCGCGCCCGACACCAGGAAGGCCAGCGGGACGGCGATGAACAGGCTGGCGCCGAACAGGCCCGGCGCCGCGCTGCGGATCGCCTGCTGCACCACGAAGGTCGTGTAGGCGCCCAACATCACCATCTCACCGTGCGCCATGTTAATCACGCCCATCACGCCGAAGGTGATCGCCAGGCCGGATGCGGCCAGCAGCAGCACCGAGGCGAGCGAGACGCCGTAGAACACGCCCTGCGCCACGCCCCACAGCCGCTGCTGCCAAGCGATTGCCGCCACCGCCTTGCTGGCCGCCGCCGCCACCACGGGGGAGGGGTTCGGGATGGTGCTCATCAGCGAGCGCGATTCCATGTCGCCGCGGCTGGCCAGGGTGGCGATGGCGCCCAGCCGGTCGGTATCCGCGCTGGCCGGTGCCGACAGGATCGCCGCCGCCCGCGCCTGCGCCATGGTGCGCTTGATGCCGGGCACGGTCTCGGCGGCAATGGCGCGGTCCAGAGCCGGCAGCGCCGCGGCGTCACGCGAGTGGAACACCGCCTCGGCCGCCGCCGCGCGCTGCGCCGGGTCGGGCGAGCGCAGCCGCAGGGTGCCGAGGGCGGCGTTCACCGCCTCGCGAATGTTGTTGTTCACCCGCACCGGCCGCGCACCCGGCGCGCTGGCCGGCTGGCCGGTGGCGGCATCCACCACGCCGCTGTCGCTGCGGATGTAAAGCTGCCGGTCCGCCCCCACCACCAGGTGTCCCGCCTGCAGCGCCGCCAGGATGTCGCCGGCGCGCGGGTCGGCCGAAGTGGCGAGCGCGTCCACCGCCTGCGCCACATCGGCGAAGCTGCCCGAGGCGAATTGCGATAGGTCGGGCGCCGCCTGCGCCATGCCGCCCATCAGCCCCAGCAGCACGGCCGCCCATAGCAGGAGCCTGCCGCCAACTCGTGTCCCGCCTGTTGTCACTGCAGCCCGCCGCTGGTCGTGGATCGTTGCCGCTATGGTAAGCAACCCATGTGCCAGTGGGGCGAGACCGGCCGGCGCTATGCCCGCGGGGCGAGCAGGCTTTCCAGCGCCCCCAGCATCTGCGCCGAGCCGAACGGCTTGCGCAGCAGCGTCTCGTTGGCCGACAGCCGCCCCACCCGCGCCAACGTGTCCGGCCGCCCGGTCATGAACACCACCGGGCGCTGCGGATGGCGCTGATGGAAGTTACGCGCCACCTCGATGCCGTCCGTCGCCCCAGGCATCTGGATGTCGGTCAGCAACACGTCGAACCCGTTGACGCCCTGCATGAGGGCGCACGCTTCGTCACCATTGACCGCTTCGATGACCGTGTAGCCCGCATCTTCGAGCGTCTCCACCAATGTCAGCCGGATCAGGCGCTCATCCTCGACCAAAAGGATGCGATAGGTCATGTCGCGATGTGCCTCACCCCATGTGTTATCCACGCTCGATAAGCGTCTAGAAGAGAACCCCCTTACCGGGTGGTAAGATTACCGAGAGCCTATGTTACACCGGCAGTGTCGTGTCTTTGACGCCGCAGCCGCCCGCCAGGCTTGCCCCGCCGCAGCCAATCCACTATGCGTCCGCCGATGCCGGCACCCCTGGAGGCCGGCTTTTCACGTTCGTCTGGAGTGCTCATGGCCAGTTTCACCCCAATCACGGCCGAGGCTCGCGCGCTTGCAGGTAAGGGGGCAGCGCGCGCGACCCGGCGGGCCGGGAAGATCCCCGCCGTCATCTACGGCGCCCGGCAGGAGCCCAGCCTCATCGCGCTCGACCCGCGCGAGGTGATGCGCGAACTCGTGCGCGGCGGTTGGCGCTCCCGCCTGTTTGACGTGCAGGTGAATGGCGGCAGCCAGCGCGCCCTGATGCGCGACGTGCAGTTCCACCCCGTGTCGGACAAGGTGGAGCATGTCGACTTCCAGCGCCTGGCCGCCGGCGAGGCGATCCGCGTGGCCGTGGCCGTCACCTTCACCAACGAGGCAATTTCGCCGGGCCTGAAGCGCGGCGGCGTGCTCAACGTCGTGCGCCACACCGTCGAGGTGCTGTGCGACCCGGACCAGGTGCCCGACCACTTCGAGGCCGACCTCGGCGCCCTCGACATCAACGACAACATCCGCTTCTCGGACCTGACCGGCACAGAAGGCGCCAAGCCCACCATCGCTGACCGCGACTTCGTGGTTGCCACCGTGGCCGCCCCCACCAAGGCGGCCGAGGTGCCCGTGGCTGAAGCCGCGGCCGCACCCGCCGCGGCCAAGGGGGCGCCCGCCGGCAAGGGAGCACCCGCCGGCAAGGGCGCCGCTCCGGCCGCCAAGGCTCCGGCCAAGCCCGCCGCCAAAAAGTAGCGCCATGCTGCTGTGGGTCGGGCTGGGCAATCCTGAGCTCGGCATGGCCCGCCAACGCCACAATATCGGCTTCATGGCGGTCGACCGAATCGCCGAGCGCCACGGCTTTTCGCCTTGGCGGCAGCGCTTCAAGGGTGTCATCGCCGAGGGCAGTATCGGTGGGGCCAAGGTGCTGGCGCTCAAGCCGATGACCTACATGAACGACAGTGGCGCCGCCGTGCAGCCTGCCGCCGCGTTCTTCAAGCTCGAGCCCGGCGCCATCACCGCCTTCCACGACGAACTCGACCTCGCCCCCGGCAAGGTCCGCGTCAAGCGCGGCGGCGGTGCGGCCGGCCATAACGGCCTGCGCAGCATGGACCGCACGCTCGGCACGGCGGACTACTGGCGCGTGCGCCTCGGCATCGGCCACCCCGGCCACAAGGACCGCGTGCTCGGCCACGTGCTGGGGGATTTCGCCAAGGTCGACGCCACCTGGCTGGCTGACCTGCTGGACGCGGTGGCCGACGCCGCGCCGCTGCTCGCCGGGCAGCAGATGGAGGCGTTCATGTCCAAGGTGGCGCTGGCGGCCACTGCCAAGGAGGGCGGCTGATGGGCTTCAACTGCGGTATCGTGGGCCTGCCCAATGTCGGCAAATCCACCCTGTTCAACGCGCTCACCGCCACCGCCCAGGCCCAGGCGGCCAATTACCCGTTCTGCACCATCGAGCCTAATGTCGGCCGCGTCGCGGTGCCGGACGCGCGGCTGGCGGTGCTGGCGGAGGTGGGCAAGTCGGCCAAGATCGTGCCCACCAGCCTCGAGTTCGTCGACATCGCCGGCCTGGTGCGCGGCGCCAGCCGGGGCGAGGGCCTCGGCAACCAGTTCCTCGCCAACATCCGCGAAGTGGACGCCATCATCCACGTGCTGCGCTGCTTCGACGACGACGACGTGACGCATGTGGAAGGCAGCATCGACCCGCTGCGCGACGCCGAGACGGTCGAGACCGAGCTCATGCTGGCCGACCTCGACAGCCTGGAGAAGCGCCTGCTCGCCGCGCAGAAGAAGGCCCGCGGCGGCGACCGCGACAGCGTGGCCGCGGTGGCGCTGATGGAGCCGCTGGTCGCCGCGCTGCAGGCGGGTCGCCCGGCCCGCGCCGCCATCCCGCCCGGCGAGGCAGAGGCCGTGCGCCGCCTGCAACTGCTCACCTCCAAGCCGGTGCTCTACGTCTGCAACGTGGCCGAAGCCGACGCGGCCACCGGCAACGCCCGCTCCGCCGCCGTCGCCGCCATGGCGCAGGCCTCGGGCGCCGCCTGCGTGGTGGTCTCCGCCGCCATCGAGGCCGAGGTCAGCCAGTTGCCCGAAGCCGACCGCGCCGAGTTCCTCGCCGGCATGGGCCTCGAGGATAGCGGGCTGGACCGCGTGATCTCCGCCGGCTACCGCCTGCTCGGCCTGGTCACCTACTTCACCGTAGGCCCCAAGGAGGCCCGCGCCTGGACCATCGTAGCCGGCACCAAGGCCCCGCAAGCCGCCGCCGTGATCCACAACGACTTCGAGCGCGGCTTCATTGCCTGCGAGACCATCGCCTATCCCGACTACGTCACCCACCGCGGCGAGCCCGGCGCCAAGGAGGCCGGCCGCATGCGCGTGGAAGGCCGCGACTACACCGTCCGCGACGGCGACGTCCTCCTCTTCCGCTTCAACGTCTAACGCCCGGCGCGCCCGAAGCCCTCTCCCTCTGGGAAAGGGTTGGGTGAGGGGCCTTCAACGCGAATACAATCCACGTTATTTCGCCGTAATCCCGCCAAAACGGAAACCACCGCGCGCGCTGGAAGTTGTTGGCCCATCTACAAAGGAGGGGTGCGGTGAGTATCATTGGTTGGATCGTGTTCGGGCTGATCGCCGGCTTCATCGCCAGCAAGATCGTGAACAAGCAGGGCGAGGGCCTGTTCCTCGACATCATCCTGGGCATCGTCGGCGCCATCGTCGGCGGCTACCTGATGGCGTTCTTCACCGGGTCTTCGTGGCAGAGCGGCTTCAACATCCCGAGCCTGATCGTGGCCATACTCGGCGCCGTGGTCGTGCTGTTCATCTATCACGCCATCTTCGGCCGCCGAACCACGACCTATTAACACCTCAACCTCCCTCACATCTCCCTCTCCCGCGCGCGGGAGAGGGTCGGGATGAGGGCAAGTGCGCGAGACCGCAACATCCAGCCCCCGTCCCTCCAGCCCCCGTCCCTCCAGCCCCCGTCCCTCCAGCTCTGGGCCCACCCGTGATGCCCGCACGCGAAGCCGCCATCGCGGCCGCCTTGGCCAGCTTCGACGCCGGCCACTTCAAGCGCCGCCTCGCCGAGCTGGTGGCGATCCCCTCCACCTCGCAGGACCCCGGGCACGGCGCCGACCTCGCGCACTACCTCGAGGCGGCGATCGCCCCCTGGCTGCAGCGCCTCGGCTTCACCACTGCCATCCACCCGAACCCGCGTGACGGCTTCGGCCCCATCCTCACCGCCGAGCGCATCGAAGGCGCCGGTCCGACCGCGCTCACCTACGGCCATGGCGACACCGTCCGCGGCCTCGCCGACCAGTGGCGCGACGGCCTCGACCCCTGGACCCTCACCGAGGAAGCCGGCCGCTGGTACGGCCGCGGCACCGCCGACAACAAGGGCCAGCACGCCATCAACCTGCACGCGCTCGAGGCCGTGCTGCATGAACGCGGCGGCCGGCTCGGTTTCAACCTCAAGCTGGTGCTAGAAACCGCCGAGGAGCGCGGCTCCCAGGGCCTGCGCGAGTTCGTAGCCGCCCACGCCACCACCCTGGCCGCCGACTTGCTGATCGCCAGCGACGGCCCCCGCGTCGCCGCCGGCACCCCCACGCTCTCCACCGGCACACGCGGCACGTTCCATTTCGACCTGGTGGTCAGCCTGCGCCAAGGCGGCGTGCATTCCGGCAACTGGGGCGGCATGACCGCCGACCCGGCCATCATCCTGGCCCACGCGCTGGCCTGCATCGCCGACCGCCACGGCCGCATCCTGGTCCCTGGCTGGCTGCCCCCGCGCGGCATGCCCGCCTCGGTGCGCCAGGCGCTGGCCGGGCTCGAACTGCGCGCCGAGAGCGAGGCCGCCAGCATCGACCCGGCCTGGGGCGAACCGGGCTTCACCGCGGCGGAAAAGGTCTATGGCTGGACCAGCTTCATCGTGCTGGCCATGCTCTCGGGCCGCCCGGAAAACCCGGTCAACGCGGTGGCGCCCGACGCGCGCGCCCACTGCCAGCTCCGCTACACCGTGGATTGCGACCCGGCCGCGTTCGCACCCGCCCTGCGCGCCCACCTGGACGCTGCCGGCTTCCCCGAGGTCGCGGTGGAGAACGCCGCCACGAGGATGCCGGCCAGCCGCACCGACCCCGCCGACCCATGGGTCCAGCGCGTCGCCGCCAGCCTGGCGCGCACCCTCGGCCGCCCACCGCAACTGATCCCCAATAGCGGCGGAGGCCTGCCCGGCGACGTCTTCATCGACTACCTCGCCACTCCGCTAGTCTGGATCCCGCATAGCTACAATGGCTGCAAACAGCACGGCCCCGACGAGCACCTCCTCATCGCCCCCGCCCGCGAGGGCGTCGCCATGATGGCCGGGCTCTGGTGGGACCTGGGCGATCCGCTCGGCTAGATATCTAGTACGACGATCCTGCGCTGCCCGTCAGGCGGCAGAGGCAACCCGCATCGCCCGCGCCCGGGCCGACGTGACCTCAATGCCGATTGGCACACCGTCCGGGTCGAGTTCGACCTAGACGCCCGGTGCCACTTCGGCGGCGGTGTCGGATCGCGCGTCCTCGGGACCAAACCCGACGTGTCGCACGTCGGCCTCCGGATCATAGTTGGTTCTGATCA
This sequence comes from Acetobacteraceae bacterium, assembly GCA_965199105.1. Taxonomy (GTDB): domain Bacteria; phylum Pseudomonadota; class Alphaproteobacteria; order Acetobacterales; family Acetobacteraceae; genus LMUY01. The sequence continues at coordinate 514,008 of CBDAQO010000002.1, read as the reverse complement.
AAGTTTGACGCCCCTGTCCCAATGGGCCGTTAGTTAAATCCGGCGCCGCCAATGCCGCCTCAATGTCGGCGAGCGTGATACCCCGCCGGCCCATTTCGCGACGTGTGTGGGCACTCAATACGACCATCGCCTGGTTGATCCGCGCTCACTCCGCCGCCTGACGCTGCTCGAAGAAGCGGTTGCCCGGCCGCGGCAGACCCAGGTTCTCGCGCAACGTCACCCCCGCATACTCCCGCCGGAACACTCCCCGGCGCTGCAGCTCCGGCACCACCTGGTCCACGAAGTCGTCCAGTCCGGCCGGCAAGAACGGGAACATCACGTTGAACCCGTCGCAGGCCCCGCTTTGCAGCCACGCCTCCATCTCGTCGGCGATCATGCTCGCCGTGCCCACCATGGTCAGCCCGCCAAACCCACCGACCCGCTGCGCAAGCTGGCGCACCGTGAGCCCCTCCCGCGTCGCCAGCTCGATCAGCGCGCGCTGCCCGCTCTTGCCCGCGTTGGTCTCCGGCATCGGCGGCAGCGGCGCGTCCAGCGCGAACTTGGACGCATCGACCCCGAGCCGCATCGACAGGTTGGGCAGCGCGCTGTCGGTGTGCACCAGGCTGTCCAGCGTGGCATGCTTCGCCTCCGCCTCCGCCCGCGTCTCGCCCACGATCACCAGCACCCCGGGCAGCACCTTCAGATGCTCCGGGTTGCGCCCGATCCGCGCCATGCGCCCCTTCACGTCGGCGCAGTAGGCCCGGCCCTCCGCGATGGTCAGCGCGCTGGCGAACACCATCTCGGCCGTCTCTGCCGCCAGTTGCCGCCCCGCCTCGGAGGCGCCGGCCTGCACGATCACCGGCCAGCCCTGCGGCGACCGCGCGACGTTCAGCGGCCCCCGCACCGACAGATGCGGCCCCTTGTGGTTCAACACGTGCAGCTTCGCCGGGTCGAAGAATACGCCGCTGTCGACGTCGCGGATGAACGCGTCGTCCGCCCAGCTATCCCACAGCCCGGTCACCACGTCGTAGAACTCGCGCGCCCGGCGATAGCGCTCGTCGTGCTCCATCTGGTCGGTCATGCCGAAGTTCAGCGCCGCGTCCGGGTTGGCGGTGGTGACGATGTTCCAACCGGCCCGCCCCTGGCTCAGATGGTCCAGCGAGGCGAACTTGCGCGCAATGATGTAGGGCTGCTCGAACGTGGTGGACGCGGTGGCCACCAGCCCCAGCCGCTCGGTCACCACCGCCAGCGCCGGCAGCAGCGTCAGCGGGTCGAACGAGGTGACGGTGGCGCTGCGCTTGAGCGCGTCGATCGGCATGTTCAGCACCGCCAGATGGTCGGCCATGAAGAACGCGTCGAACCGACCGCGCTCGAGCGTCTGAGCGAAGCGCTTCAGGTGGCCGAAGTTGAAGTTCGCGTCCGGCTCGCTGCCCGGGTAGCGCCACCAGGCGGTGTGGATGCTGACGGGGCGCATGAAGGCGCCAAGATGGAGCTGCTTGGTCATGGCGGCGCGGGTTCCCTCATCGCGGACGTAGCGGACATTGGGCCGGCCCCGCTCCATTACAAACCGCGCCCAACCCGCGTGGTTGACGGCGCGGACGGCGCGGCCATAGCGTCGGCGCGAGGCCAACCAAGGAACCGCGACGATAAACCAAGCAGCCGCCGGCGCCGTCCTCTCGCTCGCCTGGCTCTGTTCCGTGGCACAGGCACAGCCGGCCTGCCCACGCGGCGGCGGCGCGGTGCCACAGGGCGCCAACACCACCGACCCGGCGGCGCCGTTCTTCATCGACACCGCCGGGCTGGACCAGCGCAGCGTGCCACCCACGCGCAACCCGCTCGGCGCCGGCTATCCCCCCGCGCGCGAGTTGCCGGACGGCACCCTGCCGCCGCCCGGCGCCGAGGGTAACTTCATCATCGGCCCCACCCATCCCGCCGCCCCGGAACTGGCCGCCGCACCCGCGGCACCGCACGGCACCATCCACTCCTTCACCCTCGGCTCGCCCACCGGCACCATCTTCACCCCCGGCGTGATCCGCGACGACCCGCCCGGCTGCCCCAACGGCGCCATCGCCGCCGCCCAGACCGCGCCCGGCGACCCCTCCCACCTCCGCATCACCGCCAGCCACCCCGGCGACTGGGCCCGCACCGTCGACGTCTACGTGCCCCCCGGCTACCAGCCCGGCAGCGCCGCCCCCTTCCTCGTGTTCGGCGACGGCAGCCAAGCCGGCGCCTACCCGGGGCGGGACCTGTTCGCCGCCCTCGACAGCCTCATCCAGCAGCACCGCCTGCCGCCGATGGTGGCCATCGGCATCGCCGCCGGCGGGCAGGACGCGCAGGGCAGCGAGCGCGGCCGCGAATACGACACCGTCTCCGGCGCCTACGCCGAGTGGGTGGAGCGCGAGGTGCTGCCGGAGGTGGAGCGCAACGCCGGCGTCCGCCTCACCAAGGACCCGGACGGCCGCGCCACCATGGGCATCAGCTCGAGCGGGGCGGCCGCCTTCACCATGGCCTGGTTCCACCCCGAGCTGTATCACCGCGTGCTGGCCTACTCCCCCACCATGGTGAACCAGCAATGGCCGCACGACCCGGCGTTGCGCGGCGGCGCCTGGGAATACCATGACGCCTGGACCGGCGCGCCCGCCGCCAGCTCCCCCACCCCGCCCACCGGCGCACCGCTGATCCCGAGCAGCCCGCGCAAGCCCATCCGCATGTGGTTCGAAGTCGGCGACCACGACCTGTTCTATCCCGCCGCCAACATGCCCGACGGCATGCACGACTGGGTGCTGGCGGACGAGGACATGGCCCGCGTGCTCGCCGCCAAGGGCTACCGCTACCAGTTCGTGTTCGCCCGCAACGCCTTCCACGTCGATCGCGCCACCATCGCCCAAACCCTGCCGGCCGCACTGGTATGGCTGTGGCAGGGCTACGTCGCGCCTCCCTAGTGTCCTGCCTCCGAAGTTCGTCGCCCTCGCGATGGACTTCAGAGAGACGCAGGCCACTTGAAAACAAGGAGCTAGTGTCCCTGAGGGTCGCCTACGAAGCTCAGAACCAGGACACTAGCCACCCGCTAGCTCCCCCCGCCACCCGCGCGCTACACTCCACCGTGCCAGCACGGAGCGCGCGCTTGACCCCCACCTTGCCGCACCCGCTGCGCCTGGAAATCTCCCTCCCCGCCATCGTCGCCAACTGGCGCTCGCTGCAGCGCGGCCCCACCGCCGCCGTCGTCAAGGCGGACGCGTACGGCCTCGGCGCCACCACCGTCGCCCCCGCCCTGTTCGACGCCGGCTGCCGCCACTTCTTTACCGCCCACCCCGCCGAGGCCATCGCCCTGCGCCCGCTGCTGCCCGGCGCCATGCTCTGCGTGCTGAACGGCCTCTGGCCCGGCTACGAGGCCGAGTTCACCGACCACGACCTGCTCCCCGCCCTCGGCTCGCTCGCCGAAATCGACCGCTGGTCCGCCCACGCCCGCGCGCTCGGCCGCCGCCTGCCGGCACTGCTGCATGTCGACACCGGCATGCACCGCCTCGGCCTCAGCCCGGCCGAAGTGGGCACCCTCGCCGCCAGCCCCGACCGGCTCGAGGCCATCGAGTTGCGCTACGTCATGACCCACCTGGCCTCCGCCGAAGACCCGGCCGACCCCATCAACGAGCTCCAGCGCACCCGCTTCGCCGCCGCCTGCGCCCGCCTACCGCCGGCGCCCCGCTCCATCGCCAACTCCTCCGGCGTGTTCCTCGGCCCCGCCTTCCGCTCCGACCTCGCCCGGCCCGGCGCCGCGCTGTTTGGCGTCAACCCCACGCCGGGCCGGCCCAACCCGCAACGACCGGTCATTCGCCTGCGCGCCCGGGTGCTGCAGCTCCGCGACCTCCAACCCGGCGACACCGTGGGCTACAACGCCACCTGGCGCGCCGCCCAGCCCAGCCGCATCGCCACCCTCTCGGTCGGGTACGCCGACGGCTACCTGCGCTCCCTGAGCAACCGCGCCACCGCCTACTTTGACGACCAGCCGCTCCCGCTGGTAGGTCGCGTCTCCATGGACCTCGCCACCTTCGACGCCACCGCCAGCCCCACCCTGCAACAAGGCGACTGGCTCGACCTGCTGGGCTCGGACGGGGTGGACGGGCTGGCCGAACAGGCCGGCACCAATGGCTATGAAATCCTCACCTCGCTCGGCGCCCGCCACCAGCGCGTCTACCGGTGATCGCGCTCGACCTGCTGGCCGTGCTCGGCCGCGCGCTGTTGGCCATGTGCGCCGGGGCCGGGCGCGTGGCGGTGTTCGCCGTGGCCGGCCTGTCGCATTTGGTCCGCCCGCCGCTCTACGGCCGCATGCTGGCCCGCGCCTTTGTCGAGTTCAGCTTCTTCAGCCTGCCCGTGGTGGCGCTCACCGCCATCTTCTCCGGCATGGTGATCGCGCTGCAATCGTTCACCGGCTTCTCCCGCTTCAACGCCGAAAGTGCCGTCGCCTCCATCGTGGTGCTCTCCGTGGTGCGCGAACTGGGGCCCGTGCTGGCCGGCCTCATGGTCGCCGGCCGGGTCGGCGCCGCCATGGCCGCCGAACTCGGCACCATGCGCGTCACCGACCAAATCGACGCGCTCACCACGCTCTCCACCAACCCGATGAAATACCTGGTGGCCCCCCGCCTGCTGGCCGGCATCCTGGCGCTGCCGCTGCTGGTCGTGGTGGCCGACATCCTGGGCGTCATGGGCGGCTACATCATCGCCACCATCAAGCTCGGCCTCAACGCCAACCTCTACCTCAACGACACGTTCGGCTTCGTCACCACCGCCGACGTGGTGAGCGGCCTCGCCAAGGCCGCCGTGTTCGGCTTCCTCATCGCGCTGATGGGCTGCTACCACGGCTACAACAGCCGCGGCGGCGCCGAGGGCGTGGGCGCCGCCACCACCGCGGCCGTGGTCGTCGCCTCCATCCTCATCCTCTCCAGCGACTACGTGCTGACCGAGCTATTCTTTGCCCGCTGAGTCCAACACCTGCTTCACCAGCCTTCTCCCTCTGGGAGAGGACCGGGGTGAAGGCAGCGGGGGCGATCTCCTAGCAGATCACGGTGGCGCTCCCCTCACCCAACCCTCTCCCGGAGGGAGAGGGCTTTGTATGGTTGCGATCCATTTGATTGCATGACCGCCACTCCCAAGATCCGTATCCGCGGGCTGAAGAAGTCCTTCGGCGCCAAGATCGTGCTCGACGGCGTCGACCTCGACGTCATGCCCGGCACCTCCATGGTCGTCATCGGCGGCTCCGGCACCGGCAAGTCCGTGCTGCTGAAATCCATCCTCGGCCTGGTCGAACCCGACGCCGGCAGCATCGAGATCGACGGCCGCGACGTCCTGCGCATGACCCGGCGGCAGCGTGACGCGGTCAACCAGCACATCGGCATGCTGTTCCAGGGTGGCGCGCTGTTCGACAGCCTGCCGGTTTGGGAAAACGTCGCCTTCGGACTGCTGGCCCAGCAGGCCATGCCCCGCAGCGCCGCCCGCGAACGCGCCGGCGAGGTCCTGAGCCAGGTCGGCCTCGCCGCCAGCGTGGGAGACCTCGCCCCCGCCGAACTCTCCGGCGGCATGCAGAAGCGCGTCGGCCTCGCCCGCGCCATCGCCGCCCAACCCGACATCCTGTTCTTCGACGAGCCCACCACCGGCCTCGACCCCATCATGGGCGCCGTGATCGACGGGCTGATCGTGGACTGCGTCAAGCGCCTCGGCTCCACCGCCGTCGCCATCACCCACGACATGGCCAGCGCCGTGCGCATCGGCGACCGCGCCGCCATGCTGCACCGCGGCCGCATCGTCTGGGAGGGCCCCGCCGCCGGCCTGCTGCAGAGCGGCAGCGAGGTGGTTGACCAGTTCACCCACGGCCGCCGCGACGGCCCGATCCAGATGGAACTGCGAAAGTAGCGGCGCCGATGCTGGCCAGGCTGAGCCCCTCGAGCTGGCTCGCCTGCTATGTGCTGCTCGGCTGCGTGCAGAGCGGCCTGCTGCCCATCGTCCTGCCGCTATCGGCCGCACCCGGCCCTACCGCCGGCTTCACCTATGCCGCGTTCGCCGCGTCCGGCATCGCCGCGCCCTTCATCGGCGCCTGGAGCGACCGCCACCGCGGCCACCGCTACACCCTGGCCGCCGGCCTCGCCCTCGGCGCGCTCGGGATGCTGCTGCACCGCCTGCCCGGCGGCCTTGCGCAGCACATGCTCACCGCCGCCCTGGTCGGCCTCGGCGTCTCCAGCGCCAGCACGGTCAGCACCATGTTCATCGTCGAGGTGGAGCCGCAGCCGCGCTGGGACGCCCGCATCGGCACGCTGCAGGCCTGCGTCAGCGGCGGGCAGTTGTTCGGCCTGCTGCTGGCGGGCGTGCTCGGCCTGGCCCATGTCGGCGCCGCCATGCTGCTGGGCGCCGCCCTGTTGCTGCTGGCCATCCCGGTGGCGCTCGCCACCGCGCCCGATCCGGTGGTCAAGGTCGAGCGCCCGACCCTGGCGCTGCGCCCCTCCCGCGCTGGCGACGGCGTTCCCATGGGCCCGCAACGCTCGCTGCACCGGGTCACCGCGGCGGCGTTCGGCGGGCTTCGCCACAGCCCGCTGGCCTGGTTCCTGGCCGCATGGCTGCTGTCCTACACCGCCACCAACGGCCTGTCGGTGATGTTCGCGCCCGCCTTGGTGCGCGGTTTCCACGCGGCCACCACCCTGCCCACCACGGCCTATGCGGTGGGTGTCGGCATCAGCCTGCTGCTCTACCGCCAGGTCGGCCGATGGGACGCCCGCTTCGGTCCCCGCCTGGTGTTGAGCGCCGGCCTCGCCATGCGCGCGCTGCTCCTGCTCGGCATGCTGCTCGGCGCCTGGATGGCCCGCGGCAGCGCGGTGTGGCCGATCCTGATCTGCTTCGGCGCCACCCAGACTGTCTGGCCGCTGCTCTCGGTGGCCAGCAACACCCTGGCCGTCACGCTGTCCCCCGCGCATCGCGCCGAGAGCGTCGGCCTGCTGAACGCCGCCACCTCGGTCGGCGCCACCATCGGCGGCATGGTGGGTGGCGTGCTGCTGCGCGCCGGGTTCACCTGGCTGTGCGCGGCGGTGCTGGTGGCGCTGTTGCTGTCGCTGCTGCTGGCCTGGCCCCGCAGCCGGCCAATCCCCCCCGCCGAGCCGGCCTGACCGCGGCCACCGTCACCGCTGCCGGCGCGTCACCAAGGCAGTCGTCGCCGTTGGCAAAGCGGCAGCCACGCGCTGCTCCACCGCCGTCAGCAGCGCCGCCACTGCCGCCTGCCCGGACTGCGCCACTTGCTCCGGCGCCGTCCCCGCCAGCGCCGCCTGCGCCGTCACCTCGGTCTGCAGCAGCACCTGGATCGGTGCCGGATGCAGGTCGAGCAGGGTGATGCCCAGCGCGGCCCGGCTCACCCCCCGCTCCGGCACCGCCACCAGGCTCTGCAACTCGCCCTCCAGCGCCAAGTCGGCCGCCGCCTGCGTGCCCGGCGCCAGCACGGCGGCAAACAGCCCCGCCGCCTCAAGCCAGCGACGCAGGTCGTCCTCCACCGCCTCGCCCGGCGGCACGTTCCATTGCTCGTAAAACGCCGTGTGGATGCTGCCATCTGCGTCCAGCGTCTGGAGCCCGCGCGTCTCGAGCCCGGGCGCCGCACGCAGCGTGCGCACCAGCAGGGTCGGGCCCTGCGGCAACAGCGGCAGGCTCACCGGGCGGCGCACGGACAGCGGCCACTCGCGCTGGTCCAGGTAGGGCCGGCTGGGCAACACGCTGCACCCCGCCAACCAAGCCGGCGCCGCCAGCAGCCAGCGCCGCCGCACCCCCACCACTCGGCGCAGCGTCATCGGGTGGCGCGATGCGGCGGCGGCGCGCCGAGCAGCACCTGGCTCGGGTCCCGCCGCAATGCCTCGCTGGTCTCCCGCAATGCGGCCACGGTGGTGCGGGCGTCCTGCAGCAGCGGCACCAATCCGGCCTCCAAATCCGCCGACCCGGCGTTGGCCCGCAGCGCCACCGCGTTCAGCGTCGCCAGCAGCGGCGGCAGCGCGGCGCTGGCCTGGGCGAGGCGCTGCGTGGCCTCGGTGGCCGAGCGCAGCAGCTCCTTGGTCTGCGGCCCCTGCTCCAGCCCGCGCGTGGCCGCCAGCGTCTGCCGCAGGTCGCTCGCCAGCGCCGGCACATCGGCCTGCTGCAACGCCGCCTGCAGCGCGTGCAGCGTCTGCGTGGTCTGGTCGAGCAGGACATGCACGTCGCCGCCGGCCGCCATCTCCCCGCGCAGCTCGCCGATCAGCCCGAGCGCGCCGTCGGCCAGCCCCACCACATCCACCTGCTGCAGCTTGGCCAGCAGGTCGGTGGCCGAGTTCTGCACCTGCGACAGCGTGGAGGGGATGCCTGGCACATATTCGTAACGCGGCTTCCACGCCAGATCGAGCGGCGGGTAGCGCTGCGGGTCGGTGAAATCCAGCTCGATGTAGCTCACCCCGGTCAACCCCTGCGGCGCCGTGCGGGCACGCAACCCGCGGCTGACGCTGTCGGCGCTCGGCAACTCGCCCACCCGCTGGGTGTCCACCTCGAAGCGCACCAGCACGGTGCGGAACGTGGTGCGGCGCAGCGCATCGGGCAGGTTGCGGCCATAGACGGCGCTGGTCAGCGCGATCTGCGTCACCGTGCCGATCGTCACCCCGCGATACTTTACCGGCGCGCCGACCTCGAGCCCCTGCACGCTGTCCCGGAAGTAGGTCTCATAGGTGCGGCCATGCGCGACGCTGTTGCCGCCCAGCAGGATCACCGCCCCGATCACCAGCGCCACCGCCAGCAGCACCAGGCCGCCCACGCGCAGGTAGGTGCCCCGCATCAGGCCGCCTCGCGCCGGAAGAAGCCGCGCACCGTCGGGTGCTCGCTGTCCCGCGCCAGCGCCCGCGGGTCACCGGCGGCCACGATGCCGCGGGACGTCGCGTCCAGCATGATGCAGCGGTCGGCGATGGCCAGGATGGAGGCGAGTTCGTGAGACACCACGACGAAGGTGGTGCCCAAGGTCTCTCGCAGACGCAACACCAGCCGGTCGATTTCCGCCGAGATCACCGGGTCGAGCCCGGCCGACGGCTCGTCGAGGAACAGCAGCGGCGGGTCTAGTGCCAGCGCCCGCGCGATGCCGGCCCGCTTGGCCATCCCGCCCGAAACCTCCGCCGGCAACGCCGCCTCTGCCTGCGCCAGCCCCACCTGGGCGAGCTTGGCCCGAGCGATCGCCGCGCATGCCGCCAGCGGCAACGGCGTAAGCGAGCGCAGCGGCAACATCACGTTCTCCAGCAGGCTCAGCGAGCCGAACAGCGCGCCCGATTGGAACAGCACGCCAATGCCCTGCCGCGCCGCCCCCGCCTGCTCGGCCACGTCGTGACCCAACACCCGGATGCGCCCGGCGCTCGGCCGCAACAGCCCGACCATCTGCCGCAGCAGCGTGGACTTGCCGCAGCCCGAGCCGCCCAGGATGGCGAACACCTCGCCCCGCGCCACGGTGAAGCCGACGTCCTGGAAGAGGGTGCGGTCGCCGAACCGCTGCGCCAGCCCGCTCGCCTCTACCGCCGGCGCGTCGGCCATCCGGTTCAAACGCCCGCCCGGTAGAACAGGACCGCGAACAGCCCGTCCAGCAGGATGGTGGCCACGATCCCACCCACCACCGCCGCGGTCGCCGCCCGCCCGACCGCGCGCGGCCCGAGCCCGGTCGCCAGGCCGGCGCGGCAGCCGACCCCCGCCACCACGGCGGCAAAGCACAGCGCCTTGAACAAGCCGCCAAACACGTCCCGCCCATGCAGCGCGCGCAGCAACTGGGCGTAGACCGCGGCCGGTGGGAAGCCGAAGCTCATCATCACGGTGAGCATGCCGAGCAGCCCCGCCAATTCGAGCAGCAGCGTCAACGCCGGCATCACCAGCACCGCCGCCGCCAGCCGCGGCAGCACCAGCATGGCGGTGGCGCTCACCCCCATGGTCTCGAGGGCCGCCAGTTCCTCGTTCACTTTCATCGTGCCCAGTTCGGCCGCAAACGCCGACCCGGTGCGCCCGGCCAGGATCACCGCCGCCAGCAGCGGCCCCAGCTCGCGCGCCAGCGATACCGCCACCAGGTTCACCACGAACAGGTCGGCGCCGAACCGCCGCAGCGGGATGGAGGATTGGAACGCCAGGATCAGCCCCATCAGGTAGCCCGTCAGCAGCACCAGCGGGATGGCGCGCGCCCCCGCCTCGTCGGCCACCCGGACGAGGTCGCTGAAGCGGGTCTGCCGCCGCCGCCGCCGCAGCAGCGCGATGGCCACCAGGCTCTCGCCCAGGAACGCCGTCGCGTCCGCCAGCGTGCCCGCAATCCCGCGCAGCGCGCCGGCATAGGTCCAAGGCGGCGGGGCAGGGCGGGGATGCGCTGGCGCGCTCGCCAGTTGCGCCACCGTCTCGCGCAGCAGCGGCGGCGCTCCTTCCAGCCCGGCGTCGCCATGCCGGGTGAGCGCTGCCGCCAACAGCGCGGCGCCCGCCGTCGTCACTTCCGCCGCGGCCGATACGTCCAGCACCAGGCGACGCCCGCGCCCCGCCTGCGCCGCCGCCATCACGCCGGGCCAAAGCCGCGCCGCCGTCTGCGTGTTCAGGGTGCCGTGGAAGTGGATGACGCCCGGCTGGGCGGTGAACCCGGGCCCGGCGTCGGGCAAAGGCGGGCTGGCGGCGAGCGACATCAGCGGCGAGCGCTCCGGGGCTGCAGGGCGGCGACGGGTGAGCCCGGCCACATAAGCAGGCCGCAGCCGCGAGGCCAAGTTGCCACAGCGCCCGGCAACAGGTTACGCCTGTACTGCACAAAGCCTAGTGCGGACCCGCGCCCTGCTTTATAGCTGCGCCTGCAAGTTCGACCACTCACGCCCGACCGATCATTTCATCTCCACCCCAAACATGCAGCAGGCCATGCTGACAATTTCTGAGCCACCCAATGCATTAGAGCCGCAGACCCGCAGCCTTCCCCGTCGCGATTACATCCTCCTTCCACTGATATCGCTCGTGACCGTCCTGCTCGTGCTGGCGGTCGGCGAGTTCGGCGCCCGCATCCTCTACCCCGTCAACACGCTCGATTCCTGCCTGCTGCACGACCCGGTGCTCGGCGTGCGCTTCCAGCCCGATTGCAGCTCGCGCATCAAGCTGCCCGAAACCGATTGGGTGTCGAACCGCTATAATGCCTGCGGCTACCGCAGTGACGCACCCTGCGGCCCCAAGCCTGCCGACACCCTGCGCGTGGCACTCATCGGCTCCTCGATCGCGTTCGGCATGTACGTGCCCTACCAGGATTCGATCGGCGCCGTCGTCGCCAAGGACCTCACCGCGGCGTGCGGCCAGCCCGTCGAAGTGCAGAACCTGGCCTCGGAATACGTGTTCTGGGATTTGCTCTACCAGCGCTTCAAGCTCGCCCTCACCCTCAAGCCGGACGCCGTGGTCGTGGTCGCCGGCCCGACCGACGTCATGTATGCCAACGACCGGATCGACCAACATCTCGACGCGCCCAAACCCGAGTTACTCACCCGCATTCGCAACGTGTTTGGCGACCTGCGTCTGCGCGTTGTGGCGCAACACGTGCTCTATGGCGATGCCGACTTCTATCTGTCGCTGTATCGCAACTCGGTCGTCAAGACGCTGTACATGCGCAACCCGCTGGGTGACTTCGTCAAGGCGCATCTGACCGCGTTCGAGAACTTGCTCGCCAAGTTCCACGCCACCCAGGATGGCAAGCCCGTCCCCGTCCTGCTGGCCTACGTGCCGCAGCGCGCCCAGGTTGGGTTCGCCGCCAGCCCGAACCCGCCGCCCGGCATCGACCCCTACGCAATGGACCGCGCCCTCGCCCAAGTCGCCGCGCAGGCCGCGGTGGGCTACGTCGACACCACGCCCGACTTCGTCGCCAACCCGGAGCAGATGGACCTTTTCCTCCGCTCGGACGGCCACACCGCCAAACGCGGCGACGTCGTCATCGGCCACAGCATCGCCCGCGCCATGCACACCCTCCCCGCCTTCGAGCACTGCGCCGTCAGCGGCTGATAGAACCCGGTGGCGCGCGCTCTCATGTCGGCGGTCTTCGCTACAGCGCCAGCGCCGCCCGCGCCAGCGCGATCACCCGGTGCGCTTCCGACCACAATCCCAGCCCGTCCAGCGCCTCGAACCGGACGAAGCCAGCCGCCGTCACGTCCCCACCCGCGACCGGTGCGCCGCCCTGCCAGCGGGCCGTGAAATCCAGGATGGTGTAGTGATACTGCGTCCGCCCGGCCGCGTCCTGGGTGATGCTGTCGACGTTGGCCACCAGGGTCAGCAGGCCCGCCTCCAGCCCGGTCTCCTCCTGCAACTCGCGACGCGCGCCGGCCACCGCCGTTTCGCCCAGCTTCTGGGCGCCGCCCGGAATGCTCCATTGCCCGGCCGCCGGCGCGCGCCCGCGCCGCACCAGCAGCACCGCGCCGGGCCGCAGCATCACCACGCCCAGGCCCACCAATGGCCGCTGCGGATACTCCCTGCTGGTCATGCCATCCCTTGGTGCACCGGGTTTCGCATAGCGCGTGCAAGTGGGGTTGGCTATGCAGCGCGGCACCTTGGCGGGCCTCTCCTTCAGGACGATGCTGGCGTCATGCCCCTGCAGGACATCCTCACCAGCGCGTTCAACGCGCAGTCCCGCCGCCTCATCCGCAAACGCGCCAAGGCCCGCTACCAAGCCCGCATCCGCTCCCGCGAGCGGCTCTCCCACGTGTCGGTTCGCACCACCGCGCTGATCGTGGCCTCGGCGCTGTTCATGGAGCAGTTGGACGGCACCGTGCTCGCCACCGCGCTGCCCACCATGGCGCGCAGCTTCGGGGTGGACCCGCTGGCGATGAACGTGGCGCTCACCGCCTACCTGCTGAGCCTGGCCGTGTTCATCCCCGCCAGCGGCAAGGTGGCGGACCGTTTCGGCACCCGCACCGTTTTCCGCGCCGCCATCGCGCTGTTCACCCTGGGCTCCATCCTGTGCGGCGTTTCGCAGGGGCTGTGGGCGCTGGTCGCCGCGCGCATCCTGCAGGGCATCGGCGGCGCCATGATGGTGCCGGTCGGCCGGCTGGTGCTGCTCCGCTCGGTGGAGCGCAGCGAACTCGTCACCGCGATGACCTGGCTGATGGTGCCCGCCACCATCGGCCCGGTGCTCGGCCCCCCAGTCGGCGGCTTCCTGGTCACCGCGCTGTCCTGGCGCTGGATCTTCTACATCAACGTGCCCATCGGCGTGCTCGGCATGGTGCTTTCCACCCTCTACATCCGCGACATCAAGGAGGAAGGCCGGGTGGACTTCGACGGTTGGGGCTTGCTGCTCTCCGGCGTGTCGCTGTCCTGCCTCATGTTCGGGCTCGAGATGGCCACCCGCGGCGCCACCTCGCTGCCGGTCACCGCCGCCATCATCGGCGCCGGGTTGCTGAGCGGCTGGATGTACCTGCGCCACAGCCGCCGCGTCGCCCAGCCGGTGCTGGACTTCTCGCTCATGCGCGTGCCCACCTTCGGGCTCTCGGTGATCGGCGGCGGGCTCACCCGCATCGCCGCCGGGTCGGTGCCGTTCCTGCTGCCCATGATGCTGCAACTGGGTTTCGGCATGTCGGCGCTGCAGAGCGGGCTGATCACCTTCGCCAGCAGCGCCGGCGCCCTGCTGATGAAGGGCGTGGCGCAGCCGGTGCTGCGGCGGTTCGGCTTCCGCAGCGTGATGATGTGGAACGGCCTCACCTCCACCATCTTCCTGGCCGCGATGGCGAGCTTCCGCCCCACCTGGCCCACCGCGCTGATCTACGCCGTGCTGCTGACCGGCGGCTTCTTCCAGTCGCTGCAGTTCACCGCCTACAACACCATCGCCTATGCCGACATCGAGCGCGCCCGCATGAGTTCGGCCACCAGCTTCTACACCACCTTCCAGCAACTGATGCTGACCCTGGGCATCTGCACGGCCGCCGGCTCCCTGGCCGGCTCCCTGCTGATCACCGGCCACTCGCACCCGCTGCTGAGCGACTACAGCGCCGCCTTCCTGGTGGTGGCGGTGATCTCGCTCGCCGCCTCCCCCACCTGCGCGCGGCTGCAGCCGGACGCGGGCAACGAGCTGAGCGGCCGCTCGGCTTCCCTGGCCACCCGCAAGGCGCAGGCCGTCGCCACGGTGAAGACCCAAGCCGCCGACCTGGCCCTGATCACGCCCGCCCCCACCCGCATCCCCGCGCTCTCCCGCCCACGCGAGAGCGGCGACCCGGCCTGACCTCGCCGCTCACAGGAACGACACCGGGTCCACGTCGACATCCACCCGCACCCCGCGCCCGAGCTTCACCCGCGACAGCCATTCCCGCAGGAGCGGCTGCACCGCGACGTCCCGCCGCGCCTTCAGCAACAGGCGGCGCCGGTGCCGCCCGCGCAGGATCGCCAGCGGGGCCGGCGCCGGGCCGAGCACCACGACACCGTCCGCCCGCGGCGCCGCCCGGCCCAGGTCGCGCGCGGCCTCGTCGGCGGATTGGGCATCGTCGCCCGAGACAATCAGCGCCGCCAAGCGCCCATGCGGCGGCCAGAACCCCGGCCGGCGCAGGGCGCTCTCCTGCGCCATGAACGCGCGCAGGTCGCCGCCCACCAGCGCCTGCATCACCGGATGCTCCGGGCTGAACGTCTGCAGCAGCACCCGGCCCGGCGCCTCCGCCCGCCCGGCCCGCCCGGCCACCTGGTGCAGCAACTGCACCGTCCGCTCCGCCGCGCGCAGGTCGCCGCCGCCCAGGCCCAAATCGGCATCCACCACACCCACCAGCGTCAAATGCGGGAAATGCCAGCCCTTGGCGACGATCTGGGTGCCGATCACCAGGTCCACCTGCCGCGCGGCGATCGCGCCCGCCGCCGCCGCCGCCGCCGCCGGGCCGGGCATCGTGTCGCTCGCCATCACCAGCAGCCGCGCGGCGGGGAACAGCGCCGCCGCCTCCTCGGTGATGCGCTCCACGCCGGGCCCGATCGGCACCAGGCTGTCCTCCGCCGTGCACACAGGGCAGGCGGGCGGGATCGGCTCGTGGTGGCCGCAATGGTGGCAGGTGAGCTGCCGCCGCGCCCGGTGCTCCACCAGCCAGGCGGTGCAATTGGGGCATTGCATGCGGTGGCCACAGGCGCGGCACAGCGTGAGCGGGGCGTAGCCGCGGCGGTTTAGGAACAGCATCGCCTGCTCGCCGCGCGCCATGGTCTCGCGCACCGCCGCCACCATCGCCTCGGCCAGGAAGCGCCCGCGCGGCGGCGGGTCCTGCCGCAGGTCCAGCGTGCTCACCTGCGGCAGGCTGGCGCCACCATGCCGCGCCGCCAGCGACACCTGGCGGTAGCGCCCCGCCTCGACGTTGGCCAGACTCTCCAGGCTCGGCGTGGCCGACACCAGCACCGCCGGCGCCGAGCACAGCCGCGCCCGCACCACCGCCATGTCGCGCGCGTGATACACCACGCCGTCTTCCTGCTTGAACGCCGTCTCGTGCTCCTCGTCGATCACGATCAGGCCCAGGTCGGGGAACGGCAGGAACAGCGCCGAGCGCGCCCCCACCACCACCGCAGCCCCGCCCTCCGCCACCGCCCGCCACGTCACCCGGCGCACCCGCGAGGGCAGCTCGGAGTGCCACACCGCCGGCGCCGTGCCGAACCGCGCCGTAAACCGCTCGAGCCATTGCGACGACAGCGCGATCTCCGGCAGCAGCACCAACGCCTGCCGTCCGGCGCGCAGGCATTCCGCGACCGCCTCGAAATAAACCTCGGTCTTGCCCGACCCGGTGACGCCATCGAGCAGCGTGACGCTGAACGCCGCCGCCGCCACCGCCTCGCACAGCCCGGCCGCGGCCGCGTCCTGCTCCGCCGACAGCGCCGGGCCGGGATGCGCCGGGTCGGGCCGCTCGAACGGCGCCGCCGCGGGCAGCAGCGTCGCCAGCAGCAAGCCGGCATCCGCCATGCCGCGGATGACGCCCGGAGAGACGCCGGCCGCGCGCGCCAGGCCCGCCCCGGTGCGCGCCACGCCGTCGCCCAGCAGCGCCACCACCCGCGCCCGCGCTTCGGTCAGCCGCGCGCCCGGCGGCACCGCGCCCAGGCTCCAGCCCGGCTGCGCCACCGGCGGCGCCAACGCGTTCACCCGCAGCGCCATCGCCAGCACGTCGCCCGGCGGCGCCAGGGTGTAGCCCGCCACCCAGTCGATGAAGCGGCGCAGCGCCGGCACCATCGCAGGCGCGTCCAGCACCGCGTCCACCGGTTTCAGCTTGGCCGCCGGCACCGCGTCGCCCGCCGGCGCGTCCCACACCACGCCCACCTCGGCGCGCCGGTTCAGCGGCACCAGCACCAGGTCCCCCGGGCGCAAATCCATCCCCTCCGGCACCGCGTAGTCGAACGGCCCGGCGAACGGGTAGGGCAGCAGGACCGGAACCCGCTTCCGGACGCCTGCGCTCGCTTGTAGGATGGGCAGCATCGAGGTGGGAGGCATGCCCCAGTTGGTGACGAGCGCGACCCCAGACATCAAGCCCCCAGGCGCGGCCATCTGCCGCGCTGGACGCGGCCGCCCGGGTTGCGCGCGGTGATGGACCGCCCCACCACCGGCGACGCGGTGGCCGCGTTCCTGCGCGCCAACCCTGATTGGCTGTCGCAAAACCCCGAGCTCTACCGTGTGCTGCACCCGCCGCGCCGGCTGCATGGCGAGCAGATGGCCGACCACATGGCCGCCATGCTGGCCAAGGAGCGCGCCCACGCGCTGGCCGAGGGCGAGCGGGCCGACCGCGTGCTGGCCGCCGGGCGCGCCGCCGCCGGGCTGGCCGGGCTGGTGCGGGAGGCGGTGTTGGCGCTCATCCGCACGCCCGAGCCGGTCGAGTTCATCCACGCCGAATTGGCCGGGCTGCTCGGCCTGGACGCCGCCACCCTGTGCGCGGAAGACGGGCGCTCCGGTACCCGCAAGCTGCCGCAAGGCGCCGTCAGCCGCTTGCTCGGCCCGCGCGAGGTGGTGTTCCGCGACGCCCCGAGCGACACCGGCCTGCTGCACGGCGCCGCCTCGCCGCTGGCTCAGGTGGACGCGTTGGTGCGCCTTTCGGGCGGCGCGCTGCTCGCGTTGGCCTCCCGCGAGCACTGCCGGCTGCACCCGGGGCAGGGCGCCGCCCCGCTGGCCTTCCTCGGCCGCGCCGTGAGCGCCGTGTTGGAGCGGGCCGCCGGCGCGTGACCGGGGAAGCCGCCCGGCAGGCCTTCCTCGCCTGGCTCGCCGAGGAGCGCCGCGCCTCCCCGCTCACCGTGCTGGAATACGGCCGTGACGTGGCCGACTTCCTGGGCTTCCTGGTCCGCCACATTGGCAGCGAGCCCAGCCTCGCCACCCTGGCCGCACTCACCCAGGCCGACTTCCGCGCCTGGTTGTCGGAAGGCGCCGGCAAGGGCCACATCAACGCCACCCGCGCCCGCCACCTCGCCGCGGTGCGCAGCTTCTACCGCTATCTCGCCCGCCGCCACGGCACCAACAACCCGGCCGCCAGCCTGCTGCGCACCCCCAAGCTGCAGCCCGGCGTGCCCAAGGCGCTCACCGCTTCCGACGCGCTGGACCTGGCCGCAGACATCGGCGAGGCAGCCGACGACCCGGCGGTGCAGGCGCGCGATCAGGCGCTGTTCACCCTGCTCTACGGCGCCGGCTTGCGCATCGCCGAGGCGCTCGACCTTCACGTCGGCGACGTGCCAGCGCCCGACGCCGCCCTGCGCGTGACCGGCAAGGGCCAGAAGCAACGCCTGGTGCCGCTGCTCCCCGCCGTGCGCCGCGCCCTAGCCGCCTGGCTCGCGCACCATCCCGAGGGCGCCGACCCGGCGGCAGCGCTGTTCGTCGGCGTGCGTGGCGGACGCCTCAATCCGGGCGTGGCGCAGCGCACCATGCGCAACTATCGCCGCCTGATCGGCCTGCCAGAGCACGCCACCCCGCACGCGCTGCGGCACTCCTTCGCCACCCATCTGCTCGCCGGCGGTGCCGATTTGCGCTCCATTCAGGAACTGCTGGGCCACGCCAGCCTTTCAACCACACAACGCTACACCGCCGTCGATGCCAGCCACTTGCTGGATGTCTGGCGCCGGTCGCACCCGCGGGCAAAGGCCCCTGGCTAAACCTGGAGGAGTGACACCATGGGCCTATTCGATTCGATCATCGGCAACGTGCTCGGCGGCGCCGGCGGCGGCAACTCGCCGATGGCTGGGGTGCTCGGCAGCCTGCTGGGCGGCCAAATGGGCGGCGGCATGGCCAGCGGCACCGCCGGCGGGGGGATGGGCGGCGCTATGGGCGGCATGGGTGGGGGCGGCATGGGCGGCGGCGCGATGGGCGGCGGCTTGGGCAGCCTGGTGGCGCAGTTCGAGCAGGCCGGTCTCGGCCACATCGCGCAATCCTGGGTCGGCAACGGGCAGAACCAGTCGGTATCGCCAAGCCAGTTGCAGTCGGTGTTCGGGCAGAACCAGGTGCAAAACATGGCGAGCCAGGCTGGCATGGAGCCGAATGACTTCCTGTCGCAACTCTCTCAGCACCTGCCCAACGCGGTGCACGCCGCTACCCCGGACGGTCAGCTTCCCGACGAAGGCACGGTCTCGGTCTAGGCCATGCGCCTCGCCGCTGCCGCTCTTGCCGCCTGCCTGCTGCTGCCCAGCCTGGCCCGCGCTGACAACCAGATCGGCTATCATCTGTTGCCGCCGGACCAAGCCGCCAGCCTGCCGCACAACGGCGGGGCGTTAGGCATGGACGTCCGCCGCGGCGAGGTGATCACCGACGCGGGGATGACGTTCGAGCTGCTGCGCGTGGCCGGCGTGCGTCCGCGCTCGGCCGGCGCGCAGGCCGGGTTTAAGCCGGGCGACCAGATCATCGCGGTCGATGGCACGGTGTTCCCGAGCCTGCAAGCCTTTGCAGCCTATGTCGGCTCGCTGCCGCCGGGCCACCAGGTGACGGTGGACTACCTGCCGGCGAACGGCGGCCCACAACAGGCCCAGCGGATCGGCGCCACCATCGGCAGCGGCACCGGCGCAGCTCCAGCCGCCCATGCCGGTGGCCTCTCGACCGGCGAGAAGCTAGCCATCGGCGCCGGCGCGGTCGCCCTGTTCGGCTGCTACGAGATGGGCTGCTTCTCTCACAAGTAGAGCTGTGAACCAAGCTATGCGCGGGTATCGCCCTCACGCGAAACGGGGCGTGCCCGGTATAACACTTGCCGGCGCAACGCATGTCCCTCCGCAATGCGGGGATGGTCGAAGTCATCGGCTAGGTCGTGAGTCATGCCGAGCTTCTCCATGACCCGGCGCGACTTCGCATTCGCTTCGCAGGCATTCGCCACGATCTCAGGCAGCCTTTGCGCCTTGAAGCCAAACTGCATCGAGCTGAGCGCAGCCTCCGGTGCATAGCCAAGGCCCCAAAAAGCTCGGGCGATCCGCCAGCCAAGCTCCACGGCGGGTGTGAAATGGGCCATGTAGCCAACCTGAAGCAGGCCAACGGTGCCCACGAACGTGCCGCTAGCCCGCTCCTCCACAGCCCAAAAGCAGAAGCCGTGCTCGACCTGATGGGCGATTTGCCGCTCGATCCACACATCCACCGCTGCAGGGGTCGCGGGTGTGGCCAAATAGCGCATGACCTCGGGATCCGCCGACATGGCTGCGAAGGGCTGTCGATCGCTCTCCTGCCAGGGGCGTAGCAGCAGGCGCGCCGTGCACAACATCAGGGTCGAGCGGTGAGGATCAGCTCGCGCATCCGCCCAATGACGGCCGGCAGCCCGTCCAGTATCGCCTGCCCGATCAAGAAGTGCCCGATGTTGAGCTCCATCACCTCCGGCAGCGCCGCCACGGCCTGCACGTTGGCGTAGCCCAGCCCGTGCCCGGCGTGGCATTCGAGGCCCAGACCGGCGGTGGCGGCGGCGGCGGTGCGCAGCCGCTCCAACTCGCCGGGCCGGCCCTCCGCGTAGGCTCCGGTATGCAGCTCCACCGCGGCCGCGCCCAGGTCGGCGGCGGCCTCGAGCTGCCGGCGGGCGGGGTCGATGAACAGCGACACGCGGATGCCCGCCGCGCGCATCGCCGCCACCATCGGCCGCAGCGCGTCCACTTGCCCGGCCGCGTCCAGCCCGCCCTCGGTGGTGACCTCCGCCCGACGCTCCGGCACGATGCAGGCGGCGTGCGGGCGCAGCTCCAGCGCCAGCGCCACCATCTCCGCCGTCGCCGCCATCTCGAAGTTCAGCGGCACGGTGATGCGTTCGCGCAACCGCGTGATGTCGCCGTCCCGGATGTGGCGGCGATCCTCGCGCAGATGCGCCGTGATCCCGTCCGCCCCGGCGGCGATGGCCACCAGCGCTGCGTCCACCGGGTCCGGATGGCTGCCGCCGCGGGCGTTGCGGATGGTCGCCACGTGATCGATGTTGACCCCAAGGCGGATCATGCCGCCGCCCGCCGCTCGGCCAGTTCGGCTGCCATGCGCAACGCGGCCACCAGGCTGCCCGGGTTGGCCCGGCCTTGCCCCGCGATGTCGAACGCGGTGCCGTGGT
This sequence comes from Acetobacteraceae bacterium, assembly GCA_965199105.1. Classification (GTDB taxonomy): domain Bacteria; phylum Pseudomonadota; class Alphaproteobacteria; order Acetobacterales; family Acetobacteraceae; genus LMUY01. The sequence continues at coordinate 493,549 of CBDAQO010000002.1, read as the reverse complement.
CGGGCGAGGTGCGGATGATCGGCAGCCCGAGCGTCACGTTCACGCCGCCTGCGATGTCCAGCGTCTTGAGCGGGATCAGCCCCTGGTCGTGGTACATGCACACCGCGGCGTCATACGTCCCGCGCGCGGTTTCGGTGAACAGGGTGTCGGGCGGGTAGGGCCCCGTTGCGTCGATCCCCTCGCGTTGCAGCGCTGCCACGGCTGGCATGATCACCTCGACCTCCTCGGAGCCCATCGCTCCGGCTTCCCCTGCATGTGGGTTCAACCCAGCAATCGCCAGCCGTGGCCGTGCAATCCCGAAATCCCGCCGCAACGCCGCCGCCGTCGCCCGCGCCGCGGCCAGGATCGCGTCCGTGGTCACGCCGTCGAGCGCGGCGCGCAAGGCCTGGTGAATGGTCACCAGCACCACGCGCAATTGGGGGCAGGCCAGCATCATCACCGGGCTGCCCCCGGTCAGCGCGCCCAGGAACTCGGTGTGGCCGGGGTGCGGGAAGCCGGCCTGGTACAGCACGGCCTTGCTGATCGGGTTGGTCACCACGGCGCCGGCCTGCCCCGCCATCGCCAGCGCCACCGCGCGCTCGATGCTGGCGATCACCGCCGGTGCGTTGGCCGGGTCGGGGCGGCCCGGGTGGGCGATGGCGGGCAGCGGCACGGGCAGCACCGGAAGGGCGGTGGCGAACACGTCGGCGGCGTCCTCCAGCGACGTCACCACCGCCATGGGCACGTCGAGGCTGCCGATCCAGAACGGGTCTGCCAGCACCGCAAACACCGGCCCCTCCGGCGCCAGCCTGCGCCAGGCCGCAGCGGTGATCTCGCCACCGATACCGGCGGGGTCGCCCATGGTGAGGGCAAGGGGCTTGGCGTTCATGCGCCGCAGCCAAACACCATCCGGCACGCCGTGCAAACCCTGCGCAATGCGCTATATTCTTAGGCAGACAAGGAGTCTGGCGCCATGAACGACCGTCCCCGCTTCTTCGACGACCTGGCTGGCGTTGCCGGCGGCGCCTTTTCCGCGCTCACCGGGCTGCGGGACGAGGCCGAAGCCACCATCCGCGCCCGCGTCGAAGAGGTGATCCGCAAGTTGGACCTGGTGCGCCGCGAGGACCTCGATGCGGTGCAGCAGATGGCCGCCAACGCCCGCGCCGGGCAGGAAGTGGCGGAGGCCAAGCTGGCCGAGCTGGAGCGTCGCGTGGCCGTGCTCGAGGGCGCCGGCAGCAGCGTGGCGCTACCCCCTGACGTCGACTTTCCTGACCCCAACGGCATCTGAGCACCTGCAACAACGCGGGGTTGCAACAAGGCTTTGCACCCCGTTAGTGTCTTGCCGTGTCGAGTCGGCTGGCGAAGTCCCTGGGCTGCCTCGCATACGGCCTTCCTCCAGATGGGGAGACCCCTCGATGCCGACCCTCCTGCCCTCCCAGACAAACGAACATGCGGCCAATCCGCTTGACCTGCTCGAGCAGATTGTCGGCAACAATGATTGGGTGTTCGACCGCCGCAGCGACGGCGAGATGGCGGCCGAAGCGCCGGGCAAGTGGTGCGATTACGGGCTGTATTTCTCCTGGTCGCCCGAAATCAGCGCGATGCATTTCACCTGCGCGTTCGACCTGAAGGTTCCCTCCGCCCGCCGTGGCGCGCTCTACGAACTGCTCGCGCTGGCCAACGAAAAGCTCTGGATCGGCCATTTCGGCATGGACAGCGACGACGGCATGCCGCTGTTCCGCCACTCCATGCTGCTGCGCGGCGCCCGGGGAGCCTCGGCGGAGAGCCTGGAGGACATGGTCGACATCGCCATCACCGAGTGCGAGCGCTTCTTCCCGGCGTTCCAGTTCGTGCTGTGGGGCGGCAAGTCCCCGGCGGACGCGCTGGCCGCGGCCATGCTGGAGTGCGTGGGCGAGGCGTGAGCCCGTCCGTCCTGCTGCTGGGCGGCGGCCGCATGGGCAGCGCCCTGCTCGCCGGCTGGCGCAAGGCTGGGCTGGGCCCGAGCGTCCTGGTCGACCCGGCGCCAGCCCCGGACATCGATGGGGTGACAGTGGTGGCGAGCCCCGCCGGAGTGCCGCCCGGGTTCACGCCCGATGCCGTGGTCCTGGCCGTCAAGCCGCAGGTGGCCGCCGCCGCGGTGCCGGACGTGGCCGGCTTGATCGGTGGTGCGGTGGTGATCTCGATCATGGCCGGGCGCAGCATCGCCAGCATCGCCAGCCTCACCGATGCTGCCGCCATCGTCCGCGCCATGCCCAACACGCCGGCCGCCATCGGGCAGGGCTTCACCGCCGCCTGCGCCGCCCCCGCTGTCACCCCGGCGCAGCGCGCGCTCGCCGACAGCCTGCTGCAGGCCATTGGCGAGGTGGCCTGGCTCGACGACGAAGCCCTGCTCGACCCGGTGACCGCGCTGTCCGGCGGCGGCCCGGCCTACGTCTTCCTGCTCGCCGAACTGCTCGAGCAGGCGGCCATCGAGCACGGCCTGCCGCCCGAACTCGCCAGCCGCCTCGCCCGCCGCACCGTCGCCGGATCGGGCGCCCTGCTCGCCGCCAGCACCGAACACCCGGCCGCCATGCGCCGCGCCGTCACGAGCCCGGCCGGCACCACTGAGCGCGCCTTGGCCGTGCTGATGGCCGCCGACGCCTGGCCCGCTGCCATGCGCCGCGCCATCGCCGCTGCAACCGAACGGTCACGCGAGCTTTCCGGTTAAGGCTGCCGGCACCCTGGCAATAACCGCCGCCGCCGCCAACTTGGGAGCCATGGGAAGCACGATGGACAGCAAAGCATTCGACCATGCCATGGTCACCGCCGCCTTCGCCCACGCCGGGCTGACCGGCTGGTCGGGACTGAGCATCGTGGAGGCAGCCCGCAGCGCCGGCTTGCCGCTCGACGAGGCTCGCATGCGCTTCCCCGGCCCGGCCGCGGTGTTGCAGCATTTCGGCCTGATGGCAGACGCTGCCGCCCTCGCCGAGCCGGCCAACGAGCCCCTGGCGCGGGACCGGCTGTTCGACCTGCTGATGCGCCGAATCGACGTGTTGCAGCAGCACCGCAGCGGCATGCTGGCGCTCCTATCCTATCTCCCGCGTGACCCGGCGCTCTCCCTTGCGCTCGGCGGCGCCACCCTGCGCAGCATGGCCTGGATGCTGGAAGCGGCCGGCGTTTCCGCGGCTGGCCTGCGCGGCACGCTGCGGGCGCAGGGCTTGGTCGCCGTATGGGTCTACACCGTGCGGGCCTGGCGCGACGACGAGAGCGCCGACCTGGCGAGCACCATGGCTGCCTTGGACAAGGCGCTGGACCAGGCGGAACGGTTCAGCAGCATGCTGCAGACCGGCGCATCGTCCGCCGCCGTGGACGACGTGATGGAGCCCGATTTCGACCTGCCGCCGGAGCCCGACGACGGCGAGCCCGCGGCACCCGACCGCCTGATGAGCGCCAACCCGCCGCCCCCGCCAGACGTTCCGCCGCCCGCCTCGCCTTGAGCGGCGGTTCTGCCCCGCCGAGCCGTTAATAAACTATCAGTTTCGAGTGGTTTGCCGCCCCAATTGCCGTTAAGAGGGCGGGCAGTCAGGTTGCGGTGTCGCAGACGGCCCAGCCTGCATGGCCGGCCGAACCAAAGGAACACACAAGATGTCCGACGAGAGCAATGGCGTGAACAATCCGGCGGCGGCGGCAAACCAGGCCATGCACACCGGGATGAACACCGCACATGCGATGGGCCAGAACCTCTCGGACATGGGCGCCTCAGCCATGAGCGAGTTCACCAAGCTGCTGGGCAGCATGAAGATGCCGATGATGCCCGACATGGAGGCGCTGATGTCGGCGCACCGTCGCAACCTCGAGACGTTGTCGGCCGCCAACAAGGTGGCGCTCGAGGGCGCGCAGTCCATCGCCCGCCGCAACATGGAAATGATGCAGCAGACCATGGCCGAGCTCACCGAGGGGATGCGCGGCTTCTCCCCCACCGAGCCGCCGCAAGCCCGCGCCGCACGCCAGGCCGAGATGCTGAAATCCGCCTACGAGCGCGCCGTGTTCAACATGCAAGAGATCAGCGGCCTGATCCAGAAGTCCAACGGCGAAGCGCTCAACCTGCTGAACCAGCGCTTCACCGAGGCGGTCGAGGAAGTGAAGCTGCTGGTCAGCAAGGGCGCCCAACCCGGCGTTTAAGCCTTTCCGCTAGCTCGGCTGCCAGGTTTTGGTCGAGAAGTTGTGGTGCGCTTCCACGTAGCGCACCGTTCCCGACTTGCTCCGCGTCACCAGCGAGTGCGTCACTGCCCCGGTCGCCCAGCGGCGCACCCCGCGCAGCATCGGCCCGGTGGTGACGCCGGTGGCGGCGAACATCACGTCGCCCTTCGCCATCTCGTCTAGCTCGTAGACCTTGTTGGGGTCGGTCACGCCCATTCCCAGCGCCCGCTCGGCTTGGCTGGCGTCGTCGAACAGCAGCCGGCCCTGCATCTGGCCCCCAAGGCAGCGCAGCGCCGCCGCCGCCAGCACCCCTTCCGGCGCGCCCCCGATGCCGACGAAGATGTCCACCCCGCTATTGGCCTGCGCCGCCATGATCACGCCCGACACGTCCCCGTCGCCAATCAGCATGATCCGCGCGCCGGCCTCGCGCGCGCCGGCGATCAGCTCGGCATGTCGCTCGCGGTCCAGCGTGCAGAGCACCAGCTCGCCGATCTCGATGCGCTTGGCGGCGGCCAGGTTGCGCAGGTTTTCCCCGATCGGCGCGTCCAGGTGCACGACGCCCTTGGGCAGTCCGGCGCCCACCGCGATCTTGGCCATGTAGATGTCCGGCGCGTGCAGGAAGTTGCCCTTCTCGGCCAGCGCCACCGTGGTCATCGCGTTTGGCGCGCCCTTGGCGGTGATGGTGGTGCCCTCCAGCGGGTCGACCGCGATGTCCATCGCCGGGCCGCCACTGCCGACCTTCTCGCCGATATAGAGCATCGGCGCCTCGTCCATCTCGCCCTCGCCGATCACCACCGTGCCGTCGATGGCCACGCTGTCGAAGGCGCGGCGCATCGCCTCCACCGCGGCGCCGTCGGCCTCGTTCTTGTTGCCCCGCCCCATCCAGCGGCTGGCGCCGAGCGCCCCGGCCTCGCTGACGCGGACCAGTTCCATTGCGAGGTTGCGGTCATAGTTCATTTCCATGGCGGTCGGACCTTTCAGCCAGCTTCGATGCGGATCAGCGCGGGTGGTTCGAGCACGGCGGCAAGCGCTGCGATGCCTGCCATCGCGGCCAGCATATCCCGCTCGCGCACTTCGTGGGTCACCAGCACCACGGGGACGGCGTCTTGCGGGCTGCGGCCATGTTGGAGCAGGGATTCGAGCGAAATACCATTGTCCCGCAGGATGGCCGCCACGTCGGCGATCACGCCAGGCCGGTCGCTCACCATCAGGCGCAGGTAAAAGGCGCCGACATGTTCGCCGCTCGGGATGGCGGGCGCTGGGGTGAGCGCGTCCTGCCCCCAAGCCGGGGTAAGGCGGCCGCGCGCCAGGTCGATCAGGTCGGCGACGACGGCCGAGGCGGTAGGCCCCGCGCCTGCGCCACGCCCTTCGAGCATCAACCGGCCCACCGCGTCCCCCTCGGCCACGATGGCGTTGAACACGCCGTCCACCCGGGCCAGCGGCGAGGCAAGCGGCACCAGGCACGGATGCACCCGCGCCTCCACCCCCGCCGCGACCCGGCGCGTGATGCCGAGCAGCTTGATGCGGTAGCCGAGCTCCTCGGCAAACGCGATGTCGAGCGCGCTGACCCGGCGGATGCCCTCCACCGAGACCGTCTCGAACCGCACCGTGTGCCCGAAGGCGAGGGCCGCCAGGATGGCGAGCTTGTGGGCGGCGTCGATGCCGTCGATGTCGGTCGCCGGGTCGGCCTCCGCATAGCCGAGCTGCTGCGCTTCGGCGAGCACGTCGGCGAAGTCTCGCCCCTGCTCGCGCATGGCGGTGAGGATGTAGTTGCAGGTGCCGTTGAGGATGCCGGCCACGTGGCTGATCCGGTTGGCCGCCAGCCCCTCCCGCAGGGCCTTGATTGCGGGGATGCCGCCGGCCACCGCGGCCTCGAAGGCGAGCGGCGCACCTTGGGGCAGGGTGGCGCCATGCAGCGCGAGCAGCGCCTTATTGGCCGTGACCACCGGTCGCCCCGCCGCGAGGCAGGCGGTGACGAGGGCCAACGCCGGGTCACCCGCGCCGCCAATGAGCTCGACCACGGCGTCGATGCCGGGGAAGGTGGCAAGGCGCAGCGGATCGTCGACCCATTCGACGCCGTCAAGCGGCAGGTCGCGCTGCTTGCCCGGGTCCCGCGCGCAAACCGCAGCGACGGTGATCGGCTGCCCCGCCCGGGCTGTGATGAGCGCGGCATTCTCGTGCAGCAGCCGCACCACGCCCCCACCCACCGTCCCTAATCCCGCGACGGCTATGCGCATACCGCCACTCCCAAAAAGCCCTCTCCCTGCGAGAGCGGGCGCGGACCCTCACCCAACCCTCTCCCGGAGGGAGAGGGCTTTAGGACGTGGGGGGTCATCCCACGGCCTCGGCGCCGGCTGCCACGTTCGAGCCGGCGCCCAGGAACCCGCGGATGCTCCGCACCGCCTGGCGCAGGCGCTGGGTGTTTTCCACCAGGGCGATACGCACATGGCCGTCGCCCTGCTCGCCGAAGCCGATGCCGGGTGCGACGGCCACCTTGGCCCGCGCCAGCAGCAGCTTGCTGAACTCCACGCTGCCCAGATGCGCGTAGGCCGGTGGGATCGGCGCCCACACGAACATCGACGCCTCCGGGCTTGCCACTTCCCAACCGGCGCCGCGCAGGCCGCGCACCAGCACATCGCGGCGCTCCTTATAGAGTGCGCGCATCTCGGCCACGCAGTCCTGCGGGCCGTTCAGCGCCGCCGTCGCCGCCACCTGGATCGGGGTGAAGGCGCCATAGTCCAGGTAGGACTTCATGCGGGCCAAGGCGCTCAGCATGCGGGCATTACCGGCGGCAAAGCCCATGCGCCAACCCGGCATCGAGTAGGTCTTGGACATCGAGGTGAACTCCACCGTGATGTCCCGCGCGCCAGGGACCTGTAGCATCGAGGGCGGCGCGTCGTCGCCGAAGTAGATCTCGGCATAGGCCAGGTCCGACAGGATCATGATCTCGTGCTTGCGGCAGAACGCCACCACGTCGCGGTAGAACTCCAGCCCGGCGGTGTAGGCGGTCGGGTTGGACGGGAAGTTCACGATCAGCGCGGTCGGCGGCGGCACCGAGTGGCGCACCGCCTGGTCCAGCGCGCGCAGCATGCTCTCGTCCGGGCGCGCCGGCACCGAGCGTACCGAGGCGCCGGCGATGATGAAGCCGAACTGGTGGATCGGGTAGGACGGGTTTGGCACCAGGATGGTGTCGCCGGGGCTGGTGATGGCGGCGGCGAGGTTGGCCAGGCCCTCCTTGCTGCCCAGCGTCGCCACCACCTCGGTCTCCGGGTCGAGCCGAACGTCGAAGCGGCGCGCGTAGTAGCCGGCGAGCGCGCGGCGCAGGCCGGGGATGCCCTTGCTGGCGCTGTAGCGGTGGGTGCGCGGGTCGGCCACCGCCTCCACCAGCTTGGCCACGATGTGGGGCGGCGTGGCGCCGTCGGGGTTGCCCATGCCGAGGTCGATCACGTCCTCACCGGCCGCGCGCGCGCGGGCCTTGGCGCCGTTCACCTCGGCGAACACGTAGGGGGGCAGGCGCCGCATGCGGTGGAACTCGGCCGTCATGGTGGTCTCTTCGATGCTAGAGGGTGGCCGTTCCGCCGGTTCCGGCGGCATCGGCTTGCAGGTGCAGGTTGGCGGCGCTCACCCCGGCCTCGCCTAGGGCCGCGGCCATTGCCTGGGCGCGCTGCAAGGCGAGCTTCAGCGCGTCGGCCTGCGCCTCGGGGGTGCGGTTGGCCGCCTCGCCATGTCCGGTCACGGTCACCCCCGCGCCCTTATGGGCTAGCGCGAACCGGCGCAGGTTGAGGTTGGCGGACGGCGGCAGCGTGGCGGAGCCGGGGGTGAACGCCACCAGAATGGTGTTGGCGGGCGGCTTGGCGGCCGGGACGGGCACGGGAGCGGGCGCGGCCGGCGCTGGCGGCAGCACCACGCCTAGGCCCGTGGGCGGCGGCGGCGCGGCGGCGGCAAAGCTCGGTAGCGGGCCGGAAGCGATGGCGTCGGGCACGGCCGGCACCTGGTCGAACGGGCTCGGCGCGGGTGCTGCCAGCTTGCGCGGCGCCGGGGCTGGCGCGGGCGGCGGCGCGTCGGCACCGGCCACCGTCACCTGGTTGGCGTTGGGGTCGGGTGCGGCCGGCTTGGTCGCCGCCACCGGCTGCACCACCACCAGCGGGTTGGCGGCCGCTAGCCGCTGCTGCGCGTCGCGCTCGGCCGCCAGCTCGTCGGCAATGCGCTGCTCGGTGGCGATGTCGGGCGGCGGCGGGCGGGCCGGGGTGGTGCCGAGGTTGGGGTAGGGGTCGTGCGCTCCCGGCGGCGGCGGGCGCTGCTGCGCGATCTCGCCGCCCTGCAGGTTGTGGTAGAGGTTCACCGCCGGGCCGAACGGGTCTTGGACGCAACCCGCAAGGCTGCTAACCACCCCAGTGGCGAGCAGGGCGGCGAGCAGCTTGCCGGTCGCTTGCCGGTGCCATGCGGGGCGCCTACCTAGTTGGGTAACAGCAATCATAAGTCCGCGACCGCCTCCGCGCTTGGCTCTCTGTAGCGGTGTGCGAACGCGACGGAAAGGACGACCATGCCCGACAGCGGTCCCACCAGCGCGCCCAACCGCGAACCCACCCTCAGCCCCGACCCCGCCGCCTTGGGCCTCGATCCGCGCCTCGGCGACCCGGCGGCGCTCGGGCGCAGCATGGCGGCCATCGCCGAGCGTTCGCAACGCATCGTGGCCGACTGGCTCAAGCGCCAGAGCCGGGAAGCCCCCAACCTCGACCCGCTGCATGTCGGCACCGCCTTCCTCGACATGACCGCCAAGCTGATGGCCAACCCGGCCGGCCTGGTGCAGGCGCAGATCGGCTTCTGGCAGGACTACATGACGCTGTGGCAGAGCACCGCGCGCCGCATGTTCGCCAGCGACGCCGCACCCGAACCCGTGATCCAGGCCGACCCGCGCGACCGCCGCTTCAAGGACGAGCTGTGGAAGGAGAACGAGGTGTTCGACTTCATCAAGCAGTCCTACCTGCTCTCCGCCCGCTACGTGCAGGACGTGGTGGGCCGGGCCGAGGGGCTGGACGCCAAGACGGCGAAGAAGGTCGACTTCTACGCCCGCCAGTTCATCGACGCGATGAGCCCCTCGAACTTCCTGCTCACCAACCCAGAAGTGCTGCGCAAGACGGTGGAGACGGGCGGCGAGAACCTGCTGCGCGGCCTGAACAACCTGCTCGGCGACCTCGAACGCGGCCGCGGCAAGCTCGCCATCAAGATGACCGACATGGACGCCTTCAAGCTCGGCGACAACATCGCCGTCTCGCCGGGCAAGGTGGTGTTCCAGAACGACCTGATGCAGCTCATCCAATACGCCCCTACGACCGACCAGGTGCTCAAACGCCCGCTCCTGATCATCCCGCCCTGGATCAACAAGTTCTACATCCTCGACCTGCGCCCCAAGAACAGCCTGGTGCGCTGGGCCGTGGCGCAGGGGCACACCGTGTTCATGCTGAGCTGGGTTAACCCGGACGAGACCATGGCCGGCAAGGGCTTCGAGCACTACATGACCGACGGCGTGTTCGCCGCGCTCGGCGCCATCGAGCAGGCCACCGGGGAGCGCGAGGTGAACGCCGTCGGCTACTGCCTGGGCGGCACCCTGCTCGCCTGCACGCTCGCCTGGCTGCAGACGGGCAGCGCTCCCTGGGCCGACGAGCGCATCAAGACCGCGACCTTCCTCGTCACCATGACCGACTTCGCCGAAGCCGGTGAACTGGGCGTGTTCATCGACGAGGAGCAACTGGCCGGGCTGGAGGAGAAGATGCGCCGCGACGGCGTGTTGGAAGGGGCCGAGATGGCGCAGACCTTCAACATGCTGCGCGCCAACGACCTGATCTGGTCGTTCGTGGTCAACAACTACCTGCTGGGCAACGAGCCGTTCCAGTTCGACCTGCTGTATTGGAACAGTGATTCCACCCGCATGCCGGCGCGGATGCACAGCTACTACCTGCGTAACATGTATCACGCCAACAAGCTGGCCAGCGGCGAGCTGGAGCTGGCCGGCGAGCGCATCGACCTCGGCACGGTGCAGACCCCGGCCTACTTCGTCAGCACCAGCGAGGACCACATCGCCCCCTGGCGCAGCACCTATCGCGGCACCCAGTTGCTCGGCTCGCGCGTGGATGGCGCCGTGCGCTTCGTGCTGGCGGCCAGCGGGCACATCGCCGGCGTGGTGAACCCGCCCGACAGCGGCAAGTACAGCCACTGGGTGAGCGACGCGCTGCCGCCAACGCCCGAGGCATGGCTGGCCGGCGCGCAGGAACTCGCCGGGTCGTGGTGGCCGGATTGGCAGCGCTGGGTGAGCGCGCATGGCGGCGAGACGGTGGCGGCGCGGCCACCCGGCGAGGGCGCCCTGCCCGCCATCGAGGACGCGCCGGGCAGCTACGTGCGGGTGAAGGCATAGCCAACCATCCCCTGCTGAAGCTCGCACCCCGGCAGGACCGCCGGGTGCGCGCGGGCCACCCCTGGGCCTACAGCAATGAAATCGCGATGACGCCGGCGCATCGGAGCTGGCCCTCCGGCGCGCCCGTGCGGCTGGAGAGCGAGGACGGCTGGCGCCACGGCACCTTCGCCTTCAACCCGCACAGCCTGATCGCCGCCCGCTGCCTCGACCGCGACCCGGCGGCCGAGATCGACGCCGCCTGGGTGGCCGCGCGCATCGCCGCCGCCGCCGCGTTGCGGGCGCGGGTGTGCGACAGCCCCTATCACCGCCTGGTGCACGCCGAGGCCGACCGGCTGCCCGGCCTGGTGGTGGACCGCTACGGCGACCTGGCGGTGGTGCAGGCCAACACCGCGTTCGCCGACCGCCTGCTGCCCGAGATCACCGCGGCGCTGCTGGCGCTGCCGCTGCAGGCGGTGATCACCCGCAACAACAGCGCCGCGCGGCTGCATGAGGGCTTGCCCCAGGACACCGAGGGGGTGGCCGAGGGCGCGGCCGCTCGCGAGGCCGTGGTGATCGAGGGCGGCGTGGTGTTCCCGGTCGACCTGCTGGGCGGGCAGAAGACCGGCTTCTTCTTCGACCAGCGCCCCAACCGCGACCGGGTGGCGGCGCTGGCGGACGGCGCGCGCGTGCTGGACGTGTTTTGCCACACTGGCGCGTTCGGCCTGCGTGCGGCCGCGTCCGGGGCGAGCGCCGTCACCCTGGTCGACTCCAGCGCCCCCGCTCTGGAGCGCGCCCAACTGGCCGCCGAGCGCAACGGCCTGGCCGCCCGCACCGCCACCCTGCGCGGCGACGCGTTCGAGACGATGGCCGAACTGGCCGCCGCCGGGCAGCGCTACGACATCGTGGTGTGCGACCCGCCCGCCTTTGCCAAGTCCCGCAAGGACGCCGAAGCCGGGTTGCGCGCCTACCACAAGATGGCCCGGCTGGCCGCGCCGCTGGTGGCGCCCGGCGGGTTCCTGCTGGTGGCGTCGTGCAGCCACCACGCCAGCGTCGAGGCGTTCACCGGGCAGGTGGCGCTCGCGCTGCAGCGGGCCAAGCGGGAGGCGCGCGTGCTGGCGACCGCGGGCGCCGGGCTGGACCATCCGGTGCACCCCCAACTGCCGGAAAGCGCCTACCTGAAGGCGCAACTGCTGCAGCTTACCTAATCCGGCGCCTTGGCCAGCATTGGTGTCCGGCGTCGAACCGCTTAGGGTGGCTGGGCATGCTGACAGACCTGCCAAACCTGCTCACCCTCTCGCGCATCGTGGCCATCCCGCTGCTGGTCGGCTTGGCGGCGCTGCGCAGCCCGGTGGGCGATTTGTTCGCAATGCTGCTGTTCACCGCCGCCGCGCTCACCGACTGGCTCGACGGCCACTTGGCCCGCACGTGGCACCAGCAATCCGAGATCGGCCGCATGCTCGACCCGATCGCCGACAAGCTGCTGGTGGGCGCCACGCTAATGCTGCTCGCCGGGCTGCAGCGGCTGTCCAGCTTCGGGCTCTACCCCGCCATCGTCATCCTGCTGCGCGAAATCCTGGTCAGCGGGTTGCGCGAGCACCTGGCCGGAATGAGCGCGCGGCTGCCCGTCACCCGGCTGGCCAAGTGGAAGACCGGCTTCCAGATGGGCGCGCTGGGCACGCTGCTGGCGGGGGACGCGGTGGCCGGGTTGCTCCACGTCCCGCTCCCGGTGAGCGCCATCGGCGAGGCGATGCTCTGGGTTGCCGCCCTGCTCACGCTGGTGACCGGCTGGGGCTACCTGCAGTCCAGCCTGCGCCAGGTGCAGGCGAGCCCGGTGGTGCGCGGCCAGACCGGGCACTGATGCGGGCGGGCCCGTGACCCTGGCGAGGCCGTGAGCCCGGCCGTCCTGGGCATCGCCGGCTGGTCGGGCGCGGGCAAGACCACGCTCATCGAGGCGCTGCTACCTGGGCTGCGGGCGCAGGGCCTGGTGGTGTCCACCGTCAAGCACGCCCATCACGGCGCCGAGCTGGACACGCCGGGCAAGGACAGTTGGCGCCACCGCAAGGCCGGCGCCCGGGAGGTGCTGGTGGCCTCGCCGGGTCGCTGGGCGCTGATCCACGAGGAGCCCGGCGCCGACCCGCCGCTCGAGGCGCTGCTCGCCCGCCTGGCCCCGGCCGACCTGGTGCTGGTGGAGGGCTTCCGCCGCTCGCCGATCGCCAAGCTCGAGGTCCACCGCCCGGTGCTCGGCAAGCCGCCGCTCTGGCCGGACTGGCCCGAGGTGGCCGCCGTGGCGAGCGATCAGCCGCTGCCCGGTTGCGCCAAGCCGGTGCTGCCGCTCGGCCAGGTTGCAGCAATTACGGCATGGGTTGTGGCTTTCCTGCAAAGCCGCGGCAGCAGAGCTTGAGCAAGGGGCAGCAAGCGGGCACATTCGCCGCCGTTCGGCCGCGGCCTGTGATGGAGCCCTTTATTGATCTCGCGTTATGCGTTGCTCGGCCTGTCGCTCGCGGGCGCAGGTATGGTGTCTGGCTGTACCGGGATGGGCGTGTTCTTCGATCACACCAACAAGTGGTTCGATGAAAACCCGAACTCGCCGGCTGGCAATAGCGAGACGTTCCAGGTGATCCGCGGCGAGCGGGTGGATGTGCCGCCGCTGCTGCCGGAGAAAGGCAACGTCTGGCCAGAGAACCAGGGCCCGGACCAGACGCTGCAGGATTTGGAGCGCGAACAGGCCGACGAAATCCGCCGCGGCAGCGTGCAGACCGGCAGCACGCCGGCGTTCGGGCCCAACCCGCAGGTCAACCGGGCCAACGGGGCCGACCAGGGCTTGCCGCCGCCGCAGGTGCCGCAGCGCGGGCCGCCGGGCAACCTCAGCTCCCCGGTGCAGCCGTCGCCGAACGGCCCGGCCGTGAACGCAACCGGCGGCGTGCCACCCCGCGGCTATCGCGGCCTTGGCGGCAACCCGGCCAGCGCCGGCAGCGGTAACCCAGGCGGCGGCAGCGTCCTGGTGCCCAACGGCAACGGCACCAGCACGCTCATCGGCCCCGATGGGAGCGTGCAGACCGTCCCCAGCAAGCCGTGACGCTGCGGGTGCTCTACTTCGCCCGCCTGCGCGAGCGGGCCGGCCGGGCGGAGGAGGTGCTGGCGCTGCCCGCCGGCGTGACCACCGTGGGCGAGTTGGCCGCCTGGCTGCGTGACCGAGACAGCGCCGGCGCCGCCGCCTTCGCCGATCTCGGCACCGTGCGCATGGCCGTCAACCAGGCCTTCGCCGCGGCCGGCACCAAGCTCGCTCCGGGTGACGAGGTGGCGTTCTTCCCCCCCGTGACCGGCGGATGACCCCCACCGTCCGGGTCCAGCCGGAGGATTTCAGCGTCGCGGCCGAACTCGCCGCCCTCGCCGCCGGGCGCACCGACGTGGGCGGCATCGGCAGCTTCATCGGCGTGGTGCGGGACGACCCGGCGCATCCGCTCCGCAGCCTGACGCTCGAGCACTACCCGGGCATGACCGAAGCCGCCATGACGTCCATCGCGCTCGAGGCCACGCAGCGCTGGTCCCTGCTGGGCTGCACCCTGCTGCACCGGGTCGGGACCCTGCGACCCGGCGACACCATCGTGCTGGTGCTGGCCGCCGCGCAGCACCGGGCGGCGGCGCTCGAGGCGGTGGCGTTCCTGATCGACTGGCTGAAGACGCGGGCACCATTTTGGAAGCACGAGGCCTTCCACGACGGCACCGAGCGCTGGGTGGACGCGCGGGAGACGGACGACGCGGCGGCCGCGCGCTGGTGAAGGCCGCAAGCTGGGTCGGCCTCGGCGGCGCCCTGCTGCTGTGGCCCGCTTTGGTGAACCGCTACCCCATCGTGTTCAGCGACACCGCGGCGCTCGAGGCCATGGGGCTGGAGCCAAGCATGGGGTGGGACAAGCCCTGGGTTTACGGCCCACTCACCCTGCTGTTCCACGCCGGCGTTTCGCTCTGGGGGGTGGCGCTGGTGCAGGCGCTGCTGGTCAGCACGCTGCTCTGGGCGGTCGGCCGCGCGGTCGGGCTGCGCGGGGGCGCGTGGTCCGGGGCTTGGCATGGGGCGTTGTGCGCCTTGCTGGCGGTGGGCAGCGCGGCGCCCTGGTTCGCCAGCTTCATCATGCCGGACATATTCGCCCCGGTGACCGTGCTGTGCCTGTTCCTGCTGGCCGCCGGGCCGTCCGCCGGGTCGTCCCGCCGGGCGCGGGCGGCGGCCGGGCTGCTCGCCGCCATCGCCATCGCGTCGCACCTGACCCATCTGGTGATCGCCTCCGGTTGCCTGGCCACCATCCTGCTGCTGCGCCCGCGCCGATTCCTCGTGTGCGCCACCCCACTCGCCGCCGCCCTTCTCTGGTTGCTGGCCTGCAACCTGGTCGGCAACGGCGTGGCCGCGGTCTCGCCCTTTGGCTCGGTGTTCGCCCTGTCCCGGCTGCAGGCGGACGGCCCGGCCACCGACTACCTCCGCAGCGTCTGCCCGCAGGCCAAGCTCCGGCTGTGCCACTGGCTGGACCGCTTGCCGATGGACAGCGACGTCTTCCTGTGGGCCCCCGATGGCCCGATGTGGGACGGCGCGTTCGGGCCCACCCTGCTGGCCCCCGAGGCGGCCGCGGTGGTCCGCGCCACCCTCGCCTTCGCGCCCTGGCAGGTCGCCAAGGCCGCCGCGCTCAACACCTGGCGCCAACTCGGCCGCAACCGCGTCGGCGACACGCTCGGGCCCGAATACCTGAGCGCCACGGTGGGCCTGCTGCTGCGAACGTTCTTCCCACTTGCCGAGCAAGCGCGCTTCGCCCACTCCCGCCAGGCCGCCGGCACGCTCGAGGTGGTGGCCGCGCCGCTGGCCGGCTTGCGCGCAGGCTTGCTGCTGCTCGGCGCGGCGGGCAGCCTGGCGGCGGCGCTGGCCTGGCGCCGTTCCCCGGCCCTGCTGCTGCCGTTGCTGATCCTGGCCGGCATCCTCGCCAACGCCTTCGCTACCGGCGCCTTGTCCGGCCCGCACGACCGCTACGGCGCGCGCATCGCCTGGCTGGTGCTGCTGCCCCCCGTCTACGCGCTCGCCTTGCGCCTGCAACATGCCCGGCCGCGCCGCGACGTGGCGTCTGGCTCGATGCATGAGCAGCCTTGTAGTGCAGGGCAGGGCATGGAGTAGAGTGCGGAACGGCGTGGCACAACGACGGCTGCAAGGGGAGGTCTACCTGCGATGTCCGGATTGAAGGCGGAGCGGCCCGCCACCCAGCCCGCCGGAGCCGCGCTGCTGTTCCTGCGCGAGGAGCAGATTCGGCTCGCGCAGGACCTGATCTTCTTCGCCTACCGCGACATCACTGCCAGCGCGGACGCCATTCTGGCCGAACTCGGGCTGGGCCGGGCGCACCATCGCGCCATGCACTTCATCGGCCGCAACCCGGGCATGACGGTGGGGGACTTGCTGGCCATCCTGCGCATCACCAAGCAAAGCCTGGCGCGGGTGCTGAACGAGCTGATCCGGCTGGGCTACGTGGGCCAGGCGTCGGGCCGGCAGGACCGGCGGCAGCGGCTGCTAAGCCTCACGCCGGAGGGCCAAGCCTTGGAGCGCCGCCTGTTCGAGGCGCAGCGCGAGCGGCTGGCGGCGGCCTACCGCGAGGCTGGGGGCGCCTCGGTGGAGGGCTTCGGCCGGGTGATGCGCGCCATCATGGGCATGCCCGCCCGCGCCTATCTCGACCGCCTCCCGCGCCGTTGAGCGGGGTTCAGGCTCCGCGCCGTTGAGCGGGGTTCAGGCCGCTCACGTGCTGGTGGTGGACGACGACGACCGGCTGCGGCGCCTGCTGCAGCGCTATTTGGCGGAGAACGGCTTTCGCGTCACCACCGCCGACAACGCCGCGGACGCCCGCGCCAAGATGCGTTTCGTCCACCCTGACCTGGTCGTGCTGGACGTGATGATGCCGGGCGAGACCGGGCTCGACCTCACCGAATCGCTGCGGCGCGACCGTTCCGACATCCCCGTGCTGCTGCTCACCGCCAAGGGCACCCCGGAGGACCGCATCGCCGGGTTCGAGGCCGGTGCGGACGACTACCTGGGCAAGCCGTTCGACCCCTACGAGCTGGTGCTGCGCATCCGCGCCATGCTGCGCCGCCTGGCCCCCGTCGAAACCGTCACCGAACTGCGGCTGGGGCGGCTCGCGTTCGACACGGTGCGCGGCGAGCTGAACGGGCCCGAGGGCGTGGTGCATCTCACCAGCGGCGAGGTGGCGCTGCTCAGCCTGCTCGCGCGCAGCCCGGGCGACGTGCTGTCCCGCGAGACCATCGCCCAAGCGCTCGGCATGGACGAGGCCGGCGAACGCGCCATCGACGTGCAGGTGACCCGGCTGCGCCGCAAGCTGGAGGTGGACCCGCGCGAGCCCCGCTTCCTGCACACGGTGCGCGGGCGGGGCTATGTGCTAAAACCCGGCCTATGAGGCGCTGGGTGTGAGGTTGGGCGCATGAAGTTGGGGCTCAAGCAGATGATGCCGCGCTCGCTGCTGGGGCGCAGCCTGCTGATTATCCTGCTGCCCCTCGTGCTGCTGCAGGCGGTGGCGTTCACCGTGTTTTATGGCAGCTACCTCGACCTGGTGTCGCGCCGGCTGGCGGGCGCCATCGCCGGCGAGGTGGCCGAGACCATCGCGCTGATGCACCGCTTCCCGGGGGAGGACAACCGCGACTGGATCCTGCGCTCCGCCCTGCTGCGCTACGAAGTGCCGATGCAGTTCACCCCGGGCGCGCTGATCCAGCCGCGGCGCTGGATCAACCAGCTCGGCCCGGCCGATGACGACCTCGCCGCCTCGCTCGACAGCAACCTGGGCGGCATGCCCTACACCATGGATTGGACCTCCGACCCGCGCAGCGTGCAGATCGCCGTGCAGTTGCCGGAGGGCGTGCTCGAGGTGCAGGCGCCGCGCAAACGGCTCTACACCTCCACGCTCTATTTATTCGTGCTGTGGCTCGCCGGGTCGGCCCTGCTGCTGTTCGGCATCGCCGCGCTCTTCATGCGCAACCAGGTGCGCGCCATCCGCCGGCTGGCCGCGGCGGCGGAGGCGTTCGGCATGGGGCGGGACCGTGGCCCGATGAAGCCGGAAGGTGCCGCCGAGGTGCGGCAGGCGGCGGTGGCGTTCAACCGCATGCAGGCCCGCATCAGCCGCTTCCTCAGCCAGCGCACCGAGATGCTGACCGGCGTGTCGCACGACCTGCGCACCCCGCTGACCCGGCTGCGGCTGGCGCTGGCGATGCTGCCGCGCACGGCCGAGCAGAGGCAGGACATCGCGGACATGACGGGCGACGTGGAGGAGATGGAGCGCATGCTGGGCGGCTATCTCTCGTTCGCCCGCGGCGAGGGCGCCGAGCAGGCCCAGCCGGTCGACGTCAGCGCGATCCTGGGGGACGTGGCGGCCGGCGCCCGCCGCGCCGGTGCCGCCGTGGCGCTGGACGCTCCCGGCGGGCTCACCGTGCTGCTGCGGCCCGAGGCGGTGCGCCGCGCCATCACCAACCTGGTCGACAACGCGCGCCGCCATGCCCGCCAAATCGCGCTGTCTGCCCTGCGCCAGGAGCGCAGCGTCGAGCTGCTGGTGGACGACGACGGCCCGGGCATCGCCCCCGAACGGCGCGAGAGCGTGTTCCGCCCGTTCGAGACCGGCGGCAGCGGCACCGGCCTCGGCCTCACCATCGCGCGCGACATCGTGCGGGCGCATGGCGGCGACATCTGGCTCGAGCAGAGCCCACTCGGCGGCTTGCGCGCCCGCATCCGGCTGCCAATCTAAAAGCTTCGTCATAAACCCGCACATTGACAGCGGCGCGACCCCGCCCGATGCATCGCCCACCAACGAATGCACGGGACCCCCGCACCATGCCGACGCATCGCATCGCCCTCGCCCTGCTCGCCGCCACCTCGCTGGCTGGCTCGGCGCTCGCCCAAACCCCGCCCATGCGCGTGCGTGCCACCATCGAGGCGGTGGACGGCGACACCCTCACGCTCAAGGCCCGCAACGGCGACGAGATGAAGGTGGCGCTCACCCCCGACGCCAAGGTGGTGGGGGTGACCAAGGCCGACATCGGGGCCATCAAGTCCGGCACGTTCATCGGTTGTGCTGCCATTCCGCAGCCGGACGGCACGCTCAAGGCGCTCGAGGTGACGGTGTTCCCCGCTAGCATGAACGGCACCGGCGAGGGCAGCTACGCGTGGGACCTCGGCCCCACCAGCACCATGACCAACGGCACGGTGGGTGACTTGGTGGTGTCCGAAGGCCGCGTCATGACGGTGAGCTACAAGGGCGGCGGCGAGAAGAAGATCTTCGTGCCCGAGGACGTGCCGATCGTGAGCCTGGAGCCGAGCAACGACCATACGCTGCTGAAGGCCGGCGCGCACGTGCTGGTGGTACCGACCAAGGCGGCCGATGGTACGCTGACCGCCAGCCGCATCAACGTGGGCGAGAACGGCACCGTGCCGCCGATGTGATGGCGGTCGCGACGCACATCGCCCCCCGCGCGCCCACCCGGGCGCGGCATGCCTTCGCGGTGCGGCTCACCCACTGGGTGAACGCGCTGGCGATGGCCTGCATGTTCATGAGCGGCTGGGGCATCTACGACGCCAACGCGTTCTGGCCGGTGTACTTCCCGCGCTGGGCCACGCTGGGCGGCTGGCTCGGCGGCAGCATCGCCTGGCATTTCGCGGTGATGTGGCTGCTGGTGGGCAACGGGCTGCTCTACATCGGCTACGGCCTGCTCACCCGCCATTTCGCCCGCGTGCTGCTGCCGGTCGCCCCGCGCGCGGTGTGGCAGGATTTCCGCGCCGCCCTCGCGCTGCGGCTGGCGCACCAGGCCGGCGGCTACAACGCGGTGCAGCGGCTGGCCTACCTGGCGGCGCTGCTGCTCGGGATCGTCATGGTGCTGTCCGGCCTCGGCCTCTGGAAGCCGGTGCAGTTCCAGGCGGTGGTGCAGGCGGTGGGCGGCTACGAGGTGGTGCGCCGGCTGCACTTCCTCGCCATGGCCGGCCTGGCGCTGTTCGTGGTGGTGCATCTGGCGCTAGTCGCCGCCGTGCCGCGCACCCTGCCGGCCATGATCACCGGGCGGGAGCGGGCGCGTTGAAGCGCCGCATCCCCCCGGCCGTGACCGCGTCCGACCTGCGCCCGGCGCTGCGGCGGCTGGAACGGCGCGGGCTGATCCGCGGCGGCCTCTCGCTCGGCGCGCTCACCATGCTGACCGGCTGCAACCTCTCGGACGGCGACGCGGTCGACCGGGCGCTGTTCGCCATGTCGCACTGGAACGACCGGGTGCAGGCCTGGCTGTTCGACCCCAATCGCCTGGCCCCAATCTTCCCGGCCAGCGCCATCACCAAGCCGTTCCCCTACAACGGCTTCTACCCCGAGGACAGCACGCCCGAGATCGACCCGGCGGATTGGTCGCTCGCCGTCTCCGGCCTGGTCGACGACCGCACGCCCTGGACGCTGCCCCGGCTGCGCGCGCTGCCGCAGGAAAGCCAGATCACCCGGCACATCTGCATCGAGGGCTGGAGCGCGATCGGGCAATGGAGCGGCGTGCCGTTGCGCAGCTTCCTGCAGCGCGTGGGGGCCGATCCGCGGGCGCGCTATGTCGGGTTCAAATGCGCCGACCGCTACTATGGTAGCCTCGACATGGCCTCCGCGCGGCATCCGCAGACCATCCTGGCGCTGGACTTCCTCGGCCAACCGCTGCCGGAAGCATACGGCTTCCCGATGCGGGTGCGGGTGCCGACCAAGCTTGGCTTCAAGAGCCCGAAGTTCGTCACTGCCATCTCCGTCACCAACGACAACCCTGGCGGGTATTGGGACGACCAGGGCTACAATTGGTTCAGCGGCTCCTAACCGAAGCTGCCGCAGCGGGAGACGTGCCGATGGCCGAGTTCGACCTCATTGTCCGTGGCGGCACCGTCGTCACCGCCTCCGACCAGTTCGCGGCCGACATCGGCATCCGCGCCGGCCGCATCGCCGCCATCGCCGACCGGCTGGCGGGCGGGCCGGAGCTGGACGCGAGCGGAATGCTGGTGCTGCCCGGCGGCGTCGACTCGCACTGCCATATTGAGCAACTGAAACCCGGCGGCGGCTCCGACGAGGAGACCTTCACCACCGGCAGCACCGCGGCGCTGGCGGGCGGCACCACCTCCGTCGTCACCTTCTCCGCCCAGTTCAAGGGCGGCGGGCTGCAGGCGCCGCTGGCCGAGTATCACCGCCGGGCCGCGTCCGGGGCGATGGTGGACTACGCGTTCCACCAGATCATCACCGACCCGACCGACGAGGTAATCCTGCGCGAGCTGCCCGAGGTGGTGGCGTCGGGCGTTCGCAGCCTCAAGGTGTTCCTCACCTACGACGCCTCGCGCCTGGACGACCGCCAGTTCCTCGCCGTGCTGGCCGCCGCGCGCCGGCTGGGCTGCCTGGTGACGGTGCATTGCGAGAACTACGACGCGATCGCCTGGCGCTCGGCCGCCCTGCTCGCCGATGGCCGCACCGGGCCGAAATACCACGCCTGGTCCCGCCCCAGCGTGGTGGAGCGGGAGGCGACGCACCGCGCCATCGCGCTGGCCGAACTGGTGGACACGCCGATCGAGGTGTTCCACGTCTCCTGCCCGGAAGCGGCGGAGGAGATCGCGCGCGCCCAGGCCCGCGGCGTGAAGGTGTGGGGCGAGACCTGCCCGCAATATTTCGCGCTCACCGCGGCCGACATGGATCGGCCGGGCTTCGAGGGCGCCAAGTTCATGTGCAGCCCGGCCCCGCGGGACGCTGCCGCCGCGGCGGGGCTGTGGGACGCGATCCGGCTCGGCACGCTGGGCGTGATCAGCTCCGACCATAGCGGCTGGAGCTATCACGGCCCGCGCGGCAAGAGTGCCGCCGGCACCGGCGCGCCGTTCACCGCCATCCCGAACGGGGTGCCCGGCCTGGCCGCGCGGCTGCCGCTGATCTGGAGCCTGGGTGTGGCGACCGGGCGGCTGACGCCGAGCGACTTCGTCCGCCTGGTGTCGACCGCGCCGGCGCGGCTGTTCGGCCTGGCGCAGAAGGGCCGCATCGCTCCCGGAGCCGACGCCGACCTGGTGCTGTGGGACCCGCAGCGCCGCACTGTGCTGACCAACGCCCTGATGCAGCACACGATTGACTACACGCCCTACGAGGGCATGGCGGTGACCGGCTGGCCGATCGCCACGCTGCGCCGGGGCGAGCTGGTGATGCAGGACGGCAAGGTGACCGCGGCGGCCGGCAGCGGGCGCTACATCCCGGTGCCGGCCTATGACCTGATGCGGCCCCGCGGCGCCCTGGCCGACGAGTTCGACGCCGCCGCGATGACTGCCACCAGCGTCCCGGCAGCAGACCCGGCGTAACCGTCAGCGAAAGCGCGCGAACGACCCGAGCGATACGATGCTGACCCGGTCGCCATGGGCCGCCAGGACCGCCGCGAGGTGGCTGAACACCTGCTCCAGCGCCTGGCCCAGCGGCGCCAGCGACAGGGCGAGCGGGACGACGATGCAGGCCGCAATCAGCCCATATTCGAGCCCGACCACGCCGCTACGGTCGTTGGTGAAACGGAGTGCAGAGCGAAGGGAGATCATGGTGCGACGAACTCTGTGCTGGGACAGACTCGTTAATGCGCGTTAACCAATCCGAGATGCAATCAAAAGGTTAACCGTATCTCAGAATTGAGACAGATCACCAAAGCTGTGGCATATCGGCATCAAGTAGGTCGCTAGGCGGCGCTTGCAGGCGCAACGACGCCGGATCGAGCACCGTCACGCGCCCGGGCTCCACCGTGACGATGCCAGCCGCCTGCCACTCCCGCAACTTCTTGTTAACCGTTTCGCGGGCGGTGCCGATCCGCTCGCTGAGCGCGCCCTGGGTGATGTAGACCCGGTAGCCCGGCTGCGCGTGGCCCAGCATCAGCAGGGTGAGCGCGAGGCGGCCGCCGGCGTCGTGGAACAGCATGGCCTCGAGCAGCCAATTGGTCGCGCGCAGCCGCTCGCTGAGCAGGGTGAGGATGGCGAGTGCCAGGTCGGGATGGCCGCGCAGCACGTCCAGCAGATCACGGCGGTCGATGGTGAGCAGCCGGCCGTTGCTCTCGGCCACCGCGTCGGCGGTGCGGCTGCGGCCGTCGAGCAGCGCCAATTCCCCGAGCACCTCGCCCGACTGCAACACCGCCAACACCTGCTCCTTGCCCTCCCGGCTGGGCAGCACGATGCGCACCCGCCCGGTCAGGATCACCAGCATGCTGGTGCCGGTGTCGCCGCGGCGGAACAGCACCTCGCCGGTGCGCATGGTGCGCTCCCGGGTCCGGATCGCCAGGGCATGCAGGTCGGTGCGCGCGATGGTGCGGAACATCGGCGTGCGGGCCAGCAGGCGCTCGTATTCAGCCGTCGGATTGGTGACGTCAGCGTCCATCAGCAGGTCCTGGATTGAGGCGCTTCATGATGAATATCACGGTTTTTTCGCCGAAGCGACAATCCAGCGTGCATCGAGTGTGACGTAAGTCAATCTGAGACACTCTCACCGTCGGCTACACAGTCACGCGAAAGGGAGGCCAGCCATGGATTACACAGTCGTCGTCTTCCCGCGTCACCGCGTTCCTTCGCTGCAAGCCCGCACCAAACCCTACAAGCTGCTCGCCGTCGACAAGATCGACATTTGCCGCTGGGAGGCCGAGGGCGGCGCTCCCGGCGTATCCCGCATCGCCATCCACGAGGGCGACGGCGCCTGCGAGGGAGATGCCGACGTCGCCCTGCTGTATGCGCCGGGCGTGGAATGGGCGCGCTGGGGCGTGGCGCGCCGCGGCGGGTCGATCCTGCTTTGGCAATGCCGCGACGGCCAGGACCTCGGCCTGTTCGACACCATGCGGGAGGCTTTGAACGCCGCCGCGTTCGGTGCGCCCGATAGCTGCCCGCAATCGGCCTCGCTGCACCACCTGATCAGTTGACCCCCAGCTACACCGAAAAGTATTTCGCCCGCGGATTGAGCACCACGATGGCGCTGGTGCTTTGTTCCGGGTGCAACTGCCACTCGTCGCTCAGCGACACCCCAATCCGTTCCGCGCCCAGCAGCGTGAGCAACGGCGCCTGGTCCTCGAGCTTGGGGCAGGCGGGATAGCCGAAGCTGTAGCGGCTGCCGCGATAGGCCTGGGACAGCATCTTGTCCATATCGCGATCGTCCTCGGCGGCGAACCCGCATTCGGCGCGAATGCGCTTGTGGGTGTATTCCGCCATCGCCTCCGCCAATTCCACGCTGAGCCCGTGCAAATAGAGGTAGTCCTGATAGCGATTGTCCTCGAACCACAGCCGCGCCGTGTCGCTCGCCTTCTGCCCCACGGTCACCACCTGCAGGCCCAGCACGTCGCGCTCCTCCTCGTCCACGTCGCGGAAGAAGTCGGCGATGCACTCGCCGTCCTCGCGCGGCTGGCGTGGCAGGGTGAAGCGCGCCAGTTCGGTGCTGCCGTCCTGGTCGAACACGATGAGGTCGTTGCCCTGCCCGGCGGCCTTCCAGTAGCCGTAGATCGCCTGGGGCGCCAAGATCGCGTCCTGCTCGCAGATGGCGAACATCCGCTTCATCACCGGGCGCAGCTCCTGCTTGGCCCAGCCGAGGAAGTCGTCCAGCGAGCGGCCCTGTTTGCGGAAGCCCCATTGGAATTGATACAGGCTGCGCTCGTTAAGGAACGGCAACACCGCCTTGGGCGTGCTCTGCAGCATCCGCGCGCCCCAGAACGGCGGCTGCACCACCGGCAGGTCCTGCGTCTTGGCGGCCCGGCGCTGGCGCACGCTCGCCAGGTCCACCGGGCGGAACGCGGCGCGGTCGGCCTCGCCCAGGGTGCGCTTGGTGTTGCGGGCCTTGCCGGCGCGCTTGGCCTGGGTCGCGGCGAGGAAGTCGTCGAACCCGTTGCCGGTGATGCGGTCCATCAGGTGCAGCCCGTCGAACGCGTCGCGCGCATAGGCGACCCGGCCGCTGGCGTAGGATTGCACGCAGTCATCCTCGACGTAGTTGCGGGTGAGCGCCGCGCCGCCGAGCATCACCGGGATGTCGAGCCCCTGGCGGCTCATCTCCTCGAGGTTCTCGCGCATCACCACCGTGGACTTCACCAGCAGGCCCGACATGCCGATGGCGTGGGCGTGGTGCTGCCGCGCCGCCGCCACCATGTCGGCCAGCGGCACCTTGATGCCGAGGTTGACCACGCGATAGCCGTTGTTGGTGAGGATGATGTCGACCAGGTTCTTGCCGATGTCGTGCACGTCGCCCTTCACGGTGGCGAGCACCACGGTGCCCTTCTGCTGGCCCTCCACGCGCTCCATCAGCGGCTCGAGGTAGGCGACCGCGGCCTTCATCGTCTCGGCCGATTGCAGCACGAACGGCAACTGCATCTTGCCGGCGCCGAACAGTTCGCCCACCACCTTCATGCCGTCGAGCAGCACCTCGTTAATGATGGCGAGCGGCGGCAGGGTCTGCAGCGCCTCGTCGAGCTCTTCGGACAATCCTTTGCGGTCGCCATCAATGATGCGGTCGCGCAAGCGGCCCTCGACGGTGACCGCACGCTGCTTCTTGGTGGCGTCGGCCGCCTTGCGGTCGGCGAACAGTTCCAGCAGCCGCTGCAGCGGGTCGTAGCCCTCGCGGCGGCGGTCGAAAATGAGGTCCTCGCACACCTGGACCTCTTCGGCGGCGATCTGGTGCAGCGGGCGGATCTTGGACACGTGCACGATCGCACCCGTCATGCCCGCGCGCACGGCGTGGTCGAGGAACACGCTGTTCAGCACTGCGCGCGCCGCCGGGTTGAGCCCGAACGACACGTTGGACAATCCTAAGATGATCTGGATGTCCGGGAACGCCTCGCGGATGGCGGCGATGCCCTCGAGCGTCCAGGCGGCGAGCTTGCGGTCGTCCTCGCTGCCGGTGGCGACGGTGAACGTGAGCGGGTCGATCAGCAAATCGCTCTGCGGCAGGCCGTGCCGCGTGCAGGCGAACTCCACCAGGCGGCGCGCGACGGCGAGCTTGGCGTCCGCGGTCTTGGCCATGCCGGTCTCGTCGATGGTGAGCGCGATCACCGCCGCGCCGAACTTGCGCGCCAGCAGCAACCGCGTGTCGGCCGCCGCCTCGCCGTCCTCAAAGTTGATCGAATTGATGATCGGCTTGCCGCCGTGCAGCTTCAGCGCGGTCTCCAGCACGTTGGTCTCGGTGCTGTCGATCACCAGCGGCGCGTTCACGCTGCTGGTGAAGCGGGTGATCACCTGCGTCATCTCCGCCACCTCGTCGCGGCCGACGAAGGCGGTGCAGACGTCAAGGCTGTTGGAGCCCTCGCCCACCTGGTCGCGCCCGACCGAGACGCAGCCGTCCCAATCGCCGCGCTCCTGCAGCTCGCGCCACTTCTTGGAGCCGTTGGCGTTGCAGCGCTCGCCGATGGAGAAGTAGCTGTTCTCCTGGCGCAACGGCGTCTGGCCGTAGAGGCTGGCCACCGACGGCACCCAATGGTGCGTGCGCGCAGAGGGAGTGGGCCGCGGTTCGCCCCGCCCCTCGGAGGCAAGCCGGCGCAGCATCGCGTCCAGCGCCTCGATGTGCGGGATGCTGGTGCCGCAGCAACCGCCCACCAGGTTGAGCCCGTCCTCGCGCACGAAGCGTTCCACCCAGCTCGCCATTTCGGCCGCACCCAGCGGGTAGTGCGTGGCGCCGTTGACCAGTTCGGGCAGGCCGGCATTGGGCTGCACCGAAATCAGCCCGGGCCAGTTGGTGGCGAGCCAACGCACGTGCTCGGCCATCTCCTGCGGCCCGGTGGCGCAGTTCAGCCCCATCAGCGGCACGTCCAGCGCGTGCACCACGGTGGCGGCGGCGGCGATGTCGGGGCCGACCAGCAGCGTGCCCGTGGTCTCCACCGTCACCTGCACGAAGATCGGCGTGGCGGTGCCGGCGGCGGCGCGGGCGATCTTGGCGCCGTTCACAGCGGCCTTGATCTGCAGCGTGTCCTGGCAGGTCTCGATCAGGATGGCGTCCACCCCGCCCGCGATCAGCCCGGCAGCCTGCTGGGCCAGCGCGGCCTCGAGCGGGTCGTAGGCGATGTTGCCCAGGCTGGGCAGCTTGGTGCCGGGGCCGACCGAGCCCAGCACCCAGCGGTCGCGCCCGTCGGCAAAGCTGTCGGCCGCCTCGCGCGCCAGTTCGCCCGCGAGCCGGTTGATCTCGTGGGTGCGGTCCTGCAGGTCGAACTCGGCCAGGGTGATCGGGCTGCCGCCGAAGCTGTTGGTCTCCACCATGTCGGCGCCGGCGGCGAAGTAGCCGCGGTGGATGTCGCGCACCAGGTCGGGGCGGGACAGGTTCAGCACCTCGGTGCAGTTCTCCCGGTCCCAGTAGTCGCGCTCCACGTCCAGCGTGAGCGCCTGCACCCGGCTGCCCATCCCGCCGTCACACAGCAGCACGCGGTCACGCAACGCATCGAGCAGGGCAGGGCGGGTCATGCCAGTTCCTTTGCCGGTGACAGCCCGGCGGTGGCGGGGAAGGCGGATGCGATGGCGGCGGCGCGCCAGAGCTGGACGGGCAGCGGGCCCGCGATGGTGACGCAGGCCGCGTCGTCCAACCCGGCGGCAGCCAACATGGTGCGGAGCGCCGCCGGGTCAAAGCCGGGCCAGCGATGCGCGAGCTGGTCGAGCAGGTCGGCGCGGTCGTGCTGCATCAGTTCGACCACGACCAGGCTGCCGCCGGGCCGCAGCACGCGGCGCGCCTCGGCCAGCACGGCCGCCGGATCTTCGGCATGGTGCAGCACCATCTGCAACACCACGGTATCGAACGTGCTGTCGGCCAGCGACAGGCGATACATGTCGGCCTGCCGCACGGCGCAGCGGGCGAAGCGCGGGTGGGACAGGCGGGCGCGCGCCAGGGCCAGCATGGCGCGGCTGGCGTCCACGCCCAGGCCGAACTCCACCTCGTCGGCCAGCAGCTCGAGCAACTGCCCGGTGCCGGTGCCGATGTCCAGCAGCCGGCCGGGGTGCTGGCCCACGGCCTGGCGCAGCGCGGCGGTGATGGCGGCGGCAGGCAGCTCGAGCGCGCCGGCCTCGTCCCAGTCGGCGCCGCGGCGGCGGAAGCTCTCGGAGGCGGTGCGCGCGCGCTCGGCCAACACGCGGGCGGCCTGGCGGCGGTCGGCTTCCAGCACCGGGTCCTGCGCGGGCAGGCGCGCGATCAGGTCCCGCGCCAGGCCCGGCCCGGCGGGCACCGCGAACCAGGTGTTGGCGCCCTCGCGCATCCGCTCCATCACGCCGGCCTCCACCAGCAGGCGCAGGTGGCGCGACAGCCGGGGTTGCGACTGGCCGAGGATTTCGGTGAGTTCCACCACACAGAACGCGCCGCGGGAGGCTAGCGCCAGCAGGCGCAGACGGGTGGGTTCGGCGCAGGCGCGCAGGGCGAGCAAGAGTGAGTCCATGGCTTGATATCACATAAAGATATCTTTATGTCTACACCATGTTTATCGACGCCCGCATCCCCGTCGTATTCGGCACGCCCGCCAGCGAGCAGGACGCCGTGCTGATCCCAAGTGCGGACGCAGTGACGCACCCGCCGGGTTGCGCCTGCTGCATCGCGCGCGGCCCGGCGGCGGCGGCGTTCGACCAGCTCTTCCTCGCCCGCGTGCGCGGCACCGTGCCCTGGTTCACCCGCGTCGTGGTGGCGCAGGACGACCCGGCGGTGCGCGCCACCGTCACCGACGACCCGGTCGTCGCCACCCGGTTCCGCCTGGCGTGACCGGCCCGATTTGGACCATCGGCTACCAGGGCGCGAGCTGGGCAGGCGTGCGCGCCGCCCTGCTGGCTGCCGGCATCACCCGCGTGATCGACGTGCGGGACTTGCCGCTGTCCCGCCGGCCCGGCTTCTCCAAGCGCCAACTCGCCAGCGGCCTGGCGGAGGCGGGCATCGGCTACACCCATTTGCGCGCGCTCGGCACGCCCCCCGAGGGCCGCGCGGCGCATCGCCAACGCGACATGGCGTCGTTCTGGCGCATCGTGGACGCGCGGCTGGCCACCACCGAGGCCGCCCTGGCGCTGGCAGAGGCGGCCGACCTTGCCCAGGCGGCACCGGTTTGCCTGCTGTGTTTCGAGGCAGACGCTGCTACCTGTCATCGCTGCCGAGTGGTGGAGCGGATGGGCGCGCGGGCTTGCCACCTCGTGCCGCACCCCAGCGCATAGCAGCGCCGCGCTTCCCCGCCCCATTTGGCGATGGTAGTCTGCCGCATGGCTGACACGGACAGCAGCGAAATGCTGCGCGGGTTTTGGTACATTGCGTGCCCGGCGCGCGCGGTGGCGAAATCCACCACCAAGGCGGTGACGCTGCTCAGCGAGGCCATCCTCGTCGGGCGGGATGAAGCGGGCGCCGTGTTCGCCTACAGCGACCGCTGCCCGCATCGCGGCATGCCCATGCGGCACGGCAGCTTCGACGGTCAAACCTTGCGCTGCTGCTACCACGGTTGGGCCTTCGCCGCTGCGGACGGCGTGTGCACCAGCGTCCCCGCGCTGGCCGATAGCGACGAGCGGGACGTGTCGCGGCTGCGGCTGCGGCGCTATCCCTGTCGCGAGGTGCAGGGCAACCTCTGGGTGTTCATGCCGGACGGCGCCAAGCTGCCCGAAACGCTGCCCGAGGTGCCGCTGGTGCCCGGCTTCGAGGGCGTGGCGCCGCAGATTTCCGCCACCATGCGCTTCCCCAGCAACGCCGACATCGCCGCCTTCGGCTTCTGTGACCCGGCGCACCCCGCCTTCGTGCACACCTCGCGCTGGTGGAAATCCAAGTCTGCGTTGCAGTTGCGGCCGAAGCAGAAGGCCTTCGAGCCGACCCAGATGGGCTTCCGCATGGCGCAGCACCGGTTGAAGCACGGCGCCAACCCCTATCGCTTGCTGGGCCGCGACGTGCGCATCGACATCAGCCTGTCGCTGCCCGGCCTGCGCATCGAGTCCATCGCGGGCAGCCGGCATCAGGCGGCGGTGCTGGCGGCGGTCACCCCGATCAGTCCGAGCGAGACCGACGTGCATTACTGCGTCTACTGGACGGTGCCATATCTATGGCCGCTTCGCCCGTTCGGCGCCTGGATGACGCGGGATTTCCTGCGCCAGGACCGCGACATGGCGGCCTATCTGGCCAAGGGCGCCGCCACGCCAGCGATGCTGTTCGTGGGGGACGCCGATACCCAGATTGCGTGGCTGATGCGGCTCAAGCGCGAGTATGTGGCGAGCCAGAACGAGCGCCGCGCCTTCAACAACCCGCTCGCCGCGCAAACTCTGCAGTGGAAGAGCTGACCGGAACCAGGCGCGCCGCCTGCCGTTGCTCCGGTCGAGGAGACGTTGATGCAAACGACGCAAGCCCACGTGGCCGGCTTTTACCAGTCGGTGCGGGACCACACCGAAGCACTCTGCAAGCATCTCTCCGCCGAGGACCAGTGTATTCAGTCGATGCCGGATGCAAGCCCAGCGAAATGGCACCGCGCGCACACAACCTGGTTTTTCGAACAATTTGTGCTGGTGCCGCATATGCCCGGCTACCGCCCGTTCAGCCCTGATTTCGCCTACTTGTTCAACTCCTACTACGAGGCCGTCGGCGAACGTCAGCCGCGTTTCGCCCGCGGCATGATCACCCGCCCGGGTGCGGCCGAAGCCACCGCCTACCGCGCCTACGTGGACGCCGCGATGGACCGGCTGCTGGTGGACCCGACCGCTGCCGTGGCCGGGTTGGCGCTGCTCGGATTGCACCACGAGCAGCAGCACCAGGAACTGCTGCTGACCGACATGCTGCACGCCTTCGGCCAAAACCCGCTGCGCCCGGCCATCGACCCGGCCTGGCGCAAGCCGCAAGCCGCCGAAGCGACCGACCGGTTCCTCTCGCTGGCCGGCGGGCTGGTCCAGTGCGGGCATGACGGCGGCGGCTTCGCGTTCGACAACGAGGGCCCGGCGCACACTGTCTTCCTCGCCCCCTACCGCCTCGCCACCCAGCTCGTGCGCAACAGCGCCTGGCTCGGCTTCATGGCCGATGGCGGCTATCAAACCCCGTCGCTCTGGATGTCCGAAGGCTGGGCGCAGGTGCAGGACCACGGCTGGCAGGCGCCGCTGCATTGGCGCTTGCGCGACGGCGCCTGGCACCTGTTCACCCCGCGCGGCGAGGTGGTTGTGGACCCGGAGGACCCCGTTTGCCACGTCAGTTGGTATGAGGCCGACGCCTTCGCCCGCTGGGCCGGCGCACGGCTGCCGACCGAGTTCGAGTGGGAGGCAGCCAGCGACCATCCCGAACTCGCCGAGCGCGACAGCCATGTCTGGCAATGGACCGGCAGCGCCTACCTGCCCTACCCGGGCTTCCGCGCTCCGGCCGGCGCCATCGGCGAGTACAACGGCAAGTTCATGATTAACCAGATGGTCCTGCGCGGCGGCTCCGCGGCGACGTCGCCGGGCCACACCCGCCCCACTTACCGCAACTTCTTCCACCCCGACCGCCGCTGGCAGTTCACCGGCGTGCGCTTGGCCAAGGACGCGTGATGGACATGCCGGATGGAGTGGTAGACCGGTTCGACACGGCGCTCACCCAGCAGGCCACGAGCCTGGCGGACGCGACGTCCGACCTGCGCGAGGTGCTAGACGGGTTGTCCGCGCCGCAAAAGGCGTTGCCCGCCAAGCTGTTCTACGACGCCGAGGGCTGCCGGCTGTTCGGCGAGATCACCCGCCTGCCGGAATACTACCCCACCCGCACCGAACTCGCGTTGTTGCGCGAGGTGGCGCCGCAACTGCCGCGCCGTCCGGGCTGCGCCATCGTGGAGTATGGCGCCAGCGACGAGGCCAAGGCGGCGCTGCTGTTCGATAGCCTGGGTGCGGCCGCCTACGTGCCGGTGGATGTCGCGGCGGACGCGCTGGTTGCGCTGCAAGCCCGCCTGGCTCGCGCCCGGCCGGCCTTGCTGGTCGACCCGGTTGCGGCTGACTTCCTGCGCCCGGTTGCCCTGCCCGCGTCCGTCGCCGGGCGGGAGTTGTTCGGCTTCTTCCCCGGCTCCACCATCGGCAACTTCACGCCCGCGGTCGCCGTGGCGTTCCTGGCGCAAGTGCGGCGGGATTTGGGTGCTGGCGCTGCGATGTTGGTCGGGGTGGACCTGCGTAAGTCGCTCGACCTACTGCTTCCCGCCTATGACGACGCCCAGGGCGTGACCGCTGCGTTCAACCGCAACATCCTGGCGCACCTGAATGCCGCATTCGGCGCCACGTTCGACCCGGTGCGATTCGACCACGTCGCGCTGTGGAACGAGGCGGAGGGCCGCATCGAGATGCACCTGCGCAGCCGCCAGGCGCAAACAGTGCGGTTGGCCGGCGAGCGGATCACCTTTGCGCAGGGCGAGACGATCCATACTGAGAACAGCTACAAGCACACCATCGCCGGCTTCCAGGCGCTGGCGCGTGAGGCTGGCTGGCAGCCCCGCCACGCCTGGACCGACCAGCAGGCGTTATTCTCCCTGCACCTGCTGGCTGCTGGCGCTTAGGCCACGCGGTTGCGCGGGTCGGGCACCAGCGGGCGTTCGCCTTGGTCGCTGCTGCGGTCGGGGAACTCGCCGAGGTTCTCCTGGATCGAGGCCTCCTCGATCGGCTGGCCCGCCATCACCGCCGGGTCGTCCGGCTCAGGCACTGGCTTCTGCCCCGCACCGGCGCTGTCGCTAAAGCCGACCAGTTCGCGGGCGCGCTCCCAATACTCCAGGTCGCTCCCCTCCGGGCA
This sequence comes from Acetobacteraceae bacterium, assembly GCA_965199105.1. GTDB lineage: Bacteria > Pseudomonadota > Alphaproteobacteria > Acetobacterales > Acetobacteraceae > LMUY01. The sequence goes on along the minus strand of CBDAQO010000002.1, from coordinate 461,299 downwards.
GCCATCGGCTTCCCATAAGTAATAGGCGCGCTCACGGATGCGCTGGTCGCGGTCGGGGTCGGGCTCGAGCGGATTGTCGGACATGGCAGCGCTTCCTTGCCGCAGGGGCGGCGTTGTCGGGTGATAGCGCATGACGGCAGCGTGGGTTCGACAGCTGGCGCAGATTGCAAGGGCTTCGGGTACTGGCGCAACTTTGCTGCAGTGCCATAGTAAGGGCATGCCAGACGGCGCACCCTCGCTGAGCCTCACGCTGCATCCGTCGATCAACGGGATCACGCCGGCTGAGTGGGACGGGTGCGCCGGGCCTGGCAACCCCTTCGTTAGCCACGCCTTCCTCTCCGCCGTGGAGGACAGTGGGTCGGCCGGCCCGCGCACCGGCTGGCTGCCGCAACACGCCGCCCTGCGCGACCCGGCAGGCACGCTGCTGGCGGTGGCGCCGATGTATGCCAAGAGCAACAGCTACGGCGAATACGTGTTTGATCACGGCTGGGCCAACGCATACGAGCAGGCCGGCGGCTCCTACTACCCGAAGCTGCAGGTGGCGGTGCCGTTCTCCCCAGTGCCGGGCCCGCGGCTGCTGTGCCACCCGAACTCCGGCGTGCCGATGGCAGCCCTGGCCAGCGCGCTGGTGCAGGCCTGCACGGAGTTGCGGCTGTCGGGCGTGCACATCACCTTTTGCGCCGAAGCGGAGTGGACCGCGCTGGGCGAGGCGGGCTGGCTGCAGCGGCTCGGCCAGCAATACCACTGGGAAAACGCCAGCTACGCCACGTTCGACGACTTCCTCGGCGCGCTCTCCTCACGCAAGCGCAAGGTGCTGCGTCGCGAGCGGCGGGACGCCAACGGCGCCGGCTTGGTGTTCCGCACCCTGCGCGGCCCGGAGATCACCCGCCGCGACTGGGACGCGTTTTACCGCTTCTACCAGTCCACCGTGGACCGCAAATGGGGCAGCGCCTACCTCACCAAGCGCTTCTTCCCCCTGTTGAGCGAGCGGCTCGGCGACCGCGTCGTGCTGATGCTGGCCGAAAATGGCGGCGAACCGGTGGCCGGCGCGCTCAACCTGGTGGGGCAGGATGCGCTGTTCGGCCGCAACTGGGGCTGCCGCGGCGAGTGGCCGTTCCTGCACTTCGAGCTGTGCTACTACCGCGCCATCGACTTCGCCATCGAGCACGGCCTGGCGCGGGTGGAGGCGGGCGCGCAGGGCCAACACAAGATCCAGCGCGGTTACCTGCCAAAGCCCACCTTTTCGGCGCACTGGCTGAGCAACCCGGGTCTGCAGCGCGCAGTCGCCGAATTCCTCGAGCGCGAGCGCCCCGCCGTGCTGGCCAGCATGGAGGAGCTCGCCGCCGAGTTCTCGCCCTACCGCCAGGGCGGCGACGAGTAGCCCCGCAAACCGGCGCGCATCCACCTTTCGTTAGCTTCGCCCGGGTAATTTACCCCCGTGCTGATCCTCCTGCCCGACCCGGCTGACCTGCTCGACAAAGCGCTGCGCGAACGCGGGGAGGCTATGGTCGTGATCGCCGACCCGGCGCAAGGCGAGGCCGCGACCATCCAGAGCGCCAACGACGCTTGGTGCCGCTTGGTCGGGCAGGCGGATGGGCTGGCCGGCCGGCCCTTGGGCGAGGTCCGGCCGATGGCGCTGCTGCCGGGCCAATGGCGCGCCTTCATCACCGCGCTGCGCCGCTTCGCCCCCATCCAGCTCGACCTCGGGCTGCGGGTGGACGGGCGGGAGCGCTGGCTGCAGCTCCGCCTCACGTTCGACGAGGATGGCGCCGGCAACGCCAGCCGCGCGCTGCTGCTGGGCAAAGACGTATCCAAGGCCAGGCGGCGGGAAAGCGAGGAGGGTGGCCTGCAGCGCCTGCTGAACGCCGTGTTCCTCGAAGTGTCCGCCCCCGTCGCGGTGCTGGCGGAGGATGGCGGCGTGATGATGAGCAACCCCGCCTTCCAGACGCTGCTCGGCTTGAGCGCCGACGCGTTGAAGGCGAAGACCATCGGCGACCTGCTCGCAGCGGACCACCAGGTGGCCGCTGCCGCCGCCCGCGCCAAGCAGCTCAAGGATGGCGCGCGGTTCGACTTGCTGGTGGATCTGCTGCACAGCAGCGGGCCGCGCGTGCCCGTCCGGCTGACCTGCGCGTTGCTGGACGAGGGGGACAGCCGGGTCCGCATCGTCACCGCGCTGCCCGAGGCCGCCGCGCGCGCCGATGCGTCCGGCGCGGCCAAGCCGGACTTGTATGGCGCGCCAGTGCAGACCGAGGGTGAGGTGCTGGCGATCAGCCTCAAGGCGGTGCGAGCCGCCTGCGCGGACGATTGGCAACGGCTTGCGCCGCGCGTGAACCTGTTGGTGGAGGGCGCCATGAAGCGCCGGCTCGCCCCGGCAGACGTGTTCAGCCGCACCGACGAGGACGGCTTCGTCATCTGGTTCGAAAGCCGGGACAGCGCGCGCAACGCCGCGACCGTGGCCGCCATCGTGCGGGACATCCGCCTGCGCGTGGTGGTGGAACTCGCGGGGCAGCTCCAGGCGCCGGCGCTGGCGGTGCGGCTCGGCGGCGAGCCGGCGCTGGACGCCGCCGACCACGACCCGGCGGCGAGCGGTCGGTCCGCTTCGCTCGCAGCCGAACTGCAGCCGGTGGTGGAGCAGAACGGCAAGGTGCGGCCCTGGTGCTTCGTCGAGCTGCCGCCAGCGGCGCGCCGCCGGGCTGCGGCTGCGGGCAGCGGGTTGGCAGCGTCGGCCGCGGCGGACCGGCTCCGCTGTGAGGCTGCCTTGACGGCGGCCACGAAGCAGCCGGACTGGCAGCTTGTGTTCGTTCGCGTCGGCTGGACCAGCCTGGCCGCCCCGGAGCATCGCCGCCTGCTCGAGGAGGTGCTGGCGCGGGCCCCGGCCACGGCGAGGGCTCGGCTGGTGCTGGTGATTTATGGCGTGCCGGCCGTGCCCAGCAACCGGCGCTGGCTGGACGTGACGTCGCCGCTGCGGCCGTTGCTGGCCGACATCATGCCCTGCATCACCCTGGCAGCGGGCGAGCAGGACGGGCTGACCGGCACGATCTGCGCCTGGCCGCTCACCTGGCTGGCGTTCGACGGTGCCGAGGCGAGTTCGTTGCCACCGGACAGCTATTTCCCGCTGATCGCCGCCGCGCGCCGCCGCAACATGATCGTGCTTGCCCGGGCAGCGCCGGGCGATGTGCGGGACTGGTGCGAGCTAGGCGCCAACTTGGTCGTGGCAGCGCCGCCTGGCGCAGGATAAGCGAATTGCGCCACTGCGCGCTAACGGTTTGGTAAGGCTTGCCGGCTACGATGCCGGTTAACAATAGCCGCCCAGCAAGGAGGAGGTTCGATGCTCGCTTGGTTCCGTGAGAATGCGCCGATTAAGCTGAAGCTGTTGCTGGCTGTCACCGGAACCGCGACGCTGGCAGCGGCCGCGCTCGCTTGCGGTTGGTGGGTGCTGTGGTGCTTCGCCAGCGCCAGTTCGACGGATGCAGCCATCGTGTCCCGCGTTGAGACCGGCCTGAGCATCGCTTCTGCCGCCATCATGATCGTTGCGATCGTGACAGGCCGGGTGCTCGCTCGAGCCATCGCCATTCCCTACGTCACCACCGTGGTGAGAATGGAGGCGCTTGCCGCGGGCGACCTGGACAGCCCGATCGAGTTCACTCACCACACCGATTGCGTCGGCCGCATGACGCGTGCCATGTCGACGTTCCGCGAGAATGCGATGTCGCGCGACAACGCGGAAGCGGCGCTCGCCGCCGCCGAGACCGCTTCGGTGCAAGCGCAACGAGAGTCCGAAGCTGCCGCCATCGAAGCCCAGGTGATGCTGATCGTTGGCTCGATTGGGGGAGCGCTGAAGCGGCTGGCGGCGGGTGACTTCGCCTACCGCCTGAACACGACGCTTCCGGCCAGCTACGAGCCCCTGCGCGAAGACCTGAACGGCGCGTTCGCCACGCTCGAGAGCCTGCTGCGCAAGATCGCCTCCAACATCGCCGGCCTACAGGGTGGCTCCGCCGAAATCGCGCAGGCGGCGGACGATCTGAGCCGCCGCACCGAGCAGCAGGCGGCCAGCTTGGAGCAGACCGCCGCCGCGCTGGATGAGATCACCGCCACGGTGCAGAAAACGGCCGAAAACGCCCAGCACGCCCACGACGTCGTGTCCGCGACGCGCTCCGATGCGGAGACGTCCGGCCAGATCGTGAGCCAGGCCGTGTCGGCCATGGACGAGATCGAGAAGTCTTCGCAGCAGATCGGCCAGATCATCGGCGTGATCGACGAGATCGCCTTCCAGACCAATTTGCTGGCTTTGAACGCAGGCGTCGAAGCCGCGCGCGCCGGGGATGCTGGGCGTGGGTTCGCAGTCGTCGCCAGCGAGGTCCGCGCGCTGGCGCAACGCTCCGCGGGGGCGGCCAAGGAGATCAAGGCGCTTGTGTCCACGTCGAGCAAGCAGGTGGAAATCGGCGTCAAGCTGGTGGGCAATACTGGCAGCGCGTTGACTCGGATCGTGTCGCAAGTGGCCGAGCTTGCGGGCATGGTCTCCAGCATGTCGCTGTCGGCGCAGGAGCAGGCGCAGGGGCTTCGCGAGGTCAATACGGCGGTCAACCAGATGGACCAGGTGACGCAGCAGAACGCCGCCATGGTGGAACAGACCACCGCGGCGAGCCATTCACTGTCGAAGGACGCCGCGGAGTTGGCCGGACTGACGCAGGAGTTCCAGATCACCGAAGAGCACTCGGCCAAGAAACCCGCCGAGCGGCCTGCCCACGCGCCGGTCCCGCCGCGGCCCGCCGCGGTTGCGTCCCGCGCCGCCAAGGAACGCCCTGCGCCCCGTGCGGCAGCCCCGAAGAAGGCGGCCGGCACAAGCGCAAGCCTCGCCCTCGCGCACCAGCCCGCCGAGGAGGACTGGAAGGAGTTCTGACATCGCCGGCTCCGTCAGGGCGCTACTATTGGCCGCTGACCCTGATCCGCCCGATGGTCGCCGGAGCGTAGCGCGAGCGGTTTGAGGTGCGACATGCTGGGGCTGGCCGGTGCGGCTTGCGGTAGCGACCAGACGACGAGCAAACCTGGCGCCTCCAGCGCGCGGCGTCGGTGCTTGGCGGCGGCTCGTATTCAGCCCACATGCCGAGGCATGCCGCATCCCGAAACTTGGTTGCAAACCCGTCCCGAGGGCCTGTTCTGTGAGCCAGGCGGCTTCTTTATCGACCCGATGCGTCCGGTCGACCGCGCCGTCATAACCCATGCTCACGCCGATCACGCCCGCCCCGGCCACGCCCATGTGTTGGCAAGCGCGGAGACGCTGGCGATCATGCGGGTTCGCATGGGTGACGACCGCGCCGGGCTGACGCAGCAGGAGCTGCGTTATGGTGAGGTGCTGACCCTCGGTGAGACGCGGGTTTGGCTGCAACCGGCCGGGCATGTGCTGGGGGCGGCGCAGGTGGCGATGGAGTGGCGCGGCAGCCGGGCGGTCGTGTCCGGCGACTATAAGCGCGTTGCCGACCCGACCTGCCGGCCGTTCGAGCCGATCCAATGCGACGTGTTCGTCACGGAGGCGACGTTCGCCCTGCCGGTGTTCCGGCACCCGCGGCCCGACCAGGAAATCCGTAAGCTGCTCGACAGCGTGGCCCTGTTTCCGGAGCGCACGCACGTGGTGGGCGCGTATGCACTGGGCAAATGCCAGCGGGTGATCGCGTTGCTGCGCGAGGCAGGATGGGACCGGCCGATCTACTTGCATGGCGCGCTGGCCCCGGTGTGTGCCGCCTATGAGCGCCTGGGCGTCACGCTGGGCGACCTGCGGCCGGCGACGGTGGCGAACAAGGCCGATCTCGCGGGAGCCATCGTGCTGGCGCCGCCGGGCGCGATTGCCGACCGTTGGGCACGGCGGCTGGCGGAGCCGGTGGTTTGTCTGGCGTCCGGCTGGATGCGGGTGCGCCAGCGCGCCCGGTCGCGTGGGGTGGAGCTGCCGTTGGTGATCAGCGACCACGCCGACTGGGCCGAGCTGAACGCCACCGTGGACGAGGTGGGCGCGCCGGAGATCTGGGTGACGCACGGACGCGAGGAGGCCTTGATCCACGAGGTCGCCAAGCGCGGCGTGACGGGGCGGGCCTTGCGTCTGCTGGGTTACGGCGAGGAGGAAGAGGATTTAGCCACCCCGACTGAGGCAACCGCGCTCTTGTCGGCAGAGGCAAGCGCTGTACCGCCCCCGCAGCCTGTGCTAGACTGAGGGGGAAGGGATGCGTTGATGGACGACGATAAGATCTTGGCGGTGCTCGAGCGGTTGGAGGTGGGCCAGCACGAACTCCGGCACCACGTGGACCAGCGCTTCCAACGGCTTGAAGACCAGATGGTGGGGCTCGAGCGGGGGATAGTCGGGCTCAGTGGCCGTATGAGGTCCCTTGAGGAGCGCGTGTCAGGGCTCGAAAACCGGATGACCGGCCTCGAGCACCGCATGACCGGCTTCGACCAGCGGCTCGACCAGTTCCGCGTCGTGGTGATGGACCGGTTCGAGAAGCTCGAGGACCGCTGGACGGGCGTGCTCGACGACATCTCGGTCAATCTCGGCGCGGTCGGTCACGTTCGCCGTCGCCAGGAAAACGACCGTGAAGAGATGCGCATGCAATGATCTCGTCATGGCGATCGAGATCGAAGTGCGTCGGATCCAGACGGCGGTCGACGAACGGCAAAGACGAGCGACCTAGAGCATGAGGTCTTCGATCATGCTCTGCTTGACTGAGAAAAGAGCAGCTTTATCCGAGCCTTCGGATCGCGACGCGACTCCGATTGCTCGGATGCTGCTCTAGCCTCTCCTTTGCACGCCTTCGCCGACCTGCTCGAACGCCTGGTGCTGACGCCGGGTCGCCTGGCCAAGATCGCGCTGCTGCGCCGCTACTTTGCCACCGAGCCTGACCCCGACCGCGGCTTCGCCCTCGCCGCCCTCACCGGCGAGCTCGCGTTCCAGGCCGCCAAGCCGATGCTCATCCGCGGCCTGGCCGAGCAGCGCACTGACCCGACCCTGTTCGCCTGGTCCTACGATTACGTGGGAGACCTGGCCGACACCGTGGCGCTGATGTGGCCTGAACGCGCCACCAACCGGCCGCCGCCCGGGATGACCGAGGTGATCCAAACACTGCTCAGCACGCCCAAGGCCGACCTGCCCGGCATCGTGGCCGGCTGGCTCGACGCGTGCGACGCCTCCAGCCGATACGCCCTGCTCAAGCTCATCACCGGCAGCCTGCGGGTGGGCGCCTCGGCCCGGCTGGCGAAGGTGGCGCTGGCGGAGCTTGCCGGCGGGCGGGTGGCGCCGGACGAGATCGAGGAGGTGTGGCACGGCCTCACCCCGCCCTACCTGCCGCTGTTCGCCTGGCTCGAGGAGCGCGGCCCGCGACCCGACCCGGCGGGCGCACCGGTGTTCCGCCCCCCTATGCTCGCCCACCCGCTCGAGCCGCCCGACCTGGCGGCGCTCGACCCGGCGGCGTTCCGGGCCGAGTGGAAGTGGGACGGCATCCGCGCCCAAATGGTGGCCGTGCCCGGCGGCCGCCGCGTGTTCTCCCGCGGCGCGGACGACGTCTCCGCCAGCTTCCCCGAGATGGTCGAGGCGATGGACTTCCACGCCGTGCTGGACGGCGAGTTGCTCGTCATCCGCGACGGGGACGTGGCGCCGTTCGCCGACCTGCAGCAGCGCCTCGGCCGCAAGGTGGTGGGCGCCAAGATGCTGCGGGACTTCCCAGTCCATGCCCGCCTGTATGACATCCTGTTCGACGGCGATGAGGACCTCCGCACGCTCCCCTTCGACGAGCGCCGCCGCCGCTTGGAAGCCTGGTTCAGCCGCACCCAGCCGGCGCGGATGGACCTGTCGGTGCAAATCCCGTTCGCCAGCATCGCCGAGCTCTCCGCCATCCGCGACGGCACCCGGGCGGCGGCCATCGAGGGCTTGATGCTGAAGCGGGCCGACAGCGCGTACGTGCCGGGTCGGCCCAAGGGGCAGTGGTGGAAGTGGAAGCGCGACCCGCTCACCATCGATGCCGTGGTGATGTATGCCCAGCGCGGCCACGGCAAGCGCAGCTCGTACTACTCCGACTATACCTTCGGTCTGTGGCGCGAGGACGGCGAGCTGGTGCCGGTCGGCAAGGCCTATAGCGGCTTCACCGACACCGAACTGGTCCAGCTCGACCGCTGGATCCGCAACCACACCATCAACCGGTTCGGCCCGGTGCGCGAGGTGGAGCGCGGCCTGGTGCTGGAAATCGCGTTCGACGCGGCGCAGTTGTCCAGCCGCCATAAATCCGGCGTGGCGCTGCGCTTCCCCCGCGTCGCCCGCATCCGCACCGACAAGCCGGTGGCGGAGGCCGACCAGTTGGCCACCCTGATGCGCATGGTCGAGAACATGCCATCGCAGGAAAGCTGACAACGTCGCCGCTATGGGCTTAGGATCGTTGCCTATGACAACCGTGCCATAACAAGGCGGAGAGCCGCTCATGAGCAGATCCATCGAGGCCGTCGGCTACGTGCAACCCATTGGCCAGACGTTGGCCGGCCGCGCGAAGAATATGGACCTGCGAACCCCGCTTTCCGGCGAGCAAGTGGCGGTGATCGAAGCCGGGATGGACGAGCATGCGGTGCTGATCTTCCCGTCGCAGGAGATCACGGACGAGCAGCAGAAGGCGTTCAGCCAGAACTTCGGCCGCCTGGAAGAAACCGAGGGCGGCAACGTGACCAAGAAAGGCGAAAACCGGCTCGGCCCGGGCATGGCCGACGTCTCCAACCTCGACCAGCACGGCGTGCCGCTGCCGCGCGACGACCGGCGCCGGCTGTTCAACCTCGGCAACCAGCTCTGGCATTCGGACAGCTCGTTCCGCGCCATCCCGGCCAAATACTCCATCCTGTCCGGCCGGGTGGTGTCGACCGCGGGCGGCAACACCGAGTTCGCCGACATGCGGGCCGCGTATGACGCGCTGGACGAGGCGACCAAGCGCGAGGTGGAGGACTTGGTGTGCGAGCACTCGCTGATCTACTCGCGCGGCATTCTGGGCTTCGACGATCTGAGCGCAGAGGAGCGGGCCGTGTTCCAGCCGGTGCGCCAGCGCCTGGTGCGCACCCATCCGGTCACCGGGCGCAAGTCGCTGTTCCTGTCATCCCACGCGGGCGCCATCGTGGGCTGGCCGATGCCCGAGGCGCGCGCCTTCCTGCGCGACCTGACTGAACACGCCACGGCGCCGCGCTTCGTCTACGTGCATCGCTGGCACCCGCATGACCTGGTGATGTGGGACAACCGGCAAACCATGCACCGCGTCCGCCGGTTTGACGCCGCGCAGGTGCGCGACATGCGGCGCACCACGGTTGCGGGCGACGGGCCGACCTATGCCGAGGAGCGGGCGGCGGCTTAGCCCGCCCAACGCCCCCATCCGGGACGTGCATCGCCGAGCACCCGTGTCCGGGCGCATGGCGCTTGCCGGCGAAACGACGCGACCGACGCGCAGGCAACAATCCGGCTGTTGACGCAAATCATTAATAGGGTAAGAGGGTTACTGCCGTTATAATGCGAGCAGAACCCCATCAATTAGATCGGGGATAACACGGAGGCGTTCAAATATGCTACGTTCATACAATTGGCTGCGGTCTTGCTTGCTTGCAGCAACGTGCCTTGCACTCACTACTGGACTTAACGCTGTCACCACTTCCGCCGCAGCGCAAAGCGCCACTGCCGCCAGCAGCCAGAAAGCCCCTTTGAGCGAGCGGTTCAACTTCCCCCGCGTGGCGACGGTCAAGATTCCCGGTAAGCCGCTGGTGTCGTTCGACTTCGGTTTTATTGACCCGGTGTTCCCGATCTACTACTTCGCCGACCGTACCAATGGCGGCGTGGACCTGATCGACATCCCCACCAACAGCTTCATCACACGCATCACCGGCTTCTCGGGCGCCCCGATCAACCCGGACGGCACGCCGAACAATGCCCAGTCCGGCCCCAACAGCGTGCAGCCGACGACGCCGGGCGAGATTTGGGCCACCAATGGAGATAGTTCGGTCAAGGTCGTCAACCTGTTGACGCACTCCATCGTTGACAGCATCTCGACAGTCCTGCCCGGGCAGACCGCCGCGCAAGACTTGCGTTCCGACGGCCTCTCCTGGGACCCCGTCGACCAGGTCATGGTGGTGCAGAACGGGGACGCCGAACCGCCCTTCATCACCTTCATCTCGACCAACCCAACTGACCGGCGCGTGCTGGGCCACTTCGTCTTCACCGCCGCCACCGACATCGAAGCCTCGGTCTACGACCCGGAAACGGGGATGTTCTACCTCAACATCGCCCAGATCGGCACCGATCCGAATGCGGGCGCGCTCTCCGTCATCAACCCGCGCACGCTCACCGAGGTGAAGGAATATCCAATCACCGGCTGCAACGCCGCCGGCATCGCGCTGGCGCCGGGCCAGAAGCTGCTGATCGGGTGTTCGCTGAACAACTACACGGCGATCGTCAGCGCGCGTGATGGCAGCGTGCTGGCCAGCATCCCGCAGGTGGGTGGTGCCGACCAGGTGGCCTACGCCAACGGCCTGTTCTACGACGCCGCGCGCACCAATTCGGCGGCCAACGGCGGCGCGTCGATCAGCGTGATCGACGCCGTAACCAATGCGTTCATCGCGAACGTCCCCAGCAACGTGAGCGCCCACGTCATCTCGGCCGACCCACGCTCGACGCATGTTTTCGTGCCGACCTCGGCCATTGCGGGCGACCCGGAGTGCAAAGCGAGCTGCATCCAGGTGTTCGCGCCGAGCTTCACCAAGCCCAAGCTGAGCAAGGAGCTCGACGCGGTACTGGCGGGCTTGATCAGCAAGTAAGCTGGATCGGCGCGCGTGTCAGACCGCGCGCGCCGAGCCTCACTGGAACGCCCAGCGTAGCGTCCGCGCGATGCCCAGCGTGCCGGCCCGCACGATCGGCACGCTCAGCACCGGGCTGGACAAGCCGTGCATTCGCTGCGCCCAGGCGGGTAGCAGGTCCACCCCGGCCTGCATGGTGAGGGATTGCAGTGGCTGCGCCATCGGGTTGGCCGCGCGTTGGCCAAGCACGAACTGGGCGACCTCACGCGTGCGGGCGTCGGTGCGCAGTTGCGGCTGCATGCGGCGGATCAGGTCGCGGGCTTGCGCACGGTTGCGCGGAATGGGGTCGGCGCCGAGCGGTTCGGCCACGCGTGCCATCTCGGCGAAGTAGCGGTCCTGGTCGGCCCCCGTCATGCGCGGCTCGGCGTAGCGGATCCAGCCGTTGAGGAAGCTGGTGGCCTCGGTCACGTGCACCCAGGCCAGCATCGCCGGGTCGTTGGCGGTATACGGGGTGCCGTCGGGCAGGGTGCCGCGCACCTGGTCGTGGATGCGGCGGACGCGGGCGATCACGGCTTCGGCGTCGGTGCGGCTGCCAAAGGTGGTGAGCGCGATGAAGCGCGCGGTGCGGCGCAACCGGCCATGCATGTCGGCGCGAAAGTTCGAATGGTCCCAAACGCCGGCAAGCACGGCGGGGTGCAGCATCTGCAGCAGTAGCCCGGCCACCCCGCCCACCATCATGGACGTGACGTCGCCATGCACGCGCCAGGCGACCGCGCGCGGGCCGAACAGCCCGTCGGTGCGCCGCGCCACCGGTTGCTCACCGCGGCTCTGGTCGTTGAACAGGGCGCGGACCTGCGCGGTGATCCCATCTTTAATCGGCTGCGCCAGGCCACCGGACGGGAGGGCGAGGGCGCTGCTTTCCGGGCGATAGGGCATCAGCGTCGGAAGGCTGGGTGATGATCCGTCATCGCGGCTACATGGTGTCGATCTGCAGCGCGCGAAGCCCCTCCGGGCGTGATGGGCGGTGCGTCAGAGCAGCATCCGGGCAATCGGAGTCGCTTCGCGATCCGAAGGCTCGGATGAAGCTGCTCTTTTCTCAGTCAAGCAGAGCATGGTCGAAGAGATCATGCTCTGGCCGAACCTTTCACGCCTTCGCGTCATTCCAGTGCCGCGCCAGGCCAATGGCAGCGAACGCGACCGGCACGGCGCCGCAGAGCAGCAGCAAGGCCGAGGCGCCGGCCAGGCGGGCCAAGGCAGGCGCCACCAGCATGGCCACCAGGGTGCCACCGAACCGCACCACCATGAAGGCGCGGGTGGCGGGGGCGACGTCGCCGGGCGCCAGTTCGGTCTGCCGCAACACGGCGGCTGGAATGTCGCCCATCGGCCCGCCCACGGCCCCGAACGCCGCCGCGGCCATCAGCATCGGCAGCCCCAGTGCCGCGCCGAACGCCAGGCCCACCGTGCCGAGGCTGCTGATCACCAGCCCGATGAACACCATGCGCCCGGGATGGGCCGGCAGGTCGCGGCTGCCCACCACCAGCGTGGCGGCCAGGTTGGTGCAGCCATAGGCCGAAATCACCAGGCCGTAGGTGCCCAACCCCGTGCCGCCCGGCCCGGCGATCTGGGCGTGTTCGATCGCCAGCGGCAAGGCGAGGTAGTAGGCCACGTACCAGAAGCTGCCGGCGCCGCTCTTGCACAGCAGGATCGACCACAACAGGCGATGCCGCCGCAGCACGGCGAAGCCATGGCCCAGCCCTTGCACATGGCCCAGCCCTTGCACATGGCCCAGCCCTTGCACATGGCCCAGCCCTTGCACATGGCCCAGCCCTTGCACATGGCCCGGGCCTTGCAGCAGCGAAGTTGGCATCCGCGCTTGCGCCACGCGGACCCGGCCCAGCGCCAACACCGCCGCGGCCGAGAGCAGGAAGCTGGCGGCATCCAGGGTGAAGAAATGCACCATCGGCACGGTGGCGGCCAGCAGCGCGACTAGGCCAGGCCCGACCAGCCGGGCCGAGCGGTCGGTGGTGTCGAACAGCGCGTTGGCCGCCGGCAGCAGCCGGGGGTGGGGCAGCAGTACAGGGAGGGTCGCGGCCAACGCCGGGTCGAACACCGCCTCGCCCAGCGCCAGCACCACGATGGCGAGCGCCAGGCCCGCCGTCGGTGGCGCGCCTGCCGCCAGCCACCAGCCGACCAGCAGCAGGAGCACGGCGGCGCGCGCGATGTCGGCGCCGAACAGGGCCCGGCCTTGCTCCCAATGGTCGGCCCAGCGCCCCACCAGCAGCGACGCCGCCAGTCCACAGGCCGCCTGCAACGCCGCGAGGTAGCCGGCGGCGGGGCCGAATGCGCGCACCGCCACCCACACCAGCGCCACCGCATAGAACTGGTCCCCCACCGCCGACAGCGTGAGCCCGCCCCACAACAAGCTGACCCGGCGGACCGCCAGCGGGCGCAGCAGCAGGGGGGCGCTGATCACGGTTTGGGGTCGGGGCGCTGCCAGTCGTTCACCGGAATGCGCGGCAGCTCGAACAAATCGGCCGTGCGGGTGTACCAGCCGCCGCCATGCATACGCCCGACCAGGCCGAGCTTGCCGGTGTCGATGTAGTGGCGCGCCGGGTCCATCACCGCCTCATCCGCCACGTGCATGCCCAGGATGCGGCCGATCACCAGGTCCCGCTCGCCGGGCAGCTCCAGCGTCTGGAACCGCTCGCACTCGAAGGCGACCGGGCTGTCGGTCAGACGCGGCGGGGTGACCCAAGTGGAGGCGGTTGTGGCCAGGCCGGCCTCCGCCACCTCGCTGACGGCGGGGCTGAAGTCGATCGCGGTCACGACCATGGACTGCGCCATCGCCTCGCTCACCATGCAGACCACGAATTGGCTGCTGGCGCGGATGTTGGCGGCGCTGTCCTTGGGGCCACCGCCGTCCCGCCCGTCGATGCTGACGATCAGCAACGGCGGCTCGCCCGAGATGGCGTTGAAGAAGGAATACGGCGCCGCGTTCACCACGCCCGCGGCGGATTGCGTCACCACCCAGGCGATCGGGCGGGGGACGACGGTGGAGACCATGAGCTTGTAGCGCTCCCGGCCGGGAATGGCGGCGAAGTCGAACTGCATGGGGGCTACCTGACGAGTGTGGCGCATCATCGCTGCGCGGTCCGGGCTCTGTCCAGCCGTGGTGCGGCCGGCGGGCGAGCGTCGCGCGCGCGGTCAGGCCTTGCCCAAAACGGTGCGGCCCGCCATGTAGGCGTCTCAACTTACTGAAAGGAGGTGATCCAGTGTCTCATTGTCAGATCGCTCAGTTTACCGTTGCCACCTGGACACGCGCCTTGGAGCTCGCTCTAGGCTAGCGGACCAGCGCTGGCGGGTAGACCGTCCGGCAATGGAAGGGCCCCGGTGCAAACCGGGGCCCTTTGTGTTTTCGGGACGTCTGCCGAGAAAACTTTACACACCAAGCAACCACCCCGCGCGCCGCGCGTGGTTTGCGCATGCAAGCCATCGGACCCATCGTCGTCGCCATCCCCGCCCGCGACGAGGCGGATCGGATCGGGCCGTGCCTGGAGGCGCTGGACGCCCAAACCGGCGCCCGGGCCGACCACATCGTGCTGCTGCTCAACAACTGCACCGACGCGACGGCCGCCATCGCGCGCATCACCCGGCTGCATGGTGACACAAGGCTGCACGTGGTGGAGCGCCGTTTCGATCCGGCGCAGGCCAATGCCGGCCATGCCAGGCGCGTGGCGATGGAGATTGCGGCCGAACTGGCGGGCCCGGATGGCGTGCTGCTGACCACCGACGCCGACGGCCTGGCGGACCCAGACTGGGTTGGCGCCAACCTGCAGGCCATCCGGCATGGCGCCGACGTGGTGGCGGGTTGGGTGGAGTTGCACCCGATCGAATGGGGTCAAATCCCGGCCAAGCTGCACGAGGACGACGCCCGGGAATGCGCCTACGACGCGCTGTGCGACGAAATCCACGGCCGGCTCGACCCTGACCCGGCGGACCCGATGCCGCGCCACACCCAGCACTCCGGCGCCAGCATCGCTGTCACCGCGGCGGCGTATGGCCGCAGCGGCGGCGTTCCGGACATTCCCACCGGAGAGGACCGCGCCTTCATCGCGGCGCTGCGCCGGGTCGACGCGCGGCTGCGGCATGCCCCCGAGGTGCATTTGACGGTGTCGGGCCGGGTGCTGGGGCGCAGCAAGGGCGGCATGGCGGAGACCATCCGTCGTCGGCTCAGCACGCCCGACCAGTTCCTCGACGATCGGTTGGAGCCGGCGGCCGATTGTGCGCGCCGGGCCTGGTGCCGGTCGGCGCTGCGCCGGGCGTTTGGCAACCCGGCGGTCGACCTCGACGGCCTGGCCCGGGCGCTTGGGCTGCCGGCCGCCGCGCTGCCACCGCTGCTGGCGACGGCCACGTTCGGCGCCGCCTGGGAGGCGGTGACGGCGGCCGCCCCGGCGTTGCGCCGGCGGCTCGTGTCGGTGGCGGACCTCGCTCGCCACATGGCGGAGGCGAACGCTATCGTGGCGTCGCTGCGGCAGACGCATCCAGGCGATCCAGCCGGTAGAGTGGCTCCCGCCGCTGAAAGGCTGGAGCAAGCCCTGTCGCTGCGATGAAGCCGTCGGCGGCCTGGTCGCCGGTCAGCGGGTAGTCGGTGCCGCCCAGATAGTGCACCAGCAGCAGGCTGCCGCCGGGCTCGAGCGCGGCCAAAGCATGGGCCGCGGTGGCGGCGAGGGCGGCGGCGTCAAGGTAGTAGAGCACCTCGGAGAACACGATGAGGTCGAACCGGTCCGGCGGCCATTGCTCGGGCACGGCGCGACGCTCGAACCGCACGCCGGGGCAACGCGCGCGGGCCTGGGCCAGCGCCCCCTCGGCCACGTCGATGGCGAGCAGGGTCTTGCAGCGTGGTGCCAGTTGCCGGGTGAACACGCCGATCGAGCAGCCGACTTCCAGTGCGGCGCCAAACCCGCCGGCGGGCAGGGCGGCCAGGCTGGCAGCGTATTTGTCGCGCTCGTAGTCGCTGGTGGCGAAGCGCCATGGGTCGGGGTCGGCGGCGTAGAGCGCTTCGAAGTAGTCGGGCGCGATGGTGTTGCGGCGCCGGGTCATGCGGCGCTCAAGTAGAGCTCGTGGGGCGTGTCGAACAGCGCCATGA
The DNA here is from genome assembly GCA_965199105.1 of Acetobacteraceae bacterium. Classification (GTDB taxonomy): domain Bacteria; phylum Pseudomonadota; class Alphaproteobacteria; order Acetobacterales; family Acetobacteraceae; genus LMUY01. The sequence goes on along the minus strand of CBDAQO010000002.1, from coordinate 445,362 downwards.
ACGCGGGCTGCATCTGGAAGCCTGCCGCGTCGTCGGTGATCAGCCCGTCCCATTGCGAGCGGTGGCTGCGGATGGCGCGGCGCTTGGCGGCCTGCCACCGCGCGGTGTCCAGCCGCACGCCGCTCGCCGCCGCGACCGCGGTGTCCGCCGGCAGCGTGCGGCCCCACACCGGGTAGGACCACAGCGGCACCTGCGCGCTGGCGGCGGCCAGGTCGGCGATGCGGGCGGCGGCTTCGTGGTCGCAATGCGGGTCGTGGCGCCAGGGGGCAAGCAGGCTGCGGCAGCCATGGCGGCGGAGCAGGCTTGCCACCGTGGCCGCAGCGGCGGCGAGCGCGGGGCCTTCGGTGGGGGCCGCGGTATCGGGGTGGCGCAGGAACACCACGCGCTCTGCCGCCAGGCCGAGGCAGGCGGCGGCGGCCAGCGTCTCGGCCTCGCGCAGCGCCCGCAGCCGCTCGGCCGGATGGCTGCGCGAGTTCGGGTGCGACCCGGCGCCGTCGGTCAGCATCACCAGCAAGGGTGGCTGCCCGGCATCGCAGGATGCCGCGATCAGGCCGCCGCAGCCCAGGCTCTCATCGTCCGGATGCGGCGCCAGCACCATGGCGGCCCCTTGCGTGATGGTGGCGAGCGTCGCCTCGGGCCAGCGGCTGGGGTCGGCGAGCAGGGCTCCCACGGTCGTCATTGCGGCGCCGCCTGCCGCAGCGCGTGGGCCGCCGCCTCGGTCAGCACCATGTCGGCGGCGGGTTGACGCAAATAGGCGGCGAGGTCGCGGGAAATACGCTCCACCGGGTTACCGCGCATCACGGCGGCGACCCCCAGGCTACGCTGCGCCAGCTCGATCACGTCCAGCGTAGCGCGCTCCACCGCCAGCCGCGCCAGGCCGACATAGGCGATGGCGGCGGCACCGGCGGTGGCGGCTTCGGCTTGCGGCGCGGCGGCCTCCATCCAGAGCCGGGCCGTCTCGGTGGCGATCAGCACCTGGCCCAGGCGCGCCTGCTGGTGCGGGTCCCCATCGCGGCCGCGGGCACGCAGTTGCTGGCCGACCTGCTCCGCCAGCGCCTCCAGCCCGCCCAACGTCACCGCCGAGGTGCGCCACGCGCCGCAGGACAGGTCCGGCTCGCGCAGGTAGTCGCCGGGGCCGCCGAACACCGTGCCCGCCGCGCCGCTGAACGCGACCTGCCCGGTGGTGGCGGCGCGCATCCCCGCCAGGCCGCCGGGCAGCGGGGTGGCGCGGCAGGCGTTGGTGACGTCGGCATAGACCAGCCGGGTGTCGCCAAGCCGGTCGGTGGCGGTGACGACGGCGCGGGTGGCGTGGCCGGCGGCGGAGCAGAACTGCTTGGCGCCCTCCAGCCGGTTGCCCGCCGCGACCAGGCCGCCTTGGGATGGGTCCGTCACCCAGAGCGCCACCAGGTGGCCGTCCGCCGCGTCCGCCGCCGCCCGGCGCTGCAGCGCGTCGTCCCCGTAGCGAACCACGAGGCGGATGGCGTTGACATGCGCCTCCACCAGGCGGCCCAGCGCGAGGTTGCCGCGGCCGAGCAGGCGGAAGGTTGCCAGCGCGAGGCCCGCCGCCGCCGGGCTGGTGCCAAGGCCAAGGCCGCCCAGCGCGCGCGGTACGGGCGCCTGCAGCAACCCGGCGGCGCGCAGCTCGGCCAGATCCTGCTCGGGGAACGCGGCGGCCTCGTCCAGCCCGGCGGCGCGCTGCTGCAGGCGGGGGGCGCAGTCGTGCAGGCGCTCCAGCAGGGCGGATGGGTCCATGCGGGCACAACCGGCCAGGCGGGACTGAGTTGCCCCCACCTTGGTCCCGGGGCGAAATGCCGTTACTACTTCAGTAATGGCATTCAACGGAGATATGTCGCGCCCGAGCGGCCGGGCTGCGGCATGGCGCGACTCGCTGCTGGTGGACCACGCCGTGTTCCGCGTGCTGTGGGACAACCTGGCGGAGGTGGTGCCGGGCAAGCTCTATCGCTCCAACCACCCCACGCCGTCGCGGCTGGCGGCGGCCAAGCGGCGATACGGGCTGCGCACGCTGATCAACCTGCGCGGCCATCGCCAATGCGGGTCGGACGCGCTGTCGCGCAATGCCGCGGCGGAGCTGGGGTTGCACCATGTCGACATGGCGTTCGAGAGCCGCGGAGCGCCGCATCGGGACCGCATCCTGCGCTTCGCCGGGCTGTATCGCAGCCTCGAGGCGCCGGCGTTGATGCATTGCAAGTCGGGCGCGGATCGGGCCGGGCTGGCGGCGGGCTTGGCGATCCTGTTCGAGGGCGGCACCAGCGCCGACGCGCTCGCCCAGCTTTCCTGGCGCTTCGGCCATTGGAGCCGCTCGCGCACCGGCATCCTGGACGCCTTCTTCATCCGCTATGCCACCGAGGCCGAGGGGCGGCGGCCGTTCCTGGACTGGGTGGAGCACGGCTACGACGAGGCGGCGCTGCGGCGCGATTTCGTGGCCGCCGGGTTGAGCTCGTTTCTGGTGGACCGGGTGCTGGTGCGGGAGTAACCCGGCGGCGGGGGAGTCCCGCCATGTCCAGCCAGCTCTATCTCGCCTTCGTCGCCTCCGTCGTCGTGCTGATGCTGATCCCGGGGCCCAACGTGGCGCTGATCGTCGCCAACAGCGTGGGGCACGGCGCGCGCTTCGGCCTGCTGACGGTCGCCGGCACGTTGTCGGCCCAGGTGGTGCAGCTCAGCCTGGTGGCGGTCGGGCTGGCGGAGTTCCTCGGCGCGGTCGGCTGGCTGCTGGGCTGGGTGCGGTGGCTCGGCGTGGCCTACCTGCTCTACCTCGGCTGGCAGCAATGGCGCGCGCCGGCGGCTGACCTGACCGCGATCGGGCCGCAACCCCGAGACATGGTGGCGATGGTGCGCCGCGCGGCGCTGGTCTCCCTCTGCAATCCCAAGACGCTGTTTTTCTACAGCGCGTTCCTGCCCCAGTTCATCGTGCCGGGGCGACCGGTGCTGGGGCAGATGGCCTTGCTCGGCGTCACGTTCGTGGCGGTGGCGGCCACCATCGACAGTGGCTGGGCGCTGTTGGCGGCGCGGGCGCGCTCCCTGCTGGCACGGCATGCCCGGGCGCGCAACCGGGTCAGCGGCGGCTGCCTGTTCGGCGCGGCACTCGGGCTGGCGGCGGTGCGCGCGAGCTGACCGCCATGACGCAGGCCGAGCTCGCGGCGGCGTTGGCGCGGGGCAGCGCGGTCGAGGGTGCCGATCTGCCGGCGATCGACTGGGGCGAGCTGGCCGGCGAGGAAGCGCGCTTCCGCCACTGCAACTTCGCCGGCGCCCGCCTGTCCCACGCGGCCTTGGCGGGCGCCCGGTTCGAGCAATGCCAGTTCGTCGGCAAAGGCGCGGACGCGGCCGGGTGCAGCTTCGTGCTCTGTGACCTGCGCCGCGCCCGGTTCAGCGGCTGCGACCTGTCGTTGGCGCAGTTCGAGCGCTGCGACCTGTTCGAGCTGGAGCTGGATGGCTGCCAACTGCGCGGCGCCCGCTTCGCCAAGGTCGATTTCAGCCACGCCTACAGCCGCAAGCTGGTGGCGACCCGGGCCAGCTTGCGCCATTGCAACTTCGCGCTGGCCGATCTGAGCGACGTCCGGCTGCCGGGCTGCGACCTGACCGGCAGCCGCTTCCGCGAGGCCGACCTCAGCGGCGCCGACCTGTCGGGCGCGGTGTTGCGGGACTGCGATCTGTTCCAGGCGGTGCTGGCAGGCGCCAAGCTCGACGCGGCGGATTTGCGCGGGGCGGAGCTGAGCGGGCTCAACCTGGCCGAGCTGGCGAGCTACGCCCGGCTGCGGATCGACGCCGGGCAGCAACACGCGCTGCTGGCAGGGCTGGGTGTGGTCGTGGAGGCGGCGGGCTAGGCGACTCGTGGCAAGCAAGTTGCAAGGTCGGATGGCGAGCTTGGGAAAGCGAGGTGGACTGTGTTCGCCGTCTACTCGGACGACAATCGGCTGCATGATCCAGAGCAATACGTCTCGCGCGGCGTGTTCGTGGCCGCGCGGGAGTCGCCACAGCGCGCCACCGAGCTGCTGGCCGCCCTGCATGACGGCGGCCACCCCGTGCTCGAGCCGCGCCGCTTCGGCCTGCCGCCGCTCGAGGCCGTGCACGACCCGGCCTACCTCGCCTTTCTGCAGACGGCGCACGAGCAATGGCTGCAGGAGCCCGGGCCAGCAGGGCCGATGGCGGTGCCGCAATGCTATGCGATGCGCCACATGAGCCGGCGGCCGCAGGGGTTCGCCGGCCAGCTCGGCTACTACCTGTCCGGCAACTCGGTGCCACTCGGGCCGCAGACCTGGCGCTCCATCCAATCCTCCGCCGACTGTGCCGTGGCCGCGGCCGAGGCAGTCGCCCAGGGGGCCGGCGAGGCCTACGCGCTCTGCCGCCCGCCCGGCCACCATGCCTATGCCGACCTCGCGGGCGGGTTCTGCTACGTCAACAACGCGGCGGTGGCGGCGCAGCACCTGCGGCGGCGGTTCGCCCGGGTCAGCGTGCTAGACGTGGACGTGCACCACGGCAACGGCACCCAGGGCATCTTCTACCATCGCCCCGACGTGCAGTTTGTCTCGATCCACGCCGACCCGAACCGGGCCTACCCCTGGTATGCCGGTTATGCCGACGAAGCCGGCGCGGGCGACGGGGCCGGCGCCACGCTCAACCTGCCGCTGCCGCTCGGCACCGAGGACGCGGCGTTCCTCGTCGCCCTGCGCACCGCCATCGCTGCGGTGCAGGCGTTCGCGGCGGAGGCGGTGGTGGTCTCGCTCGGGCTCGACCCGTTCAAGGACGACCCGTCCGACCTGATGCGGGTCACCACGGCGGGGTTCGGCGCCATCGGGGGCGAGATCGGCGCGCTCGGCCTGCCCATGGTCATCATCCAGGAGGGCGGCTACGCGATCGACGCGTTGCGCACCAACCTGGCCCGGTTCCTCGCCGGTTTCCTGGCCGCCCGGCCCGGCTGATCCCCCCGCTTCAACAGCATTAGCAAGCACGGAGACCCGGCATGCCCACCCTGCCCAATTCCTCGCACGCCCGCGACACGGCGGCGCTGATCCACCCCTACACCAATCTCGACCAGCACATGGCGGCCGGCCCCACCATCATGGTGCGCGGCGAGGGCGTGTATGTGTATGACGACGCCGGCAAACGCTACCTCGAGGGCATGGCCGGCCTGTGGTGCACCTCGCTTGGCTTCAGCGAGCAGCGCCTGGTGGACGCGGCGACCCGGCAGATGCAGGCGCTGCCGTCCTACCACATCTTCAACGGCCGCTCGAACGAGCCCTCGATCGAGCTGGCGGAGCGGCTGCTGCGCATCGTGCCCGGCGGGCTGGCCAAGGTGCTGTTCGCCAACTCCGGCTCGGAGGCCAACGACCAGGCGGCCAAGCTCGTGTGGTACTACCACAACGCCATCGGCAAGCCGCGCAAGAAGAAGATCATCGCCCGCGTGCGGGGCTATCACGGCGTCACCATCTACGCGGCCAGCATGACCGGGCAACCCGGCAACCACCTGGACTGGGACCTGCCGCTCGGCGGCGTGCTGCGCACCGACTGCCCCAGCCACTACCTCTACGGCCTGCCCGGCGAGTCCGAGGCCGCGTTCGTCGAGCGGATCACCGGCAACCTCGAGCGCCTCATCCTGCGCGAGAACCCGGACACCATCGGCGCCTTCATCGCGGAGCCGGTGAACGGCGGCGGCGGCGTGATCGTGCCGCCGGCCGGCTACTTCGAGAAGGTGCAGGAGATCCTGCACCGCTACGACATCCTGATGATCGCCGACGAGGTGATCTGCGGGTTCGGCCGCACCGGGGCGATGTTCGGCTGCGACACGTTCGCCATCACGCCCGACATCATGACCGTCGCCAAGGCGCTGTCTTCCGCCTACGTGCCGATCTCTGCCACGGTGATCAGCGGGGCGATCGCCGAGGCGCTGCAGGCGCAGAGCCGCAAGCTGGGCAACTTTGCCCATGGCGTGACCTATGCCGGGCACCCGATGGCGGCGGCCGTGGCGGTGGAGACGCTGCGCATCTACGAGGAGCGGGACATCGTGGGCATGGTGCAGGCGGTCGCGCCGCACTTCCAGGCCCGGCTGCGCGCGTTCGCCGAGCATCCCCTGGTCGGGCAAGCCCGCGGCGTGGGGCTGATCGGCGCGCTGCAACTGGTGGCGGACAAGGCCACCAAAGCGCCGCTGCCGCCAGCCGCCGGCATTGGGCCGCTAATCCAGGCCAGTGCGATGCAGCACGGCGTCATCGTGCGCGCCACGCCGGAAGCGGTATACCTCTGCCCGCCGCTGATCATCAGCCATGCGGAGGTGGCCGAATTGATGGACGGGCTGGGCGCGGCGCTCGACGCCGGGCTGGCGGAGGCCGAGCGGCATGGCCTGCTGGCGCCGCAACGCCGGGCCGCCGAATGATGCGGCTCGACCGGCGCACGCTGCTCGCCGCGGGAGCCGCCGCACTCGCCGCACCCGCCATCGCCCGCGCGCAGGCGGCGCGCACCCTGCGCTTCATCCCGCAGAGCGACCTGGCGGTGCTGGACCCGATCTGGACGCAAGGCTACGTCACCCGCAACCACGGCCTGATGGTGTTCGACACCCTCTACGGCACCGACGGCCACTTCCAGCCGCAGCCGCAGATGGTGGACGGCGACACCGTGACGGCGGACGGCCTGCAGTGGACGCTCACGCTGCGCGACGGCCTGCGCTTCCACGACGGCACCCCCGTGCTCGCGCGTGACTGCGTGGCCAGCATCCGGCGCTGGGGCGTGCGAGACAGTTTCGGCCAGACCCTGATGGCGGTGACGGACGAGCTGTCGGCGCCCGACGACCGCACCATCCGGTTCCGCCTGAAGCAGCCTTTCCCGTTGCTGACGGCGGCGCTGGGCAAGGCTGGCTCCAACATCTGCGCCATCATGCCGCAGCGCCTGGCCGAGACGGACCCGTTCAAGCAGGTGACGGAGATGGTCGGCAGCGGCCCGTTCCGCTTCGTGGCCAGCGAGCGCGTCGCCGGGTCGCTGACGGCCTATCGCAGGTTCGAGGAGTATGTGCCGCGGCCGCAAGGCACCGCCGACTTCACCGCCGGGCCGAAGCTGGCGCATTTCGACCGGGTGGAGTGGCACGTGCTGCCCGACTCGGCCACGGCCGCGGCGGCGATGCAGCGCGGCGAGATGGACTGGTGGGAGAACCCGGACTTCGACCTGCTGCCGTTGCTGCGCCAGAGCCCCAAGCTCGCCATCACGCAGCAGGACCCGACCGGCTACATCGGCGTCATGCGGTTCAACCAGCTGCAACCGCCGTTCGACAACGTGGCGTTGCGCCGGGCGCTGCTGGGTGCGGTGGACCAGGCCGACTTCGTGCAGGCCGCCGCGGGGGACACGCCAGGCGCCACCCGCACCGGCGTCGGCATGTTCTGCCCCGGCACGCCGATGGCGAGCGAGGCCGGCATGGCGGTGCTGACCGGCCCGCGCGACATGGACGCGGTACGCCGCGCGGTGGCCGCCTCGGGCTACCACGGCGAGCGCGTGGTGCTGCCGATCCCGAGCGATTTCCCCATCCTGAAGGCCATCGGCGAAGTGGGCGCCGATCTGCTGAAGCAGACCGGGCTCGCGGTCGAGGTGCAGGCGACGGATTGGGGCAGCCTGTTGCAGCGCCTGGCCAACATGGAGGGGGTGGATAAGGGCGGCTGGAGCGTGTTCCACACCTATTGGTCGGGGCTCGACATGCTGAACCCGGCGGTGAACTCCTCGCTGCGCGGCAACGGCAAGCTCGCCGGGCGCGGCTGGCCGACCGCCCCGAAGCTCGAGGCACTGCGCACGCAATGGCTGAACGCGACCACCGAGGCGGAGCAGAAGACGATCGCGGCGGCGATCCAGGTCCAGGCGTTGCAGGACGTGCCTTACATCCCGCTCGGCCAGGTGCTGTCCCCGGTCGCTGCAGCCACGTCGTTGCAGGGCATGCTGAAGGGGTTCTCGATCTTCTGGAACGTGGCGCGGGTGTAGCCCGCAGCGAGGCTTGAGACTTGGGTCGGGTTTGCCGAACGGGTTGGATCGGGAGAAACCGCGCGCAACAAATCGGTGCTTGCGAATCATGCTTCGTCACGTCGTGGTTGGCCTCTCCGCCCTCGTGCTGCTGGCGTCTCCTGGCGTTGGCCGGGCGCAGACGCTGAAGCAGCGGCAGACCATGAGCGCCGGGGACGGCCAACTGGTGAAAGCCGCCAAAAACGCCAGCGACATCTGCGGCACGAGCTTTGCCGCGAGCTTTGATTGGCCGACCTTCGTCGCGGCCGACAAGGTCGGGGACACCGACTCGCTCAGCGATCCCAGCCCGGCGCCGGATTTGTGCTCGGTGCCGCTCGTGGTGCTCCAGTCGATGTGCCAGGACGCGCAGGCCAGGCAGGCGATCATGGCCAAGATCAAGGCCTACCGGTGTGCGTATCAGGCCGGGCCGATGCCGGCGATGTCGATTGATGCCGCGGGCACGTTCGAGCTGCAGGCAAGCTACGAGGCTTACCACCACACGGACCACGCCACGCTGAGTGCGTTCGTGCAGGACTGGCTAGACCAAGACCGGCTCAGAAAGAGTCGCCGGTCATGGTCTAGCTCCTTGTTTTGGCGAGCATGTTTACCAATCAAGTGACGTCACTTGATGCGGTTGCTCTAGGGAACAACCTCTAGCCGGAAGCGGCCGAACCCGGCAGGCCCTCCAGCGCCAGCAGGGCGAAACTCGCCAGCCAGTGTTCGCCCATGTAATCGCCGGTGACGTGCGGCAGGCTGGCGGCGATGTGGGCGTCGGCGGCTTGCAGCAGGGGTGGGGCCAGGCTGGGAACGCGGTTCGCCAGGGCGCGCATGCACCAGGCGCGGGAGAGATTGGTGCCGTCGAGATGGGCGAGTTTGCCGTCGCTGCGGTCGCTGACGGTGGCGGGGCGGAACAGCGCTGCCGGTTCGCCCGCTTCCAGGCGGGGCAGGAACCCGGCGAGCCAGTCGGAAAAGGCGCTGCCGGGCAGGATGTGCGCCATGCACAGCGCTTCGATCAGGGCAGAGGAGAGGAAATCGTCGCCTGAGGGTTCCCACCCCGGGCAGTCGCGGTCCGCGCCGAACCAGTGGTGCGCGCGGCTGCGGATGAGGGAGTGCAACGCCGGGTCGGGGTGGGTGAGCGCCAGGACGAGGGCGAACGCGGTGTTGCCATGGGTGCCGGCGCGCAGCGGGTAGGTGAGGCTCGGGAGGTAGGCCTGGAAGCGCGCGGCGAACGCGGTGGCGAGGGGGCGCAGCGTGGTGGCGTGCGGCTCGGGCAGCGCTTGCGCCAAGGCCAGCAGCCAGGCCCAGCCGTAAGGCCGCTCGAACCCGCGCGAGCTGGACCGCTCGAGGTAGGCGCTTTCGGCGGCCACCGCGGCAGGGGTGATGCGGCGGGTGAACAAGGCCTGGATGGCGGCTGCCGCAGGCAATTCGGGCTGCAGCGCGAGCAGGCGGGCCAGCAACCAGTAGCCGTGCACGCAGGAATGCCAGTCAAAACTGCCGAAGAACAGCGGGTGCAGCGCGCTGGGCGTTTGCGCGTCGGCATCGCCCAGGAGCACGTGGTCGAGCTTGTTGGGGTATTCGCGTTCGACATGGCCGAGCGCGGCCTGGGCGAAGCGGGACGCCAGTTCGGGGGTGAGGCGCTGCATGATGCTACCCTGGCAAGCGGCGGCGCGGCAGTCTAGCCTTAGCCCATGCCCCAATGCGCCGTTTGCGGAACGCCCGCGCCGCCGCCGTTCCGCGCGCCGCCGCCAGAGGGCGCCCCCGACTTGGACGGGCGACCCGGCGAACCCACCCGCTCCACCCTGCCGCGCTGGGTGCAGCGCTGCCGGGGCTGCGGAGCCTGCGCGCCGGACGTGTCAGCGCTGCCGGCCGATGCGGCAGACATCGTCCACAGCGCTAGTTACCAGGCTCTGCGCTCGCCCTTCCTGCGCTGGGCGGCGCTGGTGGGGGGCAGCGAGGCGGAGGGCGAGGCGGTGTTGCAAGCGGCCTGGGCGGCGGAGGATGCCGGCGAGCCGAGCGCAGAGCTGCGGCGCCGCGCGGCGCTGGCCTGGCAAGGGCTGACCGCGCCCGAAGCGGTGCTGCGCGCGGCCGACGTGCTGCGCCGCGCCGGGCTGCTGGCGGAGGCGCAAGGGCGGCTCGATGCCCTGGGTGCCGCCGAGGCCAGCCCAGTGGCGCCGATCCTGGCGTTCGAGCGCCGGCTGATCGAAGCGGGTGACACCGGTCGCCATCTGCTGAGCAGCGCAGTGCGGCCCCCGGCGCGCTCGCCGCACGTGACGCATGGGCGGCAGTCGCGCGCCGGGTTCTGGCAGCGGCTGCTGGGCGGGTAGCGCCGGGTCAGCCAGCCGCGATGGGATCGACAAGCGGGGCGCCGGTGCCGCGCATGGCACGGTGAGCCTCGCGCAGCAGGCCGGAGACGTCGCAGCCAGGTGTGACGAAGGCCGTGCCGACCACGGCGTTGAGCATGCCGGCTCGGGTGCCGGCATGCGGGATGGCCAGCGCGGCCACCCCTGCCACGATGCGGCCGGCGATCAAGCCGGCGCCATCCGCCTGAGTGGAGGGCAGCAGGATGGCGAACTCGTCCCCATCCAGCCGGCCGGCGATGTCAGCCGGGCGATGCAGCGCGGCCGCGATGGCTTGGGACGCGGCGCGCAACGCTTCGTCCGCCGCTTCCCAGCCGTATAGGTCGGTGAACAGGCGGAACTCGGTCAGGCTAACGGCCAGCACGGCCAGGTCGGTCCGTTCCCGCTGGGCGCGGCGGAGTTCGCGCTCCAGGGTGGCGACCAGGTGGTCCCGGTTGAGCAGCCCGGTCACCGTATCGGTCGCGGCGCGATGGCGCAGCAGGCTGTTGGCTTCCTCCATCACGGCTTCGCCCTCCTTGCGCAGCGTGATGTCCCGCAGGCAGAGCACGGCGCCTTGGCCAGCAGGGAGGCGGCGGGCGAGCGCCCACATCCAGCCGGGCTGGCCGGCATGTTGCACCCGGAACTCGGCGGTGGCGGAGAGTTCACCCGTGCTGAGCCGCCGGAACAGGTCGCTCAGGGCCGGACGGTCCGCCTCGACAGCCAGATCACGCAAATCCGTCCCGATTAGCTCGGTGGGGGTGCGGCCCAGGACCCAGGCGCTGGCGGGCGAAGCGTGCTGGCAGCTCGCGTCCGCACCGGCGAGCACCAGCACGTCCGGACTGTGGTCCAGCATGAGGCGCAGCGTTTCAGCGCTGGCGAGTTCGGCCGCTTGGGTCTCGGGCCTGCTATAGGCGTAGCTGATGGTCATGGCGTCTCCGACTGTCCTCCACGGAAGGACTGACGCCAGCATCGCAGATGAGAGCAAACAAAAGGTTAGCGCGGAGCGACCATGCGCTGGGAAAGTGCCTCGCCGCCAAAAAGATGCACGTGGAAGTGCGGAACCTCTTGGCCGCCAAACTGGCCCATGTTGGCCAGGGTGCGATAGCCGTCTTGCTCCATGCCAAGCTGGCGCGCGACGGTGCCGACGGCGCGGAAGAACCCGGCCAGTTCGGCGTCGCTTGCCGCGCTGGAGAAATCGGCCATGGAGACGTAGCGGCCGCGCGGGATCACCAGGATATGGAGCGCGGCCTGGGGCGCGATGTCGTGGAACGCGACCGCCCACTCGTCCTCGTAAACCCGGCGGGAGGGCAGCTCGCCGCGCAGGATCCGGGCGAAGATGTTGCTGTCGTCGTAAGGGCCGAGGCCGCTGACTGGCATGCTGTCTGGCTCCGGTTAGGGGATTTTGCGGGTGTGCGCGGTGGTGAACTGGGGCAGGCTGCGGGCGGCCTTTTCAGCGACCCCGGAAACGCCCTCGCGGCGCTGCAGTTCGGCCCAGACCGCGGCGGGCGCGATGCCGGCATCCACCCACATGACGATCAGGTGATACAGCACGTCGGCGCTTTCGCTGACCAGCGCCTGGTTGTTGCCGGCCACCGCCTCGATCAGGCACTCGACCGCCTCCTCGCCGAACTTCTGCGCCACCTTGGCGCGGCCGCGGGACAGCAGCCGGGCGGAGTGGCTGACCGCCGGGTCGGCCGTGCGACGCTGGGTCACGACGGCCCATAGCCGGTCCAGCACAGCCGCGCTTGCGGTCGGATCGGCGGCGTCCTCGATGGTGCCCGCCGGCGGCGGTGTCTTGGTCTTGAGCAGTTTCTTGGCCATGGCGCTCAGGCAGCCTCGCGGGGCAGGCGGACCGGCAATCCGACGTCGGACAGGCTGCGCTTCACCTGCGCAATGGTAAAGGTGCCGAAGTGGAACACGCTGGCGGCGAGCAGGCCGGTGGCGCCGGCTCGGGCACCGTCGGCAAAGTGCTGTAGCGTGCCAACCCCGCCCGAGGCCACCACGGGCACGCGCACGGCGGCGCAGACGGCGCGCAACAGAGCGGCGTCGAAGCCGGACCCGGTGCCGTCACGGTCCATGCTGGTGAGCAGGATTTCGCCCGCCCCGCTGGCCGCGGCCTGGCGGCACCAGGCGACCGCGTCCAGCCCGGTGGGGTTGCGGCCGCCATGGGTGAACACCTCCCAACTGGCCGGGCCGGTGGCGCGGGCGTCGACGGCCACAACCACGCACTGGCTGCCAAACTTTTCCGCCGCCTCGCCAATCAGCGCGGGCCGGGCGATGGCAGCGGAGTTCATGCTGCACTTGTCCGCCCCGGCCAGCAGCAGCTTGCGCATGTCCTCGGTGGAGCGGACGCCGCCGCCCACGGTGAGGGGCAGGAAGACGCGCGCGGCGGTGCGGCTGACGACGTCGTAGATGGTGTCGCGGTTTTCGTGGCTGGCGGTGATGTCGAGGAAGGTCAGCTCGTCGGCGCCCGCGACGTCATAGAGCGCGGCTTGCTCGACCGGGTCACCAGCGTCACGCAGGGCGACGAAGTTGACGCCCTTGACGACGCGGCCGTCCTTCACGTCCAGGCAGGGGATGATACGCAGCTTCAGCATCGCATCGTTTTCGACACGATGGCCCGGCGGTGCAAGCAAACAAATCAGCGACGGGTCAGAACAGCACGTCACCTGCGAGCAGGCGCTGGCGGCCGGAGGGGGTGTCGAGCAGCAGGCACCCGTCCGGGCCCAGGCCAGCAAAGCCGCCGGTAATGGTGCGGTCGGCCAGACGAACCTGGAGCGGGGCGCCGGCCGGCGGGCCGCGTTGCCGCCAGCTTGCGAGGACCGGGGCAAAGCCCGCTGCCTGCCATGCGGCGAGGCCGGCATCCAGTCGGGGCAGGATGGCGGCGAGCGCATCGCGGGGCGTAACGTCCGCTCCCGCCGCGGCCAGGCTGGTGACGGGATAGGACAGGTCAGGCGGGACGTGGCGGACGTTCAGGCCGATGCCGACCAGGATGGCACCGTCCCCGAGCCGCTCGAGCAGGATGCCGCACAGCTTGGCGCCGCCACGCATCACGTCGTTGGGCCATTTCAGCGTGGTGGGCGGGCCCGCCATGGCGTCGACCGCTTCGGCGATGGCCATGGCGGTCACGAAGCCCAATTCTGCAGCCCGGCTGGGTGGGATGGTCGGGCGGAGGATGATGGTGGCATAGAGGTTGCCTGCCGGGCTGTGCCAGAGCCGGCCGCTGCGCCCCCGCCCGGCCGTCTGGCAAGTGGCGGCAAGGACGCTGCCATCCGCCGCGCCGCGCTCGGCCCGGAGTCGAGCGACATCCATGGTGGAGGAGACCTCCTCCAGCCACTCGACGATCATCGCGGCGCACTCACAGGTCGTTGCTGCGCGGCCATCTCTGCCTCGGCGAGTGAGGGCGTGCCGGGCAGCGGGTGACGCGGGCTAGCGGCGGTCGCAGGTGCCCGTGTAGGTGTTGAAGAACTGGCCCGGGCCGCAGTTGGCTTGCGGCGGTGGCGCGGCGCGCCCGGTGGAGGCGGGTGGCGCGTAGCCGGTTGGAGCGTAGCCGGGCGGAGCGTAACCCGGCGGCGGAGCATAGGGGTAGGGCGCTGCCACGACCGGAGCCGGATACACCACTGGTGCCGGATAGTAAGCATAGGGATAGGCATACGGGTATCCATACGGATACGGATAGTACGGGTGCGTAACGGCAACGCCAACTGCCGTGCCCACGGCCAAACCTGCCACGGTGCCGAAGAGGAAGCCGCCACCATAGGCTTTTGCCGGCTGCAGGTTCACCGCCAGCAGCCCCGCACCGACAGCGGCCGTCAACAAGATGCGTCGCATCGAAACTGCCTCCCCAATCCACGCCGAAACCATACTGTCCAGAATCTATCAAGACATCCTTAATTCAAGGTCCGGGTGTTTGGGCGTTACAGTACGAGAGACGGCCCGGAGTGGGCTAGCGGCCACGTCCTCCGCCCCCACCGTGGAACCCGCCCCCACCATGGAACCCGCCGCCCCCAACCCTGCCTCTACCTTGGAAGCCACCGCCACGCCCCCCGCCGGGGATGGATGGGATGTGGCCGGCTCCCGCCGGGCCATGCCAGCCATGGCCGCCGCCGGCGTAATAGGGATGGCCGAAGTCGTGATAGGGGCCGATAAAGCCGGGTCCGAAGCCGCCATAGACGCCGGAATCGGTGCCGTAATAGCCCGGGCCGACATCGTAGCCGTAAGGGCTCGAGGCGACGCACCCGGCCAGCGCCAACCCGGCGGCCAGTGCAAGGCAGCGGCGGATCACTTGGCGGCTCCCGCGCTTGGCTCTTGCCACTCCATCACACCGAACGCAGCGCCAACCGGGTCGGCAATCACGGCGATCTGGCCGCCTTGACGATCCATCCGCGGCGGCACCAAGACGTGGCCGCCGAGTGAACTGGCCCGGGCGGCGGCGGCGGCGGCGTCTGCCACGCGGACGAAGCCGAGCCAGCGGGCGGGGGTGTCGGGTTGACCCGGCGGCACGGGGTTCACGCTGGCGCGGGCGTAGTCCTCGGTGGCGAGGATCAACCGGTTGGTCTCGTCGGCACCGGGCAGGCCGAAGACGTCATAGTTGAACAAGGCTTGATAGAAGGCAGCGTCAGCATCGGGGTCGCGAGCGAACAGGCTGTGCCAAATCCAGGTGTCCGGGGCGGCGAGGGCGTCCGCCGGGTCGCCGCTTCTGGAGGTGAGCAGCCCGAACACGGCGCCTTGCGGGTCGGCAAGGATGGCCTCTTCGCCCAAGCCCGCGATGTCGCGCGGGCCGAACAGGAGCTTGGCGCCGCGCTGGGTGGCCGCGGTGCTGAGTGCTGCGGCGTCCGGCGCGGCAATCAGGGTGAGCCAAGCGGGCTTATGCTGGTTGCCGGCGAGCGGGCGCTGCACGAAACCGGCGACGGGTTGGCCCATGGCGGACGCTTGCGAATAGGTGGTGGCGCCGATTTGCACGTCCTGGAACGTCCAGCCGAACAGGCCGCCGTAGAACTGCTTGCTCGCCGCGAGGTCGGGCGTGGCGAGCAACTCGTCAATGATTTTGCCGGTGTGGTGTTGCTGGCTGGGCGGCTGCTGCAAGGGGGGCAGCAGCGGCGGGGCCGGCTGGGCGGCGACCGGTGTGGCAGCGAGCAATGCGAGTGCGAGCGTCCAGCGTGGCGGCATAGGTCGGGTCCCTCGATGCGTCGTGCCACAGTAGCGCATGGATGGGCGCCGGGTTTGCGCCCGCGCCGCATCGCTCCCCGGCATGCCGGGACGGTGCGCGCGCACCATGGTCAGGCTTGCTTGGGGCGCACAGCTTCGTGAGCGCGGGCGCAATCACGGTTCGGTTCATCATTTCGGGCTATTGTGCATTGCGGCAGACGAGCTCACGCGATCCGGCGAGGGCGGCTTGCGCCTCTGCAAAAGGAAGCGGCATGGAGCTGGTCAAGTTTGCGCTGAAGTTCCGCATTTCGATCTACGTGCTCTCCTTGCTGATCCTGCTGGGCGGGGTCGGCGCCATCATCACGATGCCGAAGGACGTGCTGCCGAACGTCGACATCCCCGTGGTGTCGATCATTTGGACCTACACCGGGCTCGACACGCCCGAGATGGAACAGCGCGTCACCACCTATTCCGAGTTCTCGCTGTCCAACAACGTGAACGGCATCAAGAACATCGAGAGCCAGACGCTGCAGGGCGTGGCGATCGAGAAGGTGTATTTCCAGCCGGACGTGTCGATCGACCTGGCGATCGCGCAGATCGTGGCCTCGACCAACTCGATCCGCGCGGTGCTACCGCCCGGCATCCAGCCGCCGATCGTGGTCCGCTACAGCGCCTCGGCGGTGCCGGTGATCCAGTTGGCACTGTCCTCGAGCAAGGAGTCGGAGCAGCAGCTCTACGACTACGGTCAATACCGGGTGCGCCAGGCGATCACGTCGACGCCGGGTGCGACGCTGCCGGCGCCGTTCGGGGGCAAGCAGCGCCAGGTGATGGTCGACCTGGACCTGCACGCCTTGCAGGGGCTGGGGCTGTCGCCGAACGACGTGGTGAACGCGATCACGGCGCAGAACCTGACGGAGCCGAGCGGGCAGGCCAAGATCGGCTCGACGCAGTATACAGTGGAGCTGAACGCGACGCCGAAATCGGTGGACGAGCTAAACCGCATCCCGATCAAGGTGGTGAACGGCGCCCCGGTGCTGGTGCAGGACGTGGGCTACGTGCGCGATGGCTACCAGGTGCAGCAGAACATCGTGCGCGACAACGGCAGCCGTGGCGTGCTGCTGGAAATCCTAAAGAACGGCAATGCGTCCACACTTTCGGTGGTGAACACGGTGAAGTCGCTGCTGCCGGGGATCCGGTCCGCGGCGCCGAAGGACCTGGCGATCACGCCGCTGTTCGACCAGTCGGTGTTCGTCGCCAGCGCGATCAGCGACGTGCTGCGCGAGGGGGCGATCGCGGCTGGGCTGACCGGGTTGATGATCCTGCTGTTCCTTGGCTCCTGGCGTTCGACGCTGATCGTGCTGCTATCGATCCCGCTGTCGATCCTGACCTCGCTGGCGGTGCTGTCCGCGCTCGGCGAGACGCTCAACATCATGACGCTGGGCGGGTTGGCGCTGGCGGTCGGCATCCTGGTGGACGACGCGACGGTGGCGATCGAGAACACCTACCGGCTGATGGAGGAGGGGGCCGAGTTCCGCACCGCGGTGGTGGAGGGCGGTGCCGGGATCGCCAAGCCGGCGCTGATCTCGACGCTGTCGATCTGCTGCGCGTTCGTCTCGGTGCTGTTCCTGACCGACGCGGCCAAGTTCATCTTCGAGCCCCAGGCGTTGGCGGTGGTGTTCGCCATGCTGGCCTCGTATGGCCTGTCGCGGACGCTGGTGCCGGTGCTGATCGACGTGCTGGTGAAGAGCGAGCACGAGCGCAAGCACGCGGACAACCAGGGGCCGCCGGGCTTCTTTGGACGCATCCATGCCCGGTTCGAGCGGGGCTTCGAGCGGTTCCGCGGCGGCTATGTGGCGCTGCTGCACGCCTCCATCCATCATCGTTGGGGCACGCTGGCCGTCGCCGGGTGCACGCTCGCGGTGGGCGGCACCTTGTTCATGTTCATCGGGCAGGACTATTTCCCGCAAATCGCCGCGCCGCAGATGACGCTGCATGTGCGCGGGCCGTCCGGGTTGCGCATCGAAGAGACGGAGCGGCTGTTCCAACGCGTGGAACAGGTGGTGCGGCAGACGGTGCCGTCGGCCGGGCTGATCCTTGACAATATCGGGCTGCCGGCCAACAACTATAACCTGGCGTTCACCGATGGCTCGACGGTGGCGCTCAACGACGGGCAAATCCTGATCAACCTGAAGGACGGCCATCCGTCGGTGTTCGGGCTCGAGAAGATGTTGCGGGTGGTGCTGCGCCAGCGCTTCCCGAACACGATGTTCTACTTCCAGCCGGCTGATATCATCACCCAGGTGCTGAACTTCGGCGTGGCGGCGCCGATCGACATCCAGGTGTCCGGTCAGGATCGGCAGAAGAACCTCGCGATCGCGCAGGAGATGGTGAAGCAGGTGCGCGGCGTCGCCGGGGCGGTGGACGTGCATCTGCAGCAGATCGTGGACGCGCCGGAGTTCTTTGTGAACGTGGACCGGGTGCGCGCGGCGATGCTGGGTTTGACCGAGTTGACGGTGGCGCAGAGCCTCAACACGTCGCTGTCGTCTTCCTTCCAGGTGTCGCCGAATTTCTGGACCGACCCGAAGAGCGGCATTCCCTATCCGCTGGCGGTGCAGACGCCGGAATACCGCACCGACTCGCTGTCGGACGTGGAGGACACGCCGCTGTTGGTGTCCAACAACGGGGCGAGCGCGCCAAACCTGCTGGGCAACGTGGCGACGCTGTTGCGGCGGCCGGAGCAGACGGTGGCGAGCCATGAGAACACGCGGCCGACGTTCGACGTGCTGGCGAATGTGCAGCAGCGGGCGCTCGGCGGGGTCGAGGGGGACATCGACCAGATCGTGCAGACGCTGCGCAAGCAGCTCTCACCGGGCAACACCATTACGCTGCGCGGGCAAATCCTGTCCAAGAACAGCGCGTTTTCGCACATCGCGCTCGGGCTGGCGGTGGCATTGGTCGCGGTCTACCTGCTGATGGCGGTCAACTACCAGAGCTGGGGTGACCCGCTGGTCGTGCTGCTGGCATTGCCGCTCGCCTTCTGCGGCATCTGTGCCAGCCTGTTCATCACGTCGACCACGCTGTCGATCCCGTCGCTGATGGGCGCCATCATGAGCGTGGGGGTGGCGTCGGCGAACTCCATCCTGCTGGTGACGTTCGCCCGTGAGCATCGGGAGCAGACCGGGTGCAGCGCGGCGGAGGCGGCGTTCCTGGCTGGCGAGACGCGGTTGCGTCCCGTGCTGATGACGGCAGGCGCGATGTTCGTCGGTCTGATCCCGATGGCGCTTGGGCTGGGTGACGGGAGCGAGCAGAACGCCGCCTTGGCGCGCGCCGTGCTCGGCGGGGTGGCGGTGGGAACGTGTTCCACCCTGCTGTTCGTGCCCTTCCTCTACGCCACCCTGCGTCGCGGCGCCGTCAAGCCCTTGGAGGACTACGTATGACGCCTGAGCCCGACCAATCGAGCGCCAAGCCCGCGGGCGACCCGGCCAAGCGGGAGCTGGGGCCGGTGCCGCGCAAGCCGCTGGTGGTGGCGCTGCTGGTGGTGGTGGCCCTGCTCGGCTGGGGCGCATGGACGCATTATGACCAGGCAGCGGAGGCGTCACAAACCCAGCGGCAGACGCAGGAGTTCGTGCCAGACGTGCAGGTTGGGGTGGCCAAGCGTGAGGACTCGCCGGTGGTCTACACGCTGCCGGGCACCATCGCGGCGTTCGACACCACCACCATTTACGCCCGCGCCACCGGTTACATCGCCGAGCGCAGGGTCGATATCGGCAGCCGGGTGAAGAAGGGTGACCTGCTGGTGCGGATCGCAGCGCCCGACCTGGACCAGCAGCTCGCGCAAGCCAACGCACAGTTGGTGCAGATGCAGGCGTCACTGCTGCAGGCCAACGCGCAGGTGAACCAGGCTCGTTCCAACGTGAACCTTGGCAACGTGACCAATAGCCGCACGTCGACGCTCGCCAATCTCGGCTGGGAGACCCGGCAGAACGCCGACAACACCCGCTTGGGGCTGGCCGGGTCGCAGGCGTCGCTGGCGGCATCACAGGCGGCGGTGCAGGTGGCGCAGGCCAACCTGGCGGCGCAGTTCGCCACCGTGAAGCGCCTCGAGCAGCTCACCAATTACGAGAACGTCATCGCACCCTATGACGGGGTGATCATCAGCCGCAGCGCGGACACCGGAGACCTGGTGAGTGCGGACAACAACGGCGCCACCAACGTGCTGTTCACACTCGCCCGGGACGACGTGTTGCGCGTGCAGGTGGACGTGCCGCAATCGGGCGCGATCGGCATCCACGACGGATTGCCAGCGCAGGTGCTGGTGCAGGAGTTGCCAGGGCGGGTGTTCGACGGCACGGTGAGCCGCAGTGCGGTGGCGTTGAACCAGTCGTCGCGCACGATGCAGTCGGAAGTGGACGTGCCGAACCCCGACGAGACGTTGCGGCCGGGGCTCTACGTGGTGGTGAAGATCGGCGTGCCACGCACGGCACCTGGCGTGGTGATCCCGGCGGAGGCGCTGCTGTTCAACGGGCAAGGGTTGCGGGTGGCGGTGGTCGGGGATGGCGGCGTGATCCACATGCATGACGTGTCGGTCTATCGGGACTTCGGCACCAGCATCGAGCTGCGCAGTGGCCTGCAAGGCGGCGAGGAGCTCGTGCTGACGCCGCCGGCCACGCTGGAGGAGGGCAGCCACGTCCACGTGCCGCAGCCGCCGCCGACCGGGCCGCAGACGGCGCAGCGGAGCTAGTCTTTCCGAATCGCAGGATGGGCCGAGCGCGTCAGATGGTCGCAGGCAGCGTCGATGGGCGGGTCATCGACAGCACGGTCAGCGCCAGGGCCGCAGCGGTAAGCCCGACGGCGAGCCAGGGGAGCGCCTGGTAGGCCAGGCCGGCGTTGATCGCCAGTCCGCCGAGCCAGGCGCCGCCGGCGTTGCCCAGGTTGAACGCGCCTTGGTTCAGCGTCGCCACCAGGTTGGGCGCTTCCCGAGCGGAGTCGACCACCCGCATCTGCAGCGGTGTGGCGACCGCAAACGAGAGCACGCCCCAGATAACCAGGGTGATCGCCACCGGGATGGCGGCGTGCACGGTTTCGGTCAGCAGCGCCAGGGTGAGGATGAGGGCGACCAGCACGCCGGCCACGCTCGGCATCAGCCGCCAATCGGCCAAGCGCCCGCCCAACAAATTGCCCGCCGTGATGCCGACGCCGAACAGCAGCAGCAGCAGGCTCACGGCCTGTGGGGCCAACCCGGTCACGCCTTCGAGCATGGGGGCGATGTAGGTGAACACGCTGAACAGGCTGGCCGAGCAGAGCACGCTGATCAGCATGGCCAGGAACACCTGCGGCTTGCCCAACACGCGGAACTCGGACAGCAGGCTGGTGGCGGGCGGCGCCGGCAGCTTGGGGAGCGCCCAGGCGATGGCGGTCGTCGCGAGCGCGGCGATCACCACGATGCACCAGAACGCGGCGCGCCAGCCGGCCACCTGCCCCAGCGCGGTGCCCGCCGGCACGCCCAGCACGTTGGCCAGCGTCAGTCCGCTGAACAGCAGCGCGATGGCCTGGCCCCGCTTCGCCGGTGGCACCAGTTCGGCGGCCACCACGGAGCCGATGCCGAAGAAGGCGCCATGGCAGAACGCGGTCAGCACGCGGGCACCCATCAGCAGCGCATAGTCCGGTGATATGGCGCAGAGCAGGTTGCCGGCGGCATAGAGGCCGATCAGGCCTAGCAGCGCCCCCCGCCGTGGCAGGCGCGCGGTGGCGATGCCCACGATCGGGGCGCCGATCACCACCCCCATGGCATAGCCGCTAACCAGCAGGCCGGCGGAAGGGATGGACACGTGCAGGTCCCGCGCCAGGTCTGGCAGCAGGCCCATGATGACGAACTCGCTGGTGCCGATGGCGAAGGATGCGAGGGCAAGGGCAAACAGCGGGAGCGGCATGGCAGGCCTCCGGACTGGAAATGGTTGGCGCGCCGGGCCGGATCAAGGCGCGCTTGTTGCATCGCACAACCGGTTTGCCGCCACAATCGCGCCGCTTGTTCGACGCATGGAGGAGATGGGAGGGATGCGGGCGCGGTGACGACGGATGAGGACGGCATCGCCTGGCTGCAATTGTTTGGAGAACTGCGCCGCTCCGGGGTCGGCCTGCCGGCGCAGCTTCGCCAATTGCTCACGCTCGCCATCGAGCGCGGGCATCTGTCGGCGGGGCAACGGCTGCCGTCCACCCGCCGCTTGGCCGCCATCCTCGGCATCGCGCGCAACACGGTCAGCGCGGCCTACGAGCACCTGATCGCGGAGGGCACGTTGCTGTCGCAGCAGCGCAGCGGCGTGTTCGTGGCGGCGGCCGGTGGCGAGGCCGCACCGCTGGAGCGCACGGCCGCCGCGGACCAGCCGGCGGTGGCCTTCGTGCCGCACTTCGCCGTGCAGCCATCCAGATTGCGCCAGATCAGCAAGCCACGCGACTGGCAGAGCTACCCCTACCCGTTCCTGTTCGGCCAGTTCGACCCGGCGTTGTTCCCGATCCAGTCGTGGCGAGAGAGCGTCGCCACCGCCTCCAGCGTGTCGAGCGTCAACGACTGGGCGGGCGACCTGATCGACGAGGACGACGCCGAGCTGGTGGCGCAGTTGCGCGCGCTGGTGCTGCCGCGCCGCGGCGTGTGGGCGGCGGCCGACGAGGTGATGATCACCCTGGGCGCGCAGCAGGCGCTGTCGCTGGCGATCCAGCTCCTGGTGGCACCGGGCATGGCGGTGGCGATGGAAGAGCCGGGCTACCCGGATGCGCGCCACATGGTGCGGCTCGCGGGCGGCCGGCCGCACTGGCTGGCGGTGGACGCGGAGGGCGCGGTGCCGGATGCGGGGTTGGCGGCGTGTGGCGTGGTGGTGCTGACGCCGGGCCATCAATGCCCGACGACGGTGGTGATGTCGGGCGAGCGGCGGCGCGCGATGCTGGCGGCGGTGCGGCAGCATGGCATCGTGGTGATCGAGGACGATTACGACGCCGACCTGTTCCAGGAGGGCGCCGCGGTGCCACCGCTGAAGAGCGCCGACCAGGAGGGCCGGGTGGTGTATCTCGGCAGCCTGTCCAAGGTGGTGGCGCCGGGCCTGCGGCTTGGCTACGTGGTGGCCGCCGCGCCGATCATCCGCGAGCTGCGGGCGCTACGGCGGATCATGCTGCGCCACCCGCCCAGCAACAACCAGCGTGCAATGGCGATGTTCATCTCGCTCGGGCACTACCGGGCGCATTTGCGGCGGCTGTCGCAGGTGTTGGCGGAGCGGGCGGCGACGCTGGACCGGCTGCTGCCGCTGCATCTGCCAGAGTGCGCATGGCGGCGTGCTCCCGGGGCGGCGAGCTACTGGGTCGAAGGCCCCGCCGGGATGGAGGCGCGGGCGGTTGCGGTGCGCGCGGCGGCGCAGGGCGTGCTGGTGGAGCCCGGCGACGTGTTTTTCGACGCGCCGGAGCGAGGCCGTGCGTGTCTGCGGTTGGGGTTCGCCTCGATTCGGACGGAACGGGTCGAGGTGGGATTGACCAAGCTGGGGCAGATCGTCGGCGAATGGCAGAAGACTAACACAGGACAGTGTTAGGTTAGTTTCGCCGTTGCAAGGAACACAAGCGGGTCGACTACCATGGCATCTTGCTCGTGGGCAGCGACGGCAAAGAACCGGCGATTTGTTTGCCTCTGAACGATTTGTTGGTTTGGCAATCGAACTTGCCCGGCCAGTGCGGCTTTACCCGGCGGTAGTTTCAACGCAAGGGAGAAGGCCACATGCCAAGTAACGTGATCGTTGCCGTGTACAAGACTGCCGAAGAGGCTGGCTCAGCATTTCGCGAGCTGCAAGCAGCCGGCATTCCGCGCACCGACATCCATCAGTTCGACCAGCAGCATCCTGGCTGGGCCGACGACTCCAGCACCACGACGACAACCGGCAGCACGCATCAGAGCGGCTTCTGGGGTTGGCTATTCGGCGAGGACACCGGCAGCACCACCGACCACCAGGTGTATGACGACGTGCTCACCAAGGGTGGCACCGTGTTGAGCGTGACTGCGCCCGAGGCCGACCACGACCGCGTGATCACCATCCTCGACCAGTTCAACCCGATCGACATCGACGACCACACCCAAACCGCGGGCTACAGCACTGCAGCCACGACGGGCGTGGCGGCGGCTCCGGTCGTCGGCACGGCCACCACTGGTGTGCAAAACCCGGCGGGTGAGCAGGTCATTCAGTTGGCCGAGGAAGAACTTCAGGTCGGCAAGCGCATCGTCGAGACCGGCCGCACGCGCATTCGCCGCTACGTGGTCGAGACGCCGGTCGAGGAGCGCGTCCGCCTGCGCACCGAGCGGGTGATGATCGAGCGCCGCCGCCGGGTCACGGGTGACGCGGTGTCCCCGGATGCGTTCACCGAGGTCACGACCGACCTGGTGGAGCGCGAAGAGGTGCCGGTGGTGGCTAAGACGGCTCGCGTTGGCGAGGAAGTCGTGGTCCGCACCGAGGCGGGTGAGCGCGAGGAGACGGTTCGCGACACGGTTCGCCGCGAAGACGTGGAAGTGACCAAGGACGCCGCGGTCGGCACCACGACGGGCGTCGGCGCGACACAGACGAACCGCCCGCTCTGACACGGAGGCGTCCCGGCCTAGGCTGGGACGCCGACTGGCCTGACGATCGGCTTCGTCTGGCTCTAGGGGCCTGCGCCCGCCGCGGCGCAGGCTACCGCGGTTCCCGATGCAAGGACCGCGATGACCCATGACACGGCTCGGCTAGCGACGCTAGAGCGTCTTTTCACCGCCTTCAACGACCATGATGCCGATGCGGTCATGGCGTGTTTCGTCCCATCAGCCGTCTTCTTCGCCGCCGCCGGGCCTGGGCCCACCGGGCGCCGGTTTGAAGGTGTTGCGGCCATCCGCGCCGCGTTCGTGGCGGTGTGGACCGACCTGCCGGACGTGCAATGGGGCGTGCATCGCAGCCGCATCGTCGGCGACGAGGCGGTCACCGAGTGGTTGTTCACTGGCACCCGGGCCGACGGCGCCCGGATCGCGGTCGAGGGCCTGGACCTGTTTCAGTTCGACGGCGCGCTGATCGTCGGCAAGAGCGCGTTCCGCAAGGATAGCCCTGCCGTTGCCAAGGCGGCCTGAGGCATGAACGTCGCCCTGCGACCCTCGCTGCCGCTGCAGCCTTACGACCCCAAGTACGATCCGCTGGTGGACGCAACGCCGGGCCGCAACCGAGACTATGCGCCGACCTACTGGGTCGCCACCGCCGGCACGCCACCGGAGGATGACGGGCCGGTCGGGTCGGATTGCGATGCGGACGTCGTCATTGTCGGCTCGGGCTTTACCGGGCTCACCTGCGCCCTGTTCCTGGCGCGCGAATTCGGCATCAAGGCGACCGTGCTGGAGGCCAACCGGGTGGCCTGGGGCTGCAGCACGCGCAATGGCGGGCAGGGGCAGAACGCTTCGGGGCGGCTGACCCGGTCGCAATGGGTGGCGCGTTGGGGCGAGGCGACGGCCAAGGCGCTGCACGCCGAAATCCGCGAGGGCTTCGAGCTGTTCTCCAGCCTGGTGGCGGAGTTCCCCTGCGATGCACAACCCGGCGGCCACCTCTACATCGCGCATCGCCGCCGCACGTTCGAGCGGCTGGCGGCTGAGTCCGAGACGTGCAACCGGGTGTTCGGCTACGGCACCAAGATGATCGACCGTGCCACGCTCGACGCCGAGTGGGTGCGCGACGCGGAGGCGACCGGCGCCCTGCACGAGCCGCTCGGCACCGGGGTGCACCCCGCCAAGCTCGCCTTCGGCTACCTGCGGGCGGCGCGGGCGGCGGGCGTTCGCGTGCACACCGGCAGCCCGGTGGAGCGCATCACCCAGGACGGGGCGCATTGGCGCGTGCGCACGCCGGGCGGCACGGTGCGGGCGCGCGCGGTGGCGGTGGCGACGGGCGGCTACACCGGGCAGGCGCTGCACCCGCGGTTGCGCAGCCGGGTGATGCCGATCCTGTCCAACTCGCTAGTGACGCGGCCGCTGACCGAGAGCGAGATCGCGGCCACCGGCTTCCAGACCCGGCAGGTGATCACCGACACCCGCGTGCTGCGGCATTATTACCGCCTGCTGCCGGACAATCGCCTGCAAATCGGCAGCCGCAGCGCCATCACCGGGTCAGACGCGGACAACGTGGTCCATCTGCAGCGGCTGGTGGAGGGGATGCACGCCAAGTTCCCTGCTCTGCGCGGGATCGAGGTGGACTATTTGTGGTGGGGCTGGGTGGATGTGAGCCACGACATGATGCCGCGCATCGTGCAGCCCGACCCGGCGGCAACGCTGTTCTACAGCGTGGGGTATGGCGGCAACGGCGTCAGCTACTCCGCACAGGCAGGCCGGCGGCTGGCGGAGCTTGTGGCCGGGCGAGCGCCAAACCATGCGGTTCCGATCTTCCGCGGCGAGCTCCCGGGGCATCCGTTCGCACCGTTCCGGCGAGTGGGGCAGCGGTTGCTATACCGGGTGTATCAGCGCCGGGATGAGCGGGCCGACGCGGGGTGACGTCGCCCGCTTCGCCGTCGGTCACGCGACACAAAGCCCTCTCCCTCTGGGAGAGGGAGATGCCGAAGTGCCTTCGCCCCCCGCCCGCGAGCGGGGGAGACGTCCTCAGGCTGGGAAGCTGCCTTCGAAGGCGAACTGGGCGATCGGCATGCGGTCGTTGGGGGACTCGCGGGCGGCGAGGGCCTCGGGGAGCATGGACTTGTCACCCTTGCGGCCGACGGCGATGAGCTGTTCCACCCGGTAGCCCTCCGGCACGTGCAGCTCGGCGAAGGCGCGGTCCATGTCGAAGCCGACCATGCCGTGGGCGTGCCAACCCGAGCGGGTGGCCTGCAACGCGAGGTTTTCCCAGGCGGCGCCGGCGTCCAGCGAGTGACTGTGCGACGGCACGGGCGCGTCCTTGCCCGGCGGCAGCATGGTGGACTTGGACACCAGCACGATCAGCACCGCGGCGGTCTTCGCCCAGGAGCGGTTGAACTCGCCCAGCAGGTCGAGGAACTTGTCGAAATGCGGCGTGCCGCTGCGGGCGTAGATGAAACGCCAAGGCTGCGAGTTGTAGGAGGACGGCGCCCAGCGAGCGGCCTCGAACAGCGTCATCAGCTCGGCTTCCGGCATCGCCTCGCCGGAAAAGGCGCGGGGCGACCAGCGCTCGAGGAACAGGCTGTCGATGGGATGGTCGGCGTGTCGCGCGCTCGCGTCGGACATGAAGTGCTCCGTGTTGCAACTGGCGCAGGTATAACGGGGCGGTGCGCTGCTGTCGTGGCAAGAAATGTGGAGCCGTCAGCCCAGGTGCGGCCGCCGGTCGGCCCACGGGCGGGCGGCCTCGAACAGGGCGGAGGCTTGCAGCACGCCCAGATCGTCGTGGCGGCGGCCGACGATCTGCAGGCCCACCGGCAGCCCCGCCGGGGTGAAGCCGCACGGCACGCTAGCCGCCGGGTTGTGGGACATGTTGAACGGGTAGGAGAACTCCGCCCACGACATCCAGTCCCACGGATGCTGCGGCCAGTCGGGCGGCTGCAGCGCGGGCAGGGGGAAGGCGGCGACCGAGACCGCCGGGGTCAGCAGCAGGTCGAACCCCTCGAAGAAGCGATGGATCTGGTTCACGTAGGCGTATTTACGCTCCCGCATGGTCTGATACTCCGCCAGCGTGGCGCCCTGGTTGGCGCGGATGCAGGCGACCAGGCCCGGGTCCATGCGGCTTTCCCACTCGGGCAGCAGCGGCAGCAGCCGGGAGATGTGGCCGGACCAGAAGAAGCGCGCCAGCTCCGGGCCGAGCGGGCCCCAGGGCAGCGCCACGTCCACCAGCTCGGCGTCGGCGGCGGCGGCCAAGTCCTGGGCGGCGCGGCGGACCAGGCTGGCCACTTCCGGGTCCACCCGGGCGTGGCCGAGGTCAGCGCTGTAGGCGATGCGGCGCCCGCGTACCGGCTCGTGCAGGCGGCCGAGATAGTCGGCGGGGGGTGACTCGAGCGAGGTGTGGTCCCACGGATGCGGCCCGGCCATCACCTGCAGCATCAGCGCGGAGTCGGCCACGCTGCGGGTGAGCGGGCCGTTATGCGAGGTGAAGTCGCCCAGGCTCATCGGCCACAGCGGGATGCGGCCGAAGCTGGGCTTGAGGCCGAACACGCCGCAGAAGTGCGCCGGCATGCGGATCGACCCGGCCCCGTCGCTGCCCTGGTGCAACGGGCCGTAGCCCGCCGCCGCCGCCGCCCCCGCGCCCGCCGAGGAGGCGCCGGCGTTGTAGCCGTGCTTCCAGGGGTTGTGCGTCTCGCCGGTCTGCGGGCTGCGGCTCACCCCGGTCCAGCCGAACTCCGACGTGGTGGTCTTGCCCAGGTTGATGGCGCCGGCCGCGAGCATTCGGGTGACGGCGGGCGAACTCTCGGCTGGAACGTTGTGCTGGTAGATCAGCGAGCCGCTCGCCATCGGCACGCCCGCCACCGGCATCAGGTCCTTGAAGGTGACGGGCACGCCGTGCAGCACGCCGGTCGCCTCGCCGGCCATGATCGCGCGCTCGGCCTGCTTGGCGCCCTCGCGCGCCTGGTCGGCGAGCAGCACGGCAAAGGCGTTGATGCGCGGTTCGCAGGCGGCGATCTGAGCCAGCACGGCGTCCATCAGCTCCACCGGGGAGATCGCCTTGCGCCGGATCATCGCCGCCAGGTGCGTGGCGGGCAGCCAGGTCAGTTCGGTCATGCGGTCTCCGGGGGCGAGGGTGCTGCGGGCGCCAGGGCGACGTCCAGCGCGGCGGCGGTGAAGGCGGCGGCGGTGTCGGCCACGTCCCGCGCGTCATGGGCGATGGAGACGTACATCTTGTTGTCGCTCTTGAACACGCCGTGGGCGCGGGCGCGCTCGTTGAAGCGGCGGCTCAGCGCGCGGTCCACCTCGACCGTGCCTCGATAGTCGGTGACGGTGGGGCGGGCGGTGAACACGGCGTCGAACATCGGCGGCTCTCCCACCACCAGCGCCTGCAGCCCGGCGCCGTGCAACGCCGCCTCCAGGCCCGCCCAGACGGCGCGGCCGGTGGCGAACAGCCGCTCATAGGCGCCGGGTTGGCGCAGCAGGGCGAGGGTGGCCAGGCCGGCGGCGGCCGCGACCGGGTTGCCGCTCAGCGTGCCGATTTGCGGCAGGTAGCCGCCGGGTGCGGCCTTCGCCGGGTCGAACTGGGCCATGATGTCGGCGCGGCCGGCGATGGCCGAGAGCGGGAAGCCGCCGCCGATCACCTTGCCCAGGGTGCAGAGGTCGGGTGTGACGCCGTAGTAGGTCTGCGCGCCGCCATAGGCCAGGCGGAACCCGGTGACGATCTCGTCGAAGATCAGCACGATGCCGTACTCCGCGGTGATCGCGCGCAGGCCTTCGAGGAAGCCCGGCACCGGCGGCACCAGGCGCTGCATCGGCTCCACGATCACGCCGGCCAGCTCGTCGCGGTTGGCGTGGATCAGCGCGCGGGCGGCGGCGAGGTCGTTGAACGGTGCCACCAGCATCTCGTCCAGCAGGCTCGCCGGGATGCCCGCCGTGTCCGGCACGGGGCGGCCGGAGTTGCCGGGCTGGTGCGGCCACAGGCTGAGCAAGCCCCAATCGCTCATGCCGTGATAGCCGCCCTCGAACTTGAGGATCTTGCTGCGGCGGCGGAACGCACGGGCCAGGCGCATGGCGTAGGCGTCCGCCTCGGTGCCGCTGCTGGCGAAGCGGACCTGCTCGGCGCAGGGCACCGCTTCCACGATGGCGGCGGCGAGGCGGATGCCGGGCTCGTTGTTGGCGAAGAAGGTAGAGCCGCGCGCCACTTGCTCGACCACGGCCGCGTTCACCTCGGGATGCGCGTGGCCGGCCAGCA
The DNA here is from genome assembly GCA_965199105.1 of Acetobacteraceae bacterium. Taxonomy (GTDB): domain Bacteria; phylum Pseudomonadota; class Alphaproteobacteria; order Acetobacterales; family Acetobacteraceae; genus LMUY01. The sequence goes on along the minus strand of CBDAQO010000002.1, from coordinate 416,048 downwards.
TGGGGCCGGAGCCGAGTAGGAAGTCGACGTATTCGTTGCCGCTCACGTCCCACACGCGGCCGCCGCGGCCTTCGCGGATCACGGTATCGGTGGCCATGTTGCCGAAGCCGCCGGCGGGGAGCACGCGATGGGCCAACTCGGCCAAGGCGCGCTGCTGCTCCGTCATGGTCTGGGGTGCCACTGGTGCCGCTCCGTTGCCGCCGGGCAGGCTGCAGCGGAACCGGGCGGGGTTCAAGCGCGGCGTTCAGGCCAGCGTGGCACTCGCCAGCCCGCCGAACACCCCGTCCGGCAGTTGCAACCGACGGTCCCGCGCCACCGCCAGCAGCGGTTGGGCCAGGCGGATGGCGACGTCGCCGCTGGGGGCGGGCTGCTCGCGCAGGTCGATGGCGAGGTCGTAGTCGGCGGTGTCCATGCGGCGCTGCCAGTCCTCGTCGGTCGCGGGGTCGGGCGCCAGATCCACCGCGACCAGGCTCAGCATGCGGGTGAGCGCGGCGGCGATGGCGGCGGGGACGGGGCCGGGCGGGAGCAGCAGGCGGAATTGCGCGCGCATGCCGTCCTCGCCGGGTCGCAGGCCGGCGGCTTGGAGCTGGGCGGCCGCGGCGGCCGGGTTGTAGGCGGCGGTGGCGGGCGGGTTGGCGAAGCCGTTCCACACCGCCCACACCAGCGCGTCATGGTCCACCGCGGCGGCCAGCGCGAGCCGCAGCGCCGGCTGGTCGAGCGGGGGGCGCTGCGGGTTGAGCCAAAGCAGCGCCCAGTGCCGCGCGGCCGGCGGGTCGGCGGGCTCCACCGCGAGGGTCGCGTCGGCGCGCAGGGTGGCAAGGGCGGCGCCGTCCACCCGGTCCGACACCAGCAGCGCGGGCGGGTGGCGCTGCCGCGCGGTGATCCGGTCGGCGAGTCTGGGCACGATGGGGAACACGATGGCGCCGACCGGCCCGGCCCCGATGCGGACCAGGCGCAACCAGCCGTCGTAGCGGAACGGGCCGCAGCCGACCGGGGTGGTTGCCGCTGGGTCGAGCCCCCATTGCACCACGTCGTGCACGTGCTGCGGCACGATGGCGGCGGCGAGCCCGTTCAGGCTGCGCGGCAGGTCGAAGCGGGTGTTGAGCTCGATCACCACGGTCTGCTCGCCGGCGGCGGTGATGGCGGCGAAGCGGGCGATGCCGAGGCCCGGGTTGCGGTGGCGATGCACCCGGTCGAGCGAAAACACCACGTCGGCCGCGGTGATCGGTGTGCCGTCGTGCCACGTCAGGCCGGGCTGGAGCTGGAACTGGTAACGCAGGCGGTCGGGCGTCATGGTCCAGGTGGCAAGGTCGGGCTGAGCGGTACCGTCCGCGTCCAGCCGGGTCAGGCCACGGTAGAGGTTGCTGCCGACCAGGCGGGTGCCGAGGCTGTCGCTGGTGCCGGGAACCAGCGAAGCCGGCGGCGCCTCGAGCAGGCAGAGCAGGGTGGCGCCAGGGGGTGGTTCGTTGGCGCGGGCGGTGAGCGGGAGCAGGGCGGCAGCCAGCAGGGCGCGGCGAGGCATACGCATGGCGGCCACGCTACGCGGTTCCGCGGCGGCCGGAAACACACTAACGTCCGGCCTCCGATGCGGAGAGTGGGAGGACGTTCGGCTTGAAGGCTTTCTGGGACCCGGCACAGCTCGCGCACACCCCCAAGTTCTTCCTCCAACGCGGCCAGGTCCGGCAGAATTACGAGGTCCCCGCCCGGGCCGAGTCGCTGCTCGCCGGCTGCCACGCAGTCGGGCTCGACGTCACCGTGCCGGCCCCGGCCGAGCGGGCGGCGTTGGAGGCGGTGCACTCGGCGACCTACCTGGCGTGGCTAGAAGGAGCGGCGGCGGAGTGGGCGAGCTTGCCGGACGCGGGCGCCGAAGTGGTGGCCAACATGCATCCGGCGCCCGAGATGATGCCCTGCATCGCCGGCCCGCCCAGCTCGGTGGTGGGGCGAGCCGGCTGGTTCTCGGCGGACGCGGCGTGCCCCATTGGGGCGGGCAGTTGGCCGGCGATCGCAGCCGCCGCCGCCTGCGCCGTGGCCGCGGCCGACGAGCTGGCGCAGAACCGCGACTGCTACGCGCTGTGCCGCCCGCCCGGCCACCACGCCTATGCGGCGCGCGCCGGCGGCCACTGCTACCTCAACAATGCGGCGCTGGCGGTGGAGCGGCTGCTGGCCAAGGGCGCACGCCGGGTCGCGGTGCTGGACATCGACAGCCACCACGGCAACGGCACGCAGGGGCTGTTCTGGGAGCGCGACGACGTGCTGTTCACCTCGCTGCACGGCGACCCGGCGGGCTACTACCCCTGGTATGTCGGCCACGCGGACGAGCTCGGCACCGGCGTGGGCCTCGGCTTCAACCGCAACTTCCCCCTGGTGCAGGGCACCGACGATTTCGGCTGGCTGGCGGCGCTGGAGGCGGCGTTGCGCGCGATAGACCGCTTCGGCGCCGACGCCCTGGTGGTCAGCCTCGGCTTCGACGCTTCGCGTGACGAGCCGCTGAATTTCCTGGCCGTGTCGCCGGACGGGTTCGCCCGCGCCGGCGCCGCAGTGGGCCGGCTGGCGCTGCCGGCGGCGTTCATCCAGGAGGGCGGCTACAACACCGAAATGTTGGGTGCGTTGCTGCAGAAGTTTCTCGACGGGTTCGCCGGATGAGCTTGGCCCGAGTGCAGTCTTTCGCCTTCGCCGGCATCGAGGCGGTGGGCGTGGAGGTGCAGGTCCAGGTGTCGAGCGGGCTGCCGGCCTTTCTCGTGGTCGGGCTGCCGGACAAGGCGGTGGGCGAGGCGCGCGAGAGGGTGCGGGCGGCGCTCACCGCGATGGGCCTGGCGCTGCCGCCGCGCCGGGTGCTGATCAATCTCGCGCCAGCCGACCTGCTGAAGGAAGGCAGCCATTTCGACCTGCCGATCGCGCTCTGCGTGCTGGCCGCGATGGACGTGCTGCCGCGCGAGGACCTGGCCGGGTTCGCCGCTCTGGGCGAGCTGTCGCTGGACGGCTCGCTGAACCCGGTGGCCGGCGTGCTCCCCGCGGCGATCGGCGCCTCGCAGCGCGGGCTGGGGCTGATCTGCCCGGCGCAGCAAGGCGGCGAGGCGGCCTGGGCCGGGCAGATCGAGGTACTGGCGCTGCCCGACCTGCTTTGCGCGGTGAACCATTTCCGCGGCAGCCAGGTGCTGACCCCGCCGGAGCCGGCCGGGGTGGTGGCGCGGGCGCGGGAGGCCGACCTGTCCGAGGTGAAGGGCATGGAAACGGCCAAACGCGCGATCGAGGTGGCGTCGGCCGGCAGCCACAACCTGCTGCTGATCGGGCCGCCGGGCGCGGGCAAGTCCATGCTGGCCAGCCGGGTCGCCGGGCTCCTGCCGGACCTCACCCCCGCCGAGGCGCTCGAGGTGAGCACGATCCATTCCGTCGCGGGCATGCTGGAGGGCGGCCGGCTGGTGATGCGCCCGCCGTATCGTGAGCCGCACCACTCGGCTAGCCCGGCGGCGCTTACCGGGGGCGGGCAGCGGGCGCGACCCGGCGAGGTGAGCCTGGCGCATCGCGGCGTGCTGTTCCTCGACGAGCTGCCCGAGTTTCCCCGCGCTTCACTGGAGACGCTGCGCCAGCCGATCGAGTCCGGCCGCACCACGGTGGCGCGGGCGAGCGCGCACATCACCTACCCGGCGCGGTTCCAGTTGGTGGCGGCGATGAACCCCTGCCGCTGCGGGCATCTGGGCGACGCGTCGCGCGAATGCGGCCGCGCGCCGCGCTGTGGCGAGGACTACCTCAACCGGATCAGCGGGCCCTTGCTCGACCGCATCGACATGACGATCGCCGTGCAGCCGATCGCCCCGGCCGAGCTGAGCCGCGCGCCCCCGGGCGAGGCAAGCGCGGTGGTGGCGCGCCGGGTGGCGGCGGCGCGGGACCGGCAGCGGCAGCGCGGCGGGCTGAACGCGGAGGTGGACGCCGCGGCGATCGAGCTCGAGGAGGAGGCGCGCGGCTTGGCCGAGACGGCGGCGGAAAAGCTGCGGCTGTCGGCGCGCGGCTTCACCCGGGTGCTGCGCGTGGCACGCACCATCGCCGACCTGGCCGGGTCGCGGGCAGTGCGGCGGGTGGACGTGGCGGAGGCTCTGGCCTTCCGCCACCGGGTGCCGGGACGGTCGAGCTAGACTGCCGACTTGCTCAACCCGAATGCTTGTTTCGGCGCCAGATTTCCTCGTTCAGCAGGTCGGCAAAGGCGGCCCAGAGCGCCAGTGGGACTTGGCCGAGGGCGACAAGCGGGTCCACGCGGGACGCGGTGGCGACCAAAGCGAGCGCGGCGGCGGTTTCGGCGGTGAGCAGGGCGGTGGACGGGCCAAGCTGCTTGCGCCCGAAGAAGAACAGCGGGTGCAGCGCGATGGCGGCCACGTTGACGCCCCACGTGGTGACCGCCTGGTCGCGCTGCGGGCTGGCGGGGGCGCGGAGCAGGCGGTAGCCGGCCCAGCCGAGCAGCGGATACAGCACGGCCCAGGCGCCGCCGAACACCGGGCCCGGCGGGGTGTAAGACGGCTTCTTGAGCGACGCATACCAGGCGAGGGTGCGCGGATGGTTGGGGCTCGGGGCGTTGCGCTGGCCGAGCAAGGCGGCGGCCAACACGGCGGAGGTGGCGAGCAGGGCGGCTTGGGGCTTGTCCATGGCGTGTTAACGCAAGGCGGGCCGGTGGGTTAGCGGGCCAGTTCGCGCACCGCGGCCACGAACGCGTCGGGCGCCTCCTGCGGCACGTTGTGGCCGACGCCGGGCAGCTCGCGCCGCTCGTAGCGCCCGGTGAAGTATTGGCCGTCACCGAGCGAGCCGGCGGCCGGGAGCACGCCATCGTCGCCGCCATGCAGGTTGATGGTGGGCACGGGGATGCCGGGCTGGGCGGCCAGGCGCTGCTCGGTGGCAAGCGCCGCCGGGTCGCCGGGGACCAGGCCGAAGCGGTGGCGGTAGGAGTGCAGCACCACGGCTACGAAGTCCGGGTGGTCGAAGGCGGCGGCGGTCTGGGCGAAGGTCGCGTCCGTGAAGGCCCAGCTTGGCGACCAGAGCTGCCAGAGCAAACGGGCGAACTCGGCGCGGTGGGCGGCCAGCCCGGCGGCGCCGCGCTCGCTGTGCAGGTAATAGTAGTACCAGAGGCGGTATTCTTGGTCGGGCGAGGCGGGGGCGCGCGAGGCGGCGATGTCCTGGATGTTGTAGCCGGTGCAGGTGACCAGCCCGCGGACCCGCTCGGGCCACAGTGCCGCGACCACGCAGGCGGCGCGCCCGCCCCAGTCATAGCCCGCCAACAGGGCTTGGGGCAGCGCGAGGGCGTCGAGCAGGGCCAACAGGTCCATCCCGAGCACCGCTTGTTCGCCGGAGCGGGGCGTCGCTGGGTGGAGGAAACGGGTGGCGCCATAGCCGCGCAGGTAGGGCACGATGACCCGGTGGCCCGCTGCGGCGAGCGCCGGGCCCACGGCGTCATAGCTGTGGACGTCGTAGGGGAAGCCGTGCAGCAGCACTGTGGGAACGCCGGTTGCTGGCCCGATGTCGTGATAGGCGACACTCAAGACGCCAGCGGAGATGTGGTTCATTGCGATCGCCCCCACCTATACTTTCCAATCGGAAACGAAACGGTCAAGCACGATGAAGAGGCTTGAGCAAATTCGGTCCTCGGCGAGCCCTTGTCCTGCCAAACGCTTGCCGGGCAGGGTGCGGACGGCAGTTCGTCTCAATTGATTGTTGCCGCGCCGCGTCACAATGAATCTTTTACACATGCGCGCGAAAAAACACGTTCCTGTGAACTTCGACATGTTCTACATCCGCGCTCATTCGTGTCCCGGAGCAAATTATGGCTGCCCAACGTCCCAGGCGCAGTGCTGAGATCATTCCATTCCCGTCCCCTCCCATCGTGGCCAGCGTGTTCACGGCCAAGGACCGGCTGGAACTGATGCACTGGGAGGCGCAGGGCAACGGCAGCATCCGGTTGTCCATCTACAAGCGGCAGGACGGTGATCCGCCGGACATCGGCGAGTTCGCCAGCATCTATCCGCTCGATGGCAGTTGGGCGGCTTGGGGTGCGGTGCGGCAGGGTCGCAACATCAGCGTCTGGCGGACGCGCGACGGTCAGGATGTCGGCCGCTTCGAGAGCATGACCGAGGTCTTGGCACTGCTCGCCGGCTACACGCTGCGGACGCGCCAGAGCGGCTGACGCTGGGTATGATTTGGCGTTAGGCCAAGGCGATGCCGGCGAGGTGGGCGACATGGTTGCCGAGCTGGATGACCCCCGGGTCGAGGAAGATGGTGTAGTGGTCGCCGGGCAGCACGATGTACTGGGCGTCGATCAGCTTGGCCCAGCCGAACTTGCGGTCGACGCCTAGGCTGCAAGGCTCGGTCGCGGAGCGGACATGCAGGACGTGGCCGGCGTAGGCGGAAGGACGGTACTGCGCACAGGCGGCGCCGAGCTTGCGGCCGATTTCCTCGTCGAACGCCTTGTTGGCGCGATAGGCGTCGGCGGCCTTGCCGGTCAGCCCGGAGGCGGTCCGCATCGGGCCGAGCAGGCGGCTCGCCAGGTTTCGCTGGCGCAGGCAGGTGTGCAGCGACATCTCGCCGCGCGCCACGCGGACGAAATCGCTCATCACCACCTGCAGGCCGTAGCTCCGCTCCGTCAGCCAGCGGCGCACCGGGCCCATGCTGGCGGGGTAGGCCGGGTTCCACGTGTCCACCAGCACCAACCCGGCGACGGTGTGCCCGGCTGCCCGGAGGAGCTGGGCGGCCTCGTAGGCCACCACGCCGGCATGGCACCAGCCGAGTAGCACGTAGGGGCCGGACGGCTCCTCGGCCAGCAATTGGCGGACGTAGCCTGCGGCGATCTCGGCCACCGTGGCGGGAAGGCTGCCGCCGCTGCGACGGTCCGCCGCTTGCAACGCGAGAAAGCGGTGGGTGCTGCCCAGGCGCTGGCCAAGCGGGAAGAAGGCGCCGTTGCTGTGCACGACGGCAAACACCGGCTTGGCTTGGCCCCGCCCCAGCCTGGTCACGCGGTCAAACTGGTATTCGCGCGCCGCCTCGGCCCGGCCCTGGCGCGACGGCCGCACGGTTGCGGCATCCCGCTCGGCACCTGCCACGTCGGGCATTTGGAAAGCTAAACCCGACATGCACGCCTCGCGCTGCTCGATGATGGACAAGGCGAGTGTGCGCTCGGGAGGTTAACACAAGGTTAGTCCGGCTGACCCAATCGGCCGGCCTGCTTGAACGTCACCACCAGCACGTCGCGGAAGGCGGGGCGGTCGGCCGCGCGGGGCTCGACGGGGGTGACGCCGTGGAACACCCGGCGATCGTCCACCCAGGCGGCATCCATCGGGCGCGTGAGGGTGAAGGAGCCGAGCAATTGACGGTCGGCATCGTGGATCGTGGTCTCGCCGCTGGCCACGTTCTCCCGCCGCACCATCAGCACCAGCACCCAGTCGACGCCGTCGCGGTGCATGCCCTCCGGGGTGGGGCGCCCGGCGCGGCCGGCTTGGGCCTCGATGCGGAATTGATGCACCTCGGCCTCCCATTCCGCCACGCCGGGTGCCAGGGCATCGAACACGCGCTGGCAGGTGCGCAGGATGGCGATGAAGGCGGGCATGCGCTCGACCGCCTCGGTCACCGGCTCGAACCAGCGCTCCACGCCGCCATTGAGCAGGTTGTAGTCGCGGCTCTGGTAATGCGGCCGGGCCGGCAGCCGAGTGATCTCGCCGGCCTTAGCGGTGAACACGCCATGGCGGCGGCGGCGGTAGCGGCCGCCATCGGCCATGTAGGTGTCCAGGCCGAGATCGTCCCAGCTCGCGGCAAACGCGTCCCACTCCGCCAAGCCGGCGGCCTCGAGCACGCCGCGCATCTCGGCGTCATGCACGAAGGCGAAGCCGTCGCGCGCGATGAGGCTCGCGATGGTGGGGCGGTCGGCAACCGGGTCGGTCATTGGGCGGCGTCCTGCAGGGGGGCCGGCGCGAGCGCGGGCGGCGGGGTGGGCAAAGCTGGGGCGGGCGGCGGCTTCGGAATGGCGCGCTCCGAGCCGGGTGGCAGCCAGCCCTGTACCCTATAGGAGGTGATCGGGCTTTGCACCGCGTTTTGGTCGAAGCAGTATTTCACCCGGCGGTTGAACTCCCGGTTCACCGCCCAGCGCTGCGACGGCAGCGTACGGATGCGGACGCGCATGGTCCAGTTCGTGTCGGTGAAGGCGTACACGCCCATCACCTCGAGGTCGGCCGTGATCGACTGCTCCCAGCGCGGCTCGCGCCGCATCGTGCGTACCAGCTCGCTCAGCAGCTCCGCCACGCGGTCGGGCTCCTCGTCCAGCCCAATCGGCAGGTCGACCAAGGCGTAGGAAAAGTCCCGCGTCTGGTTGGTGACGGTGGTGACGGAGGAGAACGGGATGATGTGCATCGAGCCGTCCAGCGCGCGCAGCCGGATGGTGCGGATGGAGAGGTATTCCACCGTGCCGGTGAGGCTCGCGAGCGTGACCACGTCGCCCACCTGCATGGTGTTCTCGAGCAGTAGGAACAGGCCAGTGATGAGGTCCTGCACCAGTTTTTGGCTGCCGAAGCCGATCGCCACGCCCAGCACGCCGGCGCCGGCCAGCAGGGGGGCGATGTTGACGCCGATTTGGCTCAGCACGATCAGCCCGGCCATGATCACCAGCGCGACCGCCAAGGTGGTGCGCAACATCGGGAGCAGGGTGCGCAGGCGGGCGGCGCGCGCGGTTTGGGCGGCGCGTGCCAGGGCCGTCACCTTGCTCTCCACGCTGGCGTTGACGACCTCCCAAACCACGACGGCGATCACCACCGTCAGCCCCGAGGTCAGCACCGCGCTGACCAGCCGCGCCCCTAGCTTGCCCACCGTGAACCAGGTGAGCGGGCTGAAGCCCCACACCTCGAGCAGGCCGATCGCGGTGGTGGCCATGATCAGCGCGACCAGGCTGGCGCGGATGAGCGGATAGTATTGGATGATGCGTTGCTCGAGCGAGGGCTTTTCGCTGACACCGTCGGCTTCGGTGCGCAGCGCCCGGTCCAGCGCGCCAAGCACGACGATGGCGACCAGCCGCGCGACCAGCAACGTGCCGGTGGTGACGAGGAAGAAGTGCAGCAGGCGGACATAGCCGTCGCGGATTTCGGCGGCGACCACCAGCCAGAGCGCGATGTTGTAGAAGATGGCGATGTGGTGCCAGCGATGCGCGAACTGGTATTGCAGGCTGGCGATCACCCCGGTCGCGTGCTTGCGGGGCCGCAGCCGGGCCTCCACCCCATGGCGCACCTGCAGCACGACGACCACCAGCATGAGGTGCACCGCGAGGGCGACCAGCTTGATCAGCACGTCGTGCGCCGGGCGCGACAGGCCAAACAGCAGCGCCACCTCGGCCACGGCATAGCCCGCGACCGCCACCGTGCTGATGCGGCGGACCCAGCGGAACACGTAGCTGGCGGTGTCATCGGTGCAGCGCACCAGGCGCATGCTGGGATGGTCGGGTGCGACGATGGCGCGGGTGAGGCACAGCACGACCCGGCACACGACGTAGGCGCCCACCACGGCCACCACGACCAGCCGGTCGTTGGCGGTGATGCCGAGCGGGAGGGCCAGCAGGGCATTGCCCAGCGCGGCGAACGCGGCGATGGGCACCAGGTCGAGCAGCAGGGCCAGCAGGACGAAGGGCAGCCGCCGCAGCATGCGCCAGGCCACGCTCAGGCGGCGGTGCTGGCCCGGCGGCGCCTCGGGCTGACCCGGCGGCGTTTCGGCGCCGGGCGCCTCAGCCTCGGGCTCCGGGGTCGCCGGGTCGAACGGGACGCGGCCGACCAGGATGCGGCGGAAGCTTGCGAGCAGCCGGATCACCGCCCACTCCGCCGCCAGCGACACGGCGAGGATGACGGCGAGTTTCCACAGCGAGCCGGCGAGGGTGGCCAGCGCGTCCGGGCTCTGCACGGTGGTGGCGAGCCAGGTCCAAACCTGCGCCAGCCCGCCCACCGCGGTGACGGCGCTGCGGAGCTGGCGGGCGCTGCTCTCGGCCCAGCTCTCGCCCTGCACCAGCAGCTCGGCGCCCACGCTGTTGGAGGCGAGGGACGTCACGGAATGCGGCGCCACCGTGGGCGCGGCGCGGATCATGCTTTGCAGCACGGCCTCGAACTGGGTGCGCTTCTTGTCGTCCTGCAACACGTCCAGCACGGCCTGGGCCTGGGCAGGGGTGAGCGTTGCCGCGGCTTCTGGCTGCGGCGGGGCGGCGGCCGCGGCGGGGCGCCCGGCGAGGCTGGCAAGGGCAAGGAAGACCAGACATATAAATCGCATGCTGCTTCTCGTCCTGCCCGGGCGGCGGCGTGTCAACCGGACGGCTGCGGGCGGGCTGCACATTCCGCCCGCCAAGCCTAGATGAACAGCATGAAGATTGTGTTGATCGTGCTGGTGGTGGGGCTGATGCTGGCCACGCTCGGCGTGCTGTTCGCCGGGCTGATCGGGCTTGCCCGCGGCGGGGGGGACCCTCGGCGGTCCAACAAGCTGATGCAGTGGCGGGTGCTGCTGCAGGCTGGCACGCTGGTTTTGTTCGTGTTGCTGCTCCATTTATTGCGGAGCTAGCCGGCTGCGGGGCGTGACGGGCATTGGGCGCCTCGTTTGACCTGGTCCGGAGCGGCTTCTAAGCTTGCGATCGTTTGCGCGCGGCGCGGCACCGGGCTGCTTTTGGCGGCATCCCTGGCCGCGTCCCCCGCGTTGTCAGCTCGTCTCAGCCCGTAGGAAGTCCGGAACGACTATGAAGATTCTAGTCCCAGTCAAGCGGGTGGTCGACTACAACGCCAAGATCCGGGTGAAATCGGATGGCTCGGGCGTGGACATCGCCGGGCTGAAGATGTCGATGAACCCGTTCGACGAGATTGCAGTGGAAGAGGCGATCCGGCTCAAGGAACGCGGCATCGCGACCGAGACGGTGGCCGTGTCGATGGGGGTTGCGGCCTGCACCGAGACCATCCGCACGGCGCTCGCGATGGGGATCGACCGCGGTATCCTGGTCGAGACCGACGTAGAGCTGCAGCCGCTGGCGGTGGCCAAGCTGTTGCGCGCGCTGGTGCAGCGCGAGTCGCCCGGACTGGTGCTGATGGGCAAGCAGGCGATCGACGACGACATGAACGCCACCGGCCAGATGCTGGCCGCCCTGCTCGGCTGGTCGCAGGGCACGTTCGCGTCCAAGGTGGAGCTTTCGGGCCAGAGTGCGGTGGTGACGCGCGAGGTGGATGGCGGGCTCGAGACGGTGGAGCTGAGCCTGCCCGCGGTGATCACGGCCGACCTGCGGCTGAACGAGCCGCGCTACGCCTCGCTGCCGAACATCATGAAGGCGCGCAAGAAGCCGATTGAGACGATCAAGCCCGACGCGCTCGGCGTCGACCCGGCGCCGCGGTTGCGCATCGTGAGCGTGGCGGAGCCGCCGCGGCGGCAGGCGGGGCAGAAGGTCGGTTCGGTCGAGGAGCTGGTCGCCAAGTTGAAGACCGAAGCCAAGGTGATTTAAATGACAACGCTGGTTTTGCTGGATTTCGACGGGGCGGAGATCAAGCAGCCCTCCCGCAGTGCAATCACCGCCGCGCGCCATTTGGGCGAGGTGCATGTGCTGGTCGCCGGGTCGGACGTGGCGGCGGCCTGCGCGGCGGCGGCCAAGCTCCCGGGGGTGAGCTGCGTGCTGAAGGCGCAATCCCCGGTGTTCGCCCATAATCTGGCCGAGCCGCTGGCGGACCTGCTGGTGGCGCTCGCCCCGCGCTACGAGCAGCTCATGGCCGCGGCCACCGCGACCGGCAAGAACGTGATGCCGCGCGCCGCCGCCCTGCTGGACGTGCAGCCGATCAGCGACATCTCGGGCGTGGTCGACGCGCAGACCTTCATCCGGCCGATCTATGCCGGCAATGCGATGGCCACGGTCGCCTCCGCCGACGCCAAGAAGGTGCTGACCGTGCGCGCCGCCTCGTTCGACCCGGTGGCGCTCGAAGGCGGTGCCGCCAGCATCGAGGACGTGACGGTGAGCGTAGCGTCCACCCTGTCCAAGTTCGTCTCGGCCGACCTCTCCAAGTCCGAACGGCCGGAGCTGACGGCGGCGCGCGTGGTGGTCTCGGGCGGCCGCGGCATGCAGAGCGGCGACAACTTCAAGCTGCTGGAGCCGATCGCCGACCAATTGGGGGCCGCGATGGGCGCCTCCCGCGCCGCGGTGGACGCCGGGTTCGTGCCGAACGACTACCAGGTTGGGCAGACCGGCAAGATCGTGGCGCCCGACCTCTATGTGGCGGTGGGTATCTCGGGCGCTATCCAGCATCTCGCCGGCATGAAGGACAGCAAGGTTATCGTGGCCATCAATAAGGATGAGGACGCGCCGATCTTCCAGGTGGCCGATTACGGCCTGGTGGCGGACCTGTTCAAGGCGCTGCCCGAGCTGCAGGCGGAACTGGAGCGGGCGTGATGCCTGACCCGGCGGTGACGATCGAGACGGTCGGCGTGATCGGCGCCGGCCAGATGGGCAGCGGCATCGCCCATGTCTGTGCGTTGGCCGGGCTGCCGGTGGTGCTGATGGACGCCAAGGCTGAGGCGCTGGCCAAGGGCGTGGCCAACATCAGCAAGAACATGGACCGCCAGGTCGCCAAGGGCAGCGTGACCGAAGCGGCCAAGGCGGCGGCGCTGGAGCGCATCACCACGGCAGCCGACTACCTCTCATTCGGCGACTGCGACCTGGTGATCGAGGCGGCGACCGAAAAGGAGGAGGTCAAGCGGGCGATCTTCCGCGGGTTGACGCCGCATCTGTCGCCGGCCTGCCTGGTGGCGAGCAACACCTCCTCGATCTCGATCACCCGGCTCGGCGCCACCACCGACCGGCCCGGCCAGTTCATCGGCATGCACTTCATGAACCCGGTGCCGGTGATGAACCTGGTGGAGGTCATCCGCGGCATCGCCACGTCGCAGGCCACGTTCCAGGCGGTGGCGACGTTGGCGCAGCGGCTCGACAAGACCATCGCCGTGTCGGAGGACTACCCGGCGTTCATCGTGAACCGCATCCTGGTGCCGATGATCAACGAGGCGGTCTATGCGCTCTACGAGGGCGTGGGCACTGTCACGGGCATCGACATCGCGCTAAAGCTCGGCGCCAACCACAAGATGGGGCCGCTGGAGCTGGGCGACCTGATCGGGTTGGACACCTGCCTGTCGATCATGCAGGTGCTATACGAGGGGTTGTCGGACAGCAAGTATCGCCCGTGCCCGTTGCTGGTGAAATACGTCGAGGCCGGCTGGCTCGGTCGCAAGGCGGGGCGCGGCTTCTACGACTACAGCAGCACGCCGCCCACACCGACCCGATAGCCCAAAGCGGGAGATTGCCCATTGGCCTTGCGGGTTGGCGTGGATTCGGGCGGCACCTTCACCGACATCTGCCTGTTCGATGACGAAACCGGGCGCATCACGGTCTGGAAAGTGCCCTCCACCCCCGAGGATCCCTCGCGCGGCATCGCGGAGGGTGTCGAGCAAGGCGTCGGCCTGGTGGGTGCCACTGCCGCCGCCGTGGGGTATTTCGGCCATGGCACCACCGTTGGCACCAACGCGCTGATCCAGCATCGCGGCGCCAAGACCGGGCTGGTCACCAGTGACGGGTTTCGCGACTTGCTCGAGATCGGCCGCCAGAAGCGCCCCGACCTCTACGACCTGATGGTGGAGAAACCGCCGACCCTGGTCGCGCGGGACCTGCGGTTCGGCGTGCCGGAGCGGGTGCGCCATGACGGCACGGTGGAGACCGCGCTCGACGAAGCCGCCGTTCGCCAGGCCGCGCGGGCGTTGCGCGCGGCGGGTGTGGCGGCGGTCGCCATCTCCTTCCTCTACGGCTTCCTGCGCCCGCAGCACGAGGAGGCCACGCGCCGCATTCTCGCCGAAGAGCTGCCCGGCGTGTTCCTCTGCACCGGCCACGAGGTGGCGCCCGAGTTCCGCGAGTTCGAGCGGATGAGCACCGCCGTGGTCAACGCCTATCTCGGCCCGGTGATGCGAGGCTACATCGAGCGGCTAGCCGGCCGGCTCACCGCTCTCGGCCTTCGCACCGCGCCGCACTTGACGCAGTCCAACGGCGGCGTGATCGGCTTCGGCCAAGCCGCCCGCCTGCCGGTGCGCACCGTGCTGTCCGGCCCCAGCACGGGGGTGGTGGGCGCGCAGGAGGTGGGCCGCGTCGCCGGGTTGCCCGACCTCATCACCTTCGACATGGGCGGCACCAGCACTGACGTCGCCTTGCTGCAGGGCGGCGTGTGCCGGCTCACCAACGAGGCCACCGTGCATGGCTACCCGATCAAGGCGCCCATGCTGGACATCCACACCGTGGGCGCCGGTGGCGGCTCGATCGCCTACGTGGACAGCGGCGGGCTGCTCAAGGTCGGCCCGCAATCCTGCGGCGCCATGCCGGGGCCAGTGTGCTACGGCCACGGCGACGCCGGTTCGGCCAGCGCGGGCCCGGCGGTCACCGACGCCAACGTGGTGCTGCAGACGCTCAACCCCACCCACCTGCTCGGCGGCCGCATGCCGATCCGGCAGGACCTGGCGCGCGAGGCCATCGCCGGGCTGGCGGACCGGCTCGGTCTGGGGCTGATGCAGACCGCGCAGGGCATTGTCAGCGTGGTCACCGCCAACATGGCGCGCGCCATCCGCGTGGTGAGCGTGCAGCGCGGCTACGACCCACGGGACTACACGCTGGCCGCATTCGGCGGCGCCGGGCCGCTGCATGCCGCCCGGCTGGCCCGCGAGCTCGACATCGCCCGCGTGCTGGTGCCGCGTAACCCGGGCATCCTCTGCGCCATGGGCCTGCTGCTGACCGACCTGCGCGCGGACTTCGCCACCACCCGGCTCACCACGCTCGCCCCGCCCGCCGCGGCCGTGCTGGAGGACGCCTTCGCCGGCCTGCGCGCCCAAGCCGAGGCCTGGTTCGACGCCGAGGCGGTCGGCGAGCGCCAGCTCACCCGCACGGTGGACATGCGCTATGCCGGGCAAAACTACGAGCTGCCGGTGAGCGTGCCGGCCGGCCCGGTGACGCAGGCCTCGCTCGACAGCCTGGCCGAGGGGTTCGCCGCCGCCCATCGCCGCATGTACGGCTTCGTGGCCGCGGGCGAAGCGGTGCAGCTCGTCACCTCCCGCATCGAGGCGACCGGGCTGGTGCGCAAGGCCGCCTTCCCGCCGCAGGACGAGGCGGGCCCCGACGCCACGGCCGCCATCGCAGCCACCCGCGACGTGTGGCTGCCGGAAGCCGGCGGGTTCGTCGCCTGCCCGGTGTATGACCGCGACCGCCTGCGCGCCGGCAACCGCTTCACCGGCCCGGCCATCGTGGAGCAGATGGACGCCACCACCCTGGTGCTGCCCGGCATGACCGCTCGCGTCGAGCCGCACCTGAACCTCATCCTGGAGTTCGCCTGATGACCGCCACGCCTGCCGCGGGCATCGACCCGATCACCGTCGAGATCATCGGCAGCGCGCTCTCCTCGATCACCGAGGAGATGGGCGAGGCGCTGGTGCGGGCGAGCTACTCCACCAACATCAAGGAGCGGCGGGACTGTTCCACCGCGCTGTTCAACACCGCTGGCGACACGCTGTGCCAGGCCGAGCACATCCCGATGCATCTCGGCTCCTTCATCGGCATCATCCCGCACATCATGCAGCGCCATCCGGTGGCGGCGATGCGGCCGGGCGACGTGTTCGTGGGCAACGACGCCTACGAGGGCGGCGGCACCCACCTGCCCGACATCGTGCTGGCCGAGCCGATCTTCGTGGATGGCGCCATGGTGGCCTGGGCGGTCAACACCGCGCACCACGCCGACTTCGCCGACCGCGGCCATGCCCACATCTACCAGGAGGGGCTGCGCATCCCGCCGGTGCGGCTGTATCGCGCGGGCGAGCTGCAGGCCGACGTGCAGGAGCTGATCCTGCTGAACTGCCAGGTGCCGCGCGAACGCCTGTCCGACTTGCGGGCGCAGATGGCGGCCAACCGCCTCGGCGTGGAGCGGCTGCAGGCGCTGTGCCGCAAATATGGCAGCGCCACCGTGATGGAAGCCGGGGACGCGCTGCTCGACTATGCCGAACGCAAGATGCGCGCTGGCATCGCCGCCATCCCAGACGGCCACTACCGCTTCGAGGACGTGTTCGACGACCCGGAGATCGAGGGCGAGCTGGCGATGTCCTGCGCGATCCAGGTGGCAGGAAACGAGATGCGGCTGCATTTCGACGCGCCCGACCAGGTGCGCGCCGGGCTCAACATGGTGCACACCGCGCTGCTCTCCACGGTGTACTACGCCGTAAAGGCCGTGGTGGACCCGACCGTGCTGCCCAATGCCGGCCTCGCCCGCCCGCTGCACGTCACCGCGCGCGCCGGGTCGCTGGTGAGCTGCAGCCATCCGGCGGCGGTGAACGGGCGCATCGGTGCCTGCCAGCGCGTGGTGGACCTGATCCACGGCGCCTTGGCCCAGGCAGTGCCGGAGCGGGTGTCGGCGGCGCATAACGGCTCGGTGGCGGTGGCCAGCTTCATCGGCACCCAGCCGGACGGCGCCGCCTGGATCTACCTCGAGACCATCGGCGGCGGCTTCGGCGCGCGCCAGGGACGGGACGGGCTGGACGGCGTGCACGTGCACATGACCAACACCAGCAACCTGCCGGTGGAGGCGCTCGAGATCGAGTATCCACTCACCGTGCTGCGCTACGAGCTGGTGGACGGTTCGGGCGGCGCCGGGCAGCAGCGTGGCGGCATGGGGCTGCGCCGGGTCTACCGGGCCGAGGCGCCGTCCCGGCTGCGCATACAGGGTTCGCGGCTGCTGTCGCAACCCTGGGGGCTGCAGGGCGGCTTGCCGGGGGGCAGCGGCCGCTTCGGCTACGGCCCGGGCGTGGCGCCGTTCGTGGGCGGCAGCGGGGTGTTGCAGCCGGGCCAGACGGTGGAGATCGTGACCCCCGGCGCCGGCGGCTACGGCCCGCCCGCCCAGCGCGCGCCCGCGGCGGTGCAGCGCGACCTGGCCGAGGGCGTGCTGTCACCGGAGCAGGCGAGCCAGGTCTACCCACAGGCAGCGAGGTGACACCATGGCCCTAACCCGCCGCGCGCTTACAACGTCTCTGGCTGCTGGCGCGCTGCCGTTCCTGCGCGGGCCGGCCTATGCCGCGGATGCCAGCAAGCGGCTCCGCTTTGGCCTCAGCTCCTACCCGCCCTCCTTCATGCCCTGGGTGCAGGCCGGCACCGCCGCCGCCACCATCACCCTGCTCACCCATCGCGGGCTCACCTCCTACGACCCGGCGGGTAACCTGCAGGGCGAGCTGGCCGAGCACTGGGAGCGCGACGGAGACGCCGGCTGGCGCTTCCACCTGCGCGAGGCCCAGTTCCACAACGGCAACCCGGTGACCGCGGCCGACGTGCAATGGAGCCTGCAGCAGGTCGCCGCCGAGCACTCCATCGCCTACATGCGCGGCCAGATGCAGGGCATCGACCGGGTGGAAACGCCGGACGCCCGCACCGTGCGCATCATCATGAAGCAGCCGACCGTCACGCTGCCGCTCTGGCTGGCGGCCTACGAAATGCCGATCGTGGCCCAGGGCAGCGGCAGCGCGCCGGTCGGTTGCGGCCCGTTCGTGATCGCCGCGCAGGACCGCGGCGTCTCCATCACGCTCGCGCCCTGGGACAAGTTCTACCGCCCCGGCCTGCCCAAGCTGCCGGGCGTCGACGTGATCGTCTATGCCGACGAGACCGCCCGCGTCGCTGCCCTGCAGGCCGGCGACGTGGACCTGATCGAATACGTGCCCTGGCAAAGCATGGCCGGCATCGAGGCCGACCCAAAGCTCAAGCTCGAGACCGTCGACGGCCCGGTGATGTACGTGACCTTCAACGGCGCCACCGGCCCGTTCACCGACCCGCGCGTGCGCCTGGCGGTGTCGCTGGCGATCCGGCGCGACGAGATCGTGAAGTCGGTGTTCTTCGGCCGCGGCGCCGCCCTCGAGGGACTGCCGATCCTGCCGCAGAGCCCGTTCTACAACGACGGACTGGCGCATGCCTGGCACTACGACCTGGACCGCGCCAAGCAGTTGCTGAGCGCGGCCGGCAAGGGCGAGGGCTTCGCCTGCACCCTGCTCGCCACCGCGCAATACGGCATGCACAAGGACACCGCGGTGCTGATGCAGCAGCATCTGGCCGACATCGGCATCCAGGCGCAGCTCGCCTTGCCCGACTGGGCCACCCGCGTGGCGCTCGGCAACCGCGGACAATACGAGTTCGCCGTCGGCGGCACCACCACCGACGGCAACGACCCGGACGGCTTGGCCCCGCTGCTCGACTCCTCGCTCGGCGCCAGCATGGCCCGCTCCTACGACCTGCGCCTGCCCGAGCTAGAGGGGCTGTTCGCCGCCGGCCGCGCGGAGTTCGACCCGGCCAAGCGCCGCGCCATCTACGACGACGTGCAGCGTCTGGCCGTGGCGCAGGTCCCGGCCAGCTTCCTGGCATGGCGTTCGCAGGGCTACGCCATGACACGCAACGTGACGGGGTTCACCAACATGCCTGGCGCGCTCACCTTCTTCTCCGGCGCCACCCTCGAAGACACCAGCCTCGCCTGACGCATGGGCTGGGTCCTGCGCCGCATCGGCATCGCCGCCCTGCTGATCTGGGTCGTCGCCACGGTGATCTTCATGGCCATCCACCTGGTGCCCGGTGACCCGGCGGAGCTGCTGCTGTCCCAGGGCGGCAGCGCGCCCGACCCGGCGTCGGTGGCGCAACTGCGTGACCAGTTGGGCCTCGACCGCCCGCTACTCGCGCAATATCTCGGCAGCCTCGGCCAGGTGCTGCATGGTGACCTGGGCCAGAGCCTGCAGGATGGCAGCCCGATCTGGCCCGAGATCGCCACCCGGCTGCCCCGCACGCTGGAACTGATCGCCGCCGCCGCCGTGGTCGCGCTGGCCGCCGGGTTGCCGCTCGGCCTGCTGGCGGCGCTGCGCCAGGGCGGCTGGCTGGATGCGGCCCTTTCCGGCCTGGCGGCGCTGGGCCTGGCCGTGCCGGTGTTCGTGCTCGGCACGCTGCTGGTGTTCGTGTTCGCGCAATGGCTGCACTGGCTGCCGGCGGGCGGCTACGTGCCGCTCGCGCAGGCGCCGGGCCGCCACTTCGTGCTGCTCGCCATGCCGGCCGTCACCATCGCGGCCGGCCTGGCCGCCACCGTGGTCCGCATCACCCGCGCCGCCGTGCTGGACGTGCTGTGGCGCGACCACGTGCGCACCGCCACCGCCAAGGGCCTCAGCCGCCGCGCCGTGCTGCTGCACCACGTGTTGCGCAACGCGATGATGCCGGTGGTGACGGTGGTGGCGCTGAACCTGGGCGGCCTGCTCGGCGGCACGGTGCTGGTGGAATACGTGTTCAACTATCCGGGCCTGTCTGGCTTGCTGGTGGACTCGGTGAACCAGCGCGACTACCCGGAGGTGCAGGCGGTGGTGCTGGTGATCTCGGTGCTGTTCGTCACCCTCAACCTGCTCACCGACCTGCTCTACGCCGCGCTCGACCCCAAAGTGCGCCACGCCTGATGCGCAGGCCGGCACACTGGTTGCCGTTCGCAGCGCTCGGGACGATCGTGCTGCTGGCCGCGCTGGCGCCGCTGCTGCCGCTCGCCGTGCCGCTCAAGATGGACGTGGCGCACCGCCTGGCCGTGCCGTCGCGGGCGCACTGGCTGGGGCAGGACGAGTATGGCCGCGACGTGCTGTCCCGCCTGATTTGGGGCGCCCGGGTGTCGCTCGCGGTGGCCGCCGGGTCGACCGCGCTGGCCTGCGTGGTGGGAACGGTGCTGGGGCTGGTGGGCGGCTTTCTGGGCAAGCTGGCCGAGTTCTTCGCCATCCGCAGCATGGACGCCGTGCTGTGCTTCCCGCCGCTGCTGCTGGCCTTGCTGGTGGTGACGCTGCTCGGCCCGGGTGCTGCGACGCTCATCCCGGTGCTGGCGCTGGTCTACCTGCCGGGGTTCACTCGCGTGGCCTATGGCGGCGTGCTGGCGGTGCGCGGGCAGGACTATGTGGAGGCGGTGCGGGTGCTCGGCGCCGGTCGGCTGCGCATCCTGGCGCGCACCGTGCTGCCCAACATCGCCGGGCCCATCCTGGTCCAGGTCGGGCTGGCGGCGTCTTCGGCGGTTGTGCTGGAAAGCGGGCTTTCCTTCCTGGGCCTCGGCGTGGTGCCGCCGGCGCCGTCCTGGGGGCTGATGATCGCCGCCGGGCGCACCACCATGGCGCAGGCCCCCGCCTTGCTGCTGTGGCCCTGCCTGGCGCTCTCGCTCACCATCCTCACGCTGAACCGGGTGTGTGACCAGTTGCGCGACGCCACCGACCCGCATCGCAGCCCGCGCCGTCGCCACCTGCTGGAGCTGATCGCGCCCGGACTGCTGCCGCCCGCCGGCCCGGTGCTGGCGGTGCAGGGGCTGACCGTCGCGATCGCCACCGAGGCGGGGCCGATCCACCCGGTGCGCGACGTCAGCCTCACCGTGCAGCCGGGCGAGACGCTGGCGGTGTTGGGGGAGAGCGGCTCGGGCAAGTCCATGCTCGGGCTCGCCATCATGGGGCTGTTGCCGCCCGCCGCCCACGCAGCATCCGGCGCAGTCTGGGTCGGCGGCACCGAGGTGCTGCGCGCGCCGGCGGCCACGTTGCGGCGGCTGCGCGGCAAGCAGGCCGCCATGGTGTTCCAGGACCCGCTGAGCAGCCTCAACCCGGTCCACCGCGTCGGGAACCAGCTGGGCGAGGCGATGCGCGCCCATGGGGGCGCTGGCCGCCCGCGCGACGTGGCCGGCCTGCTGCACAGCGTGGGCCTGGCCGACCCGGCCCGCCGCGCCCGCGCCTTCCCGCACGAACTCTCCGGCGGCATGCGCCAGCGCGTCGGGATCGCCATGGCAATCGCCAACGATCCGCGCCTGCTGATCGCCGACGAGCCCACCACCGCGCTGGACGTGACGATCCAGGCCCAGGTGCTGGAGCTGCTCGCCACGTTCAAGCGGGAGCGCGGCATG
The DNA here is from genome assembly GCA_965199105.1 of Acetobacteraceae bacterium. GTDB lineage: Bacteria > Pseudomonadota > Alphaproteobacteria > Acetobacterales > Acetobacteraceae > LMUY01. The sequence continues at coordinate 395,088 of CBDAQO010000002.1, read as the reverse complement.
AGCATGGTGTTCATCAGCCACAGCCTGGCCGTGGTGGCCGGGCTCGCTGACCGGGTGGCGGTGATGTATGCCGGCGAGATCGTGGAGCAGGGCCGCGCCGCAGCCGTGTTCGCCCGCCCGCTGCACCCCTACACCGCCGCCTTGCTGCGCAGCGCCCCTTCCGAGCACGGTGGGCTGCCCGAGGGCATCGATGGCGTGGTGCCCGCGCTCGCCGCGCTGCCGCCGGGCTGCGCCTTCGCGCCGCGCTGCCCCCTGCACGAGCCCGCCTGCGACGCCGCCCGGCCCGCGCTGCTCACTGTGGCCGCCGACCGCGCCTCCCGCTGCCGCCGCTGGCAAGAGCTCGCCACGCCTCTTGAAACTCCCTCTGGAAGAGGGCGGGATGGGGGCAGTATGGCGTTAGTGATTGAAGGCAGGCCTCACCCCAACCCTCTCCCGCAGGCGGGAGAGGGAGCTTAGAATGACGCCGCTTATCGCCGCGGAAGGGCTGGGGCGGCAGTTCGGCGCGCGCAGCCTGTTTGGGCGGGGACGGCCGGTGCAAGCCGTTACCGACGTGTCGCTCACCGTGGAGCGCGGCGAGGCGGTTGGGCTGGTGGGGGAGAGCGGGTCGGGCAAGAGCACCATCGGGCGGCTGCTGCTCGGCTTGCTGCCGCCCTCCACCGGGCGCGTGTTGCTGGACGGGGAGGACGTCGCCCGCAGCCCGTCGCGCGCCACCCGGCGCCGCATGCAGTTGGTGTTCCAGGACCCGTTCGCCTCGCTCGACCCGCGCCGCCGGGTAGGCGCCCAGATTGCGGACGGCCTCGCCATCCATGGCATTCCCAGCGCCAGCAGCACCGTCGCCAGCCTGCTCGAGCAAGTCGGCCTCAGCGCCGCCCAAGCCAGCCGCTACCCGCACGAGTTCAGCGGCGGCCAGCGCCAGCGCGTCGCCATCGCCCGAGCGCTCGCTCCCCAGCCGGACTTCCTGGTCGCCGACGAGGCCGTCTCCGCACTGGACGTCTCGGTGCAGGCGCAAATCCTCGCCTTGTTCGCCGATTTGCGCGCCCGCCTCGGCGTTGGCCTGCTGTTCATCAGCCACGACCTGCACGTGGTGCGCGCGCTGTGCAGCCGGGTGATCGTGCTCTATTTGGGCCGGGTGATGGAGCAAGGCCCGGCCGACCGCGTGCTGGCGCGCCCGCTACACCCCTACACCAAGGCCCTGCTTTCCGCCTGCCCGACGCTCGACCCGGCCGGCCCGGCCAGCCGCCGCATCCTGTTGCAGGGCGACCCGCCCAGCCCGCTCGCGCCCCCCTCCGGCTGCGTGTTCCGCACCCGCTGCCCGCACGCCATCCCCGCCTGCGCCGCCACCGTGCCGCCGCCGGACGAGCGCGAACCCAGCCACCGCGCGGCCTGCATCCGGCTTGGAGAGCTGTCATGACCCAGGACCCCGCGCAATACGACGTGATCGTGGTCGGCGGCGGCTCGTCCGGTGCGCCGCTGGCCGCCCGCCTGTCGGAAGACCCGCATCGCCGCGTGCTGCTGCTCGAGGCCGGACCGGATTGGCGCAGCGCGGACGCCCCGCACGCCCTGCGCAGCCCCAACATCATCCCGTTTATGAACGACCCGGCGCACCAGGCCGCCTGGCAATGGCCCACCTTGCTGGCCCGCCGCACCGCCGCGCAGCAGCCGCGCTTCTACTGGCGCGGCCGGGCCATGGGCGGCAGCTCGGCGGTCAACGCCCAGATCGCCATCCGCGGCGTCCCGGAAGCGTTCGACGGCTGGGCCGAAGCCGGCTGCGAAGGCTGGTCCGCCGCGGAGGTGATGCCGCTGTTCGACGCCATCGAGGACGACGAGACCCATCCCGGCGGCCCGTTGCCGGTCTACCGCATGCCCGAAGCGCAATGGGGCGCGGTGGACCGCGGCTTTCGCGACGCCGCCCTGGCGCTGGGCTACCCCTGGCACCCCGACCTGAACGCGCCCGTGGGCGAGGGCGTCACCTGCAACCCGATCAACCTGCGCCACGGCCAGCGCGTCACCACCAACGACGCCTACCTCGAGCCCGCCCGCGGCCGGCCCAACCTCGACATCCGTGGTGGCGCCGTGGTGCACCGCGTCCTATTCGACGGCCGCCGCGCCGCCGGGGTACTGGTGAGCTTCGCCGGGTCGCCGCCTGAGGCCGTCGCGGCCAGCCAGGTGGTGCTCTGCGCCGGCGCCATCCACAGCCCGGCCATCCTGGTCCGCTCCGGCCTCGGCCCGGCGGGCACGCTGGCCCGGCTTGGCGTGCCCGTGCTGCACGACCTGCCGCATGTCGGCCGCAACCTGATGGACCATCCCGTGCTGCGCGCCACCCTGCAGCTTGCGCCGCCGCACCGCGCCACCAGCCTCGACGCGCGCCACACCAATTGTTGCGCCACCTACAGCAGCGGCCTGGCCGGCGGCGGCACGCGGGACATGATCCTGATCGCCTACAACCATCGCGGCCTGCCCATTCCCGGCGCCACTGCTCCGGCCGGCGAGGGCGCGGTCGGCGCCGGGTTGTACAATGCGTTCTCCCGCGGCGAGCTGCACTTCACCTCGCCCGACCCCGGCGCCGACCCGGTGATCGAGGAGAACATGCTGTCCGACGAGCGCGACTGCGTCCGCATGCGTGACGCCGTCCGCCGCCTCGCCGCGCTGACCGCCCAGCCCGCCCTCGCCACCCTATGCGAGGCCATCCGCTTCGGCGAGACCGCGCTCACGCCCGCCGCCGCCGCCGCCCTGCCTGCCGCCGAGCTGGATGCCGTGATGCTGGCCGAGTGCGCCGACATCCAGCACGCCGCCGGCACCTGCCGCATGACTGCCTACGAGGACCCGCGCGGCGTGGTCGACCCTGATTTGTGCGTGCGCGGCGTCACCGGGCTGCGCGTGGCGGACGCCTCGATCATGCCGGCGGACTGCCGCGCCAACCTGCACTTCACCTGCGTGATGATCGGCGAGAACCTCGCCCGCCGCATGCGCCAGCCAATCAACGCCTAGAGCATGACCGCATCAAGTGAAGTCACTTGATCGGTAAACATGCTCGCTAAAACAAAGAGCTAGACCATGACCGGCGACTCTATCTGAGCCGGTCTTGGTCTAGCCGCGGCTCAGTGGTACTGAGAAGCCCTTGGTCACGCCCGGGCGCGCCATCAATGCGTTGAACCAGCGTTGCACGCTCGGGAACCCGGCTAGGTCCACCTGATGCCGCTCATGCCGCCAGGCCCAGCCCAGGATGGCGAAATCCGCCACCGAGAGCGCCCCGGCGACATACTCCACCTCGGCCAGGCGACGGTCCAGCACGCCGTACAGCCGCCTGGTCTCCGCCGAATAGCGCTCCACGCCGTAGTCGCGCGCCGCCGGGTCGGTCACCGTCAGGAAATGGTGCACCTGGCCAGGCATCGGGCCGAACCCGCCCATCTGCCACATCAGCCACTCCAGCACGGGGATCCGCTCGCGCAGCCCGGTGGGGAGGAACTGGCCGGTCTTCTCGCCCAAGTAGAGCAGAATGGCGCCGCTCTCGAACACGCTGATCGGCGCGCCGCCGGGCCCGTCGGTGTCCACGATGGCGGGAATCTTGTTGTTCGGGCTGATGCGCAGGAACTCCGGCGCCTGCTGTTCGCCCTTGGTGATGTCCACCACGTGCACGCTGTAGGGCAGCCCCATCTCCTCTAGCGCCACGCTGATCTTGCGCCCGTTCGGGGTGTTGAAACTGTGCAACTCGATCATGGCTTGGCTCCGTGCTTCCCTGCGCCCAGCTATAGACCCATTCCACCGAGACCACCGCCATGAACACCGCGCTGCTTGCGCCCGCCGAGGACGACACCGAGGCGCCCGCCCGCCTGCTCAACCTGCAGCGCAGCGCCGCGCGGCGGGATGGCACGATTTCGGCCGAGCAGCGCCTGGCCGTGCTGGCCGCGCTGGACCGGCTGGTGCGCACCCATCGGGACGCGTTGGCCGAGGCGATCGCGGCCGATTTCGGCCATCGCGCGACGCCGGAGACGATGATCGCCGAAGTGGTGCCCTCGCTGGGCGCCATCCGCTTCGCCCGCACCAACCTGCGCCGCTGGATGCAGCCGGAGCGCCGCCGGGTCAACGCCGGGTTCTGGCCCGGCCGCGCCTTCGTGCAGTGGCAACCGCTCGGCTGCGTCGCCATCGTCTCGCCGTGGAACTACCCGCTGCTGCTGACCATGGGCCCGCTGGTGGGCGCCATCGCCGCCGGCAACCGCGTGATCGTCAAGCTGTCCGAGCTGGTGCCGCGCTTCTCCCGCCTGTTCGCGCGCCTGGTGGCCGAAGCGGTCGACCCGGCGTATCTCACCGTCGTCACCGGCGGCCCCGCCATCGGGGAGGCGCTGTGTGGGTTGCCGCTCGACCACCTGCTGTTCACCGGGTCCACCACCGTCGGACGCAAGGTGGCGCGCGCGGCCGCCGAGACGCTCACGCCGGTCACGCTCGAGCTCGGCGGCAAGTCTCCCGCGCTGGTCTGCCCCGACTTCGACCCGGCACGCGCCGCGCGGACCATCGCGGTGGGCAAGCTGTTCAGCGCCGGGCAAACCTGCATCGCGCCCGACTATGCGCTCGTGCCGCAGGACCATGTGGAGGCGTTCGCCACCGCCGTGCTGCAGGCCGCCAACACGATGTACCCGGCCGTGGAGGGCAACCCGGACTACACCAGCATCGTCTCCGACCGCCATCTCGCCCGGCTGGAGGGCCTGCTGCAGGACGCCGAGGCGGCGGGCGCGCGGGTGCTGCGGGCGAAGCTGCCGCCGGGCGGGCGACGCATGGCGCCGGCAGTGGTGCTGGACGCGCCGGCGGACAGCGCGTTGCTGGAGGAGGAGATCTTCGGCCCCATCCTGCCCGTCATCGGCTACCGCAGCCTCCATGACGCGCTGGCCTACATCGCCGCCCGGCCGCATCCCTTGGCGCTGTACCCATTCACTAGGGACCGCGCGACGCTCGAGGCCGTGCTGGCGGGCAGCATGTCCGGCGGGGTCGCGGTCAACACCGTGATCATGCACTGCATCCAGGACGACCTGCCGTTTGGCGGCGTGGGTGCGTCGGGCATGGGCGCCTATCACGGACGGGACGGGTTCCGCCGTTTTTCCCACGCCCGCGGCGTGTTCCAGGCGCGGGGGCCGAACGCGCTCGAATTGCTGGCCCCGCCCTACCGCGGCAAGATGCGGCTGGCGCTCAAGGCGATGCTGACACGCTGAGCCTACGCCACCATGTCGATCCCGGGCTCGCCGGGCGCCAGCGTCCCGATCGCCACAGCCTGGTGGAAGCCGGCCTGGTGGGCGCGGTCGATGAGCCCGGCCACGCCCTCCGGGGCCACGGCGACCAGTAAGCCGCCGCTGGTCTGCGGGTCGCACAACAGGCCGCGCTGCCAGTCGGGCAAGGCGGGTGGCAGGGTGACGGCGTCGGCGAAGCTGGCCCAGTTGCGACCCGCCGCGCCGGTGCCGAACCCGGCTTGCGCCAGCGCCGCCGCACCCGCGAGCACCGGCAGGTCCGCCAGCCGCAGCTTGGCCCGCAACCCGGCGCCGCGCGCCATCTCCATGGCGTGGCCGAGCAGCCCGAAGCCCGTCACGTCGGTGCACGCATGCACGGCGGCCATGTCCGGCAGGTCCGCGCCGAGGCGGTTGAGCTGCGTGGTGGACGCGATCATGGCGCGGTAGCCGTCTGCGCCGAGCGCGCCCTGCTTCAGCGCGGCGCTGAAGATGCCGACGCCGAGGCCCTTGGTGAGCACCAGCACGTCGCCGGGCCGGGCCGCGCTGTTCCGCAGCAGGCGATCCGGATGCACCGTGCCGAGCGCCACCAGGCCGTAGATTGGCTCCACCGCGTCGATCGAATGGCCGCCGGCGACCGGGATGCCAGCTTGGGCACAGACGTCCGCCCCGCCCGCCAGGATGCGCCGCACGTCCTCGACCGCCACCTTGCCGACCGGAATGCCCAGGATGGCCAGCGCCAGCACCGGCCTGCCGCCCATGGCGTAGACGTCCGACAGGGCGTTGGTCGCGGCGATGCGGCCGAAATCGTAGGGGTCGTCCACGATCGGCATGAAGAAGTCGGTGGTGGCGACCAGGGCGGTGGTCTCGTTCAAGCGGTAGACCGCCGCATCATCGGCCGTTTCGGAGCCCACCAGCAGGTTGGGGAACAACCCGCGCGCGGGCGACCCGGCGAGGATGTCCTGCAGCACGGCGGGAGCCAGTTTGCAGCCGCAACCGCCGCCATGGGCGAGCGAGGTGAGCCGCGGCTTGGCGTGGGTCGGGTCCATTGCGCCATCCATGCCGAGGGGAAGCGCCTAGCGGGCCCCGGGTTCCCCGCCGCATAAGCCCTCTCCTCCTCGGACAGAGTTGGGTGAGGGGAACCGCACCAACTCTACCGCCGGCATGCTTGGGCCACCTGGCATGGTCCAACCCGGGTGGTCGCTCAGCGCGGGGTCCGCAAAGTCCAGCGTGGGGCGCGCGGCGCCGGCCCGGTCGGACCGCATGAGCGCTGCAATAGTGGCAGCGCCGGCTAAATGGTAAATGTGCATGGGGTTCACCCTTCGAGCGATCGATGTCGTGGCAGCATGCTAGAGATGCGAATGCTTCGCAATAACAGTCGCGGGATTATCGCCCGGCGCAGAGGCCGCTACGCTGCAAACGTCCAGCGGCGGGCCAGGGCAACGGAGGGCAGCGATGAAGCGCATCTTGGTGATCGGCATCGGCGCCGGCAATCCGGACCACCTCACCGTCCAGGCCATCGCCGCGCTCAACCAGGCCGACGTCCTGTTCGTAATGGAGAAGGGCCCCGAGACGGACGCGCTCGCCGCCCTGCGCCGCGACATCTGCGAGCGCTTCATCACGCATGACCGCTACCGCGTGGTGCAGGCCGCCAGCCCGGAGCGCGACCGGGAGCCGGCGGATTACCGCGCCGCCGTGGACGCGCTCAACCGCGAGAAGGCGCGGCTGTTCCAACGGCTGATTGCAGAGGAGCTGGCGGAGGGGCAATGCGGCGCCTTCCTGGTCTGGGGCGACCCCTCGCTCTACGACAGCACCACCCGCAACCTGCAGGCGCTGCTGGACGCAGGCGAGCCCGGCTTCGCGTTCGAGGTGATCCCCGGCATCACCAGCCTGCAGGCGCTCGCGGCCCGCCACCGGACCACGCTCAACCAGGTCGGCCAAGCCTTCGAGGTGACCACCGGGCGCCGGCTTGCGCAGGGATGGCCCGAGGCCGTGCCGAGCGTGGCGGTGATGCTGGACGCCCATGCGACGTTCACCCAGTTCGCCGACCAGGACGTCGACATCTTTTGGGGCGCCTATGTCGGCATGCCGGGCGAACTCCTGGTCGCGGGCCGGCTGCGCGACGTCGCGGCACAGATCGACCGGCTCCGCACCGAGGCGCGCGCCGCCAACGGGTGGATCATGGACAGCTACATCTTGCATCGCCGAAGCGGCAACGACTGAATAGACTGTCCCCTGGCAAAGCACGAAAGCACGGCACCCATGCCTCTCGACCACACCGCCCAAGGCGTCTTCCCGATCGCTCCCACCCCGTTCGACGCCGGCGGGGCGGTGGACTACGCGTCCATCGACCGCATGACCGAGTTCTATCGCCGGGTCGGCAGCACGGGCATGACCGTGCTGGGTGTGATGGGCGAAGCGCCCAAGCTCGATGGCGCCGAGGCGATCGAGGTGGCCACCCGATTCATCCGCCAGGCGGGCAGCCTGCCGGTGATCGTGGGCGTGTCCGCGCCGGGCTTTGCCGCCATGCGCAGCCTGGCCCACGCGGCGATGGCAGCCGGGGCGGCCGGGGTGATGATCGCGCCGCCCAACACCCTGCGCACCGACGACCAGATCACCGGCTACTACCGCCAGGCGGTGGCCGCGATCGGCGCCGACATCCCCTGGGTGATCCAGGACTACCCGCTGAACTTCAGCGTGGTGATGACGCCCGGCGTGATCCGCCGCGTCATCACCGAGAACCCGTCCTGCGTCATGGTCAAGCACGAGGACTGGCCCGGCCTGGAGAAGATCTCCACCCTGCGCGCCTGGCAGGCGGAGGGCACGCTGCGCCCGGTCTCCATCCTGTGCGGCAATGGCGGCCTGTTCCTGGACTTCGAGACTGAGCGCGGGGCCGACGGCGCCATGACCGGCTACGCCTTTCCGGACATGCTGGTCGACCTGGTGCGGCTGCAGCAGGCCGGGCGGCAGGACGCGGCGCATGACCTGTTCGACGCCCATTTGCCGCTGTTGCGCTACGAGCAGCAGCCTGGCACCGGGCTGGCGGTGCGCAAATACGTCATGTGCAAGCGCGGCATCATCGCCTCGGACGCGCAGCGCCAGCCGGCCAGCGGGCTCACCGCGAAGGCCCGGCAGGAGGTGGACTACCTGCTGCAGCGGCTGGCGCGCAAGGACGAGCGGGCGGCCTGCTAAACCGTTTAGGCTGCAGCCTGCAGCCTGCGGGCGCGGGCCGTCACCGCGGCCCAATCGCCCGCCGCGAGGCTGGCTGCCGGGGTGAGCCAGGAGCCGCCCACCGCCACCACGTTGGGCTCTGCCAGCCACTCCGCCATCGTCGCCTCGGACACGCCGCCGGTGGGGCAGAACCGGGCGGAGGGAAACGGCCCGGCCAATGCCCGAAGCGCCGCAACCCCGCCCGAGGTGCTGGCCGGGAAGAACTTCACCGTGCTGAACCCGGCCGCCATCGCCGCCATCAGCTCGGAGGCGGTGGCGATTCCGGGCAGGAACGGGATGGGTGCCGCCGCCGCCGCCTCCAGCAGGGCCGGGGTGGCGCCCGGGCTGAGCGCGAACCGCGCGCCGGAGCCGACCGCCCGCGCCATGTCGGCCGGCGTGAGCACGGTGCCGATGCCCACCACCGCCTGCGGCACCTGGCGCATGATCGCCTCCGCCGCCGCCATGCCGGCCTTGGTGCGCAGGGTGATCTCCAGCAGCCGCACCCCGCCCGCCACCAGCGCCTGCGCCAGCGGCACCGCATGGTCCAGGTCGTTGATGGTGATAACCGGGATCACCGGGCCGAGGGCGAGCAGGACGGTGAGTTGGTCGGCGCGGGAGGGTGTGGTCACGGCGGATCCTCTGGGAAGAAGGGGCGCGGCATGGCGGCAAGCGGCATGATGGCGCCAGGATGCGCCACGACAAGCCCGGCCAGCCGGTGCCCGGCGCGCGCCGCCGCCACCGGGCCCAAGCCGCGCAGGCGGGCGGCGAGGTAGGCGGCGCTGAAACTGTCCCCCGCCGCCGTGGTGTCCACCACGTGGGCCACCGGCTCGGCGGCCACCGCGGTGTCGCGCTGCTCGAACACCACGCGCGACCCCGGCTGGTCCGACTTCAGCACCAGCTCGCGCCCGGCGGCATGGCGTAGCAGCTCCGCCTCACCCGCCGCGCCGAACAGCAGCCGCAAATCCTCCTGCGAGGCCAGCACGATGTCGGCCAGGGCGAACAGGCGGCGGTAGAGTGCGGCGGCGACCGACGGGTCAGGCCAGCCGCGCAGTCGGAAGTTGGTGTCGAACGCGATGCGGGCGCCGCGGGCCTGGTTGGCCTCGAGCGCACCGAGCAGCAGGGCGCGCGAGCGGTCGTCGTAGATCGAGAGCGTGATGCCGGAGAGATAGATCACGTCGGACGCCGCGAGCGCCGCCGGGTCGAAATGGTCCCAGAGCTGGCGCGCGGCGGCGCTGTCGCGCCAGTAGAGGAAGCGGCGCTCGCCGCGGTGGTCGGTCTGGATGATGTAGAGCCCCGGCAGCCGGCCCGGCAGGCGGTGCACCATGGCCGTGCCCACACGCTCGGCCTGCCAATGCGCCAGCATCTCGTCGCTCCACGGGTCGTCGCCCAGCGCGGTGACGTAATCCACCGCCACGCCGAGCCGGGCGAGGTAGACCGCCGTGTTCAGCGTGTCGCCGCCGTGGCTGCGATGCAGCGTGCCGTCCGGCTGCTCGCGCAGCTCGACCATGCACTCGCCGATGCAGGCGACCCGCGCATTCAGGCCCGCCGCTATCACCTGGGCGAAAGACGGGGCGAGGCGGTGGCGGTGGCCGGCATGCGCGACATCGCCGCATAGTAGGCCCGCCGGAGCGCGCTTGGCCAATTGGCCACCGGTGCAGGGGAGGGTTGCGATGCTGACGATACACCACCTTGGACACTCGCAGTCCGAGCGGATCATCTGGCTGTGCGAGGAGCTCGGCCTGCCGTACGAGCTGGTGCGCTACCAGCGCGACCCCGTGACCATCCTGTCGCCGCCGGCGTTGCGGGCGCTGCACCCGCTCGGCGCCGCCCCGGTGCTCGAGGAGGACGGGCTGCTGCTCGCGGAATCGGCGGCAATCGTGGACTACCTCATCCTCAAGCACGGCGGCGGCCGCCTGCGGCTCGGGCCCGACCATCCGGAGTTCGCCGCCTTCCTCTACTGGTTCCACTTCGCCAACGGCAACCTGCAGCCGGTGATGGGCCGGATGCTGATGGTGGGCCGGGTGGGCCTGCCGCCGGACCATCCGGTGCAGGCGGCCGTGCAGGGGCGGCTGGACCGGGTGGTCACGCTGGTGGAGGCGCGGCTGGGCGAGGCGCCCTGGCTGGCCGGCGAGGCGTTCACCGCCGCCGACATCATGAGCGTGTTCTCGCTCACAACGATGCGGCTGTTCCAACCGCTTGACCTGCAGCATTGCCCCAACATCCTGGCCTACCTGCAGCGCGTCGGCGCCCGCCCTGCCTACCAGCGCGCGATGGCCAAGGGCGACCCCGACCTGACGCCGATGCTGACCTAATCCGACCCGGCGTAACAGCCTTGGCAACCCGGACTGGGTTGATGGCGCCGGCGTTCTTCGCTAACGCCGAGGCTGGCATAGTCGCCAGCGTCCGGTCCGGGCGACACAAGCATCGTTGGGCATAACTATTGATTGGTCATCCGAAAACCCTGTCCGTCGCGCGCCCGGCGAGTATCCGGCGCAGCATCGTCGGAATCTATATAGTACTGGCGGTGGCCAACCTGGCGGTGTGGGCCTGGGCCGCCCTGGCGTTCCGGCACCAGCCGGTGCTGCTCGGCACGGCGCTGCTCGCGTACGGCTTCGGCTTGCGCCACGCCGTCGACGCCGACCACATCGCGGCCATCGACAACGTCACCCGCAAGCTGATGCAGGAGGGCAAGCGCCCGGTCGGCGTCGGGCTGTTCTTCGCGCTCGGCCATTCGACGGTGGTGATCCTGGCCGCCGCCGGGCTCGCCGCCACCGCCACCGCCCTGGCAGCCCAGTTCGGTGCGTTCCGCAGCGTCGGCGGGATCATCGGCACGCTGGTCTCGGCCGGCTTCCTGTTTATCATCGCCGCGATGAACCTGCTGGTGTTCCGCTCGGTCTGGGCCACCTTCCAGCACGTCAAACGCGGCGGTGCATATATCGACGACGACCTCGACATCCTGCTCAACCAGCGCGGCCTGGTGGCGCGGCTGTTCCGGCCGATGTTCCGCCTCATCACGCAGAGCTGGCACATGTTCCCGCTCGGCTTCCTGTTCGGCCTCGGCTTCGACACCGCCACCGAAGTCGGCCTGCTCGCCATCTCGGCCAACCAGGCGGCGCAGGGCGTCTCCGTCTGGTCCATCATGGTGTTCCCCGCGCTGTTCGCCGCCGGCATGTCGCTGATCGACACCACGGACGGCATCCTGATGCTTGGGGCCTACGACTGGGCCTACGTGAAGCCGGTGCGGAAGCTGTACTATAATATGGTGATCACGCTGGTCTCGATCGTCGTCGCCGTGCTGGTCGGCGGCATCGAGGCGCTCGGCCTGGTCGGTGACCAGCTCGGATTGACTGGCTGGTGGTGGCGCGGCGTCGGCACGCTGAACGACAACTTCAACGGCCTCGGCTTCGTCATTATTGGCGTGTTCATCACCGCCTGGGTCGCTTCCGTCGTGATCTATCGCTACCGCGGCTACGACGAGCTGGAGGTTCGCGCCACGCGGTCTTAGCCTTGGACCACGTGGCGCCTGCTCCGTTCGGCCTCGCCCCAATGCGGGCGGGCCGAGGGCTTGGAGCGTGGTGACCAAGGCTGGCCCGCGCACCGGCGTGCAGGGCCGGCAAAGGTGCTCACCTCCGCAGACACAGCCCTCTCCCGCCCGCGGGAGAGGGAGCTTAATACGCGTGGGGGCACGTATAGAGCCGGGTCTCGCCGAAGCCTTGGGTGACGAAGTGGTCGGCGGCCACGCCCTTGGCGACGCAGGCCGCCTGCAGGGCCGTCACCGGGGCGTCCATCGCCTCGTCGGTCAATTGGAAGGTGCCGAAATGCATGCCGACCGACCGGCCGGCCCCGAGCGCCAGGTGCGCGTCGACCGCCTCCGCCGGGTCCATGTGCACCGGCGCCATGAACCAGCGCGGCTCGTAGGCGCCGATCGGCAGCAGCGCCAGGTCGGGCGCACCGAGCCGGGCGCGGATGTCGGCCCAGTGCGACCCAGCGCCGGAATCGCCCGCGAACAGGATTTGCCCCTGCGCCAGGCCCAGCATGAAGCCGGCCCATAACGTCCGGTTGCGGTCGAACGGGGTGCGGGCGGAGAAGTGCCGCGCGGGGGTCGCGGTGACGCGCAGTGGCCCGGCGGTCGCGCTCTCCCACCAGTCCAGCTCGGTGGCCACTATGCCGGCCGCGGCCAGGGGCGCGGCGTTGCCCAGCGTGGTGATGAAGCGTGGCGCGTGGCGGCGCTGCAGCTCGCGCAGGCTCGGCAGGTCCATGTGGTCGTAGTGGTTGTGAGACAGCAGCACGAGGTCCGGCCGTGGCAGGTCCGCCAGCGCGATGCCCGGCGCCCGCACCCGCTTCGGCCCGGCCCATTGTACTGGGGAGCAGCGCTGGCTGAACATCGGGTCGGTCAGCACGACGGCGCCGGGCAGCGTGAGCAGGAAGCTCGCATGGTTGATGAAGCTGGCCGCAACCTGCCCCGCCGCAACCTGGGCGGGTGGCGGCGGGTAGGCCTGGTTGCTCACCTGCTTCGGCCAGGCCGCGCGCTTGGCCTCCATCCGCCAGCGCGCCACCTGGCCCAAGCCGTGCGGCGGTGCGCTGGGCGCGGGATTGAAGAAGTGCTGCCCGTCGCAATGGTCGGACTTGGCGTAGGCGGGCAAAGGCATGCTCCTAAACGGTTGCGATTGGGCTCAGGCCTGCGCGGTCGCGGTGGCCGCCAGCACCCGCGCCTGGCGGATGCGGAGCCAGACCGGCGCGCCTTGCCCCCAGCCGGCCTGGCTCGAGACGTCGGGCGAGAGCGCCAGCACGGCCAGCAGGGTCCCTTCGACGCGAACCCGGACGGTCACCACCGCGCCGCCGAACTCGACCGCCGCGACCTCGCCGCGCAGGGCGTCCGCCGGCACCGGCCCGGCCCGTGCCAGCTCGACGGCGAGTTGCTCCGGGCGCACCGCGAGCTGCACGGTGGAAGCCGGCCCGGCCGCCGCCAGGGCCGCGCTGAGCTCCGGCATCGGCGCGAACGCTTGCTCGCCCAGCCGCAGCATCCCGCCGGCGCAGTCCGCCGCCAGCGTCAGCACCTGCACCGGGCCGAAGAAGCCGGCGACGAACGCATCGACCGGGTTGCGGTAGAGCTCCGCCGGCGCGCCGCCCTGCCGCACCACCCCGGCATCCAGCACCAGCACCCGGTCGGACAGGAACAGCGCCTCCTCCTGGTCGTGCGTGACCATCACCGTGGTCACCCCGGTCGTCGCCTGGATCCGCTTTAGCTCCTCGCGCACCTCCTGCCGCACCTTGCGATCCAGCGCGGACAGCGGCTCGTCCAGCAGCAGCAGCCGGGGCTCGATGACCAGCGCGCGGGCCAGCGCCACCCGCTGCTGCTGGCCGCCCGACAGCTCGGCCGGGCGCCGCGCCTCGAAGCCGGACATGCGCACCAACGCCAGCACGTCCGCGACCCGGCGATGGCGCTCCGCCCTGGCGACCCGCCGCATGCGCAGCCCGAAGCCGACGTTCTGCGCCACCGTCATGTGCGGGAACAGCGCGTAGTTCTGGAACACCACGCCAATGTTGCGGCGCTCCGGCAGCGTGTGGGTGATGCCCGCGCCGGCCAGGGTGACGCTGCCGGCGTCCGCCACGGTGAAGCCCGCCACGATCTTGAGCAGCGTCGTCTTGCCGGAGCCCGAGGGGCCGAGCAGGGTGTGGAACTCGCCCCGCGGCACGTCCAGGCTCACGCCGCGCAGCACCGGCACGGCGCCATACGCCTTGATCACGCCGCTGAGCACGAGCCCGCCACCCATCGCGCCGCTCACCGCCCCGTGCCACCGGGCAGGCCGGCGTTGCGCAGGCCGAGCCGGTGCAACACCAGGATGACCACCAGCGTGGCTGCCACGATGACGGTGGCGAGCGCGTTCAGGTCCGGCAGGGTGCCGACCCGGATCAGCGTGTAGATCTTCAGCGGCAAGGTCTGCACCCCGAACGGCGCCAGGAAATACTGGATCAGGAAGTTGTTGAACGAGACCATGAACGCGATCAGCGCCCCGCCCAGTATCGCGGGCGCCACCAGCGGCACGCTGACCCTCAGCACGGTGGCGGACGCGCTGGCGCCGAGCGAGCGGGCGGCGTGGTCCAGGTCGCGGTCCAGCGCCCGCAGCCGCGCGGCCACGATGAACACCACGTAGGGCAGCGTGGTCGCGAGCAGGCCCAGATACACCGAAAGCAGGCTGCGGCCGAGGCCGATGGCGTTCATCACCAGCAGCATCGCCAGGCCCAGGATGAGCCAGGGCACGGTGATGGCGGTCAGCAACGCGCCCTCGAGCAGGGTGCGGGCGAGCTTGCCGCCGCTGCGGTCCAGCCAGACCGCGCCCATGGTGCCGAACACGGCGGCGCTGAGCGCGACCAGGGCCGACATCTGCAGCGATAGCCAGGCCGGCCCCAGCAGCCCCGAATCGCTGAACAGCGCGCCATACCATTGCAGCGTGGCGCGGAACGGCAGCGTGCCGTAGGGCGAGGTGTTGAACGACAGCAGGATGATGGCCACCAGCGGCAGGAACAACGCCGCCAGCATCACGCCGACCGCCGCCAGCATGCCCGGCGTCACCGCCTCCGCGTCACGCAGCCGCTTCATGCCGCCGCGGCCTTTCCGCCAGCAGCCAGGCCAGCGCCGGCCGCAGCCCGGCCAGCGCGCCGACCGCGGCTAGGGTGCCGAGCAGCAGCAGGAGCGACAGGGCGGCGCCGAACGAGGGGTCGTCCGCGCGCGTCATCTGGTCGGCGATGACGTTGCCGAGCAGCAGCCCGTTCGGCCCCCCCAGGATCGCCGGTTCGACGAACGCGCCGCCCATCGGCACGAACACCACGATGACGGCGGTGACGAGGCTGGGTGCGGCGAGCGGGACCACGATGCCCGCCATGCGCTGCCACCGCGTAGCGCCGAGCGAACCGGCCGCGGCGAGCAGGCTGGCGTCCACCTGCTGCATGCCGGTGAACAGCACGAAGACCATCAGCGGCAGGTTCTCGTAGACCAGCATCACGAGCGTGGCCGCCGGCGAATACAGGATCGAAGCGCCCGGGCGCGCCAGGCCCACCAGCCGCAGCGCCACCATCAGCGGGCTGCCCGGGCCGAGGATGACGAACACGCTGTAGATCAGCAGCAGGGTGGAGGTGAGGTAGGGCACGATGACGGCGAGCAGCACCAGGTTGCGCAGCCGGGCCGGTAGCCGCGACAACGCCCAGGCGGGGTACCAGCCCAGCGCCGCGGTGAGTAGCGAGGCGGCCCCCGCGGTCAGCAGCGTCTTGCCCGCCAGCCGCAGGTATAGCCCGGTGCCGACCAGGCGCGCGTAGCTGTCCAGCGAGAGCGGCGCGGCGGCCCCGTCCGGCGCCAGGCTGAACCACACCAGCACGATGAGCGGGACCACCACCATCAGGGCCAGCACGCCCGCCACCGGCAGCAGCAGCAGCGCGGCCAGCCCGGGGACGCGGCGCGCCCGCCTCATGCGGCCTTCACGTCTTCCCACAACTGCGTCCACTTCTTGAGCTGCGCCGGCGCAATCCCGGTCTGCAGCGCCACCCGGCCTTTGACCTGCATCAGCGGCAGCGCCATCAGCGACTCCGCCGCCGACGCCGGCAGCGCCTGCACCGCCGCCACGTTGATCGGCACGGCGAGCTGTTGGTTCTGGCCCGGGTGGGTGATCCACTGGGTGAAGTAGGCCGGGCTGGTGAGGTAGTTCACCCAGGCATAGGCAAGGTCGAGATGCGGCGTTTGCTTGACGATGGCCCAGGTGTCGCCCCACAGCACGGTGCCGTCGTCGGGCAGAATGAAGTCGATCTTGGTGCCGTTGGCGCGCAAGGTGCCCGCCAGGCCCGACCACAAATTGCCCATGGTGATCTCGCCGGTGGTGTAGGCCTTGTTCCAATCCGCCGCCGACGACCAGAACAGCTTCACGTTGCCCTTGAGCGCCAGCAGCGCGGTGCGGACCTTGTCCAGGTCGGGGGTCTGCGGGTCCTCGCCGAGATACAGCGCGGCCGTCATCACCGCCGTGCTCGGGTCGTCGAAGAAGGCGACCTTGCCCTTGTTCGCCGGGTCCCATAGCGCGGCCCAGCTCGTGGGCGTGGGGTGCACGTCCGGGCTGGCCACCAGCGAGGTGGCGCCCTGCACCCACGGCACGGCATAGACCTGGCCGTCATGCCGCAGCGACGGGTCGTCACGAAAACGCGGCTCAAGCGTGCTCCAGGCCGCGATGCGCGCGGTGTCGACCGGCAGCAGCAGCGCCTGCGCCGCGGCCGGCTGCACGTATTCGAGGTTGGGCAGCGCCACGTCGATCTTGCCCAGGCCGCCCTGGCGCAGCATGACGAGCAGGTCGTCCTCCGAGGTGAAGAACACCGGCTTGACCGTGGCGCCGGTCATTTGCTCGAACGCCGCCAGCGTGGCGGGGTCGTCGGCGCCGTAATGCTGCCAGGACGCCACCACCAGGGTCTGCCCGGCGAACGCGGGTGCGGCGGCCTGCGCCCTGGCCAGCGCGGGGGCGGCCAGCAAGCCCGAGCCGAGAAGCCGGTTGAAGCGGCGCCGGTTGATCGTGGTCGTCATGGAAGGGCACTCCTGCCAGGGTTGCCGGCCTGGTTTGCCATGAAGCCGGCCAGCGCGTCACGGCCAGGTGCGGTCGCCGGGCCGCGGCGGGTGACCGAGAGGGCGGCGGCGGCGTTGGCCTGGGCGATTGCGGCCGCCGGCAGCAGCCCCCGCGCCAGCATCGCCACCAGCACCCCGGTATGGGTGTCCCCGGCGCCGGTGGAATCGACCGCCACCACCGCGGGGCTTGCGATCAAGCACGGCCCGGCGCCGTCGCGCATGCACAGTGCGGCGCCGGCCGCCCCGTCGCGCACGACCAGCACTGCGTCGGGCGCCATCGCGTTCAGGCTGCGCCGCGCGATCTCGCCGAGGTCGTGGCTGCCGGTGAGCAGGCTGGCCTCGCGGCGGTTCATCGTCCAGATCGCCGCCCGCGACTGCGCCATCTGCAACACGGCGGGCGGGATGTCCGCCGCGAGCGGCCCGGGATCGACCACGAGGCACACGCCACCCGGCATGCCGGCGATCCAGGACCGCATGGCGGGGCCGAGATCGGGGTAGCACAGGTCGTAGCCGGACACGAACACCGCGTCCCCCGGCTGCAACGACACGTCGCACAGGCGGCGCGGGCCGAGCGCTGCCTCCACGCCCGGGCTGGTGACGAAGCTGCGCTCGCCGTCGGGCTCCACCAGCACGAGGCAGAACCCGGTGTCGGCCTCCGGGCTCGGCGGCAGCAGGGTGGCGATGCCCTCTTCCGCCAGTGCCGCCCGCACGCAGGCGCCGTAGGGCCCGGTGCCGTGCCGACCGGCG
Organism: Acetobacteraceae bacterium; assembly: GCA_965199105.1. Classification (GTDB taxonomy): domain Bacteria; phylum Pseudomonadota; class Alphaproteobacteria; order Acetobacterales; family Acetobacteraceae; genus LMUY01. Next base: position 377,325 of record CBDAQO010000002.1, on the reverse strand, counting down.
AACAGCGCGGGCAGGCCTTGCCGGGCCGCCGCCGCCAGCACGTTAAAGCCACCGCCCGCTGCCAGGCTGGCCGCCGAACCCACCACGTCGCCGCCGCGCGCGGGCAGCGCCGGGACGTCGATGCGGATGTCCACCAGGATGCTGCCGGCCGAGACCAGGCGCTGGATGCGGCGCCGGGTCACGCGGCGTGTCGCACGGCCAGCAACTGGCCGGCCAGCGTCTCGAGCGCCAGGCCCTGGTTGGCCTGCCGCAGCGCCGCGACGGCCGCGGCGGGAAACTGCGCGGCGCCATGGCAGGCGCCCATCACGGCCCCGGCGATGGCGGCCACGGTATCGCAATCGCCACCCAGGCTGGCGGCCAGGCGGCACACCAGCCAAGGATCCTGCGGCGCCATTGCGCACACCGCCAGGGCGGCCGGCACCGCTTCGTTAGTCGCCAAGCCGGTGCCGACCAGGCGGTAGACCAGGTCCAGCGCCTCGGCGTGGTCGCGCCCGTGCACCAGCGCCAGCGCCCACTCGATCCGCGCGGCCACGTCGGCGCCGGCGAAGTAGTGGCCGCGCTCCGCACCCAGCCGGGCCGCCGCCACGGCGCAGCCCAGCGCGCCGGCCACGTCGCCACCCTCGATCCCGGTGCTGACCGCCGCAGCCACCGCCGACGCCCCGGCGATGGCCACCGTCGTGTTGTGGGTGACGTGCCCGGTCTGCACCACCGCATCGACCAGGTGGCCGAGCGGCGCGGGCCGGAACGCGACGCCCACCGGCGCCACCCGCATCGCGGCGCCGTTGGTCGCCCCGGTGCGCCCGGTGAGCTCGGTCGAAACCCCGTCCGCGACCAGCTCGAGGGCGCGGCGGGTGGAGGGGCCGAGCAGGTCCTGCGACCCGGCGGCCACCATGCGCGCCTCCCAGGCAAGCAAGGCTTGCGCGAACGCCTCTGGATCGACCCGGCCGCCGCCCGCCACCAGCATCTCGCCCAGGATCACCGCCTGGTCGGTGTCGTCCGTCACGCGGCCGGCCGCCATGCCGCGGCTGATCGGGTTATCCTCCGGCCCGGCATGGAACCCGTCCAGCAGGCCGTAGCGCCCGGCGATCAGCGCGCGCGGCAGGTATTGCGTCGGCATGCCCAGCGCGTCACCCATGGCGAGCCCGAGCAACGCCCCGTGCGCGCGGTCAAGCTGGGCGGTCGCGTTCATCCGACATAGCCGAACGCGACGCCGGGTTGCGCGGCCGTCTCCACCCACACGCTCTTGGTTTGCGTGTAGGCCAGCAGCGCCTCGCGCCCGGAGGAGCGGCCGAAGCCGGAGCGGCCGAAGCCGCCGAACGGGGAGGCGACGTTGATCGTCTTGTAGCCGTTGATCCAGAACGTGCCAGCGCGCACCGAGGCGGCCATCCGGTGCGCGCGGCCCACGTCGTTGGTCCAGACCGCGCCCGCCAGGCCATAGGGCGTGGCGTTGGCCAGGGCGACGGCCTCGTCCTCGCTGTCGAACGGCAGCACGGCCAGCACCGGGCCGAACACCTCGTCGCGCGCGACCGCTGCGTCCGGCGTGACACCGTCCAGGATGGTGGGCGCAAAGAAGAAGCCGCCCGTGTCCGCCAGTGGCGCCGGGCAGGCGCCGCCCGCCGCCACCTGCGACCCGGCGGCGACGGCGCTGCCCACCATGGCGGTGATCTTGTCGAACTGGCGGCGGTTGTTGATCGGCCCGATCTGGGTGGCCGGGTCGCTCGGCAGGCCGAACGGAATGCGCCCGGTGGCCTGCGCCAGCCGGCCCACGAACTCCGCATGCACCGCGCGCTGCACCAGCAGCCGGGACCCAGCGACGCAGCTTTGCCCGGCGCCGCCGAAGATGGCCGCCTGCGCGCCCACGATCGCGCGCGGCAGGTCGGCGTCGCCGAACACGATGTTGGCCGACTTGCCGCCCAGCTCCAGCACGCTCGGGACGATGTTGCGCGCAGCGGCGGCGGCGATCTGCGCCCCGGCCTCGGCCGACCCCACGAACACCACCAGCCGCGTCTGCGGGTGCGCCACCGCGGCGGCTCCCGTGGTTGGCCCCGCGCCGGCCAGCACGTTCACCAGCCCGCTCGGGATGCCCTCGGCCCGCTCGCACAGCATCGCCAGCGCCAGGCTGGTCAGCGGCGTCAGCTCCGACGGCTTCAGCACCACGGCGTTGCCCGCGCAAATCGCCGGGGCGATCTGCCACCCCGCGGTGAACACCGGCGCGTTCCAGGGCGTGATCTGCACGACAGTGCCGAACGGCTCGTGGCGGGTGTAGTTGAGGTGCCCGGACGGGACCGGGATGACGTCGCCGTGCAGCTTGTCGGCCCAGCCGGCGTAGTATTCGAACATCTCGGCGACCTTGGCCACCTCGCCCCTCGTGTCGCGGATCGGCTTGCCCGCGGACAGCATCTCGAGCTCGGCCAGCGCCTCGGCCTGCTGGCGGACCAGCCTGGCCACCTCGACCATGGCCCGGCCGCGCGCCGCCGCTGACATCGCCCACCATTTCGGCTGCGCGGCGCGGGCGGCCGCCATCGCGGCATCCACCACGCTGCCACCGGCGTCCTGGAACTCGAGGATCACGCGGCCATCCGCCGGGTTGACCAGCGGCAGCGTCGCGCCACGGCCGGGCAGCACCTCGCCGGCCACGACGCTGCCCACCACGCCGCCGGGCAGCAGGCTGGCGAGCAGCGCCGCAACCCGTGGGGCCGCGTCGGTCAGGATGGTTCCGTCGGGCATCAGCGGGTCCCCTCATGCGTGCGGTGGTCGGCCATCCGGGTGAAGTCGGCGGCGTCTGGGATGGTCTCGCGCGCAGCCTGCCACAACTGCCCGACATGCGCGCTGAGCGGGCAGTCGACCCCGACCTGCTGCGCCAGTTCGAGCGCGAGCTGGACGTCCTTGCGCATCAGCCCGGCGGAGAACCCGCTGTCGAACGTGCCGGGCAGGATCCAGCGCGGGAACATCACCTCGCTGATGGCGCTGCGTCCGGTGGCGCTGTTGACGACCTTCAGCGCGTCCTCCGCCGCCAGGCCGGCCGCCTGCGACAGCCGCATCGCCTCGCCCGTCGTCACCAGGTGCGCCGCCACCAGCAGGTTGTTGACCAGCTTGGCGATGTTGCCGGCGCCGGACGGGCCGACATGGATCGCCCGGCTGGACAGCGCCTCCAGCACCGGGCCGGCCTGCGCGAAATCGGCCGCGGCGCCGCCCACCATCATGGTCAGCGTTCCCTCTGCGGCGCCGGACGGCCCGCCGCTCACCGGTGCGTCCAGCAAGGCGTGCCCGGCCTGCGCCAGCCGCTCCGCTAGGCGCCGGCTGGTCTGCGGGTCCGAGGTCGAGGTGTCGATCACGACCACCTTGCGGTCGTGGCGGGACAGCAGGCCGTCCGCCGCCGTCACCACGGCCTCGACGTCCCGCGCGTAGGGCAGCGACATCACCAGCGCGTCGGACGAGCGCAGCAGGTCGGCGAGGTCCGCCACGTACGCCACCCCCACCGCCTCGGCCGGCGCCCGCCGGGTGGGGCTGATGTCGTAACCGCTCACGGCGAAGCCAGCGCGGACCAGCGTGCCGGCCATGCCGAGCCCCATGTTGCCCAGGCCCACGACGCCGATCGTGCGAATGTCCATGCGCTGCGTCTCCGTTCGAGGCCGCTAACAAGCCATCGCTTCCCCGGCGCCACAAGCATCCCCATGGCAAGCGGCATGGCAAGCGGCGTGCTACACCGAGGTCGGCGAGGACGCTGGCAGGGGAGGCACGCGATGGCGGCGAGGCTGGGCATCGACCATCCGCTGGTTCTGGTCCGCGACCTCGAGGCCACCGCCGCCCGCTACCGCACGCTCGGGTTCCGCACCGCTCCCACCGGCCTGCATCCCTGGGGCACCAGCACGAGCCTGATCGTGCTGGAACGCTCGGCGCTCGAGCTGATGGGCCTCTACGACGAGACGCTGCTGGACAGCCACGCCATCGGCGGCTTCCGCTTCGGGCGCCACATGGCCGATGCGCTGGCCGAGCGGGAAGGCGTCTCCCTGGTCGCGCTATACAGCGAGGACGCGCCCGGCGACTGCGCCCAGGTGGCCGCGCAGGGCATTCCAGCCCAGGGTCGGGTGGACTTCCGCCGGCGCGTGCGGCTGCCGGGGAAAGAGTGGGACGAGGCGGTGGTGACGCTGGAGATCCTGCTCGACCCGGCGTTGCCGCGCGCCTCCAACTTCATCGTCCAGCAGCACCGGCCCGAGCTGGTGTGGGTGCCGGAGTGGATGGACCACCCCAACGGCGCGCTGGGCTTCGCCGCCATCACCTACGCGGCGCGCAACCCTGCCCCGCTGGTCCAGCGCCTGGGCCGCCTGTTCGGCGCGGACGCGATCCGTGCCACGGCGCTCGGCGTGGAGGCGGTCACCGGCAAGGGCATCATCCGCGTTGTGCCGCCCGGCGCCTGGGCCCGCGCCCTCGGTTTGGACGACGAGCCCGACGTGGGCGGCGAGGCGGCATGCATCGGCATCGACATCCAGGTCCGTGCCCTGCCCGACGCGGCGGCAATCCTGCACGCGGCCGGCGTTCCAACGCTGCCGACCCTAGAGGGGATCGTGCTGCGCGAGTTTACGCCGTATGGGAACGTGCTGCTGCGCTTCGTCGCCTAGGGTGGCCTGCTAGAGCAGATCCCGATCAGACGGAATCGTCTGTTCGGGTGAAGATGCTCGCAAAACAGAGGGTTAGAGCGTGTGAAGTGAGCGGAAGCGAACGGAACATGCTCTAGCCAAGCCAGTCCCGCACCGCCGCGCGCAGGAACGCCGCATCCTCCGGGTTGGTGGAGGGGTTGCCGGCGCGGTGGCCCCAGATGCTCGGGATTGGCTGCAGCCGGGCGTCGGTCAGCACGCGGCGCTCGGCGTCGTTGTCGGCCACGCGGAAATACAGGTCGGTCTCGCCGGGCAGCAGCAGCACGCGGGCGCGGATGGCCCGCAGCGCCCGCTCCAGGTCACCGCCATAGAGCGCGTTGTCGGCGATGTCGCCGTGGTACCAGGCGAGCGCCTGGGCGTAGAGGTTGGCGGCGCGGAAGCTGGCGAAGCGCTCGGCCCAGTCGGTGCGGAGGAAGTGCTCGAGGTCGGGCGCGCCCAACGCCTGGATGTGCAGCCCGGCGCGATAGAAGTCCTGGCTCAGCGCCCAGCCGGCGTAGATGTGGCCGAACGCGTGCAAGGCGGCGGTCGGTTCGGCGGAGAACCGGCCCTGGCCTATGAACTCCGGCGCGGCCTCCAGCGTGCGCAGCAGGCCCGAGAGGAACACCTTGTTGTGCGTGGCCGTGCGGGCGCTGCCGCAGACCACGATCGCCCGCTGCACCATGGCGGGGTAGAGCGCGGCCCAGTGATAGGCCTGCATGCCGCCCATGGAGTAGCCGTAGACAGCCGCCAGCGTGTCGGCGCCGAACTGCTCCGTCACCAGCCGGTGCTGCGCGCGCACGTTGTCGGCCACCGTCACCAGCTCGGGGAAGCCGGGCGTGTCGGCCGCACCGGAGGAGACGCCGTTGGAGAACATGTCCACCGCGACGATGCACCAGCGCGCCGGGTCGAGGATGGCGTCCGGCCCGACCAGCCACGCCATGTCGGCATGCTGGGCGGTGTAGCTGCTGGGATACAGGATGAGGTTGTCGCGCGCGGCGTTCAGCGTGCCGTGGCGCTCCCAGCCGATCTGCGCGTTGTGGATGATGCCGCCCTTTTCGGCCGCGAAATCCCCCAGCGCGAACGAGCCGCTCTCCCGTGGCCACTCCATCGCCGCCCTCCTTCACGACCGCCCCCAAGGCTGCAGCGGGTGTGAAGCGGTAGGGGACAATCCGGGCGGGCACAAGCAGCCGGCGCATCCCCCCGGCCAGCTTGCCACCCCGGCGGCACGCGTGCAGGTTTCCCGCCAACCCCAAGGCTGGAGCCCCCGCTTGAACCACGACACGCAGGCACTCCGCTTCGACGAGGACGCGATCATCGCCGGGCTGTCGCAATGGGCGCTGTGCGAGAGCCCAACCTGGGACGCCGCCGCGGTCAACCGCATGATGAGCCTGGCCAGCCGCGAGCTGGCCGCACTCGGCGCCCGCATCGAGCGTATCCCCGGCCGCATGGGCTTCGGCGACTGCGTCCGCGCCCGCCTGCCGCACGCTCTGGCGGACACCACGCCCGGCATCCTGGTGCTGGCCCATCTCGACACCGTGCACCCGGTCGGCACCCTGGCGCAGCTCCCGGTACGGCGCGAGGGGGACCGGCTGTACGGCCCCGGCATCTACGACATGAAGGGCGGCACCTACCTCGCGCTCGAGGCGCTGCGCCGGCTGGCGGCTGCGGGCCTGGCGACGGCGCGCCCGGTGACCATCCTGCTCACGCCGGACGAGGAGGTCGGCACTCCTTCCGCCCGCGACCTGATCGAGGCCGAGGCCGCCCGCGCCGCCATCGTGCTGGTGCCGGAGCCGGCGCGGCCCGATGGCGGCGTGGTGACCGGGCGCTACGCCATCGCGCGCTTCAACCTGCGCGCCACCGGCCGCCCCAGCCACGCCGGCGCCCGCCTGTCCGAGGGGCGCAGCGCCATCCGCGAGATGTGCCGCCGCGTGCTGGAGATCGACGCGATGACCTCGGAGGACTGCACCTTCTCGGTCGGCGTGATCGGCGGCGGCCAATGGGTGAACTGCGTGGCCACCCACTGCGACGCCGAGGCGCTCAGCATGGCCAAGCGCCAGCCGGACCTGGACGCGGGCGTGGCGCGCATGATGGCGCTGAACAGCAGCGGCGGCGACGTTCGGTTCAGCGTGGCCCGCGGTGTCACCCGCCCGGTGTGGGAGCCGGACGCGCGCGGCATGGCGCTGTTCGAGCAGGCGCGCGCCATCGCGCAGGACGCCGGGTTCGACATCACGCCGCAGAGCGCCGGCGGCGGGTCGGACGGCAACTTCACCGGCGCGATGGGGGTGCCGACGCTGGACGGGCTCGGCGTGTCGGGCGGCGGCGGCCATACGCTGGAGGAACATACGCTGGTCAGCAGCCTGGTCCCGCGCGCCCGCTTGCTGGCCGGCCTGTTTCGCCACGGCGGCGCCTAGCCCGGCTCGTTGGTCCGGTCGCGGTCGAGGTGGCCGAGCTCGCGACCCGGCGCCGCCGCGTCGCGGATCCGACGTTTCAGCGTCTTTACGTCCGGAAAGCCGCCATCGCGCACCCGGTCCCACACCAGCGCGCCATCCACCTCGATCTGGAACACGCCGCCCACGCCGGGTCGCAGCGCCACCTGGCTGAGCTCGGTTTCGAAGGTGGCGAGCAGCTCCTGCGCCATCCAGGCCGCCCGCAGCAGCCACTTGCATTGCGTGCAGTAGGAGATGGTGACGCTGGCGCCCGGCTTGGCATCGGCAAAACCCAGGCTCTGGCTCATCGCGGCAAATCCTTTCGCCAGGCGTTGACCTCGCCAGCACCGGGCGCCACCGCCCCCGAATGGGGATTTGGGCGAGCGTGGGACGGGGCTCAAGGAGGGATGGTCATGGCGCGCGTCTTCATCACTGGGTCGTCGGACGGGCTGGGCCAGATGGCGGCCCGGCTGCTCCTCGAGCAAGGCCACGCCGTGGTGCTCCACGCCCGCAACGAGGCGCGCAAGCGGGACGCGCTCGCGGCCCTGCCCGGCGCCGAGGCGGTCGCCGTGGGGGATTTCAGCAGCATCGCGCAAACCCGCAGCGTGGCGGGCCAGGTCAACGCGCTGGGCCAGTTCGATGCGGTGATCCACAACGCCGCGGTCGGCTTCCGTGAGCGGCGCCGGGTCGCCACCGAGGACGGGCTGGCGCACGTGTTCGCCGTGAACACGCTCGCGCCCTACCTGCTGACCGCGCTGATCCGGCGGCCGCGACGGCTGGTGTATGTCAGCTCCGAGCTGCACCGGCGCGGCGACGGCAGCCTGGCCGACCTGAATTGGGAGGCGCGGCCATGGCGTGGCAACCAGGCCTATTCCGACACCAAGCTGCACGACGCGCTGCTCGCCTACGCCGTGGCCCGCCGCTGGCCGGACGTGCGCAGCAACGCGCTGGAGCCGGGCTGGGTGGCCACCAAGATGGGCGGCGCGCACGCCACCGGCGACTTGGACGCGGCGCACCGCACCCAGGCCTGGCTCGCCACCGACCCGGCGGCCGAAGCGACCGGCGGCTACTTCTTCCACCTCAAGCCGCGCAAGCCGAGCGGCGCGGTGCACGACACGGTGCGCCAGGACATGCTGCTCGCCGCCTGCGCGCGCCTCAGCGGGGTGGCGCTGCCCGAGCCATGAGCCCCAGCCCCCACCCGACCACGCCAGATGGCCGCTACTTCGTGGTGCGTGGCCGGCTGTGGCGCTGCTCCAACCCCGCACTGCCGCCCGACGCGCGGCGCGCCCACACCGCCGAGCTGATGGCCGCGCGCCGGGCCAAGCTCGCCGCCATGCGGGCGAACGACCCGCTCGCCCGCGAGCTGGCGCGGCAACGCGTGGATGCGGCCAAGCACGCGCTCGGCGAGCGTGGCCCGGCGTGGTGGAGCGACGGCACGCCCGACTATAACCGCCATATGGCCCGCACCACCCCCTACGCCGCGTGGTTCGACGGGCTGGCCAACCCGGCCGCGCCGGAAGCTGCCGACGACGCTGCAACCTGATGCGGCCCGCACGGTTTGGTTTGGGTGAAGAAACCGCAAACCATTTCGCCGGACGCACGCCAGCCGGTGCTGACCAACACGCGCAACCTCAAGATGGCCGCCTCAGCCCACGCCTACGTCCGCGGCAGCACGGTGAAGTTCTACGACTGGCTGGAGCGGTCGCAGCCCGCCGCGTTGCCGGAAGGCCCCATGGTCTGGATTTGCGGCGACTGCCACGTCGGCAATCTCGGCCCCATCGCCAGCGCCGACGGCAAGGTGGAAATCCAAATCCGCGACCTCGACCAGACCGTGGTCGGCAACCCCGCGCACGACCTGATCCGGCTCGGCCTGTCGCTCGCGATGGCAGCGCGCGGTTCCGCCCTGCCCGGCGTCACCACGGCGCGGATGATGGAGCAGGTGACCGAAGGCTATCAGTCGGCGCTCTCGGCGGACGTGGAGGACAGCGCGGCCAAGCCGCCCGACATCGTGCGCCGCATCCTGCGCGAAGCCGCGGGACGGTCGTGGAAGCACCTGGCTGACGAGCGCATCGAGGGCTGCGACCCCACCATCCCGGTGGGCAAGCGCTTCTGGCCGCTCGCCGCCAACGAGCGCGAGGCGATCGACGCCGTGTTTGGCCAAGAGCCCGCCCGCAAGCTGGTCAGTTCGCTGCGTTCACGGGACGATGCCGCTTCCATCCGCGTGCTGGACGCGGCGTATTGGCGCAAGGGCTGCAGCTCGCTGGGCCGGCTACGCTACGCCGTTCTGCTGGCCATCGAGAGCGGCGGCAAGGAGCCGGCGCGCAACTGCCTGGTGGACATGAAGGAGGCGATCGCCCCCGCCGCGCCGCGCAACCCGGCGGCGCCGATGCCCCGCGATAACGCCGAACGCGTGGTCGAAGGCGCGCGCCACCTGGCCCCGCATCTCGGCCGCCGCATGCTCGCCACCCGCATGCTGGACCGCGCGATGTTCGTTCGCGAACTCCTGCCGCAGGACCTCAAGCTCGAGATCGAGACGCTCACCCGCGACGAGGCGATGGAAGTGGCCCGCTACCTGGCCATCGTGGTGGGTCGCGCCCACGCCCGCCAGATGAGCGCGGCAGACCGCCGCGCGTGGGGCAAGGAGCTGGACCGGCGCCGCGGAAGCACGCTCGACGCGCCGTCGTGGCTGTGGTCCAGCGTCGTCGACCTGGTTGGCACCCACGAGGCGGCCTACCTCGAGCATTGCCGGAGATACGCGCTCGACGATGCCGCTTAACGGCGCGGGGAGCCAACCGCGCCGCAACACGCCCTGTCGCCTGTGGGAGAGCGAGACGGGTGTTTCGCTCCCCGGGCTAAGCCCTCACTCCATGAACCAGCCATGGCTCACCACGAGGGACTGGCCGGTCAGCACGTTGCTCTTGGCCGCGGCGAAGAACAGCACCGCCTCCGCCACGTCCTCGATGGTGGTGAACTCGCCGTCGACGGTGCCCTTCAGCATGATGTTGCGCACCACCTCCTCCTCGCTGATGCCGAACTCGCGGGCCTGCTCCGGGATTTGGCGCTCCACCAGCGGCGTGCGCACGAAGCCGGGGCAGACCACGTTGGCGCGCACGTTGTGGCTCGCCCCCTCCTTGGCCACCACCTTGGCCAGCCCGATCAGGCCGTGCTTGGCGGTGACGTAGGGCGCCTTCAGCGGCGACGCCTCCTTGGAATGCACCGAGCCGATATAGACGATGGCGCCCGACCCGGCCTCATACATGTAGTTCAGGCAGGCCTTGGTGGTGAGGAACGCGCCATCCAGGTGCACCGCCAGCATGCGTTTCCATTCGGCGAACGGGAACGCCTCGATTGGATGGATGATCTGGATGCCGGCGTTGCTCACCAGCACGTCGATGCGCCCGAACGCGCGGTGGGCGGCCGCCACGCCCGCTTCCACCGCCGCCTCGTCGGTCACGTCCATGCCGATGCCCATCGCGGTGCCGCCAGCCGCGGTCAGCTCCGCCGCCGTCGCTTCCGCCGCCGCCGCCTGCAGGTCGGCGATCACCACCGTGGCGCCGTCGCGCGAAAACGCCTGCGCGATGCCCCTGCCGATCCCGCTCGCCGCGCCGGTGACGATCACGACCTTGCCCTGCAACCCGTCCATAGCGCCGCCCTCTGCAATGTTGGGTGCCATGTTGCGCGATAATGGAGTCGTCGTCACTTGCTCCCCCGCCGGGCAAGACCGTATGTCGTTGCGACGTCGTTCGGTCATGGAGCAGCCAGCATGGACCAAGCCACCCCGGCCCGGCGCAGCACCCGGCCGCGCACGCCCCCAAGCCTGCACCCATGGTCGGTGCGGGTGATGCACTGGCTCAATGCTGTCGCCATGCTCGTCATGATCACCTCCGGCTGGGGCATCTACAACGACGACGTGATCATCCGCGGGCTCCACTTCAGCCCCGGCCTGCGCCTCGGCGACTGGGCGGCGTGGAGCCTGAACTGGCATTTCGCCGGCATGTGGCTGCTGGTGCTGAACGGCCTGTGCTACCTGGCGTACGGCCTGGTCACCGGCCGGTTGCGGGAGCGCCTGCTGCCGATCCGTCCGCGCGACCTGCTCGCGACCATCGCGGACACGCTGCACCTCAAGATCCAGCACGGCGACCTCACCACCTACAACGCGGTGCAGAAGCTGCTCTACATCGTGGTCATCCTGGCCGGCATCTCCCAGGTCGTGACCGGGCTGGCGATCTGGAAGCCGGTGCAGTTCCAGGGCCTGGTGGCGCTGCTCGGCGGCTTCCAGACGGCGCGCATCATCCATTTCGGCGGCATGGCGGTGATCGTGGGCTTCCTGCTGGTCCACGTGGTGCTCGCCGTGCTCGTGCCGCAGACGCTCTGGGCCATGCTGACAGGTGGCCCCAAGGTTGGCGGCCCCAAGGTTGGCAGCCCCGAGCTCGTGCAGCCGGCGCGTGCCGAGCCATGACCTCCCCGTTCCGCCCGCTCCAGCGGCCTGACCCGGCGATCCTGGACGACCACCGCCCGCTGCTCCGCTCCCTCGCCCGCCGCGGCCTGGTCCGCCACGGCCTGTCGCTCGGCGCGCTCACCATGCTGACCGGCTGCGACGTCAGCCGGCCGGAATCGGTCGAGGCCGGGCTGCTGGCGATCTCGCGGCTGAACGACGGCCTGCAGCAATGGCTGTTCGACCCAACCAAGCTGGCGCCGACCTACCCGGCCTCGATGGTGCTCAAGCCGCCGAAGTTCAACGCCTACTACGACGTGACGGACGTGAAGCCGGTGGACGGCGCCGCGTGGCGGCTCGAGCTCTCCGGCCAGATCGCCGACAAGCGGCCCTGGACCCTGCCCGAACTCGCCGCCTTGCCGCAGCGCGACATGATCATCAAGCACGTCTGCGTCGAGGGCTGGGACTATATCGGCCAGTGGTCCGGCGTGCCGCTGCGCAGCTTCCTCGAGCGGGTCGGCGCCGATTTGCGGGCCAAATACGTCGCCTTCAAGACCGCCGACGACTACCCCAGCAGCATCGACATGGCGACCGCGCTGCACCCGCAAACGCTGCTGGCGACGCGCTATGCGGACGACCCCATGGCCGACCCGTTCGGCTACCCGCTGCGGCTGCGCATGGCCACCAAGCTCGGCTACAAGAACCCGAAATGGGTGACGGCGATCGAGGTGACCAACACCTATCCCGGCGGCTACTGGGAAAAGCTCGGCTTCCCCTGGTTCGCCGGGCTGTGAGCGCGCGCGGCGCCACCGCCTTGCTGGCCGCGTTGGCGCTGAGCCACGCGGCGGCCGGCCAAAGCCAGACGCCGGGCGGCATGCCCCCGCCGCCGGGGATGAGCCTGGCCCAGTCCGCGGCGATGCGATTTCCGCAACCCGTCCGCGTGGGGGACCTGCTGCACCGGGACGTGCTGCAGCCGGTGGAAAGCCAGGTGTTGCTGGGCACGGTGGCGCAGGTCGTGCGGGACGGCAGCGGCGCGCTGGACGTGGTGATCGACTACGGCGGGTTCCTCGGCTTCGCCACGCGCCCTATCGCCGTGCCGGTGGACGCGATGGCGTTGCTGGGGCAGGCGATGGAGGTGGTCGCCTACACGCCGGCGCAATTGCGGCTGTTGCCCACTTTCACGTCCGCCGGCACCACCCCGCTCGCGCCGGACGCCGTCATCACCGTCGGCCTCGCCAAGCCCTCGCATTAGGCAGCGCCTAAGGGGCGACCAGGCGCTCGGCGCGCGCGGCCGGGCGATGCGCGGCAGGCGTGGTGGCAGCGCGGGCGAGCGGGAGGCGCAGCGTGAACTCCGACCCGCGCCCCTCGTCGCTGCGCACCGAAACCCGGCCGCCATGCAGGTCGGCGACGGTCTTCACGACGTAGAGCCCGACGCCGGTGCCGACGATGCTGTGGGCGTTGCGGGCGCGGAAGTAGCGCTCGAACAGGTGACCGATATCGTCCGGCGGGATGCCGCAGCCGTGGTCGGCTACCTGGATCACCGCCGACCCGGCGACGGTGCGCGCCGTCAGCCGGATCGGCTCGCCGTCGGTCGAGAACTTGATCGCGTTGGACAGCAGGTTGCTCAGCGCGTGGAACAGCAGCTTGCGGTCGCCCAGCATCGGCTGCGACGCGACCGCATAATCCTCGAGCAGGTTGGCTTGCGGCGCTACCTCGCGGTGAAAGCAGCAAACCTCCGTCATCAAGCCGGCCAAGTCGAACTCCGACGGGTGAAAATACAGCGACGGGTCCCCGTCCATCAGGCGCGAGGCGTCCAGCAGGTTGTCGATCACGCTGGCCAGCCGCAGCACGCCGGAGCGTATTTTGGTGGCGCGCTTCTGCACGTCCTGCACCGTACCGTGTTCACTGGTGTTGATCAGCCGTTGCGCGTGGCCGTCGATCAGGTTGAGCGGGGTGCGAAATTCGTGCGACGCCATCGAGACGAAGTTGCGCTGCAGCTCGGTCAGGCGCTGTTCGGCCGCCAGCTTCTCGCCCAGCAGCGCGGCTTGGTCGGCCGCCGCGCGCTGGCTCACCGCCAGCTCGATCACGCTGTCACGGAACACGATCAGCGCCCGCGCCATTTCACCAAGTTCGTCCGCGCGCCGGGCCCCACCGATGTCGATGTTGGTCTCGCCGCGGGCCAGGCGGAGCATGGCGTCTGATAGCTGCAGCAACGGGTCGGCGATGGAGCGCCGCACGTAGCTCAGCCCGCCGGCGACCAGCAGGATGGCGAAGCCGACCGCGGCCATGGTGAGCTCGCGGGCATAGGAATACGCCTGGTCGGCACGGCCCGCCGCCCGCTGCGCCTTGGCGACGTTGAGCGCCGTCAGCTCCCCCAGTGTATCGCTCGCGGCGTCATAGGCGTGGTGCGAGGCGTCGAAGTAGAACGCGGTCGCGGTGGACCGGCCGCCGGCCTCGGCCAGCGCAATGACCTGCGCGGCTCGTGCGCGGTAGCTGGCCCATTGTCCGCGGAACACGGCATAGAGCCTGCCCTCGTCGCGGTCGCGCTGCACCCGGGCGTAGTTCTGCTCCGCGACTTCAATCTGCTTGTCGAGCGTGCGGATGGCGTCGTCGTTCTTGCCGGTCTGCTGCTTGTCCGAGGTGAGTAGCGCGGTGGCCTCGGCGGCGCGGAAGTCCGACGTGAAGTTGTTGAGGTCGCCGATCAGCCGCGTCGATTGGAAGAATCGGTCGCGCACCTCGGAGGAGTAGGCATGGTAGTCCGCCAGCCGCCACAGGCTGAACAGGCCCAGCAAGCCCACGATGAACAGCACCGCGACGAACACGATGGTGAAGCGCCGCCGGGTCGAGTGCGCCGGCGTCATGCTCCCGCGCGCGCCCAAAGCGCCGCAACTGCGTCAGCCACGACGATATTGCACCGCACCATGGATCATCATAAACTCCCCGAGGCAGGTCATGGCCGTATACCATAGGTCAATGGTTTGATGGCAGATGAACGCAAGAAAATCCTCGAGATCGACGACGACCTCGAAGCCGCGACGCTGATCGCCGAAGACCTGGTGGACCGCGGCTTCGAGGTCAGCATCGCGCGCAACGGCCAGGAAGGCTTGGCGGCGATCCTGCAGTGGGCGCCGGACCTGGTGCTCTGTGACATCAACATGCCGGTCACCTCGGGGTTCGACGTGCTGGAACGGCTGACGTCGCAGGCGCCGCAGTTCAGCCACACGCCGTTCCTCTTCGTCACCGCGCTGACCGACCGCGCCAGCAACCTCAGGGGCCGCCATCTCGGGGCCGACGATTACATCACCAAGCCGATCGACTTCGACATCCTCGCCGCCATCATCACCACGCGGCTGGCTCGGGTCGCGCGGCAGCCGGCGTGGTGCAAGCAAGTTGGCCTGACCGACCGCGAGCTCGAGGCGCTCAGTTGGGCCGCGCGGGGCAAGACGTCGGCCGAGATCGCCGACATCCTTGGCCTGAGCAAGCGCACCGTCGACTTCCACATGGATAACGCGCGCGCCAAGCTCGGCACCAACAGTCGCATCGAGGCGGTGATCAAGGCGGTGTCCGGCCGGCTGATCGAGCCTTAGCGGCACTACGGCTGCTCGCGGATCCAGCCTTGCGCCTCGTAGCCGGCCACGCAGGCGTCGTTCTGCGACCATGGGTCGAGCCCGTGCAGGCTCTCGCGGCAGAGCGCCGTCGCACCCGTTTGCGGCTGCCGCATTGGCACGTCGCCCGTGCCGCATCCGGCGAGCAGCGCCACCCCCAGCAGCGCCGCCGTGCGTCCGGCCCGGCGCCGCATCAGGGCCGCCGCCGTGGCGTGGTGCTGATGAACGGCTTAGGCGTAGCCTTCGGGCCGCCGATCGAGCCACGCCGGGTTGCCGCCGCCGGCGACGTGGCGCGGCCACCGTTCGGCGGCATGAGCGGCGGCTTGGCGGCGGCGGCAAGGCAGGACCCCAGCAGAACGATACAGCACAATCCTAGCGCGCGCATGGCAGCCCTCACTCCTTCACAACCGCGGCGGGAGCGCCGCTTTCACCCAGCACCAGCATCCGCAACGCCGGCACCACCAGCAGCAGCAACAGCGGCCCGATCAGCATGCCGCCCACCACCACCGTCGCCAGCGGACGCTGCACCTGGCTGCCGATGCCGGTGGAGAGCGCCGATGGCAGCAGCCCGATGCAGGCCGCCAGCGCCGTCATCAGCATCGGCCGCATGCGCTGCTCGGCGGCATGGAACATCGCCTCCCGCGCCGGCATGCCCGCCAGGTGCACCTGGTTGTAGTAGGTGATCATCAGGATGCCATCCAGCGCCGACACGCCGAACAGCGAGATGAAGCCGACCGCGCCCGACACACTGAACGGCAACCCGGCGACTGCCAGCGCGATGATGCCGCCGCCGATGCTGAACGGGATGCCGGCGAGCGCCAGCAGGCTGTCACGCAGCGAGTTGAACAGCCCGTAGAGCAACACGACGATGATCACCAGGCTCAGCGGCACGACGAACTCGAGCCGTCGCGTGGCAAGTTGCAGATCCTCGAACTCGCCCGCCCAAGCCAGATGGTAGCCCGGCGGCATCGTCACGTTCTTGGCGATGCGCGCCTGCGCTTCCGCCACCGTGCTGCCCAGGTCTCGCCCGCGCACGCTGAACTTGATTGGCAGGTAGCGCTTGGTCGCCTCATGGTAGATGTAGGACGCGCCGGTATCGAGCGAGATCGTGGCCAGCTCGGTCAGCGGCACATAGGCGGTGCTGCCGCCCGGAACCGAGTAGCCCACCTTGATGTTGGCGATGGCGGCGATGCTGTCGCGGTATTGCGGCGCTAGGCGGACCGCGAGCGGGAATTGCCGATCGCCCTCGAGCACCGTGGTGGCTACGTTGCCGCCCAGCGCCGCCTGGATCACGCTGTTCACGTCCCCCGTGTTCAAGCCGTAGCGCGCGGTCTTGGCGCGGTCGATCTGGATGTCTAGGTTAGGCTGCCCCACCACGTGGAAGATCCCCAGGTCCGCCACCCCGCGCACCTGCGCCATCTGGTCGTTTACCGCGACGGCGATCTTTTCCAGCACGCTCAGGTTCGGCCCAATGATCTTGACCGAGTTGGCGCCCTTCACGCCCGACAGCGACTCCTCGACGTTGTCCTGGATGTACTGCGAGAAGTTGAACTGCACGCCGGGCAGCTCGTCATCGAACTCGTGTTGCAGGATGGTGGTCAGCTTGTCCTTGGTCAGCCCGCCTGGCCATTGGTCGTACGGCTTCAGCGGCACGAACAATTCCACGTTGGAAAACGGCGACGCATCGCTGCCGTTGTCCGGCCGGCCATGCTGCGACACCACGGTGATGATCTCGGGATGGCGCAGCAGGATGTCACGGATCTTGCGGGTGGCTATGGTGCCCGAAGCGAGCGTGGAGGTCGGCGGCAGCGAGGCGCGGATCCAGTAGTTGCCCTCTTCCAGCGCGGGCAGGAACTCGCTGCCGAGCCGGGTCGCGAGCAGGCCGTTGGCGCCCAGGAACACCAGTGCGACCGCCATCATGGTCCAGCGGTGCGCGAGCGACCAGCGCAGCGCCGGGCTGTAGAGGCGGCGCAAGCCACGCACCAGGAACGTCTCCACCTCCTTCACGTCCGCCGGCAACAGCAGCGAGGCCAGCACCGGCGTGATGGTGAACGTGGCGATCAGCGCGCCGAGCAGGGCGAAGCCATAGGTGCGCGCCATCGGCCCGAAGATTTGCCCTTCCACCCCCTGCAGCGTGAACAGCGGGATGAAGGCCGCCACCGTGATGCAGGAGGAGAACAGCACCGCCTTGTCCACCTGCAGCGCACTGACTAGGATGAGCCTAAGCCGGTCCGTCCATGGCAGCACGGCCACGCCCGCCGCCATGGTGGGGTCGGCGCCATAGTCGCCTGCGTGCAACTCGCGGATGGCCTGGTCGCGCCCTTCCGGCTTGAGCTGGAAGTTGCGGAACACGTTCTCCACCAGTATCACTGCCGAGTCGACGATGATGCCGAAATCCACCGCGCCAATCGAAAGCAGGTTGGCGTCCTGGCCTTGCAGCACGAGCAGGATGATGGCGAACAACAGCGCGAACGGGATGTTGCAGCCGACGATGATGGCGCTGCGCAAATCCCCCAGGAACAGCCATTGGATGAGGAACACCAGCGCGCAGCCGAACAGCAGGTTGTGCAGCACGGTGTGGGTGGTCACGTCCACCAGGGTGGTGCGGTCGTAATACGGCACGATCTGCACGCCCGGCGGCAGGCTGCCGTCATGGTTCAACTGGTCGATTTCGGCCCGGATGCGCGGCACCACGTCGTTGGTGTGGTAGGTGCGCCCCATCACCACGATGGCGGCCACGACGTCGTCCTGGTGGTCGCGCCCCGCGATGCCGAGCCGCGGCACGTAGCCGAGCTTCACGTCGGCGATGTTGCGGATCAAAACCGGCACGCCGTTGGCTTGCGTGAGCACGATGTTCTCGATGTCGGACAGCCGGTAGCCCTTGGTGATCTCGTCGTCGCCACCGTCGTTGATCAACCCGACCCCGCGGATGTTGACCGATTGCTGGCCGATGCTGATCTCGCGGCCGCCGACGTTGATGTTGGCGTTGCCCAGCGCGGTGATGACCTGCGGGATGGTCAGCGAGTAGGCCTGCAGCTTGTTGAGGTCGACATCGACGTCGAACTCCTTGGTCGTGCCGCCCCAGCTATTGACCTGCGCCACGCCCGGAACGGTCGAAAGCTGCCGCGCCACGACATAGTCCTGCACGGTGCGCAGGTTGGTCAGGCCGAAATGCGGCGGCCCCACCACCTGGTAGCGGAACACCTCGCCCACCAGGCTCGATTGCTGGATTTGCGGCACCTGGCTTTGCGGCAGGCTCACGTTCTGCTGCAGGTTCAACGCGGCCTGGGTGTAGGCGGCGTAGTAGTCCACGCCGTATTTGAACGTCACCCGGACGAAGCTCAGCCCGTAGAACGAGGTCGACCGGATGGTGTCGATCCCGGGCGTCGAGTAGAGCCCGATCTCGATCGGGGTCGTGTAATAGCGCTCCATCTCCTCGGCCGACAGCCCGGCCTGCTGCGCGGTGATCTCCAGGATCACCGGCGCCGGGTTAGGATAGGCCTCGATGTTCAGCCTAAGGAAGGCGGCGAGCCCAGTGCCGAGGAACACGGCCAGGCCAAGCAGGATGATGGTCCGCCGGGATAGTCCGAAAGCGATTATGGTCTTGAGCAAGGTCAGCCCTTCCGCGCCGGCGCACCGTTAGTCTGGGGCATCAATCATCCGTCGCCGGCCGCAGCAGGCGCACTAATCATCCGTCGCCGGCCGCAGCAGGCGCACTCTAATCATCCGCTGCCGGCTGCAGCATGTTGTCGAGGAACACCGCCCCGTCGGTCACCACCGTCTCGCCCTTCTGCAGGCCGGAGCGGATTTGGTCGAATCCTTGCAACTGCAGGCCGAGCGACACCTCGCGCTGGGTGAAATGCCGGCGGTCGGTGGTCACCCACACCGTCATCGTCCCGTCGCCCTCCCGCACCACCGCGTTCACCGGCACGGCCGCACTCACCACGGGCGCGCCGGTCTCGATGCCGAACTCGGCGAACATGCCGGGGCGCAGCGCACCGCCCGGGTTGTCCACCTGGGACCGCACCATCAGGGTGTGCAGGCTCGGGTCGATCGTGGCCGCCACCGCCGTCACCACGCCCTCGAACACGCGGCCGGGATAGGCCAGCACGGAGGCCTTGGTTGGCTGCCCGACCCGGATCGCGGCGCTGCTGATCTCGGCGATGCTGGCCATCAGCCAAACCGTCGACGTATCCGTCACCACGTAGGGCGCCGGCGCGTTGCCCGGCTGCAGCAACAAGCCGGGTTGCGCGTTGCGGGCGGTGACCTTCCCGGCGATCGGGCTGCGCACGACCAGCACCGCGTCGATGCGCCGCTTGGCCACGATGTCGTCGATCTCGGCGTCGGTCTTGCCGAACACCCGCACCGCATCGCGCGCCGATTTCAACGCACCATCCGCGGTCTGCTGGTCCGCCACGGCTTGTTCCACGTCCTTGGCCGCGATGCCGCCGGTGCCCTGCGTGCTATAGAGCTTGCGGGCCCGCGCCAGCGCGCTGTTGGTGAGGTCCAGCACGCCGGCGTCCGACAGCAGCGTCGACTCCGCCTGCAGCAGGTCGGTGCTGTCGATGGTGAACAGCGGCTGACCCGGCACCACGGCGTCGTTGATGTTGGCCAAAGCGGAGATGATCTTGCCCTGGTAGGGCGTGAACACCTGAACCGAACGGTCCTCGTTGGCATCCACGCTGCCGCCGGCTTGCACCTGCGGCGGAAAGCCCCGCTCGGTCACCGGGCCGATGGCCAGCAGGCGCAATTGGTTGTCGCTCAGCTCCACCGTGGGCGGCGGCGGGCTGGCGGGGGGTGGTGCGACCGGGTTCGGCGTAGGCTGGGCCGCAGCGGTGGCGACCGGCGCCTGACCGGCCTGGAACACGGAGCGCGCGCTGAAGCCCAGCAGAATACCTGCTGCAACGAGACACGCAATCACACCACAGCTTCGCCCAATCGGACCAGGACGCAAATGCACCGTCGAAACCCTGCCTGAAACGGGGCATCAACCACACCGGTCCGCACCGGGTCTACTGTGACAAATCACAGTATCGCCGCTGCGGGGCCGCCGCTAACTTGCGCGGCATTTTCCGACCGAAGGCAAACAAGTGCGAGCCACAGCTTCCGCCGTCCGGCCGCGCCGTCTGGCGCCGTTGATCGCCGCGGCGGCGCTCCAGCTCGGCGGCTGCGCCGTGGGACCCAACTTCCACACGCCGGCGTCCCCCATTGGTGCCGGCTATGCCCCCGGGGCGCTGCCCACCATCACCACGGAAGCCGCCGTGCAGGCCGGGGCGGCGCAGCGCCTGGTCTCCGGCGAGGACGTCCGTTACGATTGGTGGACGGCGTTCCAGTCGCCGGAGCTCGACCGACTGGTCGCGCTGTCGTTGCGGGCCAATCCGACGATTGAGGCGGCCAAGGCCGCGCTGTCGCAGGCGAGGGACCTTACGCGCTCGGCCGAAGGCGGCTTCTTCCCGACGCTGCAGGGTGATTTCTCGCCCAGCCGGAACAAGACCGCCACCGGCGCGCTGTCCCCGGCCAGCGCCAATGGCAGCCCCTATTACAGCCTCTACACCGCCCAGCTCACCGTTTCCTACACGCCCGATATCTTCGGCGGCATCCGGCGGCAGGTGGAGTCGCTGGCGGCGCAAGCCGAGATGCAGCGCTTCGAGCTCGAGGCCGCCGGCATCTCGCTGGCCAACAACGTGGTCGCGGCAGCCGTGCAGGAGGCATCCACGCGCGCGCAGATCGCGGCCAACGAAGACATCATCCGCATCAACACCGACGCGCTGCAAATCCTGCGCAACCAGCAGCGCTTCGGCTACGCCATGGGCATCGACGTTGCGGCGCAGGAGGCGGCCCTCGCCCAGGCGCAGCAAACCATGCCGCCGCTGCAGAAGCAGTTGGCGATCAACCGTGACCTGTTGCGCGCCCTGGTCGGTAACTTGCCCAACCAGGACGTGGACGCGACGTTCACCCTGGCCTCGCTGCATTTACCGGAGGACCTGCCGCTCAGCCTGCCCTCCAAGATCGTCGAGCAACGCCCCGATGTGCTCGCGGCCGCGCAGCAGATGCGCAGCGCCAACGCCAATGTCGGCGTCACCATCGCCGCCATGCTTCCGCAGTTCACCCTCAGCGCCAATGGCGGCTCGGCGGCCAATGCCGCGAACGCCCTGTTCACGCCGGGCAACCAGTTCTGGAGCCTAAGTGCGGACGTGGCGCAGACGCTGTTCGATGGTGGTGTGCTGCTCTACAAGCGCCGTGCCGCCGACGAAGCGCTGGTGCAGGCCGCCGCGCAATACCGCAGCACCGTGCTGACTGCGTTCCAGAACGTCGCCGACACGCTGCACACGCTGCTGACCGACGCGACCGCGCTGCAGGCCGCCAGCGCCGCCGAAGCCGCCGCCGAGCGCACGCTCGACCTGACCCGGCGCCAATCGCAGGTCGGCTACGTGAACTACCTCACGCTGATCACGGCGGAGCAGGCCTACCAGACCGCGCTGCTCACCCGCATCCAGGCGCAGACCAACCGGCTGAGCGATACCGCCGCCTTGTTCCAGGCGCTCGGCGGCGGCTGGTGGAACCGGCCGCAGGACAAGTTTGCCGCCCGCTGAACCAAGCGCGCGCGGCGGCGTAGAGGGCGCGCATGGGTGAGGGGCGCTGGTTCATGAGGCTGCGGTTCACGCTTGCGATGGCGCTCGCACTCGGCGGCGGCGTCGCAGCCACGTCGCCGGTGCTGGCGGCCGCGGGCGGCGCGGGCGGGGGCGCGGCCGGGATTGGCGGTGGCGGCGTGGGCGGCTCCGGCGTCGGCACCAGCGGCGTTGCACCCGGCAATGTCGGCGCGGCAACCCCCTCGCTCGGCGGCAGCGGCGCGGTCAACAACACCGCGCCGGGCATCGCCGCGATGGTGCCGCCGTCGTCGCACAACACCAGCCCAAACGTGAACACGGTACCGGGCCTGCAAACCCCCACCGGCACCAGCAACCAAGCGCCCGGCGCGGCCGCGGGGGGCACCACCTTCGGCACCACCACGCCGTAGCCATCACTCGAGTGTTGGGTCCAGCCGGTCGCGCAGCCAATCCCCCACCAGCCCGATGCACAGTGTGGTGAGCACGATGGTGAGGCCCGGCGCCAGTAGGATCCACGGTGCGGTCTGCAGGTATTCCCGCGCGTAGCCCACCAGGTTGCCCAGCGAGGTCAGCGGCGGCTGCACCCCCAGGCCCAGGAACGACAGCCCGCTCTCGAGCAAAATGATCTCGGGAAACGCCAGCGTCGCCGACACGATGAGGGTGGACGCGATGTTGGGCAGCACGTGGGCGCCGTATACCCGCAGCGCGCCCGCCCCCAGGTTGCGCACGCTGGCGGCATAGCCTTGGCCGTCGGCGGCGATCGCCAGCCCGCGGGCGATGCGGGCGTGACGCTCCCAGCCATACAGCCCCATCAGGCAGACGAACAGCGTCAGCGCGTCGCCGAAGAAAGCCAGCACCGCCAGCGCCATGATGAGGAACGGCAGCGCCGCCTGGAAGTCGATCAGCATCAGCACCGCCTGCTCCACCCAGCCGCGGAAATGCGCCGCCAGGAAGCCGAGCGAGGTGCCCAGCGTCGTCCCGATCGCGGTGGCGCCGAACGCGATCAGCAGCGAGATGCGGATGGACACAATCAGGCGGGACAGCACGTCGCGCCCCAGCTCGTCCGTGCCCAGCGCATGGCGCCACGCGCCACCGAAGCCGAGCGGTGGCGAGAGCCGGTTGTGCAGGTCGAGCGCGGTGATGGCGAACGGGCGGATTTGGTTGGCGAACAGCGCCACCGTGAGCATCAGCACCAGCCACGCCGCTGCGGCCACTACCGCGAGCGGCGCGCGCGGCCGTGCCAAGGTGGTGGCGACGAGCGTGGCCATCAGCCGGCCCGCACCGGCGCGCGCAGCCGCGGGTCCAGCACGCCGTAGAGCACGTCCACCAGCACGTTGGCGCAAACCATGGTGGTGGCCACCAGCAGCAGGATGCATTGCACCACGCCCAGGTCGCGGTTGGACACGGCCAGCACCAGCAACCGGCCCACGCCGGGCCAACTGAACACGCTTTCCACCACCACCGCCCCCGCGATCAGGCTGCCGACCATGAAGCCGACGATGGTGACGGTGGGGATGGCGGCGTTGGGCAGCGCATGCCGCCGCACCACCGCCGCCCAGGGCACGCCGCGCGCGCTGGCGGTTCGGATGTAGGGCTGGCCTAACACCTCCAGCATCGCCGAGCGGGTGAACCGCGCCAGCACCGCCGCACCGCCCAGCCCCAACGTCAGCACCGGCAGCACCGCGCTGCGCCAGCCCTCCTGCCCGCCGGAAGGCAGCCAACGCAATTGCACCGCGAACACCAGCACCAGCACCAGGCCCAGCACGAAGGACGGCACGGTGAACCCCACCGTCGCTATCGCCATCACGCCGCGGTCGATGGCGGTCTTGCGATGCAGCGCCGCATAGATCCCGGCCGGGATGCCCAACGCGAGCTTCAGCAGCAGCGCCGGCAGCGTCAGCGCCAGCGTCGCGGGGATGCGCTCCAGCACCAGTTGGATCGCGGGGCGGCCGTCGCGCATGGATTGGCCGAGGTCACCGTGCCCGATCGCCACGAAGTAGCGCAGGTATTGCACCCAGATCGGCTGGTCCAAGCCCCACTCATGGCGGAACGCGGCGATGGCGGCCGGCGGCGCGTCGGGCGACAGGATCAGCAGCGCCGGGTCGCCGGACAGGCGCAGCACGACGAAGGCGAACGTCACCACCAGCAGCACGGTGAGCAGCGCCCGGCCCAGCCGCAAGGCGACGAAGCGCAGCACTAGAGCAGCATCCGAGCAATCGGAGTCGCTTCGCGATTTGAAGGCTCGTATAAAGCTGCTCTTTTCTCAGTCAAGCAGAGCATGATCGAAGAGATCATGGTCTAGGCCGCGCGCGGCGATAGGGCCACGCCGGTCACGCCGCGAGCCCCAACTCCGCCTCCCCCTGCGCCACGTGGCAGGCGACCAGGCGGCCATCGCCGCGCCGCGCCTTGAGCAGCGGCAGCTCGGCCCGGCAGCGCGCCACCGCGTCGCGGCAGCGTGGGTGGAAGGCGCAGCCGAAGGGGCGGTCGGCGGGGTTCGGCGGATCCCCCTGCAGGACCTGGCGCGCGCCCACGCGGCCGCCTGGGATGGCGGACACCAGCGCGCGCGCATAGGGGTGCGCCGGCTCGGTGAACACCGCGTCCGGCTCGCCCTGCTCCACCACGCGGCCCAGGTACATCACCGCCACCTCGTGGCTCACCTGCCGCACCACCCGCAGGTCGTGGCTGATGAACAGCAGCGCGATGCCTCGCTCGGCCTGCAGGTCCATCAGCAGGTTCACGATCTGCGCCTGGATCGACACGTCGAGCGCGGAGACCGGCTCGTCGCACACCAGCAGGTCCGGCCCGGTGGCCAGCGCGCGCGCCAGCACCGCGCGCTGGCGCTGCCCGCCGGAGAGCGCGTGCGGGTGGCGCGCCGCCTGGTCCGGCCGCAGCCCGACCGCGTCCAGCAGGCGCGCCACCCGCTCCGCCCGGTCGAACGCGGTACCGATGCGGTGGATGGCGAGCGGTTCGGCCACCTGCCGCGCCACGCTCAGGCGGCGGTCGAGCGCGCCCAGCGGGTCCTGCGGCACCAACTGCATCCGCGCGCGCAGGCGGCGCCAGGCCGGGCTGCCGGGCGGCGGCATGGCGGCGGCGGCGAACCGCACCGAGCCCGCGTCCGGCGTCTCGAGGCCGAGCGCGAGCCGCCCGGTGGTGGACTTGCCGCAGCCCGACTCGCCCACCAGCCCCAGCGTGCGCCCCGGTTCGAGCGCGAGGCTGACCGCCTCAACCGCCTGCAGCCGCCCGGCCTGCCCGAGCCAGCCACGCCGCACGCCGTAGTGGCGGGACACGCCGCGCAGTGCTAGCAGCGTCATGCCCGGATGCACGCCGCGTGATGGCCCGGCGCCACCGCCGCCAGCGCCGGCACCGCCTCGTCGCACGCCGCCAGCCGGCGCTCGCAGCGCGGGGCAAAAGCGCAGCCCGGCGGCATCGCCCACGGCTCCGGGACCCGCCCCGGGATCGCGCGCAGCCGGCGGCGCGGGCCGGTCAGCGGCGGCAACGCCTCCAGCAGGCTGGACGCATAGGGGTGCGCCGGCCGGGCGAACAGCGCTGGGGCCGCCGCCGCCTCCACAATGCGCCCGGCGTACATCACGCAAACCCGGTCGCACAGGTCGGCCACCACGCCGAGGTCATGGCTGATCAGCACCAGCGCCATCCCGGTTTCGCTCCGCAAGCGCTGCAGCAGGTCCAGGATTTGCGCCTGGATGGTCACGTCCAGCGCGGTGGTCGGCTCGTCGGCGATCAGCAGGGCAGGGCGCCCGGCCAAGGCGGCGGCGATCATCACGCGCTGGTTCTGCCCGCCCGACATCTCGTGCGGATAGGCGTCCATGCGGGCGCGCGCGGCCGGGATGCCCACCTGGTCCAGCAGGCGCAACGCCTCCGCCCGCGCCGCCTGGCCGGAGAGGCCGCAATGCAGCCGCACCGCTTCGGCCACCTGCCGGCCAATCCGGTGCACCGGGTTGAGCGCGCTCGCCGGGTCCTGGAAGATCATTGCGATGCGCCCGCCGCGCACCCGGTCCAGCGCAGCCGGCGCGGCGCCCAGCAGCTCCTCTCCGTCCAACGTCACGCTGCCGCCCACCACGGCCGAGCGCGGCAGCAGCCCGAGTGCGGCGAGCCAGGTGACGGACTTGCCGCAGCCCGACTCGCCCACCAGTCCCAGGCTCTCCCCCGCGCCCACGGCGAGGTCGATGCCGTACAGCGCCAGCACGCCGCGGAACGCGACCGTCAGGCGCCGGATGGCCACCAAAGGCGGGGGCGTCATCGGGCGCGTCCGCCGGTCAGCCCCAATTTGTCGCCCGGAAATCCATCGCGAACGACGGCGCGGCTTTCCACCGGATCGACTTCGGCTTGCCGGTGAACACCGCGTTCTGGTGCAGCACGGTGTAAGCCGGATCCTCCCGCTCGCAGATTTCCAGCATGCGGGCAAAAATCGCGTGCCGCCGCGGCCGGTCGGTGCTGGTCTCCAGCTCGTAGGACAGCGTGTTCATCTCGGCGTTGCTCCATTCGCCGTTCTGCTGCTGCTCGCCGTTGGGGCCGTGCTGCGCCACGATGGAGGACACTGGGTCGTTGAACGGCGCCGAGTTGGACCAGTCGCGCACCGCCCGGCCCGGCGTGCGCTCCAGCACCTGGCTCCAGTTCTCCTTCATGCCGATCTCGACGTTCAGCCCAGCCTGGCGCCACATCTCCACCAGGATTTGCCCGTTGGCGACCTGGTTGGTGTAGTAGTTGTTGAGCAGGCGGTAGGGGACCGGGTCGCCCTTGTAGCCGGCCTGCTTCAGCAAGCCGCGTGCGGTGGCCACGTCATACTCCGGCACCGTCCAGCCTTGCACGAACATCGGCCCGTAGAACGGCCATTGCAGCCCCGCCGGCACCACCGTGCGGCCGTCCCACAGGCTGTCGACGATGGTCTTGCGGTCAATCGCGTGCGCCATCGCCAGCCGCACCCGCGGGTCCTGCAGGGTCGGGTGGTGCTTGTCGAACGTGGTCAGGCGGATGTTGGGGATGGTGCCGCCCTGCACCTCGAATCCGGCATGGCCCTCGATGGCCGCGATCTGGTCGGGCGGCACGTCGCAGGCGAACTGGTATTCGCCGGTGAGCAGGCCGTTGATGCGCGCCGTCACCTCCGGCACCTCCACCACCCGCAGCGTCCTGATCGGCGGGCGCCCACCCCAGTAGCCGTCATGCGCGTCCATGATGAGCGAGACGTTGGGGCGGAACTCGCGGATTTTGTACGGCCCGGTGCCGACCGGTGCGCGGGCGTAGTCCAGCCAGCTCGGCGCCTGCTCGAACGCCCGGTGGCTGATGATGCCGCTGCCGGTGGCTGACATACGGCCTTCCATCGTCACGTCCGGCGTCGCGTTGACGAAGCGCACGGTGTATCTGTCGACCGCCTCGATGTGGTCCAAGGCCGGCCATAGGCGGCGCCCGACCGGCGGGATTTCGGCCGGCAGGTCCTTGGTGCGGGCGGTGGTCATCGCCGCATCCGAGAATGGCAGCGTCTTGCCCTGGGCGCTCGGGTGGGTGTCGCCAAACATGCGGCCCGGCCCGAAGCTGGTGACGACGTCGGCGGCGGTGAACTCGTCGCCGTTGTGCATCAGCACGCCCTGCCGCAACGCCAGCTCCACCACGCTGTCCGAGATGCGGCGCCAACTGGTGGCGAGCCCGGGCACCATCTCGAGCTGGCCCTGGTAGTTCAGCCCGATCAGCCGCTCGACGTAGAACGCCGACAGCCGGGTGCCGACGTTGGACTGCTCGCGCAGATCGTCCAGCGTGTTGCTGGTGCTGATCGTCTGCACCGCGACGGTCACGGTCGGGCGGGTATCGGCCTGGGCGACGGCGAAACGGGGCAGTGCCACCGAAGCGGCCGTGCCCCCCAGCAGCGAACGGCGCGGCACAGTCAGCATGGCTAGCTCCTGGTGCGGGTTTCGAGCCCGTCCGGCGTGGTGCGGTAGTGCGTCAGGGTGCGGTCGGCGTGCTGCAGCCGCCAGGACAGCGCGCGCTGGGCGTAGTCGCGCACTTGGGCGGCGTGGGCCGGGTCCTCGGCGAGGTTAATGAATTGGTGCGGGTCGGCCTGCAGGTCGAAGAACAGCGGCGGCAGGGCGGCGAAATGGACGTATTTGTAGCGCGCGTCCTGCACCACGCAGAGGCTGGCATCCTCCATCCCCAGGCCGAGCGCGGTCTCGGCGCGGGAGTAGTGGATGTCGCGGAAGTCGTATTCGTAGTGCAGCTCGGTGCGCCAACCCGTTGGCGCCTGCCCTTGCAGGAACGGCAGCAGGCTGCGGCCGTCGACCGCACTCGGCACCGGCGCGCCGAGCCACTCCAACAGGGTGGGCATCAGGTCGATGCTCTCGGTCAGCGCCGCCACGATCGTGCCACCCGCCTGGGGCGCCTTGCCGGGCGCCTTGATCACCAGCGGGATGCGGAAGCTCTCGTCGAAGTAGCCGACTTTACCCAGCAGATGGTGGTCGCCCAGTTGCTCGCCGTGGTCCGAGGTGAACACCACCAGCGTGTCGTCCCACTGGCCGCTTTCGTCCAGCCAAGCCATCACGCGGCCGAGCTGGTCGTCGATCTCGGTCATCATGCCGCAATAGGTCGCGCGCATCTGCCGGATCGCCGCCTCGTCGAGGTCGGCCACCATGCCCTCTGCGCCCTGGAAGAAGCCGCGATTGGCCGAGTTTTCCAGGTAGAACCGCAGCAACGGATGCTGCTGCGCCTCGGCCACGGCGCTGCTGGCGCGGACCGGGGCCGCCATGTCCGCCGGGCGATACATCGCGTGGTACGGCGCGCTGGCGACGAACGGCGGGTGTGGGCGGTAGTAGCCCAGATGCAGGAAGAACGGCTTGCCGTCGCGGCCCTTGAGGTAGGTCAGCGCACGTTCGGTGAAGTAGGCCGAGTCCGACAGCTCCCTGGGAATGCGCGCCGGGCGGTCGGTGGCGCCGGGCACCGCGTCCGCTCCTTCGGGCAGCCAGATGTCCTCGCGGTTGGGCGGCAGCGTGAAGCCCTGTTGCGCCAGCCAGCCGAAATAGGCGTCGTGGCCTGGGCCGAACTCGCCCACCGCGCGCCAGCCTTCCATCATGTCGCCGAGCTGGGTGAAACGCGGGTCGGCAGGCCCGGTGGTGCGCGGGTCGGGCGCGGTGGTGGTGTAGCCCACCAGCGCCGGCTCGTATCCGGCCCGGCGCAGCGCCCGTGGCAAGGTGTCGTGCCGCGCGTCCAGTGGGATGGTGTTCTGGCAGGCCCGGTGGTTCATCTGATACAGCCCGGTCAGCAGGCTGGCGCGCGCCGGGCCGCACGGCACCGTGGTGGTCACGTGGTTGCGGAAGGTAGTGCCCTCGGCGCAGAGCCGGTCCAGGTTGGGCGTCCGCAGCACCGGGGTGGCTCCGTCGGCGCGTTGCACATGGGGCAGATGGTCGGCGCGCCATTGGTCGACGACGACGAGCAACACGTTGCGTTTCATGGCGCGGCGGTAGCACGGCGTGGCATCGGCTCGGTGTCAGTCGGCTGACCGTTGTGTGACAATGCTCTTGGTTGCCCAGCCCTGAGCGTCCCAGGCTCCAACCCGTGGATCAAGCGTCTTGACCAAGGTGTAGCCAACGCTACAACCCGTGGCATGAACTCTACTACTGCGGCCACGATCTCACCGTCTGCCTGGCCAAGCCGCGCCTTGGCAGCGCTCCTGCTCGCCAGCCTGACGCACATGGCCCAAGCCGCCGCGCCAGCCGTCACGCCCGAAAGCGGCCAAGCGCAGCCGGACCAAAGCACCGTGCCGCAGCCCGATACGTCCACAGCGTCCCCGAGCGCCGCCGCCGCGCCACCCGTCACGCAGAATTGGGCGATCCACGGCCAATCCACCTTCACCGACATCTACCACCCCGGGTTCGCCTCGGCCTATCGCGGGCCGCAGAGCCTGGACCCGGGCAGCCGCGGCGACGAAACCTGGGACGTGACCCTCTATGGCGGCGTGCGGCCGTGGCAGGGTGCCGAGATCTGGCTCAACCCGGAGGTGGACCAGGGCTTCGGCCCCAGCAACACCTTCGGCGTCGCCGGCTACCCCAGCGCCGAGGCCTACAAGCTCGGCTCGGCGGTGCCCTATGTCCGCTTGCAGCGGCTGTTCCTGCGCCAGACCGTCGACCTCGGCGGCGAGGTGCAGGGCGTCGACCCTGACCTCAACCAGCTCGGCGGCGCGCAAACCGCCAACCGCATCGTCGTCACGGCCGGCAAGTTCTCCAGCTTCGACGTGTTCGACACCAACAAATACGCCCACGACCCACGTAACGACTTCCTCAACTGGTCGCTAATCGACGCCGGGTCGTTCGACCAGGCCGGGGACGCCTGGGGCTTCAGCTACGGTGCATCCGCCGAATGGTACCAGGACTGGTGGACCCTCCGCGCCGGCGCGTTCGACCTGCCGACTAAGCCCGGCGCCGAGTATCTCGACCCGCACATCTTCCACCAAGTGCAGTACGTTGCCGAGGCGGAAGAGCGCCACACCCTGTTCGGCAAGGACGGCAAGGTGAAGCTAGCCGGGTTCCTCTCGCGCGGCCTGTTCGGCAGTTTCGCCCAGGCGGTGGCACTCGCCCGTGCCACCGGCACCGCGCCCAGCGTGCTGAACGTGCTGCGCTACCGCAACAAGGGCGGGGTTAGCATCAACCTCGAACAGGCGGTCACCGACGACCTCGGGGTCTTCGCCCGCGCCGGAGACGCCGACGGCACCAGCTCGATCACCTCGTTCACCGACATCGACAACACCGTTTCGGTCGGGCTGTCGCTGGCGGGCAAACGCTGGGACCGCCCGGACGACACGGTCGGGCTCGGCTTCGTCTCCAACGGCATCTCCCGCCACTACAAGGACTACCTGAACGCCGGCGGCGTGGGCCTGCTGATCGGTGATGGCCGGTTGACCAATTCCGGGCGCGAGGGGGTGATCGAGCTGTTCTACAGCGCGCAAGTGATCAAGGGCGTCAACCTCACCCCCGACTACCAGTTCGTGAACAACCCCGCCTACAACCGCGACCGGGGGCCGGTCAGCTTCCTCGGTGCCCGACTGCATGCCCAATTCTGACCCGCCTCAGCCGAGCGCCGCCTCGAGCAACGCCAGCGCCGCATTGGTGAACGCAGCCATGTTGGCAAGCCGGTCCGCCGACCCGGTCTCGAGCGTGCGGCTGTCCTGGTGGGGCCCGGCGATGGCGACGCAACAATGCCCCGCCGCGTCGCCGTAGCGGTTGCCGGTGGGCCCGCTCGCGCCCGTTTCGGCCAGGCCCCAGATGGCGCCCAGCCGCTCCCGCACGACCGCCGCCTGCAGCCGCGCCGCCGCCTCGGTCGCGGAGCGCATGCCGGCAAACTGCGCCGGCGTGACGCCTAGCAAGGCCTCGCGGGCCTGGCCGGTGTAGATCACGCCGCCGCCGAGGAAGAACGCCGAGGCGCCCGCCACCGACAGCAAAGAGGCCGAAATCAGACCGCCCGCCGACGATTCCGACACGCCCAGCGTCTCCCCGCGCGCGGTCAGCCGGGCCGCGACCCGCTGTACCCGGGCCATGTCGATGGCGGCAAACGTCATCGCGCGCCCGAACGCCTCACGCCTTCGCGTGCTGCACGAGGTAGGCCTGCACGAACTCCGGCAGGTGGCTGCCGAGCCAGTCGCCCATCTCCTGCTCTTCCTTCATCGACAGCTCGAGGGTGGGAATATCCGCCTCCACCCCGGCCGCCTGCGCCAGCGTGATCAGCGTCTTGTAGGAGGCGATCTCGTAGGCCTTGTAGCCGATCGCCGCGAGCACGTCCTTCAGCACCTCGTCCGACGCCACGATGTGGGTGAAGCCGGTGACCGTGGCCACCGTGCCCGCCGCCATCTCCTTGGCGACCGACGCGCTCGAGCCATGGTTGGCCAGCAGCTTGTCCAGCCGGGCCGCCTGCTCGGTGGACTGCGACCGCTCCTGCTCCATCCGCGCCCGCAGTTGCGGGTAGGCGGTCATCCGGCTCAGCTCGTTCTTCACGGTGCCGATCGCCTGGGTCTCGACGGCGTGCTGGTTGCGCAGGCCGGTCAGGTAAACGTCCTTGGCAGTGTTGGAGCCGCTCATTGTAACCATCCTTCTGGTGAGCACTTCGCAACGCCGGCTTGCCCGGGGCGATGCCGCGGCCCGCCATCAAGTTAGTTTGCCCTTGTCAGACGCCGGAGCGGTGGCATTTACGTCGGCTGGCTCGCTAGTGGTCGGCGTCGAACCCGTAGATCTCCGGCAGGATGAACAGCGCGGCGAGCAGCCCCGCCAGCGGGAAGATCGCCACCAGCAGCGTCGCCCCCGCCTGCCCGATGGCGGCGAACACGCTCGGGAACAGGAAGATCGCCAGGAACGACGGCAGCTTGACGAACATGTAGGCGAACCCGGCCGCCGTGCCGCGATACTGCGGCTTGGCCACAACGGTTGCGATCGTCATGCCGTTGGATGCGTCCCAGTAGTGCCCCCACAGCATTGCAGCGGCAACGAACGGCAGCAGCACGGTGTTGCCGCTGTAAATCGCCCAGGCCGCCGCGAGCAGCGACACCAGCACGATGGCGAACCCGGCGATGCTGATGCCGCGCTGGCCGATCTTGGGTATGAGCAACGGGCCGACCCAGCCCGACACCGCGGCCACCACGTAGAGCGCCATCGTCACCAAGTCGATCCCGAGCAGGCTGGACACGCCCACCGTCACGAACAGCACCGGCAGGTAGAAGGCGAAGGTGGAGAACTCGGCGCCCTGGCAGAAGCAGGAAATCCAGCCGAACAAGGTCGCCCGCCAGCGCACCGGGTCCCGCCGCAGTTCGGACAGGAACGCGCTCGGGCGTGGCCGCTCCACCACGGCGTCCTCGTTCGGCAGCATGGGCAGGTCGTCGGCATACATGCTCATGGCGACGCGCTTGGCCTCGCGGAACCGGCCGCGCCGGATCAGCCAAACCGCCGTCTCCGGCAGGTCGTGGCGCAGCAGCAGGATGACCAGCGCCGGCACCGCGCCCAGCCCCAGCGTCACCCGCCAGACCAGCTCGTGGTTCATGTTCGCGGCAAGGAACACCGCGATCACCGCCAGGGTCAGCACCTCGCCCACGGCGAACATGAACTGCCACCGATTGCCCATCACCTCGCGGTCGCCCTTGGGCATCGACTCCATGATGTAGGTGTAGCCGTTGGAGATATCGCTCCCGAGCGGCACGCCCAGCGCGAACCGCACCACCACCAGCCAGCCCACGTCGGTGACGAAGGCCTGCGTCAGCGCCAGGATGATGAACAGCACCATGGTGGCGAGGAACATGACCCGGCGCCCGATCCGGTCCGACAGCCAGCCGCCCAGCAGCGCCCCGATCAGCGCGCCCCCCTGCGTGCCGGCGGCGGCCAGGCCGAGCAGCAGCGGGCCCGGATGGTATTGCTCGCGAATGAACACGAGCACGAAGGCGATCGAGTAGAGGTCCCACGCCTCCACCAGGATGGAGGACATCATCAACCACCCGATCCGATTGCCCTTCGGGTTGTAGTTGCTGACCAGGTGGCGGATCGCGCCATCCATGGCCGTCTGCTGCGGGACCGCGAGCGACACGTTGTGATTTCCCCGTAACGACAGCCCGCCCGGACCGTTGCGCCCGACGAGCGGCGGCTACTTCCGTCGGATCGGAATGGGTGTCAATGGGCGCCCCCGCCGGCCTGGCAGTGCGGGCGCTTTACCCTGGCAAGGGGAGGCGATACCACCGACGGCGGCCAGTATAGGAACAGCGCAGGATGGCAGCCTCCACCACTCGGATCTTCCGCGCCAAGCGGTTCATGACCATGAACCCGGCGCACCCGTTCGCCACCCACGTCGCCGTGCGCGACGGGCGCATCCTGGCGGTCGGCGGGCCGGACGAGATGGCGGGGATCGGCCTGGCCGAGCCGGACGACCGCTTCGCCGACTGCGTGATCCTGCCCGGCTTCGTCGAGGGCCACAGCCACCTGCACGAGGGTGCCGCCTGGCGTGACCCCTATCTGGGCTACTTCGACCGCCGCGCGCCGGACGGCCAGATCGTGCCGGGCCTGCAGAGCATCGAGGCGGTGGTGGCGCGGCTGCAGCACTTGGCGGCGCAGAGCAGCGGCCCGCTCAGCGCCTGGGGGTTCGACCCGATCTACTTCCGCTCCCGCCGCATGGTGCGCGCCGACCTCGACCCGGTGGCGCCGGGCCGCCCGATCGTGATCACCCACGCGTCCGGCCACATCATGAACGTCAACTCCGTAGCCCTCGAGCTGGCCGGCCTCACCGACGCCACCGACCTCGACGGCCTGGTGCGCGACGCGTCCGGCGCGCTCACCGGCGAGCTGCTCGGCCCCGACGTGATGGGCCGCATCCGCCGCACCGTCACGCCGGACATGTTCTCCCGCCGGCTCGACGCCGACGCGCTGGCCCGCTTCGGCCAGTTGGCCCGGCACGCCGGCGTCACCACCGCCACCGACCTGGTGAGCGACGCGTCCGACGAGACCGTCGCCACCTACCAGGCCGCCTGCGCTGCGGAGGACTTCCCGTTGCGCATCGCCCCGGCCCAGGCCGCCCGGCTGTTCAGCCTGGAGGAGGGGATCGCCCGTTGGCGCGCGCTGCGCGGGCAGAGCACGGACGCGCTGCGCTTCGGCATGGTCAAGCTGGTGGTGGACGGCTCGATCCAGGGCTTCACCGCCCGGCTGCGCTGGCCCGGCTACCACAACGGCGCGCCCAACGGGCTGTGGTACGTGGCGCCCAGCGAGCTCGGCACCATCGTCGAGGCGTATCACCGCGCCGGCGCCCAACTGCACATCCACACCAATGGCGACGAAGCCAGCGAGGCCGCCGTCGAGATGCTGGAGCGGGCGATCACCGCGCATCCCCGCCCCGACCACCGCCACACCCTGCAGCACTGCCAGATGCCCGACCCGGCGTTGTTCCGTCGTATCAAGGCGCTCGGGCTATGCTGCAATTTCTTCGCCAACCACATCTACTACTGGGGGGACGAGCACGTCGCACAGACCATGGGCCTTGCTCGCGCCCAACGCATGGATGCCTGTGGCACGGCGCTGCGCCTCGGCATCCCGTTCGCGATCCACTCGGACGCCCCGGTGACGCCGCTCGCCCCCCTGTTCACCGCCTGGTGCGCGGTGATGCGGCAGACCGCGTCCGGCCGCGTGCTCGGCGCCGGCGAGCGCATCGGCGTCGCGGAGGCGCTGCACGCCATCACGCTCGGCGCGGCCTACACCCTCAAGCTGGACGCGATGGTCGGCAGCATCGAGGTGGGCAAGTTCGCCGATTTCGCCGTGCTGGCGGAAGACCCGCTGGAGCTCCCGCCTGACCGCCTGCGCGAGGTGGGGGTGGTCGCCACCGCCCGCGGCGGCCGCCTGTTCGAGTCCAGCGCGACGGCTTCTCCGTCTGCTCCCTCTCCCGCCAGCGGGAGAGGGCCGGGGTGAGGGCGCGGCAACCCCTCACCCAACCCTCTCCCAGGGGAGAGGGCTTTTTGTGGGATTAGTCAGTTGATCCCGACCACGATCCTGGGCGGCTTCCTTGGGGCGGGGAAAACCACCGCGCTCAACCACCTGCTCCGCCATGCCCAAGCCCGCGTCGGCGTCCTGGTCAACGATTTCGGCGCCATCAACGTCGACGCCGGATTGATCGAGGCGCAGGAGGGGGACCTGGTGGCGCTCAGCAACGGCTGCGTCTGCTGCTCCATCGGCCCCGACCTGGGCGACAGCCTGGCCCGGCTGCTGGCGCGGCAGCCCGCCCGCATCGTGGTCGAGGCCAGCGGCGTTTCGGACCCGTGGCGGGTGGCGCAGCTTGCCAAGCTCGAACCCGGCGTGCTGCTCGAGGCGGTGCCGGTGCTGGTGGACGCCACCGCGTTCCTCGAGCATTTGGCCGACCCCTGGCTCGCGGACACGCTGGAGCGCCAACTGGCCCGCGCCGACCTGGTGGCGATCACCAAATGCGACCTCGCCAGCCCGGCCCGGCGCGCCGCCACCTCCGCCGCCGTGCAGCGTCTGCGGCCGGACGCGCGGGTGTTCGAAATGGCTGGCGGCGCCCTGCCGGACTTTGTGTTGGGAGGCGACCTGCCGGCGCCGCCCGCCAGCCGCTTCCTGGCCGACCCGCCCTGGGCCGCGTTCCAAAGCTGGAGCTGGCGCCCGCCCGCCTCGCTCGACCGCGCCCGGCTCGGCGCCGTGCTGGACGGGCTGCCCAGCGCGGTGTTGCGCGCCAAGGGCGTCTGCCGCCTCGGCCCGGCGCAGGCGCCGCACGTGCTCCAGCTCGCCGGGCGCCGCTGGTCCCTCACGCCCGCCGCGTCTGCCACGCCTCCCGCCATCGTCCTCATCGGCACCGCGGCGCTGCCCCCGCCCGGCGCGCTCGAGACGCTGTTCGCGGGCACCATCCTCACTCCTGCCGTCACGCCCGGATGCGATACGGCACCACTCCCCGCTCCACCGTGCCCACGTCCAGCGCCTGGCTGACCGGGGGCACCGCGCGATGGCGGCAGTCGCTGCGCTCGCAGGCACGGCAGCCCGGGCCGATCGGCTCGGCGATGCTGGCGTCGCGCAGGTCGAGCCCGGCGGCATACACCGTCTGCGCCGCGTAGCCAGTCTCGCAGCCGATCACCACCGCCACGTTGCGCGGCCGGCTGAGATAGGCGCCGCCATCGCGCCCCACCGTGCGGGCGATGTTAAGGTAGGACACCCCGTCCGGCGTCTGCGCCACCTGCACCAGCAGCCGGCCCGGCTGGGCGAAGGTGCGGTAGACGTTCCACAGCGGGCAGGGGCCGCCGAAGCGGGCGAACTTGAACCGCGTGGCGCTGCTTCGCTTCAGCACGTTGCCCGCGATGTCGGTCTTGACCAGGTAGAACGGGATGCCGGGCGCGCTCGGCCGCTGCATGGTGCTGAGCCGGTGGCAGACCTGCTCGAAACTGGCACCGAACCGGCTCTGCAGCCGCTCGACGTCGTAGCGCAGCGCCTGCGCCTCCCGCAGGAAGCGGCCATAGGGCATCATCACCGCGCCGGCGAAGTAGTTGCCCAGGCCCACCCGCGCCAAGGCCCGCGCCACCGGGCTCGACAGGCCGGACCCGCGCACCAGCGCCGCGATGGCGCCGCGCTGCTCGAGCAGCCCCACCACATGCGCCATCCAGAACACTTGGCTGGAAACCGCCGCCTCCTCCGCCAGCAGCAGCGTGCGGGACCCGCGCTGCAGCCGCCACACCGTGCCCTGGGCCAGCAGCGCCGGCGTGTCCACCACCGTGATGCCGTGGCGGTCGCGCAGGCAACGCGCCAGGTCCTCCCGCAGCGTCGGCCCGGTGAAGCCGCCCGCTTCGGCGAGGCGTTCGGCGGCGTGGTCGAGCCCGTCGAAATGGTTGTTGTGCGACTGCACCCAGTCGCGCACCTCGTCGTAGCCGAAATGCGGCGTCACCGCGTCCGGCCCGGCGTGCGGCTCGCGCCGGGTCTGCATCTGCTCGTCCAGCGCCACATAGGCGCGGTAGAGCGTGATGAAGCGCTCGGCGGCCTGCGGGGCGGCGCGCACGCAGGCCCGCGCCTCCTCGGGCGAGACGGCACCCTGGCCGAACACCGGGTCCGCTGTGGCCTCGAGCAGGCTGGCGGCCAGCCGTTCGTCCCCGTCGGCGGCGAAATGGCTGTCCGCCACGCCGAACACCGCGGCAATGCGGCGGCGCAAGGCGGCTGGAATGGGGCGCAAATCCGCCTCGATCTGGCTCAGGTAGCTCGGCGACACCCCCACGGCGCGGGCCAGCGCGCCTTGCCCCATGCCCCGCCCGTCGCGCAGCCGCCGCAGCCGGTCGCCGGCGAACACCTTGGAGTCCCGTCGCGGGTGCATCAGCCCGCCTTAACAGATTTCACAACCGCTCTCCTTGCCATTGGCACGTTTGCGCAACCCGTCGCCTGACAAGATCACCACTGAATGGCAAGATTAGCCGAACATAGTGCTATCCGCGAGGGAGCGACGCTGATGAACGAAGTGACACCGCCCGGGCCCAAGCCCAAGAAGTCCGTCGCCCTCTCCGGCGTGCCGGCTGGCAACACCGCGCTGTGCACGGTGGGGCGCACCGGCAACGACCTGCACTACCGCGGCTTCGACATCCTCGAGATCGCCGAGCAGTGCGAGTTCGAGGAGATCGCCCACCTGCTGGTGCACGGTCACTTCCCCACCGTGGCGGAACTGGCTGCCTACCGGGCCAAGCTGCGCGCCCTGCGGGGCCTGCCCGGCCCGTTGCGCACCGCGCTTGAGGCGCTGCCCGCCGCGGCGCACCCGATGGACGTGATGCGCACCGCCGTCAGCGTGCTCGGCTGCGTGCTGCCCGAGGCGCCCGACCACAACCCGCCCGGCGCGCGCGACACCGCCGACGCGCTGATGGCCTGCCTCGGCTCCGCGCTGCTGTATTGGTGGCACTGGTCGCGCAACGGCCGCCGCATCGAGGTGGACACCGACGACGACAGCATCGCCGCGCACTTCCTGCACCTGCTGCATGGCGCGCCGCCGCCGGCCAGTTGGGTGCGCGCGATGCACACCTCGCTCAACCTCTATGCCGAGCATGAATTCAACGCCAGCACCTTCACCTGCCGCGTGGTGGCGGGCACCGGGTCGGACATGCACAGCGCCATCACCGCCGGTATCGGCGCCCTGCGCGGCCCCAAGCATGGCGGGGCCAACGAGGTGGCGCTCGAGGTGCAGACCCGTTACGCCAGCCCGGACGAGGCGGAGGCCGACATCCGCCGCCGGGTCGAGGCGCGTGAGGTGGTGATCGGCTTCGGCCACCCGGTCTACACCGTGTCGGACCCGCGTAACGTCGTCATCAAGGGCGTGGCGCAGCGCCTGTCGCAGGAGGCGGGCAGCACGACGCTGTTCGAGGTGGCCGATCGCATCGAGCGGGTGATGGCCGAGACCAAGCGGATGTTCGCCAACCTCGACTGGTTCAGCGCCGTCAGCTACCGCCAGATGCGGGTGCCCACCGCGATGTTCACCCCGCTCTTCGTCATCGCGCGCACCTCGGGCTGGGCGGCGCACGTCATGGAGCAGCGCGTGGACGGCAAGATCATCCGCCCCAGCGCCAACTATAACGGGCCGGAAAACCAGGCCTTCGTGAAGCTGGAGCAACGCGCGTGACCTACCTCGTGGGCGGCGACCTCCCGGCCGAGCCCGCCGGCCACCGTTTCCGCGCCCTGGTGAAGGCGGGCGGCATCCTGCCCATCCCGGGGGCGCATAACGGGCTGGCCTCGCTGCAGGCCAAGCAGGCCGGCTTCCCCGCGGTCTACCTGTCCGGCGCGGCGATGACCGCCTCGATGGGCCTACCCGACCTCGGCGTGATCACGGTGGAGGAGGTCTGCTTCTT
This sequence comes from Acetobacteraceae bacterium, assembly GCA_965199105.1. Lineage (GTDB taxonomy): Bacteria > Pseudomonadota > Alphaproteobacteria > Acetobacterales > Acetobacteraceae > LMUY01. The sequence continues at coordinate 338,294 of CBDAQO010000002.1, read as the reverse complement.
CGTCCGCCAGGTCAGCCGCGCCAGCCAGCTTCCGGTGCTGGTGGACGGTGACACGGGCTACGGCGAGGCGCTGAACTGCATGGCCATGGTGCGCGCCTTCGAGGATGCCGGGGCGGCCGCGGTGCACATCGAGGACCAGATCCTCCCCAAGAAGTGCGGCCACCTGAACGACAAGAAGCTCGCCAGCGCGCACGACATGGCGACCAAGGTGGCCGCGTGCGCCCGCGCCCGCCGCCACCTCTACATCATCGCCCGCACCGACGCGGCGGCCAGCGAGGGCCTCGACGGCGCGGTGGCGCGGGCACAGATGTATATCCAGGCCGGCGCGGACGCGATCTTCCCCGAAGCGCTGCACTCCGCCGAGATGTTCCGCGCCTTTGCCGAGCGCATGCCCGGTGTGCCGTTGCTGGCCAACATGACCGAGTTCGGCCGCACGCCGTTCTTCACCGCCGAGGAGTTCCGCGACCTGGGCTACCAGATGGTGATCTGGCCGGTGAGCAGCCTGCGCGTGGCCGCCCGCGCGCAGGAGGAGCTATACGCCTCCATCCGCGAGCATGGCGGCGCGCAACGCATGATCGACCGCATGCAGACGCGCAAGGAGCTGTATGCCACCATCGACTACGCCGGCTACGAGGCGCTCGACTCCTCCATCGTTCAGACGGTGGTGCCGGTGGGCATGCCGCAAACCGACCACTGACCCGGCGGCCGCCGCTCTCTCCCTCTCCCTCTGGGAGAGGGCTTTTAAGCGGCTGGGTTAGGCCTGGACCATGCGCTGGCGTTGCTCGCCCAAGCCTTCCACGCCGGCCTGCATGATCTGGCCGGCGCGCAGGAATATCGGCTCCGGCTTCTTGCCCAGCCCCACGCCGGGGGGCGTGCCGGTCGCGATCAGGTCGCCCGGGTGCAGCGTGATGAAGTGGCTGACGTAGCTCACCAGCTTGCGCACGCCGAACACCATGGTGGAGGTGGTGCCGTCCTGCATGCGCTTGCCGTCCACGTCGCACCACAACGCCAAGGCCTGCGGGTCGGGGATTTCGTCGGTCGTCACCATCCAGGGGCCGGTGGGGCCGAACGTGTCGCAGCTCTTGCCCTTGTCCCAGGTGCCGCCGCGCTCGATCTGGTATTCCCGCTCGCTCACGTCGTTGATCACGCAGTAGCCGGCGACGTGGTCCATTGCCTCGTGCTCCGGCACGTAGGAGGCCTTGGTGCCGATGACGATGCCCAATTCCACTTCCCAGTCGGTCTTGGCCGAGCCGCGCGGGATCAGCACGTCGTCATAGGGGCCGCAATAGGCGCCGAGCGACTTCAGGAACACGATCGGCTCCTTCGGCAGCGGCATGCCGGCCTCGGCCGCGTGGTCGGCGTAGTTAAGGCCGATGCACACGTAATTCAGCGGCCGGGCCACGCAGGCGCCGATCCGCAGGTCCGACCCGAGGGCGGGCAGGCTGGCCGGGTCGATGGCGGCCAGCTTGGCCAACCCAGCCGGGGACAGCGCGGCACCGTCGATGTCGGGCACGTGGCCGGACAGGTCCCGCAGGGTGCCGTCGCTGTCCAGCATCGCTGGCTTCTCGGCGCCAACCGGGCCAACGCGCAATAGCTTCATGTCTCTTCTCCGCCGATGATGAGGCTCGTTAAAGCATGTTCGGAGCAAATAGAAGCGTCCAAACCGGCGCCAACCTGGACAGGTGGGCGGCCGCAGCGATACGGTGACGCCCCTCGCGCGCGCCCTGCCACGGGCAGCCCTCTTACGGGACACGACGCCATGAAAGCCGACAGCGTCCTCCAAACCATCGGCAGCACGCCGCACATCCGCTTCAGCCGCATGTTCCCTGACGCCGAGGTCTGGGTGAAATCGGAACGCAGCAACCCGGGCGGCTCGGTGAAGGATCGCATCGCGCTGGCCATGGTGGAGGCGGCGGAGGCGGACGGCCGGCTGCGACCCGGCGGCACCATCATCGAGCCCACCTCCGGCAACACCGGCGTGGGCCTGGCGATGGTCGCCGCGGTCAAGGGCTACAAGATCGTCCTAGTCATGCCGGAATCGATGTCGGTGGAGCGCCGGCGCCTCATGCTGGCCTACGGTGCCACGTTCGAACTCACGCCGCGCGAGGGCGGCATGAAGGCTGCCATCAGCCGGGCGCTGGCCCTGGTGGCGGAGACCCCCGGCGCCTGGATGCCGCAGCAATTCGAGAACCCGGCCAATATCGCCGTCCATGTCCGCACCACGGCCGAGGAAATCCTGGCCGACTTTCCCGACGGGATCGACGCCATCATCACCGGCGTGGGCACCGGCGGGCACGTCACCGCCTGCGCCCAGGTGCTCAAGCCGCGCTGGCCCGGCCTGAAGGTGTTTGCGGTGGAACCGTCCGCCTCGCCGGTGATCTCCGGCGGCGCGCCTGCACCGCACCCGATCCAGGGCATCGGCGCCGGGTTCATCCCCGCCAACCTGCATACCGACCTGCTGGACGGGGTGATCCAGGTGGACGCGGAGGCTGCGCGTGAGTTCGCCCGCCGCTCCGCCCGCGAGGAGGGGCTGCTGGTGGGCATATCCTCCGGCGCGACCCTGGCCGCCATCGCCGCCAAGCTGCCCGAGCTCGCGCCCGGCGCCCGCGTGCTCGGCTTCAACTACGACACGGGCGAGCGCTACTTCTCGGTGGCCGACTTCCTGCCCACCTGAGCCACGCGGTGGGGCGCGGCAGCCGGTTCGGCAGGCTCCGCCGCTGGATGCGCCGGGGCAGGGGACCCGGTGACCAGCGCCGCCAGTTCCGCCAGCACCGCCTCGGCGTTTTGGGTGATCTGGCCCAGGTTGCCCATCGCCGCCGCGGCCGCCAGCGACAGCAGCGCACCGGCCAGCGTGATCAGTTGCGCGGCGAGTTGCAGCCGCCGCGTCGCAGCCTTGGCCGCGGCCGCCGCCAGGGTGATCGCGGCCAGCGCGCCGGTCGCGTCCTGCAGGCTTGCGGCCACGCCCGCCGTGCGCGCGTTGTCGGCCTGGGTGCGCAGGTCGGCGACCAGGCGGGTCAGCGTCGCCGCCTCCGCCGCGGTCTCGCGCCAGGCCGCCCCGTTGCGCGCCTGGGTCATGCCGTCCGCCACCGCGTCACACGCGTCGGCCAGGTCATAGGATGCGTCGGCCACGCCCATCGCGAGCCCCCTTGTGGTTCAGTTCGCGGCCGCGTCGGCGGTGCGCAGGGCCTGGAACGCCTTGAACGCATCCTCTGCCGGCGCCTTGATCTGCGTCAGCATCGCGGCTGTCAGCACCCGGTCGCGGTCGTCATACAGCGCGGTGTGCGCCTGCTGGATCGCCCGCAGCGCCGCCAGGTAAGCCTCGGCCGCCGCAAGCTCGGTTGCCGCCGCCGCAGCATCGGCCGCCAACTGCCGGTTCACGGCATAGCGCAGCAGCGGCGACACGGGCGCGAGGTTGGCCTGCGCGTCGGCATAGCCGTTTGCGTATTCCCGCAACGAGGGCTCGATCCCGCGCCGCACGATGCCGATCTGCACCGCCAGCGCCTGCTGGAACGCCGGCTGCGCCTGCCCGATGACCTGCGCCAGCTTGGCGTTGCGGTAGCCGGTCTCCGCCAGGTCGGTGGCGAACTGCACGAACGCCGTCACCGCCCCGATGTCCGCCGTGCTGATCGCCGCGGGCTCGGCCTGCTGCAGCGCGGCCAGCCCGGTCTTTACGTCGGCCACATTCGTGCCCGCCTGCACCACGCCGTCGGCCGCCAGCGCGCCGAGCGCCTGCATGTATTGCCGGATGGCGCTGTCGATGCCGACGATGCCCTGCACCTGCGACGCCCGGTCCGTCACCGGCGCGCTGGAGGGGACCGCCCAGACCGCGTGCAACTGCCGGTTCCAGGCCGGCTCGGCGGCGTAGCTCTTGGCCAGCCCGGCGGCGATCGCCGGGTCGGGCGCCATGGCGGCGAAGGTCTGCACCGCCTTTGGGCTGGAGCACCCGGCAAGCATCGCCAGGGTGACCGCTCCCGCTCGAACCATCCGCAACCGCCTGTTCATGTTTGCTTTGCTTCACGCCGGGTCGGGCATGATACGCTACGCCCATCGCGGTCTCAACGAAGTGTTGCCCTCGCCGCCGCCGCCGCCGAGAAGGACCCGCGCGCATGACCCTGGACCCCGCCACCCTCGACACGCTCGGCGGCATCTCCACCGCCACGCTCACCACCGTGTTGCTCAAGCATGGCCTGCGCAACGTGTGGCTCCGCGGCACCAAGCCGCTGCAAGCGGGCCAGCCACGCCGGGTCGGCCGCGCCTTCACCCTGCGCTTCGTGCCCGCCCGGGAGGACCTCGCCACCCCCGAATCCTGGAGCTCGCCCGTCTCCACCCGCGCCGCCATCGAGGCCATGCCCGCCGGCTGCATCGCCGTGGTGGACGCTATGGGCGTGGAGGACGCCGGCATCTTCGGGGACATCCTGTGCGCCCGCATGGCCCATCGCGGCGTCGCTGCCCTCGTCACCGACGGCGTGGTGCGCGACGTTGCCGGCGTGCTCGCCACGGGGCTGCCGGTGTGGTGCAAGGGCGCCGCCGCACCCCCGTCGGTCGCCGGCCTCACCTTCGTCGCCTGGCAGGAGCCGGTCGGCGTCGGCGGCGTGGCGGTGTTCCCGGACGACGTGATCGTGGTGGACGACGACGGCGCCGTGGTGATCCCGCAGGCGCTGCTGGCGGCGGTGGTGACGGCCGCGGTGGAGCAGGAGCGGTTGGAAGGCTGGATCATGCAGCAGGTCGAGGCCGGCGCGGTACTGCCCGGCCTCTACCCACCCAACGCCGAGAACAAGGCGCGCTACGAGGCCACCCGCGACCGGTGAGGACGCTGCCATGACCATCCCGCCCAAGCCCGTGCTGCTGACGGGTGCCTCGGGCGCGCTCGGCCGGCTGCTGGCGCGCGAACTGGCGGCGCAGGGCTGGACGCTGCGGCTGACCGACCGGGTGCCGTTCCCCGACCCGCTGCCCGACCGCGCCCGCTTCGTCGCCGCCGACCTCGAGGACGGCCCCGCCATCCTGCGTCAGGCCGAGGGCTGCGGTGCGGTGCTGCATTTCGGCGGCGTGTCGGTCGAGCAGCCGTTCGAGACGGTGATCGGACCCAACCTGCGCGGCCTCTATCACGTCTACGAAGCGGCCCGGCGCGAGGGTGCGCGTATGGTGTTCGCCTCCTCCAACCACGCGGTGGGCTTCCATGAGCGCACTGCCACGCTGGACGCCGACTGCGAGTTCCGCCCCGATGGCTATTACGGCCTGTCCAAGGCCTATGGCGAGCTGATGGGTCGGCTCTACTGGAGCAAGCACGGCGTCAGCAGCGTGTTCCTGCGCATCGGCTCGGCCACGCCCAAGCCGGTCGACGCCCGCATGTTGGCCACCTGGCTGTCCTACCCCGACCTCGTCCGCCTGGTGCAGCGCAGCGTGCTGGCCCCGGTCGAGGGCTGCTTCGTGGTCTGGGGCGCGTCGGCCAACACTCGCATGACCTGGTGGCGGCACGACGACCGCGACGCCCTGGGCTGGGCGCCCCAGGACAGCGCCGACAGCGCCACCGCCGAACTCGAGGGCAAGACCACCGCCGACCCCGTCGTGGAGCGCCACCAGGGCGGCGCCTTCTGCGCCATCACCTAGAGCATGATCTCTTCGATCATGCTCTGCTTGACTGAGAAAAGAGCAGCTTTATCCGAGCCTTCGGATCGCGAAGCGACTCCGATTGCTCGGATGCTGCTCTAGCCGCGCCCACCAGGCAGGCCATCGCAGTCACCCCAACAAGCCCTCTCCCTCCGGGAGAGGCTTGGGTGAGGGGCGGCGCTACGTTCAGCGGGCTCGCCGCCTACCCCGAAAACACCCGTGCCAGGAACGCGGCGAAATCCCGGTTCGACGCCGCCGCGGCCGCCGCGTTGCGCCCGATCGGATACGGCCGGCTGCCCGTGCAGAGCGCGAGGCTGACCTTGCGCATCACCGGCCCATCCATCGGCAGCTCGGTGGTCTCGTCCGTCACCGTGCCGTCGCGGTTCACCATGAAGCTGCAATCCGCCAGGTGCCGCCCGATCGTGCGCGGCGCCATCGGTCCGTCCCACTGATGCACCGCCCCGGGGTAGCTGATGATCTGCACCGCGCTGCCGCCGCCCCGCAGGTCACTGGCAATCTGCTCGCACCGGCTGGCGCGCATCAGCTCGTCCGACTGGCCATACAGCATCAGCAACGGCGCACCGGTGGTGCGGCTGTCGCGGAAGCGGGCGATGCAGGGCGCGTAGAACGCCACGTGCCCGGCGAAGCGCAGGCCTGGCGGCATGAACCGGTCCGCCATCTGGGAATACATTGCGTAGGTCGCCGCCATGCCGCCATAGGAGAATCCGGCCAGCACCACCCGGTGCGCGTCGATGTCGGGCCGGGTGGCGAGGTAGCGCAGCGCGGCGTAGGCGTCCGCGTCGAACATGGTCTCGGTGATGTTGAGCACGCGCTCGATGAAGCTGTCGCCCAAGTCCGGCCGCGAGGCGTAGGTGTCCACCACCAGCACCGCGATCCCCATCGAGGCCAACGCCGGGCCGTAGCGCTCGCCGCGCTCATAGGCGTTGCCCGCCGAGCCATGCAGCAGCACCACGGCGGGCGCCGGGTCGCCGGGCGCGATGGTCTGCGGCAGGAAGAGCTGCGCCGTCACGTCGCGCGGCTTGCCCCGCCCGATATCGGCTGGGGTGAACGGGTCACTGCTGTGCAGCGTCACGCCCTGGGTCCGGATGGTAACGCTGCCGGGGTCGGGCCAAGGGTCGGCCAGGTGCACGCTGGCACCCGCCGGGCCACACCCCAGCATGAACAGCCCGGCCACCATCATCCAGCGCAACAGATTTTTCATGGCGGGCAAATGGCAGCGCCAGACGGTCGGCTCAAGGGAGGTCTACGCGGCGGTGATCTCGGCCACGGTGCGGGCCAGGCTCGGCTGCCACGCCGGCAGCGCCACGCCGAACACCTCCCGCAGCTTGGTGCAATCCAGCCGCGAGTTGGCCGGGCGGGCGGCGGGCGTCGGCCAGTCGGCGGTGGCGATCGGCTGGATGGTGGGGCTGCGTCGGCCATGCTGGGCGGCTTCGGCGAAGATGGCCTCGGCAAACCCGTGCCAGGTCACGCTGCCCAGCCCGGCGGCGTGGAACACCCCGGCGAACTCCGGCCGCCACGCCGCCATCCGCTCCAGCACGGCCAGGATGGCAGCGGCCAGGTCGCCGGCATGGGTCGGGCAACCCTGCTGGTCCGCCACCACCCGCAGCGTGTCGGTTTTCAGCGCGGCGCCCAGCATGGTGCGGACGAAGTTCTTGCCGGTCGCGTTGTACACCCAGGCCGTCCGCAGCACCGCCGCGCGCCCGCCGGCCGCCAGCACCGCGGCCTCGCCCGCTAGCTTGCTGCGGCCGTACACGCCCATTGGCCCGGTCGGGTCGGTCTCGACGTAGGGGGTCGGCTTGCGGCCGTCGAACACATAGTCGGTCGAGAGATGCACCAGCGGCACGTCCGCGGCGGCGCAGAGCCTGGCCAACTCGGCCGGCCCGTCCCGGTTGGCGCGGAACGCCGCCGCCTCCTCGCGCTCCGCCAGGTCTACCGCCGTCCAGGCCGCCGCGTTTACCACTGCACTCGGGCGCACCCGGGCGAACGTGGCCGCCAGGCTCTCCGGCCGGTCGAAGTCGAATTCGGGCCGCCCGACGCGCACCACCCGCGCACCGCCCAGCGCCGCCAGCTCGCTCGCCACCTGCCCGGCGCCGCCGGTGACCAGGATCACAGGGTGAACCACGCCGCCGCCGCCGCCCAACCCGGCAGCACCTTGTCCTTGTCGGAAAGCTGCACCTCGGACGCCGCGACTGGCCACGGCAGGGCCAGGTCGGGATCGTCCCACATCACGCCGCGTTCGGACGCCCGGTCGTAGTAGCCGGTGGTCTTGTAGATCACCTCGGTGCCCGGCTCGAGCGTGACGAACCCGTGCAGGAAGCCCGGCGGCACCCAGAGCTGGCGCCAATTGGCTGCCGAAAGCTCGGTGCCGACGTGCTGGCCGAACGTGGCCGAGCCGCGCCGCGCATCCACTGCCACGTCCCAGATCGCGCCGCGCACCACGCGGACCAGCTTGCCCTGCGCATGCGGCGCCAACTGGCAGTGCAGCCCGCGCAACACGCCCCGCGCCTGCGACATGCTGTGGTTGTCCTGCACGAAGGGCAGCGTGACGCCGGCCGCCACCATGCCGCGCGCCGTCCAGGTCTCGGAAAAGAACCCGCGGTCGTCGCCGAAGCGCGGCGGCGTGAACAGCAGCACGTCCGCGATCGCCTGTGGCTCGACGTTCATTGATGCAGCCCGTCCGCCAGTTCCAGCAGCAGCCGGCCGAGCTCGGTCTTGCGCAGCGCGTGCGCCCGTTGCCGCAGCGTCGGCGCGTCGATGAAGCCCATGCGGAACGCCACCTCCTCCGGGCAGCCCACCAGCATGCCCTGGCGCGACTGGATGGTCTGCACGAAGCCCGACGCCTGCAGCAGGCTGTCCGGGGTGCCCGCGTCCAGCCAGGCGAAGCCGCGGCTCAGCCGCTCCACCGACAGCTCGCCCATGTCAAGATACATCCGGTTGAGGTCGGTGATCTCGAGTTCGCCGCGGGCCGAGGGCGTCACCCGGCGCGCCAGCTCGGTCACCCGGTGGTCGTAGAAATACAGCCCGATCACCGCCCAGTTCGAGACATGGACGGCGGGCTTCTCCACGATCTCGGTGGCGCGGCCATCGCCGTCGAACTTCACCACGCCGTAGCGCTCCGGGTCCCGCACTTGGTAGGCGAACACGGTGGCCCCGCTGCTGCGGCTGGCGCATTCCTGCAGGATGCGGCTGAGGTGGTCGCCGAAGATCATGTTGTCGCCGAGCACCAGCGCGCAGGCCTCGCCGCCGAGCCACTCGGCACCGATCAGGAAGGCTTGCGCCAACCCGTCCGGGCTGGGCTGCTCGGCGTAGTCGATGCGGCACCCGAGATGGCTGCCATCGCCCAGCAAGCGGCGGAAGCCAGGCAGGTCCACCGGCGTGGAGATCACCAGGATGTCCCGGATGCCGGCCAGCATCAGCACCGAGAGCGGGTAGTACACCATCGGCTTGTCGTAGACCGGCAGCAACTGCTTGGAGTTGGCCAGCGTCATCGGGTACAGCCGGGTGCCGGAGCCGCCGGCGAGCAGGATGCCCTTCATGCCGCCGTGCCCAGCCGCTGCCCGGCGTAGCGGCCGTCGCGGATGCGCTGCCACCAGGCCCTGTTGTCCAGGTACCAGCGCACGGTGCGCTCCAGGCCGCGCTCGAAGTGGTGCGCCGCGGTCCAGCCCAGCGCCGCCTGCGCCCGCGCCGGGTCGATCTCGTAGCGGAAGTCGTGGCCGGGCCGGTCGGTCACGAAATGGATCAGCCGCTCGCGCGGGCCCGCCGGGTCGGGCTCGATGCGGTCGAGCGTGGCGCAGATCGCCCGCACCACCTGCAGGTTGCTGCGCGGCTGCTGCGCCCCAATCGCCAGCGTGCTGCCCGGCTCGGCCCGCTCCAGCGCCAGCACCAGCGCCTCGGCGTGGTCGTCCACGAACAGCCAGTCGCGCTGGTTGGAGCCGTCGCCATACACCGGCAGCGTCTTGCCCTCGAGCGCGTTGAGCGTGACCAGCGGGATCAGCTTTTCGGGGAATTGCCACGGGCCGTAGTTGTTGGTGGTGTTGGTGACGAACGCCGGCAGCCCGTAGGTGTGGAACCAGGCCCGCACCAGGTGGTCCGACCCGGCCTTGCTCGCCGAGTACGGGCTGCGCGGGTCATACGGCGTGGTCTCGGTGAACGGCGGGTCGTCCGCGCCCAGCGCCCCAAACACCTCGTCGGTCGACACGTGGTGGAAGCGAAACGCCGCCCGCTTGGCCCCGGACAGCGCCGACCAATACTCCCGCGCCGCCTCCAGCAGCACGAAGGTGCCGACCACGTTGGTCTGGATGAACGGCGCCGGGCCGTCGATCGAGCGGTCCACATGCGTCTCCGCCGCCAGGTGCATCACCGCATCCGGCTGGTGGGTGGCAAAGGCGGCGCGCATCGCCGCCGCGTCGGTGATGTCGGCCTTGATCAGGGTGTGGCGCGGGTCGCCGAACGCGCCTTCCAGCGCGTCCTCCGACGCCGCGTAGGACATCTTGTCGACGTTGACGACGCTGGCGCCGCGGTCTCGCACCAGGTGCCGGACCACGGCAGAGCCGATGAACCCACACCCGCCGGTAAGCAAAACTCGCATATCAGTGTCACCTGCTGGGAGTGCGCACACCGTTTTGAAGACGCAGACGGCAAACTGCCAGGTCTACCGCAGTGCAGCAACGGGTTAATTTCCGGCTGCCCTGCCCGCTGCCAACACCATTGGAACGAAACGGTTGTTGCGTCCAGCCCGATGACGACGTTATCACGGGCCGCAAGCGACCGCTGGAATTCCGCCGAGCCAGGCAATCGGAAAGGCCAGACTGCATTGCCGGACCCAAATCCCACCCACCCCACCCGACCGCCAACAGCGCCCACCCTCTCGGTCGCCTTGGCCACCTGCCAGGGCGAGCGCTTCCTGCAGGCGCAGTTGGACAGCCTGGCCCGGCAAACCCTCCGCCCGCTCGAACTGGTGGTGGGCGACGACGCGTCCACCGACGGCACCATCGCCATCCTGGACGCCTTCGCAAAGACGGCCCCGTTCCCCGTCCTGGTGCAGCAGAACCCGGTGCGGCTCGGGTTTCGCGGCAACTTCTTCACCACGGCCGAGCGCTGCCGGGGAGACCTCATCGCGTTCTGCGACCAGGACGACGTCTGGCATGACAACAAGCTCGAGCGCTGCGTCGCCCCGTTCGCCAATCCGGACGTCACCATGGTCTGCCACGACGCCAACATCGTAGACCGCGACGGCAGCAGCCTGGGCCAGCGCCTGGTGAGCCGCCCCAACGGGCAGTGGGCGTGGTATCGCAAGCCGCTGCACCTCGAATACGGCATGAGCATGGTGTTCCGCCGCTGGCTCAACGACTGCAACGACCTGTGGCCGCGCACCGCCCATGTCACCGAGACCGGCACCGTGGAACGCGACACCCACGACCAGTGGTACTACTTCCTGGCCGCCATCCTGGGCGAAGTGGTCGATGTCGACGAGTGCCTGGTCGACTACCGCCAGCACGGCTCCAACGTGATCGGCGCCTTCACCCGCAAGGTGGACCGCACGCCCACCTCGCGCTCGCGCTACTTCAACGTGCGGGTGCAGCGGCTGCGTAACATCATCGCCATGTGGCCCGACTTGCGCGCGCGGGCGGCGCCGGCGTTCCAAGCCCGCATGGACGCGCATTTGCCCGCCTACCAGCAAGCGCTGCGCCTCTACGAAGGGCGCACCGCAATCTACGGCGATGGCGGCATCGGCGACCGGCTCGGCGGCATGGCCAAGATGGCGCAGGCCGCCGGCTATAGCCGCGACGAGTTCGGCCCGCGCGGCGTGCTGCCGGACGTGATGTTCGGCATCCTGCGCTTCACCCCGGGGCCGCGCACCACCAAGCTTTACGCCAAGCTGAGTGGCCTAGTGCGCTGACCTGCCTGGAATAGGCTGGCTTTTGTAACATTTTGCGGCGCAGCATCCGGCAGTCTGGCTCCAGCGTTCTCCCCTCGGCGTAGACGCTGCCCTGGACCCGAGGAGTTGCTGCGATTACCCCCGCTTCGATACCGACCCGCCCCGCCGCCCGCCGGCCCTGGCGCGCGCTCGCCGCCCTCGCGGCGGCCCTGCTGGCCGCGTCCTGCACCCACCCCGCCGTGCTCAACGTCACCACCTATACCGCCGACCTCACGGTTACCCGCGACCTGGCCTACGAACCCGGCCCGCGCCATGCGCTGGACGTCTACCGCCCCGCCCACGCCGGCGCGAAGCTGCCCCTGGTGATCTTCATCTACGGCGGCTCCTGGCATGGCGGTGAGAAGAGCGAATACCCCTTCGTCGCCGCCAGCCTGGCGCACGAAGGCGCCGTGGTCATGGTGCCCGACTACGGTATCTACCCGCAGACCCTCTATCCCGGCTTCCTCGAGGACAACGCCGCGGCGGTCGCCTGGGGCTTTGCCCACGCTGCCGAGTATGGCGCCGACCCGCACCGCGTCTTCCTGGTCGGCCACTCCGCCGGTGCCTACAACGTCGCCATGCTGACGCTCGACCCCACGTGGCTGCAGCATGTCGGCCTCGCCGCGACCGACTTGGCCGGCGTGGTTGGGATTTCCGGCCCCTACGACTTCCTGCCGATGACCGACCCGGCGATCGCCGCCGTGTTCGCCCCCGGCGGCGACGGCCCGGTCACCCAGCCCATCACCTATGCCCGCGCCCAGACGCCGCCCATGCTGCTGCTGGTGGGTAGCGACGACCGCACCGTCGGCGAGGGCGACACCATCCGGCTCACCAACCGGCTGCACGCGCTCGGCGCTCCCGTGGCGGACAAGATCTACCCCGGCGTCGGCCATGTCGGCATCATCGCCGCCTTCGCCCCGGTGCTGCGCTGGTATGCCCCGACCCTGCGCGACACCTGGCACTTCATCGCCACCCACCCGGCGGTTGGAGAGTAGACCCTCCGGCCGGTCTCCTGTAGCTAGCCGGGCGTGGTTGCTGGTTCCGCCTCCGATCGCGCCGTCGGGCCCACGCTCGTCACAGGCGCCACTGGCTTCGTAGGCTCCGCCGTGGCGCGGGCGCTGCTCACCGCCGGGCATCGCTTGCGCCTGCTGGTGCGCGAAGGCAGCGATCGCAGCAACCTGGCCAACCTCCACCCTGTCGAGCTCGTGGTTGGCGACCTGCGCGACCCGGCCTCGCTCGAACGCGCCGTCGCCGGCTGTCGCTACCTGCTCCACGTCGCCGCCGACTACCGGCTCTGGGTGCCCGACCCGGCGGCCATGAACCATGCCAACGTCGACGGCACCAGCGCGCTGCTGCGCGCCGCCCAGGCCGCCGGGGTGGAGCGCATGGTCTATTGCAGCAGCGTCGCCGCGCTCGGCCTGGTCGGCGACGGCACGCCCGGCGACGAGACCACCCCGAACGCGTTGCACAAGGTGATCGGCACTTACAAACAGTCCAAATACCTCGCCGAACAGGCCGTCCTGGCCCTGGTGCGCGAGCAGGGCCTGCCGGTGGTGATCGTCAACCCCAGCACGCCGATCGGCCCACGTGACATCAAGCCCACGCCCACCGGCAAGATGATCGCCGACACCGCCGCGGGCCGCATGCCCGCCTATGTCGACACCGGGCTGAACGTGGTGCACGTGGACGACGTCGCCGCCGGCCACCTGCTGGCGCTCGAGCGCGGCCGGGTCGGCGAGTGCTACATCCTGGGCGGGCAGGACATGCACCTGCCCGATCTGCTCGCCTTGGTGGACGCCGAAGTGGGCCGAACGCCGCGCCGGGTGCGCTTGCCACATCGCGTGCTCTACCCGGTGGCGCTGGCGAGCGAGGCGCTGGCCCGGGTCGCCGGCATCGAGCCGGTCGTCACCCGGGACACGCTGGCGATGTCGCGCAAGAAGATGTTCTTCTCCTCCGCCAAGGCGCAGGCCGAACTCGGCTACACTTGGCGCCCGCCGCGCGAGGCGGTGGCCGACGCGGTGGCCTGGTTCCGCGCCCATGGCCAGGTGCCGGCATGACGCTGCTGGCGCTGCTGTCCCTGTTGACATGGCTGTACCTGCTGCTGGCGCACGGCCGCTTCTGGTCCGCCGGCCCCTCCCTCCTGCCCGCCGCCCTCGGCGACGCCCCCGCGGTCGACATCGTCGTCCCGGCCCGCGACGAGGCCGCCAGCATCGCCGCCTGCCTGGGCTCCCTGCTCGCGCAGGACTACCCCGGCGCCCTCCGCATCACCCTGGTCGACGACGGCAGCACCGACGCCACCGCCGAAATCGCCCGCTCCCTCCTCCCCTCACAACGCCCGCTCCTCCCTCTCTCCCTGGGAGAGGGCCGGGGTGAGGGGCACCCAGCCGAAGCAGAATACCAGGGTGCACATGGCACCCACGCGCCTCCCCAGCTCCTCATCCTCCCCGGCCGCCCGCGCCCGCGGGGTTGGAGCGGCAAGCAATGGGCGGTGCACCAGGGCGTCGCCCGCGCCACCGCCCCGCTGCTGTTCCTGTGCGACGCCGACATCATCCACGACCCCGCGCATCTCGCGTCCCTGGTCGCCAAGCTGCAGGCCGACCGGCTCGACCTTGTCTCCGAGATGGTGGAGCTCAACTGCACCAGCCTGGCCGAACGCGCCCTGGTGCCCGCCTTCGTGTTCTTCTTCCAGCTCCTCTACCCGTTCGCCGCCGTCAACGACCCGCTGCGCCCGATCGCCGCCGCCGCCGGTGGCACCATGCTGGTGCGCCGGGCCGCGCTCGAGCAGGCCGGCGGCATCGAGGCGCTGCGTGGCAAGCTGATCGACGACGTGGCGCTGGCCACCCTGCTGAAGCGGCGTGGGCGCATCTGGCTCGGCCACAGCCGCCTGGCGCGCTCCATCCGGCCCTATCCCGCCGCGGCCGACGTGTGGCGCATGGTCGCCCGCACCGCCTACGTGCAACTCCGCTTCTCGCCCCTCCTGCTGCTCGGCACCATTGCCGGGCTGGCGCTGGTCTGGCTCATCCCGCCCGCCGCCGCCCTGTTTGGCCACAGCCTGGCCCGCCTCGCCGGCGCGGCCGCCTTCCTCGCCGCCTGCGGCAGCTACCTGCCGACCTTGCGCCGCTTCCGCCTCAGCCCGGCCTGGGCACTCCTGCTCCCCGCGGTGGCCGCCTTCTACATGGCCGCCACCATCCACTCCGCCCTGCAGCACCATCGCGGCCGCGGCGCCGTCTGGAAGCGCCGCAGCTACGGCGAGGTCGGGCTGTGAGCGGGCTCTCGCTCGAGGCCCCTTCCGGCAAGGGCCGCACCGACGAGAACTTCCCGGTCGGCTCCCGCCTGATCCGGGCCTCGCTGCGCCCCCACGTCCACGCCTTCTACGCCTTCGCCCGCAACGCCGACGACATCGCCGACAGCCCCATCCTGGCAGCCGCCGACAAGCTGGACCGGCTCGACGCCATGGCCGCCATCCTGCTCGGCCGCGACGATGCGGCTTCCCCCGCCACCACCCGCCTTTGCCACAGCCTGGCCGCCACCGGCGTCACCCCGCAGCACGCGCTCGACCTGCTGCGCGCCTTCAAGCAGGACGCCACCAAGACCCGCTACGCCACCTGGGACGAGCTGCTGGACTATTGCCGCTACTCCGCCATGCCGGTTGGCCGCCACGTGCTGGAGCTGCATGGCGAGACGCGCGCCACCTGGGCCGCCTCGGACGCGCTGTGCGCCGCGCTGCAGGTGTTGAACCACCTGCAGGATTGCGCCCGCGACCTGGCCGAGCTGGACCGCTGCTACCTGCCTGCCAGCCTCCTGGCCGACGCCTGCATCACCGTGGACGCCGTCCGCGCCCCCGCCGCATCCCCCGGCCTGCGCCAGGTGCTGGACGCGCTGCTCGACCATACCGACGCGCTGAACCGCACCGCGTCCAACCTGCCCGGACTGGTGGCGGACCGCTTCCTGCGCACCGAAACCGCCGTTATCGCCGGCCTGGCCCAGCGCCTGGCCCGCCGCCTGCGCCGCGGCGACCCGCTGGCACGCCGGGTCAAGCTGCGCGGCACGGATGTCGCTGCCAGCGTGCTGCTGGCTCTGCCGCGGCTGCGATGAGCGCCACCCAGCCCGCCGGCACCCCGCTTGGCGCCATCCCGACCGACCTGGCGGCGGTGGAAGCCATCGTGCAGCGCGCCGGCACCTCGTTCTACCGCGGCATGCGCGTGCTCCCGCCCGATCGCCGTTCCGCCATGTATGCCATCTACGCGTTCTGCCGCCTGGTGGATGACGTGGCCGACGAGCCGGGCGAGCTGGAGGCCAAACGCGCCGGCCTGGCGCAATGGCGCGAGGCGATCGCCGCCGTCTACACCGGCATCGGCCACGACCCGGTGACGCGCGTGCTGGTGCTCGCCGCCCGCCACTTCCCCCTGCGCCAGACCGACTTCCTCGCCATCGTGGACGGCATGGAGATGGACGCCGAAACCGTCATCGTGGCGCCCGACTTCGCCACGCTCGACCTCTATTGCGACCGGGTCGCCGCCGCCGTCGGCCGCCTCTCGGTGCGCGCCTTCGGGGACGCCTCCGAGTTTGCCGACCAGGTGGCGCATTCGCTCGGGCGCGCGCTGCAGCTCACCAACATCCTACGCGACCTCGCCGAGGACGCCGAACGCGGCCGGCTCTATCTCCCCGCCGAATGGCTCGACGAGGCCCACATCCCGCGTGACCCGGCGCTCGCCCTCGGGGCCCCCACGCTGCCGCAGGTCTGCGCCCGCATGGCCGCCCTGGCGCACGACCACTTCGCCCGCGCCCACGCCGCCATGCGCCAGTGCAACCCGACCGCCATGCGCCCGGCCCGCCTGATGGGCGCCACCTACAACGCCCTGCTCAGCCGCCTTGAAGCCCGTGGCTGGCGGGAGTTGCACCAGCCGGTCCGCCTGCCGACATGGCAGAAACTCTGGATCATCGGGCGGAACTACCTTTGAAGCGTGCGCATGTGGTTGGCGCCGGTGTGGCCGGCCTCGCCGCCGCCCTGGCCTTGTCGGACGCCGGCTGGGCCGTCTCGCTCTATGAAGCCAGCCCCGCCGCCGGGGGCCGGTGCCGCACCTACTTCGACAAGGAACTCGGCTGCCGCATCGACAACGGCAACCATCTGTGGCTATCCGGCAACCGCGCCATCGCGGGCTACCTGCGCCGGGTCGGCGCCACCGCGCGCAAGGCCGGGCCGACCGAGGCGATGTTCCCGTTCTTCGACCTGGCGACCGGCAAGGGCTGGACGGTGCGGCCGAACGCCGGGGCGCTGCCGTGGTGGGTGTTGGTGCCGAGCCGCCGGGTGCCGGGCGCGCGCCTGGGCGAATATGCCCGCCTGCTGCGCCTGCTTCGCGCCGGCCCGGACGCCACGGTGGCCGACGTGCTCAAGCCGGGCGCGCTCTACCACAAGCTGCTCGAGCCGCTGGTGATCGCGGCGCTCAACACCGCGCCCGCCCGCGGCAGCGCCAGCCTGATGGCCGCCGTGGTGCGCGAGACTCTGGCCAAGGGTGGCGCCGCCTGCATCCCCGCCTACCCGAGCGAAGGCCTGTCCGCCACCTTCATCGACCCCGCCATCACCGCCCTGCAGCAAGCCGGCGCCGACATCCAGATCGGCCGCCGCGTCACCCAGCTCGACGCCAGTGGCAGCCAGCTCCGCAGCATCGGCACCGCGGACGGCCCGATCCCGCTCGGCCCGGCGGACGTGGCGGTGCTCGCCGTGCCCGCTTCGGTCGCGCAGAGCCTGCTGCCGGGGGTGACTGCGCCCGGCGCGTTCGAGGCCATCGTGAACCTGCACTACCGCGTGAGCGTCGATCCTGGCCCGGCGGGCTTCGTCGGCCTGCTCGGCGGCACGGCTGAGTGGGCCTTTGTCAAGCCCGGCGTCGTCTCGGTCACCGTCAGCGCGGCCAACCGCTTGCTCGATTGCCCCGCCAGTGTTCTTTCTGCCACAGTGTGGCCGGAACTTTGCGCCGCTCTCGGGATTGCGCGCGCCCAACCGCCGAGCCGCGTCGTAAAGGAAAAGCGCGCCACGTTCGCCGCCACTCCGGAGGAAGATCGCAAGCGGCCCGTCGCGCGCACCGGCTTGACGAACGTCGCTTTGGCCGGCGATTGGACCAAGACCGGCCTGCCCGCGACCATCGAGGGCGCCATCAGATCTGGACACACCGCCGCGGCAGTCCTCCAGCCTGCCGCTTGAGCCTGGAAGTAAAATGCCGAGCGAAACGCTTTCCCGACCCCAAACCACGCCGCTCCAGCGCACCATCGATGCCGCCACCGCGGCGCTTCTCTCGAAGCAGGCGCCGGACGGCCACTGGGTGTTCCCGCTCGAAGCCGATGCCACCATCCCGTCCGAATACATCCTGCTCGAGCACTTCCTCGACCGCATCGACGCGCCGGTGCAGGCCAAGATCGCGGTCTACCTCCGCCAAATCCAGAACGACGACGGCGGCTGGCCGCTGTTCCACGACGGCAAGAGCGACCTTTCGGCCAGCGTGAAGGCCTACTTCGCGCTCAAGGCCACCGGCGACCAGCCCGACGCCCCGCACATGGCCCGCGCCCGCGGCTTCGTGCTGGCCATGGGCGGCGCCGAGCGCAGCAACGTCTTCACACGGGTGCAACTGGCCTTGTTCGGCCAAGTCCCCTGGCGCGCCGCCCCGGTGATGCCGGTCGAGATCATGCATCTGCCGCGCTGGTTCTTCTTCCATCTCTCCAAGGTGTCGTATTGGTCGCGCACCGTCATGGTGCCGCTGCTCGTGCTGATGGCGCTGCGCCCGCAAGCCCGCAACCCGCGCGGCATCGCCATCGCCGAGCTGTTCCGCACCCCGCCGGACCAGGTGCGGGACTGGATCCGTGGCCCCTATCGCTCCGCCTGGGGGCACGTGTTCAAGGCGCTCGACACCCTGCTGCGCCCGATCGAGCCGCACTTCTCCAAGTCCGCCCGCCGCCGCGCCATTGACGCCGCGGTGGGCTTCGTCGTGCAGCACCTGAACGGGGAGGACGGCCTGGGCGGCATCTACCCCGCCATCGCCAACAGCGTCATGATGTTCGACACGCTGGGCTACGACCCGGCCCATCCCCACGCCGCCACCGCCTGGACCGCCGTGCGCAAGCTGCTGGTGGTCGAGCCGGACCGCGCCTTCTGCCAGCCGTGCTTTTCCCCGGTCTGGGACACCGGGCTGGCCGGCCACGCCATCGCCGAGGCGGAAGGCGAGTCGGTCGGCTCGCTCTCGTCCGCCTGCGACTGGCTGTTCGCGCGCCAGGTGGAAACCCGCGGCGACTGGTCCGTCGTGCGGCCCGACTGCCCGCCCGGCGGCTGGGCGTTCCAATACAACAACGACTTCTACCCCGACGTCGACGACACCGCCGTGGTCGGCCTGCTGCTGCACCGCGCCGGGGACGCCACCCACGCCCCGGCCATCGCCCGCGCGCGCGACTGGATCCTGGGCATGCAGAGCCATAATGGCGGCTGGGGCGCGTTCGACGCCGACAACGAATACGACTTCCTCAACCACATCCCCTTCGCCGACCACGGCGCCCTGCTCGACCCGCCCACCGCCGACGTCACCGCCCGCTGCGTGTCGTTCCTGGCCCAACTCGGCCACGCGTCCAGCGAGCCGGTGATGGCCCGCGCGCTGGCCTATCTCTGCCGCGAGCAGGAGCCGGATGGAAGCTGGTTCGGCCGTTGGGGCACCAACTACATCTATGGCACCTGGTCGGTGCTTTGCGCCCTGAACGCAGCCGGCCTGCCCCATGCCGACCCGGCGGTCCGTCGCGCCGCCGACTGGCTGATCGCGCACCAACGGCCCGATGGCGGCTGGGGCGAGGGCGAGGAGAGCTACGCCGGCGCTCCCCCCGGCACCTACAAGGAGAGCACACCCTCGCAAACCGCGTGGGCGCTGCTGGGCCTGATGGCCGCCGGCGAGGTGGCGCACCCGGCCGTGGCACAGGGCATCGACTACCTCCAGCGCACACAGTTGGACGACGGCGAGTGGACCGAAGCCGCCTACACCGCCACTGGCTTTCCCCGCGTGTTCTACCTGCGCTACCACGGCTACCGCCTGTTCTTTCCGCTCCTGGCGCTCGCCCGCTACCGCAACCTGCTGGCCGGACAAAGCTCCAAAGTGGCCGTCGGCTTCTAGACCATGACCGCTTCCAGTCGGGTCCTCCGCAAGGCACCCGTGGCATGATCGGCATTGTCGTAGGCCTGCGCGCCGAGGCTCGGTTGGCCCGTGCGCTCGGTGGCCAGATCGCCATTGGCGGCGGTGAGAGCAGCGGGGCCGCCCGCGCCGCCCTGGCCCTGGCCCAAGCCGGCGTCACCGGGCTGATCAGCTTCGGCCTCGCCGGCGGCCTCGCCCCCGACTTGCCCGCCGGCACCATCCTCATCCCCGAGTTCGTGCTCGCAGCCGACGGCGACCGCTGGCTGACCGACCCCGACCTGTCGGCCCATTTCGGCCGCCGCGCCGGCACCGTGTTCGCCGGAGACGCCGTGCTCGGCTCCATCGCCGACAAGCGCCAGGCCTGGCAGGACACCGGCGCCATCGCGGTCGACCTCGAAAGCGGCGAGGTGGCCCGCGCCTCCGCCGCCTACCGCCTGCCTTTCGCCGTCATCCGCGCCGTCTGCGACCCGGCGGAACGGGCCCTGCCGCCCGCCGCCATGGTCGCACTCGGCGCCACCGGCCGCATCCGCCTGTTCGCCATCTTGCGCTCGCTCGCCCGCAACCCCGGTCAGCTG
This sequence comes from Acetobacteraceae bacterium, assembly GCA_965199105.1. Taxonomy (GTDB): domain Bacteria; phylum Pseudomonadota; class Alphaproteobacteria; order Acetobacterales; family Acetobacteraceae; genus LMUY01. The sequence goes on along the minus strand of CBDAQO010000002.1, from coordinate 318,015 downwards.
CCCGACCTGCTGCGGCTCGGCCGGGAAGCCGCGGCTGCCCGCCGCGCCCTGCGCTTGCGGGTTGCCGCCGTCGGCTCACTCGATTAGGTCTTTGGGATGGTGCCCCCGATCAAGCAACTGGTCCGCTACCCCGACCTGGCGGACCCGCAGACCCAACCGCGCTTCTCCGGCATCCCGACCTTCTTCCGCGCCCCCTACGAGCAGGACCTGACCCAGGTCGACATCGGCGTCATCGGCGTGCCGTTCGACGGCGGCGTCACCAATCGCGCCGGCACGCGCCACGGCCCGCGCGAAATCCGCAACCAGTCGAGCCTCTCCCGCCGCATCAACACCGCCACCGGCGTGCAGCCGTTCGACCTGTGCCGGGTGCGAGACCTGGGTGATTGCTGGATCGAGCAGCCCTACGAACTGGTGTCCGCCCTCGGCGAGATCGAGGCGTTCTATCGCCGGGTCGTGTCGGCCGGCGTGGTGCCGCTTTCGGCCGGCGGGGACCACTCCATGACGCTGCCGATCCTGCGCGCGGTCGCAGCCGGCGGGCCGGTCGGCATGGTTCATATCGACGCCCATGCCGACACCGGCGACGAATACATGGGCTCGCGCTACCACCACGGCACACCGTTCCGCCGCGCCGTGGACGAGGGCCTGCTCGACCCCAAGCGCGTGATTCAGATCGGGGTGCGCGGCCACAGCAACGTGCCCGGCGGGTTGTGGGGCTTCAGCGCGGCGAGCGGCATGACCGTGATCCCGATCGAGGACCTGGCCGACCGCGGCTGGCGCTGGGCCATGGAGCAGGCCCGCGCCGTGGTCGGCGACGCCCCCACGTACCTCTCGTTCGACATCGACAGCCTGGACCCGATCTACGCCCCCGGCACCGGTACCCCCGAGCCCGGCGGCATCACCATGCTCGAGGCGCTGCGCATGGTCCGCGCGCTCACTGGCCTGCGGTTCGTGGGCGGCGACGTGGTGGAGGTGTCACCCCCGTTCGACGTCGGCGGCATCACCGCGATGCACGGCGCCGCCATGCTGTTCGAGGTGCTGTGCGTCCTCGCCGCGGGTCGGCCGGCCGGTTAGCCGAGCAGCGCCATCAACTCCGCCACGTCCCCCGCAAACAACGTATCCAGCTCGAACGGACACGCCTCAGGCAAGGCGGCTGCCGGGCCCGACGCATCCGCAAGCCGCCGCACCCGCCGCAGCGACGCCGTATAGAGAACCTCGAGGTCGATCCGTTGCCGCATGGAGGGCAAGAGCCGACGGCCAGCGTCATCGGCGAACCGCATCGCTTCGTCCGCCCAATGCATCACCGCCTGGCTATGCGGCCAGACCCGGAGCTTGAGCAGGTGGACGAGCAACTGGATCAGGAAGCTCTCGCAGCTTCGTAGCTCCGACAACCTACGTCGTGGATCTCCTCGATCACGTGGGCCCAATCCACCGCCGCGTTCACCCGCTCCCCCGCCGCGACTTGGCGCAACAGCTCGCTCTGCTGCTCCGCCCAGGCCAGGCAGTCCCGCTCATACAGATCGTCCGGCATCACCCTTCCTCGCGCACCTCACTCCGATCGCCTTCCGCGGCGAGGCCGGAGTGAGGCCACGTAACCGCCGCGCGCTACTCCGCCTCAGCCGGCTCCACGGGCTTGTGCGCCAGCTCCGCCATCTTCTGCTGCACATGGCGGCTGAACACGAATTCCGCCGGGCGTTGGTTCAGCAGTGGGATTTCCGGCGCCATCGGCCCCGAAAGCCGCGGCCCGCGCATTGCCACCGCCAGCGTCTTGAACGGGCTCTTCACCGCGTCCACCACCGCCGTCGCCTCGTAACCGGAATGCACCATGCAGTCGGCGCACTTCTCGTAGTTGCCGGTGCCGTATTTGTCCCAATCCGTGCTGTCCATCAGCTCGGCGAAGCTCTTGGCGTAGCCCTCCCCGAGTAGGTAGCACGGCCGCTGCCAGCCAAACACGTTGCGCGTCGGCTTGCCCCAAGGCGTGCAGTGATAGCTCTCGTTGCCGGCCAGGAAGTTCATGAACAGCGGCGACTGGGTGAACTTCCAGCCCTTGCCACGGCCCCGCGACAGGATGTCCCGGAACAATTGCTTGGTCTTCTGCCGTGACAGGAAATGCGCCTGGTCCGGCGCCCGCTCATAGGCGTAGCCGGGGGACGTCATGATCCCGTCCACCCCCATCGCCATCACGTCGTCGAAGAACTTCGCCACCCGCTCCGGCTGCGCCCCGTCGAACAGCGTGCAGTTGATCGATAGCCGGAACCCGCGCTCCTTGGCCTTGCGGATCGCCGCCACCGCCCGGTCGTACACGCCGTCCTGGCTCACCGCGCGGTCATGCATGTCGCGGTCGCCGTCCAGGTGCACGTCCCACGAGAAGAACGGGTTGGGCTTGTAGTCGTCCATCTTCTTTTCGAGCAGCAAAGCGTTGGTGCAGAGATAGACGAACTTCTTGCGCGCCAGGATTTGCTCGACGATCTGCGGCATCTCGCGATGCAGCAGCGGTTCTCCGCCCGCGATCGCCACCACCGGCGCGCCGCACTCGTCCACCGCACCCACCGCGTCGGCCACCGAGAGCCGCTGGTTCAGGATTTCCGCCGGATAGTCGATCTTGCCGCACCCGGAACAGGCCAGGTTGCAGCGGAACAGCGGCTCCAGCATCAGCACCAGCGGGTAGCGCTTGCGCCCCGACAGGTGCTGCTTGACCACATAGGCGCCCACGCGGAGGACTTGCTGCAGCGGAACCGACATGTATCCAATCTCCTTCGCGGCCCATCTTAGCCGCCTTTAAGCGCCAAACCCAGCCCGGGCCCATGTGGGGCCGCAGCCCCGCCGATGCCAACCACTCCAACGCATACGGGCGGCAACTGTGTCCCGCACGCACACCGCCGCCCCGGCGGTCGGCGTCGATGCAGAGTTAAGGTCCGCGTCACCTCGCCGAAAGGTCCATCCCGCGAAGCTCACGACAACACCGTTCGTGGCAACCGAGCCGCGGCGGTAAGGTAGCAATGGAGGCAATCTTGCAGAGTTCCTTGACGGCGATCCTCACCGGAACGGCCCTTGCTGGCGCAGCAGCCCTCGCGTTCGCCGCCGCGACGCCAGCCACGGCCGAGGGCAGCGACACCCACACGCTGCTGGTGCAACTTCCCAACGGCCAGGTGGAGCAGATCGACTATGCCGGCCCGGTGGGGCCGCAGGTGATGATGGCGACCCCCACCGACATGCACGCGCAGGCCTTCGGCATGGACCCGGCGTTTGCCGCCTTCCAGCAGATGGCCGCCATGATGGACCAGCAAGCCGCCAGGATGCTGCAGCAAGTAGCCCGAACGCCGATGAGCGCGGCCATGCCGAACCTGCCGCCGGGCGTGAGCGGCTACTCCGTCGTGACGACCATCAGCAACGGCCGCGCTTGCACCCGCTCGACCGAAATTCGCTACGACGGCAACGGCCTGCAACCGCGAACCGTCTCCAACCTGTCTGGCGATTGCGCCGCCGCGCCGGACCAGCCGGCCACCCCAGCCGAGCTGCCGCCCGCCGCCGCGCCGGCGACCCGGCCCCACACCATGCGCGTGAGATACACCCGTCCGGCGGCGGCCCGCCCGCTGCTGCGCGAGGCGTTCTACCAGGCGCCCCCGAGCGCCCACTGACGCGGCCACCGCTTGCAGCCGGTCATTCCGGCTGCAAGCGCGGGCGCAGCGCGGCCACCACCTGCTCCGCCAGGGTCTCCGGCGAGTCTTGTTCAGTGCGCAGATGCAAATCCGGCGCGAGCGGCGGCTCATAGGGCGCGTTCACTCCCGTCAGGTTCTGCAGCTCGCCCGCGTCCGCTTTGCGGTACAGGCCCTTCGGGTCCCGCCGCCGGCATGCGTCCACGCTCGCGTCCACGAACACCTCGAGAAACGAGCCCGCCGGCACCCGCGTCCGCGCCGCCTCCCGCTCCGCCCGATACGGCGAGATGAACGCCACCAGCACGATCAGCCCGGCATCGGCAAACAGCGCCGCCACCTCCGCGACCCGGCGCAAATTCTCCACCCGGTCCGCCTCGGTGAACCCGAGGTCCCGGTTCAAGCCGTGGCGGACGTTGTCGCCGTCCAGCAAGTAGGTGTGGCGGCCCTCGGCATGCAGCCGCCGCTCAACCAGGTTCGCGATGGTGGACTTGCCCGCTCCCGGCAGCCCAGTGAACCACACCACCGCCGCGCGCTGCCCCTTCAGCCGGCCGCGCGCCGCCCGATCCACGTCCAGCGCCTGCCACGCCAGGTTGCCGGCCCGGCGCAGCGCGTAGTCGATCGTGCCCGCCCCGACCGTGGCCAAGCTCTGCCGGTCGATCAGCAGGAAGCCGCCCAGCTTGCGGCAATCGGCGAAGCGCTCGAACGCCACCGGCGCGTCCAACGCCAGGTTAACCTGTGCGAGGTCGTTCAGCTCCAGCGCCTCGGCCGCCGTCTCCGCCCCCGTCGCCACGTCCACCCGGAAGCGGATGCGCGTCACCGAGCCCGGCACCGTCCGCGTGCCCACCCGCACCAGGTAGGACCGGCCCGGCACCAGCGCGTCCTCGTGCAGCCACAGCAACTGCGCCTGGAATTGGTCGGACACTTGCACCGGGTCGGCCGCGTTCGACAGCACCTCGCCGGCCGGCACGTCGGTGTCCGGCGCGAGCAACACCGTCACCGCCCGCCCGGCGCCCGCCTCGGCCACCTCGCCTTCGGCGGCCAGCACGCGGGACACGGTGGCCAGCCGCCCGCTGCCCGCCACCCGAATTGGGTCGCCGCGCCGCAGCACGCCGGACGCGACCGTCCCGGCATAGCCGCGAAACCCGTCATGCGGGCGGTTGACCCATTGCACCGCCATGCGGAACGGCCGCTCGCTCGCGTCCGGCAACGCCACGCTGTCCAGATACTCGAGCAGCGCCGGCCCCTCGTACCACGGCATCGCGGCCGAACGCGCCACCACATTGTGCCCCCCGAGCGCGCTGATCGGCACCGGCTGGACGCTCGCGTCGGGCGGCAGCAGGGACTGGAACGCGGCCGCTGCGGCGTCGCACACCGACTGCTCGAATTGCACCAGGTCCATCTTGTTGACCGCCAGCACGAAGCGCCGCACCCCCATCAGCAGCGCGATCGCGGTGTGCCGCCGCGTCTGCCGCAGCACGCCGCGCCGCGCATCCACCACGATGATGGCGAGGTCGGCGGTGGAGGCCGCGGTGGCCATGTTGCGCGTGTATTGCTCGTGGCCCGGCGCGTCCGCGATCAGCAGGCGGCGGTGCGGCGTGGCCAGGTGGCAATAGGCGACGTCGATGGTGATGCCCTGCTCCGCCTCGGCCATCAGCCCGTCCACCAGCAACGCCGGGTCGGGCGCGCTGCCGGTGGTGCCGTGCCGCTCGCTGCGCCGGTGCCAGGCCGCGACCAGGTCCTCCGGCACCATGCCGCTGTCGTGCAGCAGCCGCCCGAGCAGGGTGGATTTGCCGTCGTCCACGCTGCCGCACACCAGCACGCGCAGCAGCCCGGCGTTCGCGTCGCTCAGAAGTAGCCCTCCCGCTTCTTGCGCTCCATCGCCCCCGGCGCGTCCCGGTCGATCAACCGGCCGCCGCGCTCGGATTGCCGCAGCGTGGGCAGTTCGGCGATGATTTCCGCCACGCTTGCCGCCGCTGAGCAGGTGGCCCCGGTGAGGGGATAGCAGCCCAGGGTGCGGAACCGCGCCAACCGGGTCTGCACCTGCTCGCCGGGGCGCAACCGCATCCGCTCGTCCTGCACCGAGATCAGCGTGCCGTCCCGCTCCACCAGGGCATGCTCGCGGGCGAAATACAGGCTCACCACGGGGATGTCCGCCGCCGCGATGTAGTCCCACACGTCCCGTTCCGTCCAGTTGGACAGCGGGAACACGCGCGCCTGCTCGCCGGGGCGGACGCGCAGGTTGTAGAGGTCCCAGAACTCGGGCCGCTGACGCTGCGGGTCCCACGCATGGGTGGCGGAGCGGATGCTGACGATGCGCTCCTTGGCCCGGGAGGCATCCTCGTCCCGCCGCGCGCCGCCAAACGCCGCGTCCCACTTGCCCGCGGTCAGCGCCTGCTTCAGCGCCTCGGTCTTCATCACGTCGGTGTAGTGGCCGCCGTGGTCAAACGGGTTGATCCCGCTCCGCCGGCCCTCCTCGTTGGTGTGGACCACCAGGTCGAGCCCCAGCCGCCGCGCCGTCGCGTCCCGGAAGGCGATCATCTCGGGGAATTTCCAGCCGGTATCGATGTGCAGCAGCGGAAACGGCAGCTTGGCCGGGGCAAACGCCTTGAGTGCCAGGTCGAGCAGCACCGAGGAGTCCTTGCCGATCGAATACAGCAGCACCGGCGCCCGGCTTTCGGCCACGGTGGCGCGGAAGATGTGGATGCTCTCGTCCTGGAGGCGCTGCAGGCTAGGCGGCAATGGCATCGTCATGCCCCATGGAACTCCCGGCTCGGCACGCTATGGTCGGCATTCGGCGCCTCTTGCCAAGCGTCCGCAAGCCGGGGCGGGCAGGGGTGGGCCGCCCGGTCCAGCATGGCATCGAAGGCGGCAAAAATCTTCGGCACCGCGCGATGCTTGTAGGGGAAGGTCGCGGCGTCGTCCCGCAGGTGGACCAGCATGGTGGCATTGGCCTCGAACACCAGGACCCTCCCGTCCGGCAGCAGCGCATAGTCGATGCCGGCAAAATCGAGGTCCAGCCGTTGGCCGATGGCGCGCAGCGCGGCCGTCGCGCGGGGGCCCAGGGCTGCCGCCGGATGGTCCAGAAAGCAGCGCTCCTCGTCCCGCTTCCAGGGCGCGGCCAGCATGTCCGCCGTCGCGTAATGCACCAGCCAGTGCTGCGAGATGGCCAAATGATAGGCGAATGGCTGCCGGTCGACGAAGATGGTGCGGTATTTGCGCCAATAGCCGTCGATGGATTGGAAGTGCTCGAAGCGGATCACGTAGTAGGCGTCGGCCGGCTCGCAGCACAGCGCCTCAAGCTGGTCCGCAGTCTGCACCAGCACCATGCCCTGGCCGCCATGCCCCACGATCGGCCGCACCAGCACCGGGCAGGTGATGCCGTGCCGGAACAGGCGCGCGGCCAGGCCCGGCGCACGCAGCTCGTCCCGCTCCAGCCGCAGCACCGGCGGCACCACCACGTCCGGAATGCCGGCCAGCAAGCCGGGCAGCCGGTCCCGCCGGGTGCGCGCCACCGCGGCGGGCGGGTTCATCACGGGGTGGCGGGCATGGAAGCGCGCCACCGCAGCCTCGGAGGCGGGCATCACGTCGGCATTACCAATCCCGTTGAAGGCGACGTCGTAGCTCGGCAGTGCGCCTTCCTGCGCCGGCGTGGCGTATTCCACATGCCAGGTGACGCGCGTGGTGGTCTCCAATGGCAGCAGCTCGTCCAGCGGGATGTTGCCCTTGGAACTCGCCAGCACCAGCACTGTGCGGCCGCGTCCGGGCCCGGTCGCTGGCTCGATGATAGGCGGCTGCGGCCGCGGCACCCGGTCCCGCAAGGCCTGGGCCTCGGCCAGCCGGCCCTCCCCGTCGAGGATGCCGGCCAGGTTCATGTTGGCGACCACGATGGCCGGGTCGAGTGCCAGGGCGCGGCGGTATAGCTCGGCCGCCGCCTCGGTTTGGTCCGCCACGGTGAACAGGGTCGCCAGGTTGCAGAGCGCGGGCACGTAGTCCGGCCGTAGCGCGATCGCCTGGCGGTAGTGCTCCGCCGCCTCGTCGGTTCGGCGCAGGCGCTGCAGCGCGTGGCCCAGCGCGAAATGCAGCTCCGGCTCGCCCGGTGCCGCTTCCACCGTGGCGCGGTAGAGCGCTGCCGCGTCGTCCCATTGTGCGCGCGCCTGCAGCGCCTCGCCGAGGTTGAGTGCCGCGTGCAGGTTCGCCGGGTCGGCCGCCAGGGCCCGGCGCAGCAAGGCCAACGCCTCGTCCCCGCCGGCGATCAAGGCGAGGTTGTTCAGCGCCACCGGATTGTCCGGCTGCACCGTCAGCACCAGCCGGTAGATGCCCGCTGCGTCGGTGAGCTTGCCCTCGTGGTGGCGCTCGGTCGCCAGTGCCAAGGCTTGCCGGAGGGTGGTCACAGCCGACCCGCCAGGTCGGCCCGGACCGCTGCCAGCACCGCGCCCCAATCGCCCGGCGATGGTTGGCGATACTGCCGCAACGTCGGATACCAGGCGCTGTCGTGGCGCTGCAGCCCCCAGCGCCAGCAGGGATCGTAGCGGTTCAGCAGCCAAACCGGCTTGCCCAGTGCCCCGGCCAGATGCGCCACCGCCGTGTCCACGCTCACCACCAGGTCCAACCCGGCGATCAGCGCGGCGGTGTCGGCGAAGTCGGCCAACTCCTGCGTCCAAGCCTGCAGCGGCAGCGCCGCCTTGCCCTCCTTTTGCAAGGACACAAAGGTCACGCCGGGGAGCCCGGCCAGCACGCCGAGCTGTTCGGGCGCGATGGAGCGCCGCGCGTCTGCCCGGTAAAGCTTGTTGCCGGCCCAGGCCAGCCCGACCCGCAGCCCGCCGAGCGAGGCCAGCCGCGCTCGCCACGAAGCTGCCTCCGTGCGATCGGGCGTGAGGTAGGGCACCGCCTGCGGCACCGTGTCCAGCGTGGTGCCGAGCAGGCCGGGCAGGCTCATCAGCGAGGCGTGGCAGGTGAAGGGCGGCAGCTCCGCCGTGTCCGCGACGACGTGCACGCCGGGCGCATGCTGCAGCGAGACGGCCAGCAAGCGCACCAGCGAGGGCGGGACCAGCAGCACCACGTGGCTCGTCGCGGCGATCGCCGCGACGTAGCGCGCCATCTGGATGGTGTCGCCAAAGCCCTGTTCGGCGTGGAGCAACAGCGTGTCCGCGCCCGTGGACCGGCCATCCCATTCCGGCTGCGTGAAGGCGTGCGGCGCCGCGTAGCCGGGGCGGCGCCAGCGCCAGGCGTAGCCTTCCCAGCCTGGTTGGTAGCGGCCATCCAGCAGATGCAGCAGCCCGCGGTGGTAGTGCGAGTCGGCGTGCTCCGGGTTCAGCCGCAGCGCCGCGTCATAGCTCGCTTCCGCCGCGGCGACCTGGCCCGCCGCCGCCAGCGCGTGCGCGCGGGTGCAATGCGCCTCGGCCTGGTCGGGCGCGAGGCGCAGGGCCGCATCGGCCGCCGCCACCGCCTCCTCGAACCGGCCGCCATCGCGCAGCAGCTTGGCCAAATTGAGCCAAACCAGGGCGTCCTCCGGGTCCAACGCCAGCGCGGCGCGGTAATGCGGCTCTGCCATCGCCGCGAGGCCGAGTTCGGCCGCCAGCAGGGCCAGCGCGTTGAGCGCGGTCGCGGTGGGGATGGCGGCGCGGCCCATGGCCAAGTGGGCGCGATGCAGCGCCACTTCCGCCTCCGCCCGCCGGCCCAGCCGTAACTGCGCCACGCCCAGCAGCGCCTGCACGTCGGCCGCATCCGGCATCGCCCGCACGGCCGCCTCGAGCGCGGCCACCGCCGTTTCCGGCTTGCCCAGCCGCAGCCGGACGGCGCCCAGATTGTTCGCGGTCACCCCATTACCAGGGTCGAGCTCGGCGGCGCGGGCGAGGCAGGTTTCCGCCCACTCCAACTTGCCCGCCGCGACGCACACCGTGCCGAGGTTGTGGTGCGTCACCGGGTCGTCCGGCCGCAGCGCCACCACGCCGGCGAGCGCCACGATCGCGTCGTCGTAATCGGCGGCCTGGTGCGCCGCCAGCCCCGCCGCGTGCAGCTCCAGCTCGTAGGCGGGAAACCGCTCCCGCAGCGCCGCCAGGCTCAGGGAGGCGATGGCGCCCCGCCCGGCCCGCTGATGCGCCAGCGCGCGGGCAAGCCGCTCATCCGGCCCCACCTCAAGTTCAGCTCCCGATACGCACTCTCGCGGGACAGCATTTTGCATGCCGCGATTGTGCCTGGCAGAGGTTTGCCAAGCGTTAACGCCCACGCTGGGAACCACATAGGTTGTGCCACGCTCAAACTCTGCGCAACCAAAGGAACGCCGATGACCGACGGGACCCACCATCGCGAGGCCTTGATCGAGACCGCCCAGTTGGAGCTCGACCGCGCCCACGACGCCGCCAAGAGCATGAGCGCCGGCGACATCCGCCGCGGGCTCGACATCGCGGTCATCTCACTGCGCGAGGCCCAATCCAACGGCGACCTGCAGCCCTATATCGACCGCTTGGAGCAGGCGCTGGTCGCACTGGACGCCGGCAAGCTATCGGCGGTCGGCGCGCTGATCGAGCAGCTCCGCAAGGAACTCGAGACCCTCTCCGGCCCGAATTGAGGCCTAGTTCGGCAGCGCCCGGTCGCCCAGCGCCTCCAAGCACAGCCCGTCCGCGCTGAACAGGTAACAAAGCTCCCCGCGTAGCCCCACCTGGACCGCCTGCGCCCGGGCCACCTCGCTGTGACCCGGCGTCTTCACGTCCAGCCGGGCGCCGTCCGCCAGGACGACGTGTGCGAGGATTTCGCCGCCGAGGTGCTCCACCATGATCGCCTGGCCGTCCAACATGGCGTCCGCCGGGCCGCCTGGCGCCTCGCCGATGCCCAGATGCTCCGGCCGCAGCCCCAGGGTGAGGCGCTGCCCCGCCGCCACGCCCGCGCCCGAAACCGGCACCAGCACCGCGCCGCCGCCGGGCAGCAACACGCTCACCCCCTCCGGCCCGACCTGCTGCACCACCGTCGGCATGAAGTTCATCTTTGGCGACCCGATGAACCCGGCGACGAAGATGTTGTGCGGCCGCCGATACAGCTCGAGCGGCGCGCCCACCTGCTCCAACCGCCCGGCGCTCAGCACGGCGATGCGGTCGGCCATCGTCATCGCTTCCACCTGGTCGTGCGTCACGTAGACCATGGTGGCGCCCAGCCGCTCGTGCAGCGCCACCAGCTCCACCCGCATCTGCACCCGCAGCTCGGCATCGAGGTTGGAAAGCGGCTCGTCGAACAGGAACGCGCGCGGCTCGCGCACGATGGAGCGGCCGATGGCCACACGCTGCCGCTGCCCGCCCGACAGCTCCTTGGGCTTGCGCTCGAGCAGCTTCTCGATCTGCAGCAACTGCGCCGCCTGCGTCACCCGCGCGCCGATCTCGCCGGCCGGCATCTTGGCCAGCTTGAGGCCGAACGCGATGTTCTGCCGCACCGTCATGTGCGGGTAGAGCGCGTAGGACTGGAACACCATCGCCACGCCGCGCCGGGCGGGCGGCCATGCCGTTACGTCGTCCTCGCCGATGGTGATGCGCCCGGCGCTCGGCCGCTCCAGCCCGGCGATGCTGCGCAACAGCGTCGTCTTGCCGCAGCCGGACGGGCCGACGAACACCATGAATTCTCCATGTCGGACCTGCATCGAAATGTCATTCAACACCGAAACCTCGCCAAATCGCTTACGAAGCTGCTCGATCCCGACCTGTGCCACACCCGCGCTCCCACCCTGTTGCGCATTGACATGCCTGATTTTTCTACCGACGATAACACCAATTAAACGGGGAACGCGCGCAATGAACGCCACCTGGCTATCCCTCGCGATGGCTGGCTGCCTGGTCGCAGGCCACGCCCAAGCCCAAACCCCAAGCGGCGGCGGGGGCTGGACCCTGGCCGACGCCGCCAAGCCCTACAAAGGCACGTCCATCACCGTGGTCGGCCTCGACCGCCCCAGCTACAAGATCGCCCAGCAACTGACGCCGCAGTTCGAGAAGGAGACCGGCATCCACGTCAGTTGGCAAACCTTCCCCTACGAGGACACGCTCAAGGAAGAGACGCTGAACTTCGTCTCCCAGAGCGGCCAGTTCGACGTGATCCTGTCCGACGTCGTGTGGCCGGTGAACTTCGCCGACGCCGGCTGGGCGGTGCCGATCACCCGCTTCACCACGGACGCCAAGCTCGCCGATCCCGCGCTCGACCTGAAGGACTTCTTCCCCGTGTGGCTCGCCAGCTTCACGGTGAATGACAAGCTCTACGGCCTGCCGTTCGACTCGTACGCCGGGCTGCTCTACTACAACAAGGCGATGCTGAAGGACGCCGGGTTCACCGAGCCGCCGAAAACCTGGGACGAGCTCAAGACCACCTACCTGCCCAAGCTCACCGACAAGTCCAAGGACGTCTACGGCTACGCGCTGCAATCCGCCCGCGGCGAGACCCAGACGGCGGACGCGTTCGCCCGCTTCCTGTGGCCCTGGGGCGGCCGCTTCATCGACATCGCCAACAAGAAGGTGTTGGTGGACGACCCGAAAAGCGTCGCCGGCATCGAGTTCCGCGACAGCCTGCTGGCCGACATGCCCGGCGGCATCGTCTCCGACGACCACACCCAGGTCGTCCAGCTCATGTCGCAAAAGCGCGTCGCGATGATCACGGAGTGGTCGGCGTTCTACCCCACGCTCAGCACCTCGCCGGTCGCCAGTGACCTCGGCATCGCGCCCGAACCGAAGGGGCCGGACGGCGCCAGCTCGGCGTTCGGCGGGTTTGCCTACCTGGTCAGCTCGCAGGTGCCGCACGCCAAGCAGGACGCGTCCTGGCTGTTCATCCAGTGGCTCACCTCCAAGGCGATGGCCAAGCCGCTGATCGAGGGCGGCGCGGTGGTGGCGCGGCAATCCGCCGACACCGACCCGGCGGTGCAGGAGAAGTTCCCCAACCTCGCCCCCATGGTCGAGACCTGGAAGACCGCGACCGTGCCCGACTGGCGCCCGCAACTGCAATGCTACCCGCGCTTCTCCGACATCGTGAGCGATTGGGGCTCGCGCATCGAGCTGGGCCAGGTGGACGTGAAGTCCGGCCTCGCCAGCATGTCCAAGGACCTGACGAGCTACATGAACAGCGCCAATTGCTGGGCCAAGAGCAACAACCCCGAGCAATACATCGCGCAATACCGTTGAAGCCGCCCCGCCGTCTTCCCCTCCCGTGGCTGCGGGAGGGGGCTCTATCGAGGGCAGGTGAGCCGAGCGAGGCCGACGCGTCGTGAACGCCGACATCGTCGCCGAACCCGCCGTCGCACTCGCCCCGTCGCCGGCCCGCCCACCCGACCGCCCCACCTGGCGCGAGCGGCTGGAGCCCTGGTGCTTCATCGCGCCCAGCGTCATCCTGCTGCTCGCCATCGGGCTCTACCCGGTGATCTACACCCTGGTCGCCTCGTTCCAGAACTGGGTGCTGGGCATGTCGCCGCCCGAGTTCAGCGGGCTGCAAAACTACCAGCGCGCCTTCACCTCAAGCGACTTCGGCGGCGCCGTGCAGCGCACCCTACTGCTGATCGCCATCACCCTGCCCATCGAGCTGGTGCTCGGCATGCTCATCGCCCTGGCGCTCGACTCCGAGCGCTTTGCCGCCCTGCGCAAGCTGCTGCAAATCTGCCTGGTGATCCCCATCGCCGTCACCCCGGCGGTGATCGGCATGCTGACGCAACTGATGTTCAACCAGCAACTGGGCATCGTGAACGACCTGCTGCGCCCGTTCGGTGGCGGTAACTTCGACTGGCTCGGCCGCCCCGCCAGCGCCTACGCCACCGTGCTCATCGTGCAGATTTGGGAATGGACGCCGTTCGTGGCCCTGGTGCTCGCCGCGGCGCTGGCCACCGTGCCGAAGGACATCGAGGAGGCCGCCATGCTGGAGACCGAGCGCTGGTGGCCCCGCTTCACCGGCGTGATGCTGCCGTTCATGTGGCCCGGCATCACCGCCGCGCTGGTGTTCCAGACCGCGTTCACCATCAAGGAGTTCGACATGATCTACGCGGTGGAGAAGGGCGGCCCCGGCACCGCCACCGAAACCGCCGTGATGCAGATTGAGCGCATGGCCTTCCGCGGCTTCGACATTGGGCTCGCCTCGGCCGAGTCGATCCTGATGCTGATCCTCTCCATCGTGCTGGCCCGCATCTACATTCGCGCCTTCTACAACGAGACCGACGCGTGAGGGACGCCGTGCTGAAGGGCCTGCACGCAACCGGCCTGGTGGTGGCGCTGGTGCTAATCCTGTTCCCGATCTATTGGCTGCTCGCCTCCTCGCTCAAGACCGAGGCCGACCTGTTCGCAATCCCGCCGCACTGGCTGTTCACCCCGACGTTGGCCGCCTACGCCGACGCGCTGCAGAACTCGGACCTGCTGGGCAATCTGCTGAACTCGGTCATCGTCACGGTCTCGGCCGTCGCACTCGGTCTGCTGGTGGGCGCCCCGGCGGCCTACGGCATCGCGCGCTACCGTTTTCGCGGCCGCCGCGACGTCTGGTTCTGGTACGTGACGAACTGGATGCTGGTGCCGGTCGTGGTGCTGATCCCGTTCTATCTCACCGCCTCGGCGCTGCACCTGATCAACAACCTCATCGTGCTGATCCTGGTCTACCAGGTGTTCATCGTCCCGCTCGTGGTCTGGCTGCTGGTGGACCAGTTCAGCGCCGTGCCGATCGCGCTCGAGGAGGCGGCCCAGCTCGACGGCCTGTCCCGCTTCGGCGTGTTCCTGCGCATCTGCCTGCCCCTGGTGAAGCCCGGCATCGCGGTCTCGGCCATCCTCTCGGGCATCTTCGCCTGGAATGACCTGCTCTACGCCTTCATCCTCACCCCCGCCGAAGCCTCCCGCACGGCGCCCACCATCATCCTGAGCTTCCTGGGCGGCTACGTCATTCCCTGGCCCAAGGTTATGGCCAGCGCCACCATGGTCTGCGCACCGGTGATCATCGGCGGCATCATCGTGCACAAGAACATCGCCCGCGGCCTCACCATGGGCGCGGTGAAGTGACCTTCACCAAGAAAGGCGCTGAAGCTAGCTTCAGCAGGGGCGCGGTGAAGTGACCTTCACCAAGAAAGGCGCTGAAGCGAGCTTCAGCAAGGGCGCGGTGAAGTGAGCGCCGGGTTTGCGGGGCGGCGCGCGCTCGTCACCGGCGCGGGCAAGGGCATCGGCCGCCAGACCGTGCGCCAACTCGCCGCCGCCGGGGCGCAGGTGGTGGCGCTGAGTCGCACCGCGGCCGACCTCGCCTCCCTGCGAGAGGAAACCGGCTGCGACATCGCCACGGTTGATCTGGGTGACCTCGACGCCGCCGCCGCCGCGGCCGAGCGGGCGCTGCCGATCGACGTGCTGGTGAACAATGCCGGCATCATCGAGCTGCAATCGGCGCTGCAGACCAGCATGGCCAGCATGGCCCAGACGCTGGCGGTGAACACCATTGCCCCGTTGCGGCTCGCCCAGGTGGTGGCCGCCGACCTGATCGCCCGCGGCAAGCCCGGGGCGATCGTGAACGTCTCCAGCATCGCGTCCCACGTGGGCTTTCCCCACCATGCCGCCTACTGCGCCTCCAAGGGTGCGCTGGACGCACTCACCCGCGTGCTGGCGGTGGAGCTCGGCCCGCACGGCATCCGGGTCAACGCCGTCAACCCCGCCGTCACCCTCACGCCCATGGGCGAACTGGCCTGGTCCGACCCGGCGAAATCCGCCCCCATGCTCGGGCGCATCCCGCTCGGCCGCTTCCTCACCCCGGCCGACGTGGCCGACGCCATCCTCTACCTCTTGGGCGACGCGGCGGCGATGCTGAACGGCGTCTGCCTGGACGTCGATGGCGGCTTTCGCGCCGGCTAGTGTCCTGCCTTCGAAGTTCGTCGCCCTTGCGAGGGACTTCGGAGACGAGCAGGCGACTTGAAAACAAGGAGCTAGTGTCCCTGAAGTTCGCCTACGAACTTCAGAATTAGGGCACTAGCTCCTAGAGCATGACCGCATCAAGTGAGGTCACTTGATCGGTAACATGCTCGCCAAAACAAACCGCTAGACCATGACCGGCGACTCTATCTGAGCCGGTCTTGGTCTAGCGCCTGATTGGACGGGCTGTTAAGAAACCGTCATCGCCGCAAACGAGTGGTGACGAGCCGGACATGGGGTTGGTGAGCGAGAGCCTGCAGACATTCGAAAGCCTGGGCGACAACTGCGAGTTCGGCTTCGTGCTCCGCGCCCTCGGCAACCACACCAGCTCGCTGCTGCGCTGGGGCATGCTGGAAAGCGTGGCCGCCACCGCGTATGGCGTCCGCACCAGCTTCCGGGACGCCTTCGCCTTCGAGCACCTGGTCCCAAGCGGCGGCGGGCTGATGGTGCGCGACGTCACCCAGGGCGTTGCCTTCCACAGCGCGATGCACTCGGTGCAGCGCGACGGGGCCTGGCACTTCATCGCGCCGGAGGCGGAGCGCCGCCGCATCCATGAGCAGGAGAGCCGCAAGCTCGACTACCTGCGGCAGAAGTTCGACCGCGACATCGCCAGCGGGCAGCGCATCTACGTCACCAAGCGCAACAAGGGCCTGAGCGAGGCCGACGTCGCCGCCATCTTTGACGCCGTTACCGCCCGCGGCGCCAATCGGCTGCTTTACGTCACCCTCGCCACCAGCGCCCATCCTGCCGGCACGGTCGAGCGGGTGGACGAGCGGCTGGCCCATGGCTGGATCGACCGCTTCGCCGCCTACGAGCAGGCCGACGACGTCTCGCTGCTGCGCTGGCAGGCCTTGCTGGCCGCCACCGAGGCGCTGTTCGCCCGCCCCGCCCGGGCGACCCGGACCGCGACCCAAAGCGGCCGAGCCCCGCGCGGCCTGCGTGGCCTGTTCCGGCGCGAGCTGGCCGCCACCGCCGCACCGCCGCCCGACCCCGACGCCGACCTGGTCGCCGCCCTGACCGACAGCCGGTGGTTCGACCCCGAGGTCTATGCCCAGCGCTGCGTCGAGGCGCTGGGCTCGTTCGACCTGGGCGAGGCGCCCACCCCCAGCCACTGGCTCGGCGCCGGCCGGGCCGCCCGCATCGTGCCCACCCTGGGCTTCAACGAGGGCTTCTACCACGCCAACAACCCCGACGTGGCGGCGACCGGCGGGTTCGGCTTCGAGCATTTCCTGCGTTGGGGCTGGGCCGAGGGCCGCGAGCCGCTGCCCGCCGAAGACGCCCTGCACCGGCGCCTCTTCGACCCGGGTTTCTACGCCAAGCAGGCCGGCCTGCCGGGGGACGACGCCGACGCGCTCTGGCGGCACTACCTCATGGCAGGCCTGCCCAAGGACGCGCCGCCCTCGCCCTTGTTCGACCCGGCGTTCTACGGCACCCAGATCACCCGCCACGGCCTCGAGCCCTGCCGCGGCGACGAAAGCCTGGTGCAGCACTGGCTGCGTCTCGGCGCGGCGGCCAAGGTGGTGCCGACGCCGCTGTTCCACGAGCGCTTCTACCTCGTCACCCAGCCCGACCTCGCTGCGTTGCCGTTCGGCTACCTGCATTTCGTGCTGGACGGCGTGCGCGAAACCCGCGCGCCCTGCCCTTGGTTCGACCCGCACTTCTACCGGCGCCAGCCCGGCGTGCCCGCCGGCGCCGGCTACGACCACTTCCTCACCAAAGGCCTGGCCGAGGGCCGCCTCCCCTCGCGCGTGCTCGCCTGGCTGACCAAGTCCGACCCGTCGCACCCGCTGGACCACGACGGCTACACCGCCCTCGCCGCCGCCACCGCGGACTGGACCGGCCACGAGCCGCCGGGCGCGCTGCTCATGCTCGCCTGCCTCTACATTCCCGAGTGGCACGACCCCGCGCCCTCCATTGTGCACGGCCTAGCGGCCTACCTGCGCGACGGCGCCATGGGCCAGCCTGGACCGCTGTTCGACCCGGCCATCTACCGCGCCCGCGCCGCCGCAGCCGGCATCCCGGTGCCGGACGGCGACAGCCCGCTGCTGCACTGGGTGCGCCACGGCTATGCCGCCAAGATCGTCCCCACCGACCGCTACGACGAGGACGACTACGCGCACGCCTACCCCGACACCATCGGCCTGACCGGGTGGGGCTTCGAGCACTTCGTCATGCACGGCGCCGCCGAGGGCAGGGCGCCACGCAAGCGCACCGACTTCGACCGCGCGCCCGCCTGGGACAAGACCGCCCTGCCACCCTGCTTCCACGACTGGCTCGCGCACGACCGTCCCGACGCGGCGCACCACCCCGCCGCCATGCCGGCCCGCCACATCCAACGCCTGCACCACCTGCTGCAATCGAGCGAGCTGGCCGAGGTGTTCCGGCGCACCCAGCAGGTCGAGCCCGACATCGGCGAGATCGACACCATCCCGGAGCTGCTGCGCCCGCCCTACCACGACCCCTTCACCCACCTGCACGACGCGATCCTGCGCCGCCTGCCCGCCACCAGCTATGACACCGTGATCTGCATCCCCTGGGTCCGCGTCGGCGGGGCGGACCTGGTGGCCGGCTTGCTTGGCCGCGCCCTGCTCCGCGTCCGACCCGGCGAGCGCCTGCTCTACCTGCGCACCGACAACCCGCATTTCGAGCGCGCCAACTGGCTGCCCTCCGGTGCGGACGTGGTGGACATGTCCGACGTGGTGCAGGCCACCGCCATGCCCGTGGCCGAGCACCTGCTCCGCGTGGTGCTGCGCGGCGTCGGCGCCAAGCGCGTGTTCAATGTCAGCAGCCGGGTGTGCTGGACGATGCTGCGCAGCTACGGCGCCCACCTCGCGCAAACGCTGCATAGCTACAACTACCTGTTCTGCTGGGACCAGACGCCGACCGGGCGCCGCGTCGGCTATCCGGCCGAGTTCTTCGCCGCCACCGCCGCCACCACCACCGCCTTCCTCACCGACACCGCGCACCTGCGCGACGAGCTGATCGCGATGTACCGCCTGCCCGAGGCGACGGCGGCCAAGATCGTGCAGCTCTGCACCCCCGCCCAGGCCGCCATCCGCCCCAAGGCCGTGGCCCGCCTCGTGCTCGAGCGCGCCGACCCGGCCAGCCGCCGCCTCGTGCTCTGGGCCGGGCGGCTCGACCGCCAGAAGCGCTTCGACCTGGTGATGGACATCGCCCGCCGCATGCCCGACACCGAGTTCCGCTGCTGGGGCAGTGCCATGCTGGATGCACCGCCCGACCTCTCGGCGCTGCCCGGCAACATCACCATGCTTGGCAGCTTCGACCATTTCGACGACCTGCCGCTCGAACAGGCCGGCGCTTGGCTGTTCACCGCGCGGTGGGAGGGCATGCCGACCACCCTCATCGAGTTGGCCGCGCGCGGCGTGGCGGTGGTCGCCAGCGCGGTCGGCGGCGTGCCGGAGCTGATCGAGCCCGATTGCGGCTGGCCGGTCCCGCCCGACGCCGACGCGGGCGCCTACGTGGCCGCGCTGCAGGAGGCGCTGGCGTTGCCCGAGGAGGCGGCGCGCCGGGCCGAGGCGCTGCAACGCCGGGTCGCGGCGCACTACAACGAGGCCGGGTTCGACGCCGCCTTGCACAGCCTCCTGGCCGCCGAGATCCCGCCATGACCGACATTACCGCCATCCTCACCGCGCACTCCGAGGGCGTGCTCGCCGGCCCCTCCCTGGTCAGTTTCGAGCAGGCGGTCGACACCGCGCGCGCCGCCGGGCTCAGCGTCGACAGCCTCATCCTGCTCGACCGCGCCGACGCTGCCACCAAGCTGCAGTTTGCCACCGCCGGCGCCCGCCACCGTGTGGTGGAAACCAACGAGGGTGACCCGGGGCTCACCCGCAATGCCGGCGTGGCGCTCTGCGACAGCACCTACGTGTCGTTCCTGGACGGTGACGACCTTTGGTCGTTCAACTGGCTGTGCCACGCCTTCGACCTGGTACACCCGAGCCCGGCCACCCTGGTCGCGCACTCCGAGATCAACGTCATCTTCGGCGATTCGAGCCAGATGTGGTTCCACGCCGACTCGCGGGACCCGAGCTTCGACCCTGGCTACCTGCGCCACGGCAACTACTGGGACGCGCTCTCGTTCGGCGCGCGCGAGGTCTACCAGCGCATCCCGTTCGTGGCCAACCAGTACAAGATCAACTTCGGCGCCGAGGATTGGCATTGGAACTGCCGCACCCTGGCCGCCGGCATCGACCACGCCCCGGCGCTCGGCACCGTGCACTTCAAGCGCCGCCGCCGCAGCACGCAAATGCCGCTGATCACCGGCTCCAACGCGCTGCCTTGGATCAACCCGATCACCTCCTACGCCTGGCAGCCCCCATCCCGCCCCGGCCGGCCCGCCGCGTGACCGCCGCCTTGCGCATCGGCTTTGACATCGGCGGCACCTTCACCGACTTCGTGCTCGCCGACCCCGCCAGCGGCACCCTCCGCCTGCACAAATGCCTCACCACCGCCCCCGACCCGGCCATCGGCGCACTCTCCGGCCTGCGCCAGTTGCTGGACGGCGCGCGCGTGGGCTTCGCCGATTTGGCCGAGATCGTGCACGGCACCACCCTCGTCACCAACGCGATCATCGAGCGCCGCGGCGCCCGCCTCGGCCTGGTCACCAACGCCGGCTTCCGCGACGTGCTGGAGGCCGGCACCGAGCAGCGCTACGACATCTACGACCTGTTCCTGCGCTTCCCCACCCCGCTCGTCCCGCGCCATCGCCGCCTCGAAGTGCAGGGCCGCATCGACCGGGACGGGCGCGTCGTCACCCCGCTGGACGAAGCCGGGGTGCGCCAAGCCGCCCGCACCCTGCGCGACGCCAGGGTAGAGGCGGTCGCGGTGTGCTTCCTGCACGCCTACCGCGAGCCCGCGCACGAGCAGCAGGCCGCCGCCATCCTCGCCGCCGAGCTGCACGGCGTGCCGGTGTCGATCTCCTCCGCCATCGTGCCCGAAATGGGCGAATATGCCCGCTGCGTCACCACCTGCGCCAACGCCTACGTGCTGCCGTTGATGGGCCGCTACCTTGAGCGCCTGCGCCAGGCGCTGCACGCCGCCGGGTTCCGGGGGGACCTGCAGCTCATGCACTCCGCCGGCGGCCTGCTCTCGCTGGACGCTGCCGCCGCGGCACCCATCCGCCTGCTCGAATCCGGCCCCGCCGGCGGCGCGTTGGCAGCGGCCCTGCTCGGTGCCCAGGCTGGCCACGCCGACCTGCTCGCCTTCGACATGGGCGGCACCACGGCCAAGGCCTGCCTGATCGAGGCCGGGCGCGCCGAGATCGCCGCCATGCTCGAAGCCGGCCGCGAGCACCGCTTCAAGAAGGGCTCCGGCCTGCCCATCAAGGCGCCCACCGTCGACATGATCGAGATCGGCGCCGGCGGCGGCTCCATCGCCAGCATCGACGCCGTTGGCCTGCTGCGCGTCGGCCCGCACTCCGCCGGCGCGGTCCCCGGCCCAGCCTGCTACGGCCAGGGCGGCGAGCTCCCCACCGTCACCGACGCCAACCTGGTGCTCGGCTACTACGACCCGGCGTTCTTCCTCGGCGGCACCATGCCGCTCGACCTGGCGGCTGCGCGCACCGCCATCGCCCGCGTCGCCACCCCGCTCGGCCACTCCGTCGAACAGGCCGCTTGGGGCATCCACAAGGTCGTGGTCGAAAGCATGGCCGACGCCGCCCGCGTCTACCTGGTCGAACGCGGCAAGGACCCGCGGCGCTACGCCATGGTGGGTTTCGGCGGCGCCGGCCCCGCCCATGCCGCCGAAGTCGCCCGCGCGCTCGGTATTGCCGAGGTGGTCGTTCCGCCCGCCGCCGGTGCCGCCTCCGCCCTGGGCTTCCTCTGCGCGCCGCGCTCCGCCACCCGCGCCCGCTCGCTGCCCATGGCGCTCACCCCCGGCGCGGACCTCACCGCCGCAGACGCCGCGCTGGCAGCGATGGAACGCGAAGCCCGGCTCGAACTCGGCGCCATCCCGGTTGCCACCGTGCAGCGCAGCGCGGACATGCGCCTGGCCGGCCAGATGCACGACATCGCCGTGACGCTGCCGCAAACGCCACTCGCCGCCAGCGTCGACACCGTGATCGCCGGCTTCGAGGCCGCCTACACTGCCCGTTACACCGCGCTGCAACCCGGCGCCGTGCTGCAGATCGTCAACCTGCGCGTCACCGTCACCGGCGCCACCCCCGCTTTGCCGCTGCACGCCCCCGCCGCCACCAGCGCGGACGCCCGCAAAGGCTGCCGCCAGGCCTGGTTCGGCGACACCGCCCACGCTGCCGCCGTGTTCGACCGCTACGCCCTGCGCGCCGGCGCCACCATCGCAGGCCCGGCCATCATCGAGGAGCGCGAGGCCACCACCGTCATCGCGCCGGGGGACCTGCTCCAGGTCGACCCCGCCGGCAATCTGCGCATCCAGGTCGGCGCGGCCAGCCGGATGGACCTGGTGCGCCCCGGCATGAGCCTGGCCCAAGCCCGCGCCGCCATCGAGGCCGACCCGATCGCGCTCGAGATCATGTGGAGCCGGCTCACCACCGTGGTGGACGAGATGTGGCTGACCATCATCCGCACCGCCTTCTCGCTCATCATCGCCGAATCGCAGGATTTCGCCTGCGAACTGCTCGACCCGACGGGCGAGACCCTGGCGCACTCGCCCCGCGCCATGCCCGTGTTCAACCTCACCTTGCCGCGCGCCGTGAAAGCCCTGCTGGAGCGCTTCCCCGTGGCCACCCTGCAGCCCGGCGACATGCTTGTGACCAACGACCCCTGGCTCTGCGCCGGCCATCTGTTCGACATCGCCGTGGTCAGCCCGGTGTTCCGCGCCGGCCGGGTCGTGGCCCTGGTCGGCACCGTCGGCCACGTCGCCGACATCGGCGGCACCCGCGACAGCCTGCGCGCCCGCGAGATCTTCGATGAAGGGCTGCAAATTCCGCCGATGAAGCTCGCCCATGCCGGGCAGGACAACGCCGACCTGCTTACCCTGCTGGCCGCCAACGTGCGCAACCCGGTCCAGGTGATCGGCGACGTGCAGGCCTTCATGGCCGCCAACCGCATCGGCGCGCAACGCCTGCTCGCCTTCATGGACGAATACGGCCTGGCCGACCTCTCCGCTCTGGCCGCCATCGTGCAGGACCGGTCCGAGGCTGCCATGCGCGCCGCCATTGCCGCCCTGCCCGATGGCCGCTACACCGCCGACGTCGCGTTCAGCCCGGTTGACGACACCCTCACCCTGCAGGTGGCCCTCACCGTCGCCGGCGACAGCATCGCCATCGACTTCCCGGACCCACCGGCGCAGCTCGCCCAGGGCGGCGTCAACTCCACGCTCAACTACACCGCGGCGCACGCCACCTATCCTTTGAAGTGCATGCTGACACCCGAGGTGCGCGGCAACGCTGGCTGTTACCGGCCCTTCACCGTCACCGCGCCCGCCGGCTCCATCCTGAACTGCACCCGCCCCGCGCCGGTCGCCGCCCGCGTGCGCACCGGGTGGTATCTCGGCCCGCTGGTGTTCCGCGCCCTCGCCGGCGCTGCGCCCACCGCGGTGCAATCCCCCACCGGCCTGCCCGTCGCCGTGATGGTCTCTGGGCGGGACGGCGCCGGCGCGCTCTACGCCGACCACCTGTTCATGGGCGGCGGCCAGGGCGCCAGCGCGCAAGCGGACGGCAAATCCGGCCTGCTCTATCCCACCTCCGCCGCCAACACCGCCATCGAGCTGTTCGAGGCGCGGGTGCCCGTGCTGGTGGAGGAGAAGGCCTTCCTGCCCGACAGCGGCGGCGCCGGCGAACACCGCGGCGGCCTCGGCCAGCGCGTGCGGTTCCGCAAGCTGCACGACGACGGGCTGCCGGCCTTGGCCGCGCTGTTCCCCGAGGGCGCCAAGTCCGTGCTGCCTGGCCTGGCCGGTGGGCAACCCGGCGCCCGCGCCTTCGCCGGCCTGCGCCACCCGGACGGCACCCTGCTGCACGATTGCGGCGCCGGCGAACTGGTCAGCCTGACCCATCCCGGCCAGGTCGCCGAGATCGTGTTTGCCGGCGGCGCGGGCTATGGCGACCCGGCGCGGCGCGACCCGCAGCGCCTGGCCGAGGATTTGCGTGACGGACGCATCACCGAGGCCGCAGCCCACGACAGCTACGGCACCCAACTCGCCGCGGAGTAACCGCCATGGACGCCGTCACCACTCAAACGCCGCCGCCGGCGCCGCTGGCCCATCCCGCCCGCCACCCCACCATTTTCGACCCGGCCACGCTGATCCTGCTCACGGTGCTCTGCGTCGTGGGCGCCATAATCGGCATGCAACTGCTGGTCACGCTCGGGGTCACCGCCAACACCTCAATCGTCGGCGCCCTGATCGCCATGGCGCTCGCCCGGGTACCGGGTCGCGGCTTTGTGCGATTCCGCTCGATCCATGTGCAGAACCTGGCCCAAAGCGCGATTTCCGCCGCCACGTTCGGCGCCGGCAACAGCCTGCTGCTGCCCATCGGCATCCCCTTCCTGCTCGGCCGCGAGGACCTGGTGCTGCCGCTGCTCGGCGGCGTCGCGCTGGCCATGCTGGTGGACGCCACCATGCTGTTCCGCCTGTTCGACTCGCGTGTCTTCCCGGCGGATGGCGCCTGGCCGCCGGGGGTTGCCGCCGCCGAGGCCATCCGCGCCGGGGACGAAGGCGGCCGCCGCCTCGCCATCCTCGGCGGCGGCGTACTCACCGGCATCGTGGGCACCGGCTTTCTCGGCATCCCGATGTCGGCGTTCGGCGTCGCCTTCATCGGCAATGTCTGGGCGCTGACCATGTTCGGCGCCGGGCTGCTGCTGCGCGGCTACTCGTCCAGCCTGTTCAGCGCCTGGCTGCCCGGCGGCGACATCAACAAGGCCTACATCCCGCACGGCCTGATGATCGGCGCCGGCCTGGTGGCGCTGGTGCAGGTCGCCCTGGTGATGACCGCGCGCAGCAATCCAACCCGCCCGGCTGCCTCCCGCAGCTCCGGCCGTGCCCTGGGCTTGGGCGCGGTGGCCTATGTCGCCGTTGCCGTGCTGATCGCGCTCGGTGGCGGCCTGGTCGCGTCCATGCCCATGAGCATGCTGGTCGCCTTCGTGGTCTACGCGGCCTTCGCCGCCCTGGTGCACGAGCTGATCGTCGGGCTGGCCGCGATGCACTCCGGCTGGTTTCCCGCCTTCGCCGTGGCGCTCATCACCCTGATCGTGGGCATGCTCGCGGGCTTCCCGCCGGTGGCGCTGGCGCTGCTGGTCGGGTTCTCCGCCGCCACCGGCCCCGCCTTCGCCGACATGGGCTACGACCTCAAGGCCGGCTTCATGCTGCGCGGCAACAGCGCCGACCCGGCGTTCGAAGCCGACGGCCGCTTCCAGCAATACCTCGCCGCCATGTTCGCCTTCCTGGTCGCCGGGGTGGTGGTGCTGCTGTCCTACCGCAGCTACTTCGCCGCCCACCTGGTCGCCCCGGTGGCAAAGGTCTACGTCACCACCATCCAGGCCGGCGCCGCGCCCGGCGTTGCCACCAAGCTGCTGCTATGGGCGATCCCCGGCGCCTTGCTGCAGCTTCTGGGCGGCCCGAAGCGCCAGCTCGGCGTGCTGTTCGCCACCGGAATGCTGATCCTGTTCCCCATGGCTGGCTGGGCGGTGCTCGCCGGCGTGGCCACCCGCCTCGCCTACGGCCGCCTGCGCGGCCCCGCCGCCGCGAACGAAATGGAGATCTTCGCCGGCGGCGTGATCGCCGGCGACGCCCTCACCGGCTTCTACAACGGCGTCGCCGCCAACCTGCGCCGCTGACCCATCGCGCCAAGCCATCGCCGGGGCAGGGCGGCTATCGTTGGCTCATCCTGCTGCTGGCATGGTTGGCCTATCTGTGCTCGTTCGTCGACCGACTGATCTGGACCAGCGTCGCCACCACCGCCGCCCCCGCCTACGGCCTGTCGCTGGCGGCGCTCGCCGTGTTCGTAACCGCGTTCTATGCCGGCTACGTCGTCTCCCAGGCGCTGACCGGGCTGGTGAGCGACTGGCTCGGCCCGCGCCTGATGCTCACCACCGCCTTGGTGCCGCTCGGCCTGCTCACGGCCGCGTTCGGCTCCACCACCACACTGGCCGCCGGGCTCACGCTGCAAGCGCTAATGGGCCTGGCCGCCGGGGCGGATTTCGCGGCCGGGGTGAAGCTGGTGGTGTCCTGGTTCGTGCCCCGGCAACGCGGCCGGGCCATGGGTTTCTACATGACGGCCACCTCCCTCGGCGTGGTGCTGACCAACGCCGCCGTGCCCCGCGCCCTGGCCCGGATGGACTGGCACACCGTCTACCACCTCGCCGGCGGTGGCACGGTGGCGCTCGGCCTGCTGTGCGGCCTGCTGCTGCGCGACACCCCGCCCGGCGCCAGCCTGCCGCCCGTCACCTGGGCCGACCTGCGCACCGCCCTCGCCAGCCGCCAGTTCGTCGCCATCGTGCTGGCGGGCGCCGGCGGGGTTTGGGGCACCTGGGGCTACGCCATTTGGGCCAGCTCGCTCATGACGCGCGGGCTGCACTTCCCCCTGGTCACCGCCGGCGCCATCGTCGCCCTGTTCGGCGTGGTGGCGGTGGCGAGCAAGCCGGCCATCGGCCTGCTGTCGGACTGGCTGGGCGGCCGGCGCAAGCTGCTCATCCTGCTCGACCTGCTCGCATTTTCTGGCCTGCTGCTGCTCACCGGGACGCTGCGCACCGAAACCCAGTTCTGGCTGGTGGCGCCGCTGCTCGGGATGACCGCGTTCGCCTACTCGCCGCTGTCTAACACCATGGCCGCCGAAGCCGGTGGCGCGGTGGCCGGTGCCGCCGCCGGGCTCTCGGCGGCGATCGGCTCGGCGGGTGCGGCCATCGTGCCGCTGGTGGTGGGCGCCGGGTTCAGCGCCACCGGCTCCTACCAGGTCGCACTCGCCATCCTCGCCGCCGGTCCGCTGCTCGGCGCGGTCTGCATGCTCTGGGTGCGCGACACTCCGCGCTAGGACACCTTTCATCCGGCTGTCACCGGATGAAAGGTGTCTGGCTGATTTGGCCTGGCGATTCACGCACCGGGTGATTCCACTCGGTGCGATCGCAGGCTAGCCCCCGTCAGCGCGCCGCCTTGGCTTGCCGCGCCCGCTCGTCCTCCTCCGGGTTCCAGGCGATCAACCGCCCGGGCCGCTGGTCCGTCACGTAGGCCAGCGCCCATTGCGTGCACACCATCAAGCGGCTGCGGAAGCCGATGAGGAAGAAGATGTGCGCCACTGCCCAGAGCCCCCAGGCCGGCTTGCCATACACGTGCACCGCGCCGAAATCCGCCACCGCCCGGCCCCGCCCGATGGTCGCCATGGTGCCGTAGTCGCGATAGCGAAACGGCCCGGCCGCCGGCTCGCCGCGGTGCCGCCGCAGGATCGCCTGTGCCACATACCGCCCCTGCTGCTTGGCCACCGGCGCCAACGCCGGCAGCGGCTTGCCCCGGCGGTCCAGCGCCAGCGCCGCATCGCCGATCACCTGCACCCGCGGCAGCCCTGGCACCCGCAAATCCGGCGCCACCGCCACGCGGCCGCCCTTGCCCGGCTCCACCCCCAGCCATTGCGCCACCGGGGTGGCCGCCGTCCCGGCCGTCCAGATGATGGTCGCCGCCGCGATCGTCCCGCTGTCGAGCCGGACCACGCCGTCCTCGATCGCCTCCACCTTGGTGCCGAGCCGCATTTCCACGCCCAAATGGCGCAGCGACGTGGCGGCGTGGCGGCACAAATCGGCCGGGAAATCCGCCAGGATGCTGTCCGCCGCCTCCACCAGTACGATGCGCGGGCGCGACCGGCTCAGCTCGTGGTCCAACTGCACCATCTCGCGCGCCAGCTCGGCAACCGACCCGGCCATCTCCACCCCGGTCGGCCCGGCGCCGATCAGCACGAAGGTGAGCAGGCGCTGCCGCTCCGCCGGGTCGTCCGCGATGCAGGCGCGCTCGAACGCCAGCAACAGGCGGCCGCGCAGGTCCAGCGCGTCGTGCAGGCTCTTCAGCCCCGGTGCGTGCTGCGCCCACTCTTGGTTGCCGAAATAGCTAGGCTGCGACCCGGTGGCGATCACCAGCTCGTCATATGGCACCACCTCGCCATCGCACACCACGTGGCGGGCCTGCGTGTCCACCGCTGTCACCGGGCCCATCATGACGTGCACGTTGGGCCCGGCCGGCAGGATGTCGCGCACCGGCGAGGCGATGTCGGCTGGGGAGAGTGCCGCCGTCGCCACCTGATACAGCAGCGGCTGAAACAGATGGTGGTTTTGCGAGTCGATCACGGTGAGCTCCACGTCCGGCGCCTGCGCCAGCTCGAGCGCCGCGTTGAGCCCGCCAAACCCGGCCCCGAGCACCACCACCCGGACCGCACGCCCTTCGTGCGCCACCCCAACCGCGTTTCGCCGCCGCGCGTCCAGCAAGCCCGCGCACAGCAGGGCCGCAGCGCCCCCCGCAAGCACCGCCACATTCGAGCGACCAGACATCGGCGCCATCCGTTGCATGAGTTCGACGCCTTAACACGCCAGGCCCGGCGCGGTTGTGGCCGGGCCTGCTGCAGCCTCGGCTCCCGCTTGCCCGCTACCGCTTGCCCCGCATCCGCAGGCTCGCCGCGTTCAGCGCCACCAGGCACGCCGGGTCGCGCTCGATCGCCTCCGCCACTGCCACCGCGCGCCCCAGTTCCGCATCCGTCAGGTGCCGCACCGCGGGCCGTCGCACCACCTGGTCCCAGCGCTGCCCAATCGCGTGGTCCAGGCACACCCGCATGAAGCAGTGGTCCAGCCGGATGGGCCAGCCGCAGCCCGCCGCCATCCCTGGCAGCACCCGTGCGGTCAGCAGCCGCCAGCGCGCTAGCAACCGCTCCCGCTCTGGGTCGGGCGCCCCCGCGCGATAGCCCGGCGCGTCGAACAGCGAATCCGCCAACCCGCTCAAATCCCTTAGAGCATGACCGCATCAAGTGAAGTCACTTGATTGGTAAACATGCTCGCCAAAACAAGGAGCTAGACCATGACCGGCGACTCTATCTGAGCCGGTCTTGGTCTAGCCGGCGTTTGACAGGGAATGTCCCCGGCGGGATTCGAACCCACGGCCCCAGGATTAGGAATCCTGTGCTCTATCCTGCTGAGCTACGGAGACAGCCGGCTCTCCCATAGCGCAGCCGCAGGAACGCGTCACCTTCGACGGCGGGCGACCTTGGGACACTAGCCGAACCCCGCCTGCAAGCGCACTCTATATGAAGACCACGATCCAGGAGCGGCCGGCGAAGGCCCGGCCAGACGCGATGACCCCACTCGCAGACCCGGCCTTGCACGCCACCCTGCTGACGATCGACACCCATATCGACATCCCTTGGCCCAACCCGCCCGACCCGTTCGGCGTCACCGCGCGCCGGGTCGACTTCGGCAAGATGGTGCGCGGCGGCCTGCGCGCGGGCTGCTTCGCCGCCTACGTGCCGCAAGGCCCGCGCACCGCCGAGGGCTGGCAGGGCGCCTGGCGCCGCGCGACCGACATGCTGGTCGCCATCCGCGCCATGGCCGGCGAGCGCAACGGCCTCACCACCCAGCTCGCCACCGACGCCGCCGCCATCCGCGCCGCCGCCGCCGCCGGCACCACCGCCATCATCCCCGCCGTGGAGAATGGCCACGTGCTCGGCGAGGACATCGGCGGCCTGGCGCAACTGCGCGAGCTTGGCGCCCGCTACCTCACCCTCACCCATAACGGCCACAACATGCTGGCCGACAGCAGCAACCCGCGCAACGACCTCGGCGACCGCCTCACGCTGCATGGCGGCCTGAGTGCGCTGGGCCGCGAGGCGGTGGCTGCCCTCAACCGGCTCGGCATGCTGGTCGACATAAGCCACGTCTCCAAGGCCACCATGCTGCAGGCGGCCGAACTTTCCACCACCCCCGTGGTCGCCACCCACTCCTGCATGCACGCGATCTGCCCCGTTCCGCGCAACCTGGACGACGAGCAACTAGACGTTCTGCGCGCCACCGGCGGCGTGGTGCAGATCACCGCCGTCGCCTCCTTCCTCCGGCCCGGCGGCAAGGCGGACCGCGTGAACGTCGCCGATTACGTCGACCACATCGACTACGCCGTGCGCCGCTGCGGCGTCGAGCACGTCGGCATCAGCTCGGACTTCGACGGCGGCGGCGCGCTGCTCGACTGGCAGGACGCCTCGCAAAGCCCCAATCTCACCGCCGAGCTGCAGCGGCGGGGTTACGACGCCTCCGAGATCGCGGCACTCTGGGGCGGCAACTTCCTGCGCCTGCTCGCCGCCGCAGAGGCCGCCGCCGCGTGACCATCCCGGCACTGGCGCCCTACTTCCTCTGGGTCAAGTCGTTCCACGTCATCGCCATCATCGCCTGGATGGCCGGCCTGTTCTACCTGCCGCGGCTCTACGTCTACCACTGCCAGGTTCCCCGCGGCTCGCCCGACAGCGAGCGCTTCAAGGTGATGGAGCGCCGCCTGCTCAAGCAGATCACCACCCCGGCCATGATCGCCGCCTGGAGCTTCGGCATCCTCATGGTGCTCACCCCCGGCGCCATCAGTTGGACCGCCCCCTGGTGGCACGTGAAGCTGACCGGCGCGCTGCTGATGACCGGCTTCCACGGCGCCCTGTCCAAATGGCGCCGCGACTTCCTTGAAGACCGCAACCAGCGCCCGCAACGCTTCTACCGCTACGCCAACGAGGTCCCGACCGTCCTGATGCTCATCATCGTCATCATGGCCATCGTACAACCCAGCTAGCCCGCGGTCCGGCGCCTGCGCCCGCCTGCGGAAGATGGCTCGGGTGAGAGCGGTTGACGCCGCCCGCCCGCCATGCCTACTCTCCCGCAAGATCAGCCGGACGCTCCCAACCCGGCCTCGTTCTCCCACCAGCCCGGATAGTCGTCCCGCGTGGCCTCGCCGCCCGGCAGACCGACAGACCGGCAGCAGCGTTCCCTCTCTGCTCCCACCCCGTCCACCAAGGCCCCTCCCCAATGCACCTTGCCGAACTCAAGGCAAAATCGCCGTCCGACCTGCTGTCCTTTGCCGAATCGTTGCAGATCGAGAACGCATCCACCCTGCGCAAGCAGGACATGATGTTCGCCATCCTCAAGAACCTCGCCGACAACGAGCAGGCCATCCACGGCGAGGGCACCCTGGAAATCCTGCCCGACGGCTTCGGCTTCCTGCGCAGCGCCCAGGCCAACTACCTGCCCGGCCCGGACGACATCTACATCAGCCCCAGCCAGGTGCGCCGCTTCGCCCTGCGCACCGGCGACAGCGTGGAGGGCCAAATCCGCGCCCCCAAGGACGGCGAGCGCTACTTCGCCCTGCTCAAGCCCAACACCATCAACTTCGAGCCGCCCGACGCGGTGAAGCACCGCATCAACTTCGACAACCTCACCCCACTCTACCCCGACCGCCGGCTCAAGATGGAGGTGGAGAACTTCCAATCCGTCGCCAAGGGCCCCGGCAAGGACCTGACGCCCCGGGTGATCGACCTCATCACCCCGATCGGCATGGGCCAGCGCGCCCTCATCGTGGCCCCCCCGCGCACCGGCAAGACGGTGATGCTGCAGAACATGGCCACCGCGATCGCCGAGAACCATCCGGAGGTGTTCCTCCTCGTCCTGCTGATCGACGAGCGCCCCGAGGAAGTGACCGACATGTCCCGCTCGGTGAAGGGCGAGGTCGTCGCCAGCACCTTCGACGAGCCGGCCACCCGCCACGTGCAGGTGACGGAGATGGTGCTGGAAAAAGCCAAGCGCCTGGTCGAACACAAACGCGACGTGGTGATCCTGCTCGACAGCATCACCCGCCTCGCCCGCGCCTACAACACCGTCGTGCCGTCCTCCGGCAAGGTGCTCACCGGCGGCGTGGACGCCAACGCGCTGCAACGCCCCAAGCGCTTCTTCGGTGCGGCGCGCAACATCGAGGAGGGCGGCAGCCTCACCATCATCGCCACCGCCCTGATCGACACCGGCAGCCGCATGGACGAGGTGATCTTCGAGGAGTTCAAGGGCACCGGCAACAGCGAGATCATCCTCGACCGCAAGCTGTCCGATAAGCGCACCTTCCCCGCCATCGACATCACCAAGAGCGGCACCCGCAAAGAAGAACTGCTGGTTGAACGTGGCATGCTTAGCAAGATGTGGGTGCTACGCCGCATCCTGAACCCGATGGGCACCACCGATGCAATGGACTTCCTGCTCGACAAGCTGAAATACAGCAAGACCAACCAAGACTTCTTCGACGCGATGAACACCTAACCCGCCGCATCATCGCTTTACTGCCAAACCCCTCTCCCTCTGGGAGAGCGACTGTCTGAATGGTCAAGCGGTTTGGTTGGTATTGATGGTGTTTCTGACGTCGCGGGCTTTGGCGTTGAGGCGGGTGAGGAGTTTGTGGGCCAGTGCGATGCGGATGGCCTTTTTGGCTTTCCTTTCGCTGTGAGGCGTTGGCTGAAGTTGGCGAAGTGGGTCGCAGAAACATCCACTCCACAAATGATTGCGGTCACGGCAACCTGTCTTGTCCATGCGACGGGCAATCCAGCGACTGTCCGGTTGTGCGTGACGGGGCGGCGGCCGATCCCAAAGCTCTCCCTCGGTTGTGGCCGATGGGCGGATGAGCGACGGTGCCGCGCGAGGGGTCCGGTGGCCACCGCACCCCTCGCAGCACCACAATCCACAGTGCCACGCCTCAGATACAAGGGTCGGGTGAGGGGCCGCACCGCAATCCCCAGGCACCACCCCTAAAAGAACCCCTCGAACTGCTCGATCACCGCGCCGGGCGCCTCCTCGGCCAGGAAATGTCCGCAATCGATGCTGCTGCCGTGCACCTCGGCCGAGCAGTGGTTGCGCCAGATCGCGACCGGGTCATACCAGCCACCGATCCGGCCCCGACCGCCCCAGAGCACCAACATCGGGCACTCGACCTTGCGGCCGTTACCGCGGCTGATCCGGTCGTGCACCAAGTCGATGGTGCAGGCGGCGCGGTAATCCTCGCACATGCCGACCACCGTGGCCGGGTCGTGCGCGGCGGCCAGGTAGTCCTGCAGCGCCTCCGGTGCGAAGAACGGCGGGATGCCGGCGCCCTGGCCGGTATGGGCGGCAAACCAGGTGTCGGGCGCCTGGGTGATCAGGTCTTCCGGCAGCGGGTGCGGCTGCGCGAACCAGAACCAATGGTAGTGGCCGAGCGCGAACGACATGTCGGCGCGTTCGAGATGTTCGGTGGTGGGCACGATGTCCAGCACGGCGAGCTTGGTCACTCGCTCCGGCGCATCCAAGGCAAGGCGGTGCGCCACCCGCGCGCCACGGTCGTGCGCGGCCACGGCGAAGCGGGCGTGGCCGAGCTCGGTCATCAGGCCCGCCACGTGGTGCGCCATCGCGGTCTTGGCGTAGGGGGCGTGGTCGGGCGTGGCGGGTGGCTTCGCGCTGCCGCCGTAACCCCGCAGGTCGGGGCAGACGACGGTGAAGCGCCGCGCCAAAGCGGGGGCCACCAGGTGCCACATGGCGTGGGTTTGCGGGTTGCCGTGCAGCAGCAGCAGCGCCGGGCCATCGCCGCCGACGCGGTAGCGGACCTTGCCGCCGGGCACCTCGGTGGTGTGGGTGGTAAAACCCGGGAAGAACATGAGCGCTCCTCTTGTCGCAGGGCGGAAAGTCGGCACCTCGGGCTTGTGGTGCTGCGCGATGCGGCAGAGCGGGTGCGTCATCCGGCTCGCCGAGTGTCCTGCAGGATTGGAGCACAATTATGATGATCGGGCATCATTCGGCCATAAGCGGCCAGCCGAGGCGCGTCGTTGTGGTCGGTGCGGGGGTGGCCGGGCTGGCCGCCGCCGCCGCCTTGCGGGCCCGCGGGCATGGCGTCACCCTGATCGAGGCGTCCCGCCGGGTGGGTGGCCGCGCCTACACCACCATCCCCGCCCTGCTGCAGGCGCCGTTCGATCATGGCGCCGCTTGGCTGCATGCGGCCGACCGCAACCCCCTGGCCGCACTCGCGCGCAAGCGAGGCGAGCCCTTGCTGGAGACGGCGGCGACCCGGGTCGAGCGCACCCGCGTCGGCGACCGCTTTGCCACCGAGGAGGAGCTCGCCGCCTACCAAGCCGCCGAAGACGCCGTTGCCGACTGCACTCGCGAGGCTTTGGCCGGCCCCGACGTGAGCCTGGCGGAGGCGGTGGCGCCCGCGGGCGCGCGCTTGCCCTGGCTGCCCGCCGTGCTGAACTGGGAAGCGCCCACCATCGCCGCGGCGGACGCGGTGTCGCTGAGCTTGCGCGACTGGCACACCAACCTGCTGCACGGCGCCAATCTGGAGGTGCCGGGCGGGCTGGGAGCGTTCGTGCTGCGGCATCTGCTGGCGCCCGCCGGCTGCGTGCATCTTGGGTGCCCGGCGACCGCGATCGACTGGGCGGGACCCGGGGTGACGGTGCAAACCCCCAAGGGCACGATCCGCGCCGAGGCCTGCATCGTAACTGTGTCGACCGGCGTTTTGGCAGCGGGCGCCATCGCTTTCACCCCCGCTTTGCCCCCCGCCGTGCAGGACGCGATCGCCGGCTTGCCGATGGGGGTGCTGAACAAGGTTGCGCTGCGTGCCGCCGGCGGCGACCGGCTCGATCTGCCGCCCTCGTGCGGGCTCGACCAATTCGTGCCCCATATGGGGGCACCCGCGATGACCACGGTGGCGTGGCCGCACGGCCAGGACCACGTGATCTGCTTCCACGGCGGCAGCCACTCGGCCGAACTCGATCGCACCGGCAGCGCCGAGGCATTTGCCCGTGAGCAGTTGCGCGACATGTTCGGCCGCCGCGTCGACGCGGCGTTCCGACCCGGCGCCGTGGTGACGCGCTGGGCCAGCGACCCGTTCGCGCGCGGTGCCTACGCCTACGCCCGGCCCGGACACGCGAGCGAGCGGGGCGTTTTGGGGCAGGCGCTGGCAGGATCACGCCTGGTGTTTGCCGGCGAGGCGACGCGCACGGACGGCCTGGCGGGCACCGTCGCGGGAGCGTTCCTTGCCGGGCAAGACGCCGCTGCCACCGCCTCGGAGCCCGGCGGTATCTGAAGTTAGTCGGCCGTGGCGCCCATCTTCCCGGCAAGCGTCGGCAGCGCCTTGGCCCGGCGCGGCGCCAGCACGTGCTGCAGCTTGTCCAAGTAGAGGTAGATCACCGGCGTCGTGTAGAGCGTCAGGATCTGGCTCAACAGCAGACCCCCGACCATCGCAAAGCCGAGCGGCTTGCGCAGTTCCGACCCGGCGCCGCTCCCCAGCATGAGCGGCAGCCCGCCGAGCAAGGCGGCCATCGTCGTCATCAAGATCGGCCGGAACCGGAGCAGACAGGCCTGGCGGATGGCGTCGAACGGCGTCGCACCGTCCTGCCGTTCGGCGGAGATGGCGAAATCCACCATCATGATGCCGTTCTTCTTGACGATGCCGATCAGCAGGATGACCCCGATCATGGCGATAATCGACAGGTCGTATTGGCCGATCAGCAGCATCAGCAGCGCGCCCACGCCGGCGGAGGGCAGCGTGGAAAGGATCGTCAGCGGCAGGATGTAGCTCTCATAGAGCACGCCGAGGATGATGTAGACCGCGACTAGGGCGGCGGCGATCAAGTAGGGCTCGGAACTCAGGGAGGATTGGAACGCCTGCGCCGTGCCCTGGAACGTGCCCGTCAGCGAGGCCGGCGTGCCCATCTGGCCCATCGCCGTCTCGATGGCGCTCACGGCATCCCCCAAGGCGGCGCCCGCAGCCAGGTTGAACGAGAGCGTTACCGACGGAAACTGGCTCTGGTGCGACACCGAAAGCGGTGCAACCACGCTGGTGTCGACCTTGACGATGGCGCTCAGCGGCACCGCGGCCCCGTTGGACGACTTCACGTAGAGCTTGCCGAGCGTCTCCTTGTCGCCCTGCATGCCTGGCGGAACCTCGAGGATGAGGTGGTACGAGTTGATCTGGGTGAAGTATTGCGCGATCTGGCGCTGCCCGAAGGCGTCATAGAGGGTGTCGTCGATCTGCTGGGGCGTGATCCCGAAGCGCGACGCCGCATCCCGGTCGATCGTGAGCGTGGCGGTCGTGCCAGCCATTTGCTGGTCGGTCGCCAAGTCCCGCACCGCCGTAATGCCGCGCAGCTTGTCGAGCAGCTTGGGCGCCCACTGGTAGAGTTCACCGATGTCGGCGTCCTGCAAGGTGAACTGATACTGGGTCTTGGCCAGCCGGCCGCCAATGTTGATGTCCTGCCCAGCCTGCATGAACAGTTGCGCGCCCGGGATCGCACGGGCGGACTGCGCCAGTTGCGCGATCACCTGCTGGGCGTTCGATTGGCGCTCGTCCCACGGCTTCAGGCTGATGTAGATGCGGCCGTTATTCTCCGTCTGCCCGCCCAACCCGGCGCCGATGGAAGACGAGTAACTCTGCACGTTCGGGTTCTCGCCGACCACCTGGGCCAGCGCCATCTGGCGTTGCGCCATTTCGGCGAAGGAGATGTCCTGCGAGCCTTGGGTGATGCCCACGATGATGCCGGTATCCTGGCTCGGGAAGAAGCCCTTGGGGATCTTCACGAATAGGAAGCCAGTCACCGCAACGGTCGCGATGAAGGCGCAGAGCGTGATGAATTGGAAGCGCAGGGCGACGTCCAGCGTGCGCTGGTAGAAGCCGATCATGCCGTCGAACATGGCTTCGACCAGGCGATACAGCCGGCCATGGGTGCCGTGATGGTGGCGCAGGAAACGTGAACACATCATCGGCGTGAGCGTGAGCGAGACGATGCCGGAGACGACCACGGCGATACTGACCGTCATGGCAAACTCGCGGAACAGCCGCCCCACGATACCGCCCATCAGCAGCAAAGGGATGAACACCGCCACGAGGGAGACGCTGATCGAGACGATGGTGAAGCCGATTTCACCAGCGCCGCGCAACGCCGCCTCCATCGGCTTCATGCCTTCTTCGACGTAGCGATAGATGTTCTCGAGCATGACAATGGCGTCGTCGACCACGAAGCCGACCGCAATCGTCAAAGCCATCAGCGACAAGTTGTCCAGGCTGTAGCCCAGCAAGTACATCACCGCGAACGTGCCAACGAGGGACACCGGCACCGTCACGCTCGGGATCACGGTCGCCCAGAAGCTGCGCAGGAAGACGAAGATGACCATCACGACGAGAGCGATGGAGATCAGCAGCGTGAACTGGACGTCCTTGACCGACGCCTGGATGGTCAACGTCCGGTCCATCACGGTGGTGACGTGCACCGAGGGCGGGAT
The DNA here is from genome assembly GCA_965199105.1 of Acetobacteraceae bacterium. Classification (GTDB taxonomy): domain Bacteria; phylum Pseudomonadota; class Alphaproteobacteria; order Acetobacterales; family Acetobacteraceae; genus LMUY01. The sequence continues at coordinate 281,274 of CBDAQO010000002.1, read as the reverse complement.
GGCCGCCGCCAAGCGGGGCAGCTCGGCACGGATGCGCGCCACCGTGTTGATCACGTTGGCGCCTGGTTGCTTGAAGATCAGCAACTGGATGCCGCGATGGCCATTCTGCCAGCCCGCCAGCCGCGTGTTCTCCGGGCCATCGACCGCCACGCCGATGTCGCTCACCCGGATCGGCGCGCCGTTGCGGTAGGCGATGATCGCGTTCTGGTACTGCTTGGCTTCGGTGAGTTGGTCGTTGTCGTAGAGGGCGTAACTCTGGCGCGTGCCGTCGATACTGCCCTTGGCGCTGTCGACGGTGAGGTTGGTCAGCGTGTTGCGCACGTCCTCAAGCGACAAGTTCATCGCCGCGAGGCGCGCCGGGTCGACTTGGATGTGGACGGACCGCTTTTGCTCGCCACCGATGGACACTTGTGAGACGCCCGCGATCTGCGAAATCTGCTGGCTCAGGATGTTGTCGGCGTAGTCGTCCACTTCGATGAGCGGCAGGGTGTCGGATTGCACCGCCAAGATCAGGATGGGGCTGTCGGCCGGGTTGACCTTGCGGTAGGTTGGCGGGCTGGGCAGGTCCTTCGGCAACTGCCCGCCCGCGGCATTGATCGCGGCAAGAACGTCCCCGGCCGCTGCGTCGATGTTGCGGTCAAGGTCGAACTGGACGGTTACCTGGGTGGAGCCGAGCACGCTCACCGAGGTCAACTGCGAGACGCCGGAAATCTGCGAGAACTGCCGTTCGAGCGGCTGCGCCACCGTGGACGCCATCGTTTCCGGGCTGGCGCCAGGCAGCGACGCGCTCACCGCGATGGTCGGGAAGTCCACCCGTGGGAGCGGCGCGACCGGCAGCAGCGGGTAGGCCGCGATGCCGACGAGGACCAGGGCGGCCATCAGCAGCGAGGTGGCAACCGGCTTGCGAATGAACGGTGTCGAAATGCTCATGGCTCAAATCGTCCGTATTAGCCGCCTGCGCTCGCCGGCGTGCCCGGCGGCTTGCCACCCCCACTGCCAGCTTGCGTTCCGCTGGCGGGCAGATTGCCGGACGACATGTAAGCAACCCGCGTGCCAGCGGTGAGGCGGGACTGGCCCGCGGTCACCACAAGATCCCCGTCCGACAATCCCTTCGTCACGATCGCGGTCGCGCCGTCATCCTGGCCCATGTCGACGGACTGTACCGCGACGACATCGTTGGCCTTGACGACATAGACGTAGAGACCGTTAACGCCGCGCTGGATTGCCGCCGAAGGCACGGTAATGGCGTCATGCGCGACCGTCATCTGCAGATGCGCATTGACGAATTGACCCGGCCACAGCCGGTCGTCGGCGTTGGGGAACACCGCCTTCAGCTTGATCGTTCCGGTGCTGGTGTCGATGGCGTTGTCCACCGTGAGCAACGTGCCGACGCCCAGCAGGCGCTTCTCGTCCCCCGTGTAAGCCGTCACTTTCAGCGGGGTGGCGCCGCTGGCCAGCATCGCGTCCTGCACGACGGGGAACTCGTCCTGCGGCAGGGTAAACAGCACGGTGATGGGGTGGATCTGGTTGATGACCACGATGCCGGTCGAGTCGTTGGCGTGCACGATGTTGCCCGGGTCCACCAGGCGCAGTCCGATCCGGCCTTCGATCGGCGCAACGATGCGGGTGAAGTCGAGGTTGAGCTTGGCCGCGGCGATTGCAGCATCGTCCGCCTCGATATTGGCCGTGTATTGCGACACCGAGGAGCTCTGCGTGTCGACGCTCTGGCGCGACGCGAAGTCACTGCGCGCGAGGTCGGCATAGCGCGCCAAGTCCTTCTTGGCATTGCCGAGCTGCGCCACGTCGGACGCCTTCTTGGCCACCGCCTGGTCATACACGGCCTGATACGGCCGCGGATCGACGACGGTCAGCAGGTCCCCGCGCTTGACTGTCTGCCCTTCGGTGAAAGCGATCTGGTCGATGGTGCCATCCACGCGAGCGCGCACCAAGACGGACTGGAACGGGTCCACAGTGCCGATTCCGCGCTTGAAAACTGGGACGTCCGCGCGGCTGGCCTTGCCGACGCTGACCGGAATCGGTGCCTGCTGGGCTGCTGCCGGCTGCGCCAGGATTGTCGCAGTGATCGCGAGCACGGCCGCAAGCAAGCAGTCCCTCAGCATAACGAGCCTCGCGTTCGTAATGGTTTGTCAGCACCTAACAGGTCTCGTTTCTGAACGCACCAGCTAAAACACCAGATTCCATGCCGAAGAACGACCAGTCCGCCAACTCCCGGCGCGACCCGGCGCGCGGGCTCAGGACGCATGCGGCAGCCGCAGCGCGAGCGCGATGGGCGTGGCGCGATAGCCGTCCAGACCGCGGCCCGCGGCATTGGGCGCGGCCGCCAGCCCAGGCATTGGCAGCCTGCGGACCGCTTCCTGGCCGGACGGCAGCACGGTGGCGACGTGCGTGGCCGCTGGCCCGGCGGGAGGTTGGCTGGTGCGGAACAAGCCAAGCCCGAACCCAGCCTCGCCCGCGGGGTGCGCCGGAGCCGGCAGGCCGTTGGTGATGGTCTGGCTGGTGATGGGGAGCTGCGGAATGCCCCAGGCGGCAAGCACGCGGCGGGCGTACTCGGCACCCAAATCCGGCGTCAGCGAATGGTAGGCGGCGGCGGCCAGCGGCCAGGCGTTGGTCTGGTCGAATAGCTGGACCAGGAAGCGGGCGCCGTAGGCAGCATTGACCTGGGGATCAAACGCCTGATCCAGGCTGGCGAACGCGTCTGCATGGTATAGCAGGCTGACCTGCATGCATCCGACGTCGATCGAGCGCACTCCGGAGGCCTGGAACGCCTGCACGGCGGCGATGGCCTCGGCCTTGGTTTCGTAGAAGTGGCCGACGCCTTCGGCATTGATCGTCCATGGCCATGGGTAGACGGCGCCGCTCACCGGGTCCCTCCGGCCGCTTTCGACCATGGCGATGGCGTCCAGCAAACGGTCCGGCACGTGGGCGCCGCGCTCGGCTTGGAGGATGGCGGCGCGGCAAAGTGCGGACGGCGCCGGGATGGTGGCTGCCGGCAGCGCGCGGCACCACGCGCCCCAGGGGCACGCCGAAATGGCAAGCAGAAGAAGGAAGCAGATGCGGACCATGGCGGACCCAGGATGGGCCAAGATGGTTACCAAAAGGTTTTCGCAGGCTCGGTCAGGCGGTTTATGCTGCACTGCAAAAAAACGCTTGCAAACCGTGGCTAGCGGCCGTAGATGTCGTGTCGCAGCAGGGCTTTGCCCTTCTGTTTCTTGGACGTTTCCTCCCTAAACTTGGCGGTACCGCAAGGTGCCGCCTTCTTTTTTTGTGGAGCGTGGCAGCCGCTACAGCAGGCCGGGCAGTTCCGCTGCAAGCCGCCCGATAAAGGCGCCCAGCCGCTGCTGCAACAAGTCGAACCCAGGCGCTTTTTCCAGCGTCGCCTCACTCATGTAGAGCCTCCGCGCCACCTCCACCTGCAGCGCATGCACCCCGTCGCGCGGCCGGCCGTAATGCCGCGTCACGTAGCCGCCGGCGTAAGGGTCGTTGCGGCGGACGTGGTAGCCATGCTCGGCAAGCACCGTCTCCGCCAGGCTGGTGATGCGGGACATGCAGGCGGTGCCGTGGGCGTCTCCCAGCACGAAATCCGGCTCGGCGAACCGCCCGCCGCCGGCCGGCATCGAGTGACAGTCGATCAGCAGGCAGGCGCCGAACAGCCGTCGGGTTTCGTCGATCAGGGTGCCCAGCGCATCGTGGTAAGGCTGCCAGCAGGCGCTCACCCGCTGTTGCGCCTCCACGAAGCGCAGCTTGCCGCGGTAGATCGCCTCGCCCGAGGTCACCACGCGGGCGATCGTGCCCAACCCGGCGCCCACGCGCGGACTGGTGGTGTTGACCCAGTCGGGCAACGGGTCGGCGAACATCGCCGGGTCGAGCTCCCAGGCCTCGCGGTTTGGGTCGCAATAGGCACGCGGGAACTGCGCGCACAGGATGGGGGCGCCGTGCTCCACCGCGTCGGCGAACAGCTCCTCGACGAAGGTGTCCTCGCTGCGCCGCAGGTCGAGCGGGCCGAGCCGGGCCGCACGCAGGAAGTGCGGCTCGTAGCTGCGCCCGGAATGGGGCGATGCCAGCACCAGCGGCACGGTTTGCCGTGCCGGGCGGAGGATGACGTAGGGGGTGAGTTCCTCCGCTTGGGCGCCGGTGGCGGGTGTGGGCAGGTCCATACGCTATAGAAGCCCTCCCGTGCCGCCATGTCACGCCGTCCGGCCGCTTGCGTGGGCAAGGAGGCGGATGTTAGGGAGTGCCGCCGGGGCATGGGCGCGTAGCTCAGCGGTAGAGCACTGCCTTGACATGGCAGGGGTCACAGGTTCAATCCCTGTCGCGCCCACCATCGCTCCGGCGTTCACTTGCAGCTCCCGCCAGACGCTGGAATCCCCCCTGATGCATCTTTATCGTACCCATAGTTGTGCCGCCCTGCGTGCGTCGGATGCGGGGGCGGAGGCGCGGCTGTCCGGATGGGTGCATAGCAAGCGCGACCACGGCGGCCTGCTGTTCATCGACCTGCGCGACCATTACGGGCTGACCCAGGTGGTGTGCCCCGCCGGGTCGGCCGTGTTCGCCGAGGCGGACGCGCTTCGGGTGGAGAGCGTGATCACCGTCACCGGCCGGGTCGTGGCCCGCGAGCCCGGCACAGTGAACCCCAAGCTGCCGACGGGCGAGGTCGAGTTGCGGGCCGAGACGCTGACGCTGCAATCGGCCGCTGCCGTACTGCCGTTCCCGGTGGCGGGCGAGGCGACCACGTCCGAGGAGCTGCGGCTGCGCTACCGCTACCTGGACCTGCGGCGGGACAAGCTGCATCGCAACATGATGTTGCGCGCCGGGGTGATCGCCTCGCTGCGGCGGCGGATGATCGAGGCCGGCTTCACCGAGTTCCACACCCCGATCCTGACCGCGTCCTCCCCCGAGGGCGCGCGAGACTTTCTGGTGCCGTCGCGCAACCACCCCGGCACGTTCTACGCGCTGCCGCAGGCGCCGCAGCAATTCAAGCAGCTTGCAATGGTGGCCGGGTTCGACCGCTACTTCCAGATCGCGCCCTGTTTCCGCGACGAAGCGGCGCGGGCCGACCGCTCCCCGGGCGAATTCTACCAGCTCGACTTCGAGATGAGCTTCGTCACCCAGGAGGACGTGTTCACCACGCTCGAGCCGGTGATCGGCGGCGTGTTCCGCGAGTTCGGCGGCGGATGCTCGGTGACGGAGGGCGCCTTCCCGCGCATCGCCTATGACACGGCGCTGCTGGAGTATGGCTCGGACAAGCCGGATTTACGCAACCCGCTCAAGATCACCGACGTGACGGAGCAGTTCGCCGGGTCGGAGTTCGGGCTGTTCGCCAAGATCGTGGCCGGGGGCGGCGTGGTGCGGGCGATCCCGGCGCCGGGGGCAGGACCGCGGCCGCGCGGCTTCTTCGACAAGCTGAACGAGTGGGCGCGTGAGCAGGGGGCGGGCGGGCTCGGCTACATCATCTTCGAGTCGGAGGCGAAAGGCGGGGGAGCACGCGGCCCGATCGCCAAGAACCTCGACCCGGCGCGCACCGAGGCGATCCGGGCTGCCTGCGGGCTGCAGGCGGGCGACGCGGTGTTCTTCGCCGCCGGGCCGCGGGACGAGGCGGCCAAGTTCGCCGGCGCGGTGCGCAACCGCATCGGCAACGAGCTCGACCTCTACGAGCGCGATGCGTTCCGACTGTGTTGGATCACCGACTTCCCGATGTATGAGCGGGTGGAGGAAACCGGGCTGATCGACTTCAGCCACAATCCGTTTTCCATGCCGCAAGGCGGTCTGGAGGCGCTCGAGACTCAGGATCCGTTAACCATCAAGGCGTATCAATACGATATCGTCTGCAACGGGGTGGAGCTTTCGTCGGGAGCAATCCGCAATCACCGGCCGGATATCATGATCAAGGCGTTTGCCATCGCCGGCTATAGCGAGGCGGAGGTGGAGGCGCGCTTCGGCGGCATGCTGTCGGCGTTCCGCTACGGCGCGCCGCCGCACGGGGGCTCGGCGCCGGGGATCGACCGGATTGTAATGCTGTTGGCGGATGAGCCGAACATCCGCGAGGTAATCCTATTCCCGCTCAACCAGCAGGGGCAGGACTTGATGATGGGCGCCCCATCGGCGGTGCCGCCGGCGCGGCTGAAGGAGTTGTCGATCAAGGTGGAGTTGCCGGCTCCCAAGCTGAAAGCGTAGCGACCCGCCTGTTTGGTGCCATCTGTAGCTATAAGAACGGGGGCGAGAGCAGTCATGCCGCAGTGGACGATGGGGGACATTCCGGACCAGGACGGGCGGGTGGCGATCGTCACCGGCAGCAGCGGTGGGCTGGGGGCCGAGGCGGCGGTGGCGCTGGCGGCCAAACGGGCGCGGGTGATCCTCGCGGTGCGCAACCAGCAGCGCGGCGAGGCGGTGCGGGACCGGATCCTTCGCAACACGCCGGGGGCGCAGGCCGAGGTGTCGCTGGTGGACATGGCGAGCTTGGCCAGCGTCCGCGGCTTTGCCGAGCGCATGGTGGGCGAACTGCCGCAAGCCGACATCCTGATCAACAACGCCGGGCTGCTGCAGGCGAAACGCGGGACCAGCGTCGACGGGTTCGAGCGGGTGTTCGCCACCAACCATCTTGGCGCGTTTGCGCTCACCGGCCTGTTGATGCCGTTGCTGCTGCGCACGCCGGCGGCCCGGGTGGTGGCGGTGGCGAGCCTTGCCCACCGGACCGCCCGCGTCGATTTCGACGACTTGCAGGGCGCCCGCCGTTACAGCGGTGGCAAGGCCTATGGCCAATCCAAGCTGGCCAACCTGATGTTCGCGCAGGAACTCGACCGCCGGGCGCGGGCGGCAAGCTCGACGCTGGTGAGCGTGGCGGCGCATCCGGGCCTGTCGACCACCGGGTTCGCGGATGCGACGGGAATGCCGCCCGCCGTCATCACGGTGTTCAAGCAGGTGTTCCGGGTGGTGGGCCAAAGTGCTGCGCGCGGCGCGTTGCCGCTGCTGTATGCGGCGACGATGCCCGGCGTGCGCGGCGGTGACTACTGGGGCCCGGATGGCGTGTTTGAGGCGCGCGGCGCCCCCGCCTCGGCCGTCATCGCGCGCCATGCCCGCGACCCGGCGGTGTGGCAGCGGCTTTGGACGGTGTCGGAGCAGTTGACGGGCGTGGTCTACCAGTTCTGAGCCGCCGCGTGTTGCCGGACGGTCCTGGTCTCATCGGGAGCCCCCGAACGCCACTGGGAGCTGGCGTTGGTTGCGCTCGCCGAGATAGCGTGCGGTCCTCGGAGGCGCTCAGGGTTGAAAGGACGGACCATGCTGCAGCCGGCGATCCCCAACATCTTCGTCAAGGATTTCCAGGCCGCGCTGGCCTATTACACCGGGCCACTCGGGTTTCATCCGTTGTTCGTCTATGGCGAGACGCCGTTCTATGCCCACGTGGCGCGGGACCAGGCGATCCTGGCGCTGCGCCACGTGGGCAAGCCGGTAATCGACCATAGTGCGGGCGAGGCTTTGCTGAGCGCGTTCATCGAAGCGGCCGACGTGGACGCCCTGCACACCGCGCTGCAAGCCGCAGGGGCGCACATCTGGCAAGCGCCGCGCGACGAGCCCTGGGCCATGCGCAGCCTCATCGTCAGCGACCTCGACGACAACCTCATCTGCTTCGCCGCGCCGCTGCCCGCCTGACGTCGGGTCAGACGGGTGGGCGCTTGCGGTGCCAGTCGGTGCTGCGCTGGTAGGCGTCGGCGATGCGCAACACGCGGGCTTCGGCAAACGGCCGCCCGGCGATCTGCAGCCCGATCGGGCAGCCATTGGGGTCGACGCCGCAGTTCACGCTGATCGCCGGCAGCCCAAGGTAGTTGAACGGCCGCGTGTTGCCGCTCAGCGCCATGAAGCGGTGCTCAGTGCCGGGCGGCCCGCGGTCGATGTCGGTCTCGGCCAAAGTGGGCAGGCACGTCTTGATGGTGGGGCAGACCAGCGCGTCCACCTGGGCGAACACGTCGGCGGCGAACGCCTGCAGGATGGGGCCGCGGCGGCTCAGCGCCTCCACATAGTAGGTGCCGGGGATCGCGTTGCCGGCGTAGATCCGCGCGCTGAGATGGGTCGCGTAGTCGCCGGGCCGCTCGCGCATCCATTGCGCATGGATCGTGGCGGCCTCCACGCGGGAGACGATACCGCCATAGGTCAGCACCGCGTCCATCAGCGGCAACGGCAGCCGGAGCACGGTGGCGCCGCGATCGGCGAGCACCGCCAGGGCGTCCTCCAGCGCCTGCAGCACGGGGGCGTCGGCGCCGTCCAGGAAGTGCGTCTGCGGCACGCCGAGGCGCATGCCGCGCAGGTCGCCGTCCAGGGCGGCCTCGTAGTCCGGCACCTTCTCGGCGGCGCTGGTCGGGTCGCGCGGGTCGTGCCCGGCGATCACGCCCAGCACGCGTGCGCAATCCCGCGCCGTGCGCGCCAACGGGCCGACATTGTCGTGCGAGAACGACAGCGGCATCACGCCCGCGCGGCTGACCCGGGTTTGCGTCGGCTTGAGGCCGCTGACACCGCAGGCGGCGGCGGGCAGGCGGATGGAGCCGCCGGTGTCCGACCCGAGGGCCGCGCTGGTGAAGCGCGCCGCCACCGCGGCCCCGGAGCCGCTGGAGGAGCCACCGGTGATGCGGGGCGGGTTCCAGGGGTTCTGGCAATCGCCGTAATGCGCGTTGTGCCCGGTCGGGTTCTGCGCGAATTCGGCCATGTTCAGCCCGGCGAAGGCGTAGGCCCCCGCGGCCGACAAGCGCTCGATCACCGTTGCGGTGGTGGTCGGCACGAAGTCCCGCCGGATCGCCGAGCCGCAGGAGCTGCGGCGGCCCGCCTGGTAGTACATGTCCTTGTGGGCCAGCGGGAGGCCATGCAGCGGGCCGAGCGTGTGCCCGGCGGCGACCGCGGCGTCGGCGGCCTCGGCCGAGCGGAAGGCGCCTTCGCGATCGACCCAGATGGTGGCGTTCACCGTGGCCTCGCCTGCGTCCAGCGCGGCCAGGCAGGCCTCCAGCAGCGCCACGGCCGTCACCTCGCGGTTGCGCACCGCCGCGGCAGCCTCCACCAGCGTGAGATCGGCCAGGTCGTGCGCGGCGCTCATGCTTCTTTTGCCGCTTGCAGGGCCGCGGTGAAGCTGGCGGGCTCGTCCTCGAACACCAGCGTGCCCCGCAGCGCCTCGAACCCGGCGATTACGCTGGCGAGGTCGGCCGCCATGCGGCGCGCCGGGTCGTTGGGCGGGGTGATGCCGCTCCACGCGGCGATGGCGGCCTCGATGAGCTTGGGCAGTTCAAGCTGGGGCACTTCGGGCATGGCGCGCTCTCCCGTCAAATCGATCCAGAACAACAGCTTGCCGGGCTCCTCGCTTGGCGCGGGGTGGCCGCCATTGGCCACGATCACGCGGCACGAAGGCAGGTTGCCGGCGTCGCAGGTAAGGGCCACCCGGCGCAAGCCGAGCTGGCGCGCGATCGGCAGGAGCTGGCGCAGCGCCTCGGTGGCGTAGCCGCGGCCGCGTTTGCCGGGCACCACGCCGTAGCCGACATGGCCCGACACATGGGCGGGCAGCGCCTCGGTGCCGGGCTGGTAGCGCAGGTTGATCATGCCGCAGAACGCGCCGTCCCAGAGCCAGAACACCGCGCCCGGCAAGCGCTCCACCATGCGGCCATCGGCGAGCGTGACCGTGCTGCCGGTTTCGCCGCGCTGCATGCGGAGGAAGTGGTCGGCGTCCTCGGCGATCTGCGCCAGGTGCTCGCCCGACACGTCGCGCGTGCTGTTGGGCGACCAGCCGGATTGCAGCGCCGCCAGGTAGCCGGGCAGGTGGGCGTGGTCCGGGCTGACCAGCCTCAGCATGCGGCTAGCGCCTTGGCCACCGCCAGCAGCTCGAGATCGGCGCCGCGCCCGGCCACGATGGACAGCCCAACCGGCGCGCCTTCCACCCGGGCGCCGGGGATGCTCACCTGAGGCACCCCGGTCAGCCCGCCATGGCTGCTGAGGCAGGAGATGCGGTCGCGCATGGCGTCCAGCGTGCTGACCGGCAAGCCGCGCCGGGGAGCGGGGAACGGCGTGGTGGGCAGGCACAGGATGGTGCCCGGCGGCAGCAGGGTGCGCAGCCGCGCGCGAGCCTCCTCCCGCATCAGCGTCGCGCGGGCCCGTTCGGCATCGGTGATCGCGGCGGCGTGCACCAAGCCGCGCGCGACCGTCCAGGCCAGTCGCGGATTGGCCTGGTCGAGCCAGGGGGCGAAGCTGCGCCAGGCCTGGCTGGATTGCAGCGCCCGTTGCGCGCCCTGCCAAACCGAGAGACCCGGCGGCGCCATCACCTCGTCGCGGCGGTGGCCGAGCAGCGTGGCGAGCCGGTCCAACAGGGGGGCGAGCGCCTCTGCCACCGCCGGGTCGGCGAACCCGAACGCGTCCACCGCCACCACCAGGCGGGTCGGCAGTCGCTCGGGGCAGGGGGCGGCGAACAGCACCTCGCCCACGCGCGCGAACAGCTCCGCCTCGCGGGCGAACCAGCCGACGGTGTCGCTGTCGGCCGCCTGCACGGTGATGCCGGCGAAGGGTAGCCGGCCATGGGTCGGGCGGATGCCGTAGAGGCCGCAGAAACTCGCCGGCACCCGCACCGAGCCGCCGGTGTCGGTGCCGAGCGCGAAGTCACACGCGCCCGCCGCCACGGCGGTGGCCGAGCCGCTCGAGGAGCCGCCGGGAACGCGGTCGGGCGCGGCCGGGTTGGTCGGCGTGCCGTCGTGCATGTTCTCGCCCAGAATACCGAGCGAGACCTCGTCGGTGATGGTCTTGCCCACCACGGAGGCGCCCGCTGCCAGCAGGCGCTGCACCACGGCGGCATGCTGCGTTGGCACTGGGCGGTCGGTGGCCCAATCCGGCGTGCCGCCCAAGGTGGGGACGCCGGCCAGGTCGATCAGGTCCTTCACGGCGAAGCCGAGGCCGTCGAGCAGGCCGCCCGGCTCGCCGGCGACGGTGCAGCGTGGACCGGGAAGGAAGCCACTGGTCATTGCCGGGCCACGCTCGCGTGCGGGCGGGTGGAGCAACCGCGTTGGCTTTGTTCTCCCTCTCCCGCGGGCAGGAGAGGGCGGGGTGAGGGTGCGAGAGCCGTGAGCATCCGCCTTTTCAACGCCTGAAGCGCCCTCACCCCGGCCCTCTCCCGGAAAGGACGGGAGGGGGAGAACCACTCGGGATGCCGAGCGGCAATGCGGACGATCTGCGAGAGCCAAAGTTTGGAGGCGGTCTGTGTTTACGCATGGAACGGGCCCGAGCAAGACGCGTGCCGAGATTACCGGTCGGCGGCGATCCGAGGGTCAGCCCACGTCGGCGTGCGGCTTATCTGCCCCCAGCATGTGCCCGACCGCGGCTAGGCCAGGCAGGTGGTCGCACACGATCTTGGTCACCGCCAGCAGCGGCACCGACAGCAGCGCCCCGGGGATGCCCCACATCCAGTCCCAGAAGAACAGCGACACGATCACCAGCACCGGGTTCAGCGTCAGCCGGCGCGCCAGCAGCATTGGGGTGATGGTTTCGCCCTCCAGGATGTGGATGGCAAGGTAGATGCCGGCCGGCACCAGGGCGAACAGTGGCTGCGAGAAGGTGAACAGGCCCACCACGAAGAACACCCCGATACCCATCATCGGCCCCAGGATTGGGATGTAGTTCAGCAGGAAGGCGAGGGTGCCGAACAGCAGCGGGTTGGGCATGCCGAGCAGCCACACCGAGAGGCCGTTCAGCGTTCCCACCAGGGTGTTCATCACCGTGATGGTGGCCAGGTAGCTGGCGACGTTCTCCTCGATCTCGCTGGCGATCTGCACGGCGCGGCGCTTGTCTTCCCAGGTCGGCAGCACCTCCACCAGGCGGCGTAGCAGCGTGTCCCCGGCGTAGAGGAAGAAGTAGAGCAGCAGGAGGATGGTGAACCCGTCCGCCAGCATGTTCTTGGCGCCGGCCAGGATGGAGCCGCCCAGCGAGGTGAGGCTGGAGAGCCCCGGCACGCCGCCCGAGGACTGGCTGCTGCTGCTGGACGAGCCACCCATCATGCCGGTGAGCCGGTCATAGCCGTGTTCGATCGCCTCAAGCGGGCCCTGCAGGAAGCCGAACTGCTTCTCGATCGTGGGCAGGCTTTGCGGAATGCGCCCGACCCAGTCGCTGGCGGGGACCGAGATGGCCGCGCCGACGCCGCCGACCACCACGAACAGCGCTATGATCAGCAGCAGGGCGGCTAGCACGCGTGGCAGGTGCAGCCGCTTGTTGAGGAAGCGCATGGCGGGCGAGAGCAGCAAATAGAGCACGATGGCCAGGGTGAACGGCAGCAGGAAGGCCGCCGCGAAGTAGAGCGTGTAGGCCACCGCCAGCACGGCCAAGGTGCCCAGCGCCCGAGCGCCCGGCTTCCTCGGTTCGCGCATGTCGGCGCGGGCCTGGTCGATCGGTGCGGGCAAACCCTGGCTGCCTGGCGTTGCAGCGTGCTCGACGACATCCATCCGACTCATTTCCTTGCCCGGGCAGGCCTAGAGCGCGCCGCCAGCCACAAAGGTTGCGCGCGATCACACGGTGGCGGCAAGCGCGGCTTCGATCGGCGGCTTCAGGCTGTCCGGGCTGGCAGTGGGGGCGAACCGCTCGACCACCTGGCCATCCCGCCCGATCAGGAACTTGGTGAAGTTCCACTTGACCGCGCCCAGCCCGAGCAGCCCGGCCTTCTCCTGCTTCAGCCAGCGATACAGCGGGTCGGCCTGCGCGCCGTTCACCTCGACCTTGCCGAGCACGGGGAAGCTCACGTCGTATTTGCCGGTGCAGAAGCTGGCGATGTCAGCGGCGCTGCCGGGTTCCTGGTGACCGAATTGGTTGCACGGGAAGCCCAGCACGCTCAGCCCCGCCTCGCGATACTGCCGCCAAAGCGCCTCCAGCCCGGCATATTGCGGGGTGAAGCCGCATTTGGAGGCGGTGTTGACGATCAGCAGCACCCGCCCGCGGTAGGCGGCCAGGTCATGCTCGCTGCCGTCGGCGGCCCGGGCGGTGAAATCGAACGCGTTGGGCATCGAAATGGCTCCTCTGGGTGGTCTGGACGCGCCGGGGCGCCCGTTTTCGGCTCGTATTTCGCCCCACTTCCCCCTATGTGTGCGGCTGCAACATGAGACAGGCGTGGCGGCCTCGCGGGCGGCCCGGTAGAAGACGCATGGATATTCGCAACATCGCCATCATCGCCCACGTCGACCATGGCAAGACCACGCTGGTCGACCAACTCCTGCGCCAATCCGGCGCGTTCCGCGAGCACCAGCAGGTGGCCGAGCGGGCGCTGGACCGCAACGACCTGGAGAAGGAGCGCGGCATCACCATCCTGGCCAAGGTCGCCAGCGTGGAATGGAAAGGCACGCGCATCAACATCGTCGACACCCCGGGCCACGCCGATTTCGGCGGCGAGGTGGAGCGCATCCTGAACATGGTGGACGGCGCCATCGTGCTGGTGGACGCCGCCGAGGGCGTGTTGCCGCAGACCAAGTTCGTCGTCGGCAAGGCGCTGGCGCAGGGCCTGAAGCCGATCGTGGTGGTGAACAAGGTCGACCGGCAGGACGCCCGCGCGGACGAGGTCCATACCGAGGTGTTTGACCTGTTCGCCGCCCTTGGCGCCACCGACGAGCAGCTCGACTTCCCGATGCTGTTCGCCTCCGGCCGCCAGGGCTGGGCCGACCTCGAGCTGGAAGGCGCCCGCAAGGACCTCAGCCCGATGTTCGACCTGGTGCTCAGCCACGTCGCCGCCCCGGCGCTCGACGCGTCGGCTCCGTTCGCCATGGTCGCCTCGATCCTGGACTACGACAACTTCCTCGGCCGCGTGCTGACCGGGCGCGTCGAGCAGGGCACCGCGCGGCTGAACATGCCGCTCAAGGTGCTGCGCTCGGATGGCAGCGTGGTCGAAACCGGCCGGCTGACCAAGCTGATGAGCTTCCGCGGCCTCGAGCGCGTGGCGGTGGACGAGGTGGTGGCCGGCGACATCATCGCGGTCGCCGGGCTGACCGATGCGACGGTGCCGGACACGGTGGGCTCGCCTGACCTGCCCGAGCCGCTGCACGCCACCCCGATCGACCCGCCGACCCTGGCCATGACGTTCCGCGTCAACGACGGGCCGATGGGCGGGCGCGAGGGCAAGAAGGTCACGTCACGCCAAATTCGCGACCGGTTGTTGCGCGAGTCCGAGGGCAACGTCGCCATCAAGATCACCGAGAGCAACGAGAGCGAGGCGTTCGAGGTCGCCGGCCGCGGCGAGTTGCAGCTCGGCGTGTTGATCGAAACCATGCGGCGCGAGGGCTTCGAGCTTACCATCGGCCGCCCCCGCGTGCTGACCCGCAAGAACGAGGAGACCGGCGAGCGCGAGGAGCCGATGGAGGAGGTGCTGATCGACGTCGACGAGCCGTTTTCCGGCGTCGTGGTCGAGAAGATGAGCCGCCGCAAGGGCGTCATGCAGGACATGCGGCCCTCAGGCGGCGGCAAGGTGCGGCTCACGTTCCACATCCCGTCGCGCGGGCTGATCGGCTACCACGGCGAGTTCCTGACCGACACGCGGGGCAGTGGCGTGATGAACCGGCTGTTCGCGGGCTACGGCCCCTGGGCGGGCCCCATGGAGGGGCGGCGCAACGGCTCGCTGATCTCTACCGAGGGCGGCGAGGCGATCCACTACGCGCTTTGGTACCTGCAGGAGCGTGGCACGCTGTTCGTCAGCCCCGGCGACAAGGTCTATGAGGGGTTGATCCTGGGCGAGCATTCGCGCGAGAGCGACCTCGACGTGAACCCAATCAAGGAAAAGAAGCTCACCAACGTGCGCGCCTCCGGCAAGGACGACGCGATGCTGCTGATCCCGCCGCGCAAGATGTCGCTGGAGCAGGCGATTTCCTACATCGAGGACGACGAGTTGGTCGAAGTGACGCCGGCGGCGATCCGGCTGCGCAAGCGTCACTTGGATCCGCACGAGCGCAAGAAGGCGGGTCGCCAGTCCGACTCCGCCGCCGCTTGACAAACGATGGAACTGTACGCCTAACGAAATGTTGTAGATGAATCGCGTGGCGTCGTGGATCGGCCACTGCGCCAGTGTTTATGGAGACTGTTATGAAGTTGCTATCAGCAGCCCTCGCTGCCTCGTTTTTGACGGTCGTTGCGGTTGCGCCGGCGATGGCCCAGACCAAGCCGAGCTCCAACGCAACGGCTCTGGGTGGGGCAACCGCGCCGAGCAACCAGGAAGGCGCCCCGGCGGCCACCACGCCGCAGGGCCAGATCGGCACCACCGCGGTGCCGGCCCCGACCAAGTTCCCGCCCCGCGCCCGGCGTGCCGCGGCCCGCACCCGCACCACGGTGCACCCGGCGACGCCTGGGCTGCACTCCGGCACGCCAGCGGCCGAGTAACCTGACGCACTGGGCCTAAGCGGAGAGGCCTGGGGTAACGCCCGGGCCTCGCCTGCGCCATGGTCGCGTCCCGCCGCGCTTTCGCCGTCATGGCCGGCTACGGGTTTGTGGCCGGATTACCGCTGCCGCTCTCGGGCTTCACCCTGCGCCAGTGGTTGAGCGAGGGGGGCACCTCGCTCGCGGTGATCGGGCTGACGGCCAATATCGGTATTTCCTACAGCTTGAAGTTTCTCTGGGCGCCGGCGCTTGATCGCGTGTTGCCGCCTGGCCCGTTCGCCTGGTTGGGGCAGCGGCGCGGCTGGCTCATGCTGGTGCAGCCGTTGCTCGTGGCCGCTTGTATCATCCTGGCGCTGAGCAGCCCGGCGCATCCAGGCGCCTTGGTCGCCGCCGCCGCGCTGGTGGCCTTCCTCTCCGCCACCCAGGATATCGCCATTGACGCCTGGCGCATCGAGACCTTCCCGGAGCGGCTGCAGGGCAACGCCCTGGCGGCTTATGTGTGGGGTTATCGCGGCGCGTTGCTGGTCGCCGGGTCAGGCGCGATCGGGCTGGCGGGCCGGCTGGGCTGGCAAGGCGCGTTGCTGGCGGTGGCCGCCCTGGTGGCGCTCGGCCCGGTGCTGACGCTGTTGGCCCCGGCGCCACCCAACCGGGCGCTCCCCGCCATCACCGGCGGCGCGGCCGCAGCGCTGCGCCGGGCCGTCGTGTTGCCCGTCGCCGAGCTGCTGGCCCGGCGGGGCGCGGTCGCGACGCTGGCGTTCGTCATGCTGTTCAAGCTGGGCGAGGCGATGGCGGGCACCATGGCGCCGCCGTTCTACCGCTCGCTGGGCTACGACCGCGCCCAGGTCGCCCTCGCCATTGGCATCCCCTCGCTCGCTGCCAGCCTAGCCGGGGCGGCGGTCGGGGGCGCCCTGGTCGCGTGGCTCGGGGCCAAGCGGGCGCTGATCCTGACCGGGTTCGTGCAAATGGCGTCGATGGGGCTGTATTTCGCCCTGGCCTGGTCCGGCGGAAACGCCACCATTCTGGTTGCAAAGGTGGTGCTGGAGGGGTTTGCCGAGGCGATGGCGGACGCGGCCTTCCTCACCTTCCTCTCCAGCCTATGCGCGCCGGGCTACTCGGCGACCCAGTATGCGCTGCTGTCCTCCCTGGCCGTGCTCCCGTTGCGCACCCTCGGCGGGCTGTCGGGCGTGCTGGCGCAGTCGCTGGGCTGGCTCGATTTCTACGGCGTGGCGATCTTTGCCGCGCTGCCCGCGATGCTGATCATGCTTGGGATCGTGACCCGGCGTCCCGCCTCGCGCTAGACCCGCGTCCAGAGCCATGCAATCGTCTCGCGTCAGCCATGCGAGGGACACGACCATGCGGCGTCGGACGTTTTTGGCCACTGCCGCACTCATCGGGCTCAGCCGAGCGCGCGCCGCCCGGGCCGCCACCAGCACGCTGCGCTTCGTGCCCCAGGCCGACCTGTCCAGCCTCGACCCGATCTGGACCTCGGCCACCGTCGCCTTCAACCATGGCCTGATGGTCTACGACACGCTCTACGGCGTGGACGACTCGCTCACCGCGCAGCCGCAGATGGTCGCTGGCCACGAGGTGAGCGACGATGGCCTCACCTGGACCTTCACCCTGCGCGACGGCTTGCGCTTCCACGACGGCGAGCCGGTGCGCGCCGCCGACTGCGTGCCGTCGATCAAGCGCTGGGGGCAACGCAAGGGGTTTGGCCAGAAGCTGCTCTCGCTGACTAACGATATGACGGCGCTGGACGACAAGCGCTTCCGCATCCGGCTCAAGACGCCGTTTCCGCTGATGACCTTCGCGCTCGGCGGCCCCGACATCTGCCCGATCATGCCGCAACGCTTCGCCGAGACCGACGCCTTCACCCAGGTGACCGATGCGACGGGCAGCGGGCCGTTCCGCTTCCTCCCGCAGGAGCGCGTCTCCGGCTCGTTCGCCGCCTACGCCAAGTTCGACCAGTACGTGCCGCGAAGCGAGCCCGCATCCTACTGGTCGGGCGGCAAGGTGGCCCATCTCGACCGTGTGGAGTGGCACGTCCTGCCCGACCCGGCGACCGCGGCCGGCGCGCTGCAGCGGGGCGAGGTGGATTGGGTCGAGAGCCCGCTGATCGACCTGCTGCCCATGCTGCGCGCCCAGGCCGGCCTGCAGGTGGTCGCGGTCGACCCGCTGTTCTACCCGGCGGTGATGGCGCTGAACCACACTCAGCCGCCGTTCGACAACCCCAAGCTGCGCCAGGCCCTGCTGCCGGCGATCAACCAGGCCGAGTTCATGACCGCGCTGGTGGGGGAGCAGACGAGCCTGATGACGGTGCCCACCGGCGTGTTCACCCCCGGTACGCCGATGGCCAGCAGCGCGGACATGCAGGTGTTCAGCGGCAAGCGCGACGTGGCGCTGGCCAAGAAGCTGGTGGCGGAGAGCGGCTATCGCGGCGAGCGCATCGTGCTGATGTCACCGTCCGACCAGCCGCCTTTGGTGCCGCTCTGCCAGGTGACGCAGAGCGTGTTTGCCGAGCTGGGCTTGAACGTGGACTACCAGAGCATGGACTGGGCCACGCTGGTGGTGCGGCGGACGCAGGACAAGCCGGTGGCGGAGGGCGGCTGGAGCTCGTTTTGCACGTCCTGGAACGGGATCAGCCTGTCCAACCCGGGCAGCCATCTGCCGCTGCGGGGCAACGGCAAGAGCGGCTGGTTCGGTTGGCCGGTCAGCCCGGTGATCGAGGGCCTGCGGGACCAGTGGTTCGCCGCGACCACCGAGGCCGCGCAGAGGGCGGTGTGCGACCAGTTGCAGGTGGCGGCGTTCCAGGAGGTGCCATTCGTGCCGCTCGGCGCCTACCGGCAGCAGAGTGCCATCGCGGGAACCGTGTCGGGCATCGTCCAAGCCGGCAACACCTGCTTTTGGAATGTGCAGAAGGCCTGAGCCCCGGCATGGACAGGACAACCTGGACGTGTTATGGTCGTGGCCATGCGCGTGCTGATTGTCCTGGCTGTGTTGATCGCCCCGGCCGCCGCTGCGGGGTGGGAGTTGCCGGCTTGCGGCCCCGAGTTGGACGGGCAGGTGTCGGAATCCGGCTGCGTTTGCCGCCATCAGGGCGCTGCCTTGCTCTCCGCCCAACCGGCCGGCTGGCGATGGAGTTGCGACCTCCTGCGTGGCAGTTCGGCGCCACCCGCGTCAGCAGACCTGCCGTCACTTCCGCCGCCAACGCTGCACCCGATCATCACCGTTGGGCCTGCCAGTCGGAACCCGAACGGCTATTAGGGGCCTGCGCCAACCGTACATTGCGGCGGAGTGAATTAACCGCAAACGCTTGTGCGGTGCACAAAAAGGTCTTGCTCACCGCCGGGTCTGGTGGTTCTATCCCCTTGCAGTCGCGCTTTGCGCACTGCGTTCTTGGACGTTTCCTCCCTAAACTTGCGGCATCGAGAGGTGCCGCATTTTTTTTGTCCGTGCCCCAGCTTCGACAATGCCGGCAGCACGGCCGCCCCGGCGTTGAAGCAGAACCCGCGAAAGCATGATGAACCCCAACTCGTCATGCGTTAGCGTTGAGCGCTCAAGTGGACCGGCGACATAATCCACCCATGAGCACCCGCCAGATGAGGCTCGGCCTCTCCATGCGCTACCTTGGCTACCATGACGCCGCTTGGCGCCACCCCAGCGTGCCGGCCGATGGCGCCTCCGACTTCCACCACTTCCTGCGCTGCGCCCGCCGGGCCGAGGAAGGCAAGTTCGACATGGTGTTCTTCGCCGACGGCATCGGCGTGCGCGCCAACGACGATCCGCCGGGCTCGCTCGCCCGCTCCAACCGCAACGTGGAACTCGAGCCGCTCACTCTGCTGTCAGCCCTGGCGCCGATGACCCGCCATATCGGCCTCGTCAGCACCGCCTCCACCACCTACAACGAGCCCTACCATATCGCCCGCAAGTTCGCCTCGCTCGACCATATTAGCGGCGGGCGCGCCGGCTGGAACATCGTGACGTCCTGGTCGGAGCAGGAGGCCTGGAATTTCAGCCGCGACAGCCACCTCGACTACGATACCCGTTACGACCGCGCGCGCGAGTTCGTCGACGTGGTGACCGGGCTGTGGGAGAGCTGGGAGCCGGACGCCTTCGTGCAGGACAAGGCCGCGGGCGTGTTCTACGACCCGGCGAAGCTGCACGTGCTGAACCACAAGGGGCGGCACTTCTCCGTCCGCGGCCCGCTCAGCGTGCGCCCCACCCCGCAAGGCCGCCCGCTGCTGGTGCAGGCCGGGGCCAACGAGATGGGCCAGGAGATTGCCGCCGCCGACGCCGACGTGGTCTACGCGTCCACCAATGGCCTCGCCGCCGCGCGCGACTACTACGCCTCGGTCAAGCAGCGCATGGCCAAATACGGGCGGGACCCGGATAGCCTCAAGATCATGCCGGCGCTGGTGCCCATCGTGGGCCGCAGCGAGCAGGAGGCGCGCGACAAGCTCGAGCAACTGCAGGCGCTGATCGATCCGCTGGCCGGCCTCGCCCGGATTTACGGCCTGATGGGCGATCTTTCCGGCCACGACCTCGACGGCCCGGTGCCGGAGCCCAAGGGGGCCAAGGTGCGCAGCATCGCCTATGGCTGGTGGCAGCGGGCGCAGCGCGAGGGGCTGTCGATCCGTCAGCTCTACAGCGAATATGCCGTGGGCGAGGGCTTCCGCCTGGTGGGCACGGCGAGCCAGATCGCCGACGGCATGGAGGAGTGGCTCGACAGCGGCGCCGCCGACGGTTTCAACATCACGCCGACGCACTTGCCGGCGGGCATCGACGACTTCGTCAGCTTCGTGGTGCCGGAGTTGCAACGGCGCGGCCGCTTCCGGCGCGACTATACGGGCGCCACCTTGCGCGAAAACTTGGGCCTGCCCGCCTACCGAAGTCGCTGGGCGACGATAGCGCCAATTTGATCAAAAAGTTTCATTGCGCTGCCGCCGTAAAAGCCCTCTCCCGGAGCGAGCGGGAGAACGCTAGACGCGATTGCCGGAAGGGAAGGGGAGCCATTGCACCAAAGAGCGCGAGCACCGCGGCGTGCCCACGTGACGATGACGCCCGGCGACGCGGTGCGCGGGGACGTGTTCAGCCGCATCGCCGCCATCGAGCCGCAACTGTCGCGCGCGCACCGGTTGATCGCCCAAACGATCCTGGCCTCGCCGCAAGAGTTCATCGAGAAGCCGGTCGAAGACTTGGCGCCGTGGATCGGCGTCTCGGCGCCCACCATCACCCGCTTCGCCCGGGTCGCCGGCTGCGAGGGCCTGCGTGAACTGAAGCTACAGGTGATGACCGGCCTGCGCGTCGGCCTGCGCTACTTCGAGCCGCCATCGCCGCCGCAGGACACCTCCGAGGTGATCGCCCGCGTCATCCGCCGCGCCCAGCACGCGATGGCCACCGCGGCGCACACGCTGGAGCCGCAAAAGCTCGACCAGGCGGCCGCCATCATCGGCGCCGCGCGCACGCTCTACGTGTTCGGCAGTGGCGGCGTCTCGAGTTGGCTGATCGAAGAAGTGCAGAACCGTTTGTTCCGCCTGGGCATCCCGGTCATCGCCTGCGCCGACCATCTGCGCCAGATGATGCTGGCCGCCACGGTGAAGCCGCAGGATGCCGTGCTGTGTTGTTCCCTCACCGGCCACAACGCCGAACTGGTCAAGTCCGCCACCATCGCGCGCGATTACGGCGCCAGCACCTTGGCCATCACCGCGCAGGCAAGCCCGCTGGCCGACGCGGTGGACCTGGCGCTCACCAACGCAATGAACGAAGGCAACGACGTGTTCGGCCCCACGTCGCTGCGCTACAGCAGCCTGGTCGTCATCGATACGCTGGCCTATTTGGTGGGCATGCGCAGGGGCCGGCCCGCTCAGCAGATACTCCGCCGCATCAAGCAGCAATTCGTCAGCTTCCGTGACGAGGACGACCGTGGGCCGCTGTGCGACTGATCGCAGATGATCAGAAAAGCGAAGTTTTGGTTGCGGGCGCCAAAGTGCTTCACTAGCGTGACTTAAGGCCGTCTCGATCGCGACGGGGGAGGGCGCACATGACGTCGGATCCATTGGCAGCACAGCGGCGCCGGAGCGTGCGGGGTTGAGCGGCGCGCTGGTGTTGCGCGGCGGCCGGGTGATCGACCCGTCGCAAGGCATCGATGGCGTGATGGACGTGACGTTCGCCGATGGCCGCGTGGTCGGAACCGGCGACAGCGGTCGATTGGTCGGTGCGACCGTGCAGGACGTCGCGGGCAAGATCGTGACGCCGGGTCTGATCGACCTGCACACCCATGTTTACTGGGGCGGAACGTCGCTCGGCGTGGATGCGGAGGCCTATGGCCGCGCCAGCGCCGTGACCACCTGCGTCGACACCGGGTCGGCCGGGCCGGGTAACTTCGCCGGGTTCCGCAAGCATGTCATTGAACCCAGCGCCATCCGCATCCTGGCCTACCTGCACGTGTCGTTCGCCGGCATCTACGCGTTTTCCAACCGCATCATGGTGGGGGAGAGCCACGACCTCAGGCTGATGGCGGCGCGCGATTGCGTCGAGGTCGCCAACGCCAACAAGGATCTGATCATCGGCATCAAGGTGCGGATCGGCCGGGTCGCGAGCGGCCCCTCCGGCATCGCGCCGCTCGACATCGCGCTTCAAGTGGCCGACGAGACCGGGCTGCCGATGATGGTGCATATCGACGAGCCGCCGCCCTCCTACGAGGCGGTGGTGGAGCGACTGCGACCCGGCGACGTGTTGACGCATTGCTTCCGCCCGTTCCCCAACGCTCCCATGGACGTCCGCGGCCGCGTGAAGCCCGCCGTGCTGGCGGCGCGCGAGCGCGGCGTGCTGTTCGACATCGGGCACGGCAAGGGCAGCTTCGCCTGGAAAACCGCGCGCGCCATGATGGCGGCCGGCTTTGCGCCCGACGTGATTTCGTCGGACGTGCACACGCTGTGCATCGATGGCCCGGCCTACGACCAGGTCACCACCATGTCCAAGTTCATGCAACTCGGCATGTCCCTGCCGGAGATCGTGGCCGCGTCCACGGTGAACGCAGCCCGCGCGCTGCAGCGGCCGGAACTGGGCAGCCTGAAGCCCGGCAGCGTGGGCGACGCCAGCGTGCTCGAGATCCGCGAGGGCGCGTTTGCGCTGGAGGACGTCAACGGCGAGGTCGTCACCGGCCGCCAGCGCATCATGGCGAGCGGAATGGTGGTGGCCGGCCAATGGTGGGGTGCCCACTCAAGCTTCTGACCGACAAGGGGATACGACATGGGCGATGACGAAGCCAGGCGCCGGGCGCTCGATGCCGTGTTGCTGCAGCGCCGATCCGTGCTTCGCCTGGGTGCCGCCGCCGGGGCGGTCGCGGCACTCGCGCCATCGGCGCAGGCCAAGCCCGCGACGCCGCTGCACTTCGTCGGCTGGCAATACCACCCCGACATCGTGGCCGAGAACGTCGCCACCTTCTCCTCGCTCTACGATGAAAACGTGGACTACCAGTTGGTCGCGGGCGAATACCAGGCGCTGCTGGAAACCATGCTGATCGGCGGCAAGAACTTCGACATGCTCTACAGCGAGGAGGCGACGCTGGCGCGCTGGATCGCCGGCGGCTGGGCGCGGGACGTAGAAGACATGCCCGACGTCGCGGCCATCAAGGCGAGCCTGGTGCCGGTTGGCGTGCGCAACCTGTCGCTGCCGGATGGCAAACTGGGCGGCCTGCCGTACTACGCGGGACATATCGCCTTCGTGGTGAACGAGGCGCACTTAGGCCAAGCCAAACTCGAGCCACCGACCACGTGGCAGGACATGCTGGACCAAGCGCGCAAGCTCAAGCGGGACAAGATCGCCGAGTTCCCCTATGTCAGCGCCTGGCAGCACAATTGGGCCAGCCTATCGTGGAGCATCTTCGCGCTGTGGTACTCTGAGGGGGCCGCGGTGTTCGACGCCAAGTTCGAGCCGGTGTTCGATGCCAAGTTCAGCAGCGTGCTGGAGTGGCACCGCACGCTCTACAAGGAAGGCCTGGTGCAACCGGACATCTTCACCCTGCCGCAGGAAGGCGTGCCGAGCTTCGCCACCGGGCAGCACAGCTTCATGGCGCTGCACGACTACGACCAGAAGGTGTTGAACGACCCCAAGCTCTCGCAGTGCGCGGGCAAGGTGAAGACGGTGCTGATGCCGGGCGCCACGCACTCCACCTTCTCCTGGGTCTCGCTCTACCTGATGGGCGGCAAGCCGGTGGACGCGCAGCGCGCCTGGACGCTGATGCGCTTCTTCGGCGGCAAGGCGAAGGACGGGCAGTATCACGTGATCAAGCGTTGGGCGCTCGAGTTCGGCTTGGGCACGCCCTACAAGGAAATGCTGGACGACCCGGAGATTGTCGCGTCCTACCAGCAGTGGAAGGACGTCGACCTGTCCCGCCACCAGCTCGAAATCTCCACCCCGCGGGACGTCGCCAAGACGCTTTGGTTCTCGGACTGGGATTGGTACATGATGGGCGCGGTGCAGGACTACATCCGCGGCGACCAGCCCACCGAGGCGCTGGTGGACGACCTGCGCAAGCAAGTCAGCCAGTTCAAGGCGCGGTACCCCGGCTAAGGTCGGGCCTATGTCGAGCTTCTCGCAAGCCCTCGTGCGGCCGGAGGCACCGACCCGGCGCCGGCACGTTCCGGCCGGCTTGGTGCCGGCCTTGCTCACCGCGCCCACGCTGCTCGCGGTGTTCCTCGTCATCGGCGTGCCGCTGGTCTACTCGCTGTTGCTGAGTTTTCACGAGATCAACGTGCTGACCCATCGCTGGGTGTACGTAGGCCTCGCCAACTACGCCAGCGCGTTCTCCAACCTGTCCTTCCTCGCCGCCTTTGCCCGCACCGCCGTGTTCACCGCCGCCACCGTGACGGCCGGGCTCGCGGCCGGGCTCGGCATGGCGCTGGTGTTGAATGCCCGCTTCCCAGGGCGCGGCGTGTTGCGCGGGCTGGTGTTGATCCCGTGGGCGATGTCACCGGTGGCGGTGGGCATCCTGTGGGGCTGGATCTTCAACGGCGACTACGGCCCGCTCAGCGCCCTGCTGCTCGACTTGCACGTCATCGGCGCTTCGGTGCACTGGCTCGGCAACGGCACGGTCGCGTTCGCCCTGGTCGCCCTGGTCTACGTGTGGAGCCAGGCGCCGCTGACCTGCCTGCTCCTGCTGGGCGGGCTGCAATCCATGCCCGACTCGCTGCACAAGGCGGCGCGGGTGGATGGCGCGGGGCCATGGCGTCGCTTTCGCAACATCACGCTGCCTTGGTTGCGCCCGATGATGCTGCTGGTGCTCATCCTGACCAGCATCAACGCCATCATGGCGTTCGACCTGTTCTGGACCATCACCAAGGGCGGCCCCGGCAGCGCCACCACCGTGTTCTCCTGGCTCGGCTACGTGCAGGCGTTCCAGTATTTCCGCTTCGGCCAGGGTGCCGCGCTGCTCTACTTGTTGTCGGTCGTCTGCCTGCTGCTCGCGGTGCTGTACTTCGTGCTGCTGCTCGCGCCGAGCGGCGGGCGCACCGGCGCGGACACCGCGTTGCCGCTGGCGCAATCCGTCCGCGTGCGCAGCCTGGTGGCCATCGTGGCGCCCACCACGGTGCACTTCGGCCGGCGGCGCTCACTGCCGCATCGCGAGCGCATCGCGGCCTGGGCCACGCGGGCTGCGGCGCTGCTGATCCTGGTGTGGTCGGTGGCGCCGTTTGCCTGGCTGGTGGTGATGAGCGTGTCACCCTCGGCCGAGCTGGTGCGCAGCCCGCCGCAGTTGCTGCCGCACCACCTCACGCTCGACAACTACCGCCAGGTGATCGCGCCCGAGGCCAGCGGCGCCGCCAGCGTGGTCGCGCGTCGGGTTCCCTACGGCATCTGGAACAGCATCGTGGTGGCCGTGTTCAGCACCGCCATCAACGTGGCTCTGGGCGCGCTCGCCGGCTACGGCTTCACCATCGCGGGGCGCAGCCGCGGCTTGCGTGGTGCGCTCTGGGCGCTGATGCTCACGCGGATGACGCCAAGCCTGGTGCTGATCCTGCCGTTCTTCATCATCTTCCGCGCGGCGGGTCTGCTCGACACGCGCACCGGGCTCGTCATCGCCTATTGCAGCCTGATCCTGCCGCTCGCGACCTGGATCATGAAGGGCTACTTCGAGGGCCTGCCGCCGACGCTCGAGCAAGCCGCCCGCGTGGATGGCTGCACCCGGCTCGGTGCGATCTGGCGCGTCGTGCTGCCCATCGCGCGGCCGGGCCTGATGGCGACGGCGATCTTCTGCTTCCTGGTGTCGTGGAACGAGTTCGTCATCGCGCTGATCCTGACCAGCACGCAGGCTTCGCAGACCATCCCCGTGACGATCGCGGGCTTTCTGGCGCAGATGCAGTTCTACGACTACGGCCCGCTGTTCGCCGCCAGCGTGCTCGCCATCGTCCCGCCCGTTGCGGTCGCCATGCTGTTTCAGCGCGCCCTCGTCACCGGCATGCTCTCCGGCGCGGTGAAGGGCTAGCCTAATGGCAAGCGTCTCGCTCGAGCAGATGAGCAAAGCCTACGGCCCGGTCGCCGCGCTGCATTCGCTGGACATCGAGGTGGCGGATGGCGAGTTCCTGACCCTGCTCGGCCCGTCCGGCTGCGGCAAGAGCACGGCGCTGGCCTGCATCGCCGGGTTGGAACGGCCCAGCGGCGGCCGCATCATGTTTGGCGGGCGTGACGTCACGCGGTTGGAGCCGCATGAGCGGGACGTCGCCATGGTGTTCCAGGATTACGCGCTGTATCCGCACATGACGGTGCGCGAGAACATGGCGTTCGGCCTGTCGCAGCAGCGCATGGGCCGCGCCGAGATTGAGCGCCAGGTGTCCAGCGCCGCCGCCGTGCTGGATTTGGGGCCGTTGCTCGAGCGCCGCCCGGCCGAACTGTCCGGCGGGCAACGCCAGCGCGTGGCGGTCGGGCGCGCCGTGGTGCGCAACCCGGCGGTGTTCCTGATGGACGAGCCGCTCTCCAACCTCGACGCCGCCCTGCGCGTGAAGACCCGCACCGAAATCCGCCGGCTGCAGCGCGAACTGCGCGTCACCGCCATCTTCGTCACGCATGACCAGGAGGAGGCGATGGTGCTGTCCGACCGGATCGCGGTCATGCGGCGCGGTGTGTTGCAGCAACTCGGCGCCCCGATGACGGTGTTCCGTGACCCAGCCAACCTGTTCGTGGCGTCGTTCATCGGCTCGCCCGCGATGAACATGCTGGCGGCGGAGGTGCAGTGCCTGCCAAACGGGATTGCGGCGCGCGTGGGCAGCCAATTGCTCACGCTGCCATCCGGCGCTGCGCGGACGCAATGGAGCGGCGAGCGCCACGCCTTGCTCGGATTGCGTCCGCACGACCTCGGCATCGTGGCGCCGGACGAAAACAGGTTGCGCGGCCACGTGTTCCTGGTGGAGCCAGTGGGCCCGTTCGCCTATGTCGACATCGACGTCGACGGCTGGTCCATCAAGGCGACGTCCGATCCCGACCACGCGCCCGCTATCGGCGAACTGGTTGGCCTATCCTTTGCGCCCGGCCGAGCCTGTTTGTTCGACCCGCAGACCGAGGCGCGGCTATAGCGAGGAGAGCGGACATGAATGCAGACGAGGCCACCAAGGGCTTGCTCGCCACCCTGTTGCCGGGCGGCGCCGGCTTCCCCGCGGCGCTCGACACGGGCATGGCCGAGACGTTGATTGAGCGCCTGCGTGGGTTGAGCGCGGAGTGGCCAGCAAACCTGCTTGCCGCGCTCACCTATGGCCGGCCCGCTCCCACCACGGCGAACGCCTGGCAGGCGGCAGCCTCGCGCCTGGAAGCGGTCGAGCCCAAGCTGTTCGCGGACTTTCGCAAGTATTGCTATCTCACCTACTATGAACAGCCCGCCGTGATTGCCGCCATCCGCGCGCTCGGCTTCCGCTACAACGACGCGCCGCTGCCACAGGGCTACCCCGACGAACCGTTCGACCCGGCGCGCGACGCTCCGCCGCAGCCGCGCGGCGGCTGGCGGCAAACGCACGAGGTGCGCCGGGTCGACCTCGATGGGCTTAACCTGGAGAGCGTGCGATGAGCCGGCCCGATCATGCCGACGTGCTGGTTATCGGCGCGGGTGCCAGCGGCGTGATCAACAGCCTGGTGTTGGCCCGCGCCGGCTGCCGCGTCGTCTGCCTCGACCAGGGCGGCTGGACCGAGCCGGCGCGGCATCCCCATTACGGCGCCGACTTCGTCTATCGCCGGCAGAACGACTGGAGCCCCGAGCCCAGCGTGCGCAAGGGTGCGGACGACTATCCGGTCGAGGGCGGACAGTCGCACGCGCTGATGTGGAACGGCGTCGGCGGTTCCACTAACGTGTTCGCCGCACTTTGGCCCCGCTTACGCCCTTCGGATTTTCGCAAGGGTGTCGAACACGGCCTGGCGCCGGATTGGCCAATCGCCTACGAGGACCTTGCGCCGTTCTACGACGAGGCCGACCGCCTGGTCGGCGTGTCGGGCCTGACCGGTGACCCGGGGATGCCGCAGCGTGCGCCCTATCCGTGCCGCCCGCTGCCATTGCGCGCCAGTGGCCGCACCATCGGCGCCGGGTTCGAACAGCTCGGCTGGCATTGGTGGCCGATGCCGGCCGGCATCATTTCGGAAAACTATGACGGCCGCGCGGCTTGCAACGGCTGCGGCAACTGCGCGTCCGGCTGTCCGCGCGGGTCGATGGCGAAGATGTCGCTGTCGTTGTGGCCGCATGCCTTGGCCGCTGGCGTGGAGCTGCGCACCGGGGCGCGGGTGGAGCGGATCGAGACCGGCCCGGACGGCCGTGCCACCGGCGCCGTCTACATCGAGCGCAGCAGCGGCGCGCGGGTGCAGCAGACAGCCGATATTGTCATCGTGGCAGGTAACGGCGTGGGCTCGCCGCGACTGCTGCTGCTGTCCGCCAGCGGGAGGCATCCAAACGGCCTGGCCAACGCCAACGACGTGGTCGGGCGCTATTTGCTGCATCACACGCTGGTCGCGGCGGAGATCTGGGTGGACGAGCCGATCCATTCCCATATGGGCAACTCCGGCGCCGTAATCAGCAGCCAGTTCGCGGAAACCGACGTGTCCCGCGGCTTCGTCAACGGGTTCAACTTCAACGTGGCGCGCACCGGTCCCGCGGGAGCCATGGCAACGGGCGCATTCGGCCACAAATCGGCCCCTTGGGGAAAGGCGCACCACGCCTGGTTTGCCCGCCATTTCGGCCACAGCTTCGGCGCCTACGCGATTGGCGACGACCTGCCGCAGGCGGAGAATAGGATTACCCTATCGCACTCGCAAGCCGACAGCGACGGCCTTCCCGCGGCCAAGCTGCATTACCAGCCGCATGAGAACGACCTGCGCATGATGCGTTACGGCATCGACCGCCTGCGGGACCTGGCGCGCAGCGTGGGCGCGTTCGACGTGGCGGTGACGGACTACTACGAGGATGGCGTGTACCGTACGCCCGCCTGGCACATGCTCGGCACCTGCCGCATGGGCGGCGACCCGGCGAGCAGCGTGGTGAACCAATGGCACCAGAGTTGGGAAGTGCCGAACCTCTACATCTGCGACGGCAGCAGCTTCCCGACGGGGGGCGTGGTGAACCCGACCAGCACGGTGACGGCGTTGGCGCTGCGGTGCGCGCGGCAGATTGCGGAGAGGCGGAGGGCGGTTTAGCTAGCAAGGTCAGGGCTTTGCCCCAAACCCCACCGGAGGATTGTCATCCTCTGGACACCTGCTAGGTGAGCTTGCGCTTCTCGAGCTTTCTGGCCAGCGTGCGCCGGTGCAGACCCAAGCGCCGCGCCGTCTCCGAGATGTTGAAGTCGGTTTCCACCAAGGTCTCGTGGATGCGCTCCCACTCGAGGTTCTTGATCGACGTCGGGCGCTCGGTCAGCGGCACGCTGCTATCTCCCGAGGCGCGGGCGAACGCGGCCTCGATATCGTCCGCGTTGGCTGGTTTGGCGAGGTAGTGGCAGGCGCCAAGCTTGATCGCCTCCACCGCCGTGGTGATGCTGGCGAAACCGGTCAGCACGACGATCTTGGTATGCTCGTTCTTCTGGTGCAGCAGCTCGATGCATTCGAGCCCGGAGTGGCCGGCCAGCTTCAGGTCCACCACTGCGAAACCGGGCGCGCGCTCGGCCAGCATCGCACGCACCGCGTCCAGGCTGGCGTGGGTCACGACCTCGTAGTCGCGGCGCTCGAACGACCGGCGCAGCGCGCGGGCGAACGCCTCGTCGTCCTCCACGATCAGCAGCAACGGTCTATCCGGCATGCAGAGGCTCGATTGACAGCGCGGCGATCGGCAGGCGCAACTCCACGCGGGCGCCGCCCCCCGGCATATTGGATGCCGAGACCTGGCCGCCCAGCTTGCGCAACACGTTCATCACCAGGAACAAGCCCAGCCCGCGGCCCGGCTGGCCTTTGGTGGAACGATAGGGTTTGCCTAACTCGGCCAGCATCTCGGGGGCGAACCCGGCGCCGGCGTCCTGCACGGTGATGCGCAGCGACTGGCCTTCCTGCACCACGGTCACGCCGATGTGGTCGGGGCTGGCTTCATAGGCGTTGTCCAGCACGTTGAAGAAGATTTGCCGCAACAACCCATCGGACGCGATCTCGACGTCGGTCTGGATCGCGTTGGTGTAGTCGAGCGTCGCCGGGCCGCGGATGGTGTCCCAATCGTCGACCACGTCGTCGATGAAGGTGATGAGGCTGGCGCGCTCCGCCCCTTCGCCGCGCTCCTCGCCGGAGGAACGCAGGATGCCGGATACGATGTCCTTGCAGCGGTCCAACTGGATCTGCATCTCCTGCAGGTCGGTGCCGATCTCGGGGTCGGCCTGCAGGAGCTGTGGCGTGTGCGCCCAGTCGTTCAGGATGACGGATATTGTCGCCATCGGCGTGCCCAGCTCGTGCGCGGCGCCCGAGGCGAGCAGGCCCATGCGGATGATGTGCTCTTCCTCGGCCGATTGCTGCCGCAGTTCGGCCAGGCGAACGTCCCGGTCACGCAGGTTCTGGTTGATGCGGCTGAGCAGCAGCACCAGCAGGATGGCGGCCAGCAGGAAGCAGATGAAGGTGCCGTAGATGTGGAGGTAGAAGTAGTGGTTCTCGTCGGCGCCGTGCATCAGCAAAGCGAGGTTGCTCTGCTGGTCGGAGAATGTGAGCCAAATGAACGCCAGGCTGGCGACTGCCACGATGGTCCAGGTCGACCACGGGCGCAGCAGCACGGCGGCCAGCACTGCCTGCAGCAGGAATAGCGAGACGAACGGATTGGCCGCCCCGCCGCTGAGGCGCAACTGGATGGTGAGCGCCGCCACGTCCAGCAGGAGTTCCAGCAGCAACTCGCTGTCGGTCACCGGCCGGCCGCTGCGATAGAGCCGCAAAGACACCAGGTTGAGCGCGATGAGGAAGGCGAGCACGCCGCCCATGCTGCGCAACGGCAGCGGGATGTGCAGCCACGCGCTGGCGATGGCGATGGCGACCACCTGGCCCGCCACCGCCACCCAGCGCAGCAGGGTCAACAGCCGGAGGTTCTTGCGGTTGGTGGAGTCGAGGATCGAGGCGGGCCGCTCAAGCATGGTTCAGCATCCCTCGATCACCCGCCGGGCGCTAGCGGCCGGGCGAACCGGCTAGCCGATGCGCCGAGCCAACTCCTGGTTGATCGCCAGCGCCGCCATCGTGCCCAGCGCGCCGGACAGCAGGTAGCCGCCCGCGGCCAGCAGCCCGAAATGGTAGGCCAAGTAGAGCGCCACCAAGGGGGCGAACCCGGCGCCCACCAACCAGGCGAGGTCCGACGTGAGCGCCGCGCCGGTGTAGCGGTGGCTGGTCGGGAAGTTGGACGCGACCGCCCCCGAGCATTGCCCGAACGCCAGGCCCAGCAGGGTGAAGCCGACCAGCACGAAGGCGAGCTGCCCCGCCTCGCCGGCGTCCAGCAACTGGGGGGCGAAGCCGCTGTAGACCGCGATGGCCGCCGCGGAGGCGCCGAGCACCATTCGGCGGCCAAAGCGGTCCGCCAGCAGCCCGGAAGCGACCATGGCCACCAGCCCCACCGCGCCGCCAAGCAGCTCGATCAGCAGGAAGCGCGCCGGCCGCTCGCGGGTGAACAGGAACACCCAGGATAGCGGGAACACGGTCACCATGTGGAACAGGGCGAAGCTCGCCAGCGGGGCGAAGGCGCCGATGACGATGGTGCGGCCCTGCCGCCAAACCGTGCTCAACACCGGCGAGGGCTGCAGCTCGCGCTTGTCGAACAACTGCTTGTAGCCGACGGTGGAGACGATGCGCAGGCGGGCGAACAGCGCCACCACGTTGATGGCGAAGGCGACGAAGAACGGGTAGCGCCAGCCCCATTCCAGGAAGTCCGCAGCGGAGAGGTTGCCGACAAAGAACGCGAACAGCCCGGCTGCCATGATGAGGCCGAGGGGCGCGCCCAGTTGCGGGATCATGGCATACCAACCGCGGCGATGCTCCGGGGCGTTCAGCGCCAGCAGCGAGGCCAGCCCGTCCCACGCGCCGCCGAGCGCCAAGCCCTGGCCGATGCGCAAGGCCGAGAGCACGATTGCGGCCGAGGCGCCGATCTGCGCGTAGCCGGGCAGGAACGCCACCGCCGCCGTGGAGCCGCCAAGCAGGAACAGCGCGATGGTCAGCTTCACGCTGCGGCCATAGCGGCGGTCGATGGCGATGAAAATCAGCGAGCCGAACGGCCGGGCGATGAAGGCGAGGGCGAAGATGGCGAAGGAGTAGAGCGTGCCCTGCAGCGGCGCCGCCCCGGGGAAGATCAACTTCGGGAACACCAGGACCGAGGCAATCGAGTAGACGAAAAAGTCAAAGAACTCCGACATGCGCCCGATGACCACGCCGATGGCAATTTCGCTCGGCTGCACCACGTCATGCCCATCACCATGATCGGTGGAGAGGGCGCGCAGCTCGCCGGGTGTGGTCGTCATCGCCATCGGTGGTCTCCTCGGTCGCGTCCGGGCGTGCATAGGCTCGCCGGGCCGTGTCATGCTGCTGATATAGAACACTTTGACGCGCTGCAGCATTGGACAAAATGTCCAATAGCCAGGCCCATGCCGCCGGCATACATGGGCGGATCATGCAAACGTTCCACCTGGGCCAGTTCGGCCGCCTCTGCGCCAAGCGCGCCCTGCTGCTCCCCGTCCTGCTGGCTATGTCCGGCTGCCACATGGTGGTGCTGGACCCGTCGGGTGACGTGGCGGCGCAGCAGCGCAACCTGATCGTCATCTCCACCATCCTGATGCTGCTGATCATCATCCCCGTGATGGCGCTGACCGCCCTGTTCGCCTGGCGCTATCGCCAGTCCAACACGGCCGCGCGCTACGAGCCCGATTGGCACCATTCGACGCAGCTCGAGTTGGTGATCTGGGCGGCGCCGCTGGCCATCATCATCTGCCTCGGCGCGGTCACCTGGATGGGCACGCACATCCTCGACCCCTACCGCCAGATCGCCCGCATCGACCCGCAGCGCACGCTGACCGCGCAGGCCAAGCCGCTGGTGGTGGACGTGGTGGCGCTCGATTGGAAGTGGCTGTTTATCTACCCGGAGTACGGCATCGCGACGGTGAACGAGCTGGCCGCACCGGTGAACCGCCCGATCGACTTCCGCATCACGTCCGACACGGTGATGAACTCGTTCTACGTGCCGGCGCTGGCGGGGCAGATCTACGCCATGCCCGGCATGCAGACGACGCTGCACGCGGTGATCAACCAGCCCGGCGAATACCAGGGCATTTCGGCCAACTACAGCGGCGCCGGGTTCTCCGGGATGCATTTCGGCTTTCACGGCCAGACCGAGGCGCAGTTTGACGCCTGGGTGAGCCAGGTGAAGCAGAGCGGCGGCGCGCTGGACCGCACCGCCTACCTGCAGTTGGAGCGCCCGAGCGAGGACGAGCCGGTGCGCCACTATGCTGCGGTCGAGCCTGACCTGTATCACGCCGTGCTCAACATGTGCGTCGACAGCGGCAAGATGTGCATGGACGAGATGATGGGCATCGACGCCAAGGGTGGCCTGGGGCTCGCCTCGGCCAAGACCGTGCAGCCGCTGGAATATGACAAGTATGCGGGCCGCGGCCTGGCGCCGTCCAAGGGGTTTGCCGCGGTAACACCCACCCCGGCGGGCACCATGGGGGTGATGGCCGACTCGACGCCGCCATCCCCGCCGGCCAGCGCGCCTTCGCCGACCAATGGCGAGGCACTGACCGGGGCCGGGCTCGCCAGTCCGGGCCTGTTCGGCGCCCACGCACACTCTTCC
This sequence comes from Acetobacteraceae bacterium, assembly GCA_965199105.1. Lineage (GTDB taxonomy): Bacteria > Pseudomonadota > Alphaproteobacteria > Acetobacterales > Acetobacteraceae > LMUY01. The sequence continues at coordinate 247,652 of CBDAQO010000002.1, read as the reverse complement.
CGCACGGCAGCCGTCGACCGCACGGCCGGCTGACCGATCGCATCTGACACGGTGGACCATCATGTTCGCAGCCCAGCCCTTTAGCCCAATCTTCGGCCGCCTCACCCTCGAGGCCTTGCCGTACCACGAACCGATCGTGCTCGTGACGTTCATCATGGTGGCGCTCGGCGGCACCGCGCTGCTCGGCACGCTTACCTACTTCCGCGTTTGGCCGTATCTGTGGAAGGAGTGGTTCACCAGCGTGGACCACAAGCGCATCGGCGTGATGTACATCGTGCTCGGCCTGGTCATGCTGCTGCGCGGCTTCTCCGACGCCATCATGATGCGGCTGCAGCAGGCGATCAGCTTCGGCAGTGACCAGGGCTACCTGCCGGCGCACCACTACGACCAGGTGTTCACCGCCCATGGCGTGATCATGATCTTCTTCGTGGCCATGCCGCTGGTGGTCGGGCTGATGAACTTCGTGGTCCCGTTGCAGATCGGCGCGCGGGACGTGGCGTTTCCGTTCCTGAACAACCTGAGCTTTTGGCTCACCGCTGCCGGTGCCGCCGTGGTGATGATGTCGCTGTTCGTCGGCGAGTTCGCCCGCACCGGCTGGCTGGCCTACCCCCCGCTGTCCGGCAGCGGCTACAGCCCGGACGTTGGCGTCGACTACTACATCTGGTCGCTGCAGGTGGCCGGCATCGGCACGCTGCTGTCGGGCGTGAACCTCATCGCCACCATCGTGAAGATGCGCGCGCCGGGCATGACGATGATGCGCATGCCCGTGTTCACCTGGACGGCGCTGTGCACCAACATCCTCATCACCGCCGCCTTCCCGGTGCTGACCGTCGTGCTCGCCCTGTTGTCGCTCGACCGCTATGTCGGCACCAACTTCTTCACCAACGACTTCGGCGGCAACCCGATGATGTACGTGAACATGATCTGGATTTGGGGCCATCCCGAGGTCTACATCCTCATCCTGCCCGTGTTCGGCATCTACTCGGAAGTGACCGCGACGTTCTCCGGCAAGAAGCTGTTCGGCTACACGTCGATGGTCTACGCGACGGTGGTCATCACCATCCTGGCCTACGTCGTCTGGCTGCACCACTTCTTCACCATGGGCTCGGGCGCCAGCGTCAACTCGTTCTTCGGCATCACCACGATGGTGATCTCGATCCCGACCGGCGCCAAGATCTTCAACTGGCTATTCACCATGTATCGCGGCCGCATCCGCTTCGAGCTGCCGATGATGTGGACGGTTGCCTTCATGCTCACTTTCGTCATTGGCGGCATGTCGGGCGTGCTGCTGGCCGTTCCGCCGGCGGACTTCATCCTGCACAACAGCCTGTTCCTGGTGGCGCACTTCCACAACGTCATCATCGGCGGCGTGCTGTTCGGCCTGTTCGCCGGGCTGAACTACTGGTTCCCCAAGGCCTTCGGGTTCAAGCTCAACCAGTTCTGGGGCAAGATGTCGTTCTGGTTCTGGACCACAGGGTTCTACTTCGCCTTCATGCCGCTCTACGTGCTCGGCCTGATGGGCGTGACCCGGCGTCTGCGGCACTTCGACGACCCGTCGCTGCAAATCTGGTTCGTCATCGCGGCATTCGGTGCGGCACTGATCGCGCTGGGCATCCTCTCTATGCTGATCCAGTTCTATGTCAGCATCCGGGACCGCGTGGCGCTGCGCGACCTCACCGGGGACCCGTGGAACGGCCGCACGCTGGAGTGGTCCACCTCGTCGCCGCCGCCGGCCTACAACTTCGCGTTTACCCCGATCGTCCATGACCTGGACGCTTGGGAGGACATGAAGCGGCGCGGCTTCCGTCGCCCGATGGGCGGTTTCCGGCCCATCCACATGCCCAAGAATACGGGCACGGGCGTTATCCTGGCCGGGCTCAGCGGCGTGTTCGCCTTCGCCATGATCTGGTACGTGTGGTGGTTGGCGGCGCTGTGCGTGATCGCGCTGTTCGTGGTCAGCATCGGCCACACCTTCAACTACAACCGGGACTTCGACATCGCGGCCGACACGGTGGCCGCGACCGAGGCCTCGCGCAACAGCGTCTTCATGGCGGGGGAGTAGACCATGTCGGATGTCCTGCTCGACGACCGCCCCCAGGTTTCGGACGCGCCGCCCGCTTTCTTCGTGCTCGACGAGCATGAGCACGAAGAAGGCGCCAGCACGCTGCTAGGCTTCTGGATCTACCTGATGAGCGACTGCCTCATCTTTGCGATGTTGTTCGCCGTCTACGGCGTGCTGGGCGGCAACTACGCGGCTGGCCCGGCGCCGAAGGACCTGTTCGAACTGCCGCTGGTGGCGGTCAACACGTCGATGCTACTGCTTTCGTCCATCACCTACGGCTTCGCCATGCTGTCGATGAACGACGGCAAGCGTGGCGCCACCCAAATCTGGCTCGCCATCACCGGCCTGTTCGGCCTGGCCTTCCTCGGCATCGAGTTTTCCGAGTTCCACCACCTGATCGCCGAGGGCGCCACGCCGCAGCGCAGCGGCTTCCTGTCCGCCTTCTTCACCCTGGTCGGCACGCACGGGCTGCACGTCACGTTCGGGCTGATCTGGCTGGTCACGCTGATGACGCAGATCGGGCGCTACGGCCTCATCCAGGCCAACCGCCGCCGACTGATGTGCCTCAGCCTGTTCTGGCACTTCCTGGACGTGATCTGGATCGGCGTGTTCACCTTCGTCTATCTGCTGGGAATGCTGCGATGAGCGCGCACGAACACACCGCCGACCCCCATGTCCTGAACGGCCCGGCGCACGGGTCGCACGGGTCGCAGCGCACCTACGTGCTGGGCTTCGTCCTGTCCATCATCCTGACCGCCATCCCGTTCTGGCTGGTGATGTCGGGCGCGCTGGACAGCAAGCAGGGCACCGCCATCGCCGTCGTAGGGTTCGCCTTCGTGCAAATCCTGGTCCACATGGTCTGCTTCCTGCACATGGACACGCGCTCCGAGGGCGGCTGGACCATGATGGCGCTGATGTTCACCGTCGTGGTGATCGCCATCTCGCTCAGCGGCACGCTCTGGGTGATGTACCACCTCACTGACAACATGATGCCGATGTCCGCGCACGATATGAGCCAGATGCCGTGACCGCCGTGCGCGGTCTCTCCAGGCCGCGCCGCCTGGTGCGGGAGCTGGTGCTGATCGCGCTGACCACGGTGGTCCTGGTGGCGGGGTTTTCGACGCTCGGTGTGTGGCAGGTCCATCGCCGCGCCTGGAAGCTCGGGCTCATCGCCGAGATCGACGCGCGCATCCATGCCGCCCCGGTCGCGCCACCCGGCCCGGCGGCTTGGCCCGGCGTGACGGCCAAGGCCGACGCATACCGCCGGGTCATCGCCACCGGCGTGTTCCTCAACGACCGCACCACGTTGGTGCAAGCCGTGACTGAGCTCGGCAGCGGTGATTGGGTGATGACGCCGCTGCAGACCGACGCCGGCTTCACCATCCTGGTCAACCGCGGCTTCGTTCCGCCCGACCAGCCCGGCCTCGTCGCGCAGGGCGAGGGAGCCGATGCGCCGCACGCCACCGTCACCGGGCTGTTGCGCGTCACCGAGCCGAAAGGCGGCTTCCTGCGCAGCAACGACCCGGCGGCCAACCGCTGGTACTCGCGGGACGTCGCTGCCATCGCGCAGGCGCAGCATCTCGCCCAAACCGCCCCCTACTTCATCGACGCCGCGGCCAGCCCCGGGGCGCCCGGGCCGGTGGGCGGGTTGACCGTCACCACCCTGCCCAACAGCCACCTGGTCTACGCCATCACCTGGTTCGCCCTTGCCGCGATGTCGGCCGGTGCCGGTGGATACACGATGCGGGACGTGTTGCGCGACCGCACGCCGGCCCATACCGCGGCCTGACCGCTCGGCCCGGCTCCCCTCCGGTGCCGTTGTGCTCTAACAGGCTGCTGAAAAACTCCTCGCCGGTTGTCGTTGATTGTGATTCGCTGCGCTAGCAGCGGAGAACGACGATGCGGGGCGGCGACGAGCAGACTGGGGCCTTGTTCAGCTACGTGAGTTGCGAGGCTCGCGTGCCGCCCGACCATCCGTTGCGGCTGATCCGCGCCGTGGTGGACGAGGCTCTCGACGTGTTGTCGCCGGAGTTTGATCGGCTGTATGCGCGGGTAGGCCGCCCCGGCATTGCGCCCGAGAAGCTGTTGCGGGCGCTGCTGTTGCAGGCGTTCTATTCCATCCGGTCCGAGCGTCAATTGATGGAGCAACTGGACTATAACCTGCTGTTCCGCTGGTTCGTCGGGCTGTCGATGGATGCGCCGATGTGGGATGCAAGCACGTTCAGCAAGAACCGCGACCGCCTGCTGGACGGCGACGTGGCCCAACGCCTGCTTGCGGCCGTGGTCGCGCAGCCTCGGATCAAGGCGCTTATGTCGCACGAGCACTTCTCGGTCGACGGCACGCTCATCCAGGCCTGGGCCAGCCATAAGTCGTTCCAGCCGAAACCCGGCTCCAACGCCGAGCCGCCGCCCGGCGATGGCCCGGACGCGCCGCCATCGGGCCGCAACGCCGAGCGCAACTGGCGAGGCCAGAAGCGCAGCAACGAGACGCATGCCAGCATCACCGACCCCGATGCCCGGTTGGCGCGCAAGTCGGACGGACAGGCCAGCATCATGGCGTATGCGGGTCATGTGCTGATGGAGAACCGCAACGGGCTTGTCGCCCAGAGCTGCCTGACCCACGCGACCGGCACGGCCGAACGCGACGCGGCCCTTGCCTTAGTGGACAGGGTGGCGCCGGGCCGCCGGATCACGTTGGGCGCGGACAAGGGCTATGACGTTGCCGGCTTCATCGCCGCATTGCGGGCGCGCCGGGTCACGCCGCATGTCGCGGTCGATGGCCGGGTGTCGAAGCTGGGTGTCCGGCGCGGCTCGGGCGTGGATGGGCGCACGATGCGGCATGCGGGCTATGCCGCAAGCCAGCGGACGCGCAAGCGGATTGAAGAGGTGTTCGGCTGGATCAAAGGGGCGGCCGGATTACGACAGACCAAGCATCGCGGCCGCGAACGGGTCGGTTGGCAATTCGACCTCGCTGTCACTGCCTACAACCTGATCCGCCTGCCTAGGCTGCTGACGGGAAGGCCCGCGTGATCGGTGTTCGGCACCCGGCAAGCAGCGCCGAATGGCTCTGCACAACCAGAGCCCAGCGCAAAACGGCCACGGTAAAACATGAAAAAAGCCGGCCGGAGATGACCATCCTCCACCGTCAGCTTTGTTCAGCAGCCTGCTAAGCCAGCGTCTCCCCGCGAGGACCAGGCCGCCGTTGGACGACCCGCTTGCCCCCCTGCTCGCCCCGATCACCGAGCTGCCCGGCGTCGGCCCCGCTACTGCGGACAAGCTGGCCCGGCTCACCGGCGGCGCCCGCGTGCGCGACGTGCTGTTCCACCTGCCGGACAGCTTCATCGACCGCCGCACCTGCGCCAGCATCAAGGACACCCTGCCGGGCAGCGTAGTCACGTGGCGGGTCGAGCTCGCCGGGCACGAACCGGCCAGCAAGCCCACCCATCCCTGGCGCACCCGGGTGACGGACGGCAGCGCGTTTGCCGAACTGGCGATCTGGGAGAAGCAGCGGCTCGGCGCCGTCATCCGCGCGCCCGCCCGCAGCGCCTGGGTGGTGAACGGCCGGGTGGAGGCGTTCGGCAACCGGCTCTCGATGCGGGACCCGGCCTACGCGGTGCCGCCCGAGCAGGCCGACCTCATCCCCCCGGTCGATCCGGTGTGGCCGATGACTGCCCGGCTTTCCGCCCGCGAGCTGCGCGCCGCCATGGCCGCCGCCACCCTTCGCGTGCCGGAGCTGCCGGAGTGGCACGACCCGCCCTTGCTGCGGCAACGCGGCTGGCCGAGCTTCCGCGCGGCGCTGCTCGGGCTGCAAGCGCCCACGCAACCGCCCTCGCCGCTGCTGCGCGCCCGGCTGGGCTACGACGAGATGCTGGCGCACCAGCTCGCGATGGCCTGGATGAAGGCGCGCGAGCGGCACCGGCCGGGCCGGGCGCTGGTGGCCACCGGGCGGCTGCAAGCCGAAACCCTGCACCGCTTCGGCCTGCCGCTCACGCCCAGCCAGCAGCGCGCCGCGGGCGAGATCGGCGCCGACCTGGCCGCGCCGCGCCGCATGTTGCGCCTGCTGCAGGGGGATGTGGGCAGCGGCAAGACCCTGGTGGCGCTGCTCGCCATGCTGGCCGCGGTGGAGGCGGGGGCGCAGGCGGCCCTGATGGCGCCCACCGAGGTGCTGGCCAAGCAGCATCTGCGCACGCTCGAGCGCCTGGCGCCCTGCCCGGTGGGGCTGCTCACCGGCTCGGTCACCGGCGCGGCGCGGCGCAACCTGCTGCTGGCGCTGGGCAACGGCCGGCTGCCACTCGTGGTCGGCACCCATGCGCTGTTCCAGGAAGGCGTGGAGTTCCGCGACCTTGGCCTGGCGGTGATCGACGAGCAGCACCGCTTCGGCGTGGAACAGCGGCTGCTGCTGGGCGGCAAGGGCGCGCGCACCGACCTGCTGGTGATGACCGCCACGCCCATCCCACGCACCCTGCTGCTCACCCAGTGGGGCGAGATGGACGTCAGCCGCCTCACCGAGAAGCCCGGCGGCCGCCAGCCCATCCGCACCAGCCTGCACTCGCTCGGCACGCTGGAGGGCGTGGTGGAGGGGATCGGGCGGGCGCTGGACCGAGGCGAGCAGGTGTTCTGGGTCTGCCCGCTGGTGTCCGACAGCATGGTGCTGGACGTGGCGGCCGCCGAAGCCCGCTTCGCCGAGCTGCGCCACCGCTTCGGCGCCCGCGTGGCGCTGGCGCATGGCCAGCAGGACACCGCGATGCGGGACGCGGCATTGGCCGGGTTCGCCGCCGGGCAGAGCCGCCTGCTGGTTGCCACCACCGTCATCGAGGTGGGGGTGGACGTGCCCGGCGCCAGCGTGATGGTGATCGAGCATGCCGAGCGGTTCGGCCTGGCCCAGTTGCACCAGTTACGCGGCCGGGTCGGGCGGGGCGCGGCGCAGAGCTACTGCCTGCTGCTGCATGACGACGGGCTGACCGAGACGGCCCGTCGACGCCTGCTGCTGCTGCGCGACACCGAGGACGGGTTTGCCATCGCGGACGAGGATTTCCGCCTGCGCGGTGGCGGCGACTTGCTGGGCAAGCGCCAATCCGGCCTGCCGGGCTTCCGCCTGTCGGACCCGGAGGCGCAGGACGGCCTGTTGCGCACCGCCAACCAGGACGCCGAGGTGCTGCTCAACAAGGACCCGGAGTTGACCAGCGAGCGGGGCCGCGCCGCGCGCCTGCTGTTGCGCCTGTTCGACCGCCGGGCCGCGCTCGAGACGCTAGCGGCGGGCTGATCCGAGTTCGGCCGCAGTGGGCAGTGCGGCGAACGCGCCGGGCCGGGAGACGGTGATGGCGGCCGCCCGGCTCGCCGCCGCGATGGCGTTCGCCCAATCGAGCCCCATCACCAGCGCTGCCGCCAGCACGCCGCAGAACGTATCCCCGGCGCCAGTCGTGTCCACCACCACGGCCGGGGTGGCGGGGCAGGCTCCGGCGCCCGCAGCACTCGCCCAGTGGCAGCCGGCGCCGCCGCAGGTCACGACGGCGATGGCTGCGCCCGCCCGGTGCAGCGCTTGCGCGGCGTCTGGCCCGTCCAGCCCGGTGATTGCCGCCGCCTCGCCCGCGTTGGCCAGCACGAAGGCGCAGTGCGGCAGCAGGCTCGCTGGGTCCCACCGCAGCGGTGCTGTGTTGAGCAGCACCCGCGCCCCGTGCGCCTGCGCCGCCGCCACCCCGGCGAGCGTGCTGGCCAAGGACAGGTTGCCTTGCACCAGGAACAGATCGCCGGGCGCCGCGCTGGCGCCGAACTCGGCCGCGACCTCGGGCGGCAGCGCATCGGCACAGGCACCGGCGGTGACGATGCTGTTCTCGCCCGCCGCGTCCACCAGGATCAGCGAGAGGTCGGTCGGCACCGCTAAGCGCACCAGCCGGGCTGGCAGCGCCTCGTTCGCCAGCGCGGCCGCCACGGCGTCGGCCTCCGCGTCCTGCCCGACCGCGGCCAGGAACTGCACCGCAGCGCCCGCCCGGGCCGCCACCACCGCCTGGTTCAGCCCCTTGCCGCCCGGTGCGCGGGTTCGCAGACCGCCCACCAGCGTCTCCCCGGGGCGGGGCAGGCGCGGGACCTGAATGGTCAGGTCCAGCCCGGCATTGCCCAGCACCAGCACGCGGCCGGACGCGCTAGTGGGCATGCCGGCCCGGCTTGGTGAATACGCACACGCTTTCCACCGCGGCCGACCACAGGAACTGGTCGACGGGCATGGCCAGGTGCAACCCGTAGCCCGCCGCTCGCAACGCACGTGCGTCCCGCGCCAGGGCGGCAGGGTTGCAACTGACGTAGACCACGCTCGCCGCGCCCGACCCGGCGATGGCCGCCATCTGCGCCGCGGCTCCGGCAAACGGCGGATCGAGCACTACGGCCATGGCGCCCGTCAGCTCCTTGATGGACAGCGGCTGGCGCGTCAGGTCGCGTTGATGCACCTCGACCGGGCGCCCCGCAACCGCGCGCCGCAACGCCGCCGCGGCGTCCGCGTCCCCCTCATAGGCCACCACGCGCGCCCGCTCCGCCATGGCGAAGGTGAGCGTGCCGCAGCCGGCGTAGAGCTCGACGACGCGGTTGCGCCGCGCCCGCTTCGGCAGCCCCGCCAGCACGGCAGCGGTGATGGCCGCCTCGCCGTGACGCGACGCCTGCAGGAACGCGCCCGGCGGCGGCTCCACCGTGGCGCCGGCCAGCGTGATCCGGGCCGGCTCGGCCTGGCTGGCGACTTCCGCCGCGCCGCCGCCTTGCGCCCACGCGATCCGGCAAAGCCCGGCCTCTTGCGCCAAGGCGGCGAACCGGCTGCGGTCGGCGGCGCTGAGCAGGCCATCGGTGCGCAGCAGCAGGTCGATCCCGGTGTCCAGCAGGTTGGCCACCGCCGACCCGGTGCGGCGCAGCCCGCCGATCGCCGGCAGGTGGTGGCGCAGGGCGGCGATCAGGGCCACCAAGGCCGGGTCCAGGACGAGGCAGGTGTGCAGGTCCACCAGCTCCCGGCCGCGATGCCGGTGCAGGCCGACGCGCACGGTGCCGCCGGCGCGCTCCAGCCCCAGATCGACGCGGCGGCGGTCGGCCGGCGGGGTGCGGGCGAGCGGTGCGATGGCGGCCGCGTCGAAGCCCGCGCGGGCCAGCGCGGCGGCAAGCTGGGCCGCTTTCCAAGCCGCATACGGCGCGTCCGCCCAGTGCTGCAGGGTGCACCCGCCGCACGCGCCGAAATGCGGGCAGGGCGGGGTGGCGCGCTCGGGCGAGGCGGTGAGTACTGTGGCGTCCGCGGTCCAGCCCTGGCCCCGCCGGGTCAGCGCGCCAGGGGAGACGGTCTCGCCGGGCAGGGTGTAGGGCAGGTAGACTGCAGCGCCATCGGGCAGGGCCGCCAAGCCGTCGCCATCCGCGCCGACCTGGCTGATCGTGAGCGGCGCGGGCGTTTCGCCCCCTTTCGGGGCCGCCGGGCTCAGCCGCCGAACGCGGACAGGCCGGTCTGCGCCCGCCCGAGGATCAGCGCGTGCACGTCGTGCGTGCCCTCGTAGGTGTTCACCGCCTCGAGGTTCATCACGTGGCGGATGACGTGGTATTCGTCCGAAATGCCGTTGCCGCCGTGCATGTCCCGCGCCTCGCGCGCGATCGCCAGCGCCTTGCCACAGGAATTGCGCTTGCACAGGCTGATCATCTCGGGCGCCGCGCGGTGCTCGTCCATCAGCCGCCCCAGCCGCAGCACGCTTTGCAGCCCGAGCGTGATTTCGGTCTGCATATCGGCCAGCTTCTTCTGCACCAACTGGGTCGCGGCCAGCGGGCGGCCGAACATCATGCGGCCCAGGGTGTAGTCCCGCGCGGCATGCCAGCAGAACTCCGCCGCCCCGAGCGTGCCCCAGGCGATGCCGTAGCGTGCGTTGTTGAGGCAGGAGAACGGGCCGCGCAAACCGGTCACGCCGGGCAGCAGGTTGGCCTCCGGCACGAACACGTCGTCCATCATGATCATGCCGGTCTTGGACGCGCGCAGGCTGAACTTGCCCTCGATGGCAGGCGCGGTCAGCCCAGCCATGCCGCGCTCCAGGAGGAAGCCGCGGATGGCGCCGCTGTCGTCCTTGGCCCAGACCACGAACACGTCGGCAATGGGCGAGTTGGTGATCCAGGTCTTGGACCCGCTCACGCAGTAGCCGCCATCCACGCTGCGCGCCCGCGTGCGCATCGACGCCGGGTCGGACCCGGCATCCGGCTCGGTGAGGCCGAAGCAGCCGACCAGCTCGCCAGTGCGCAGCTTGGGCAGGAAGCGCTCCCGCTGCTCGTCCGAACCAAACGCCCAGATCGGGAACATCACCAGCGACGACTGCACCGAAAAGGCCGAGCGATAGCCGCTGTCCACCCGCTCCACTTCGCGCGCGATCAACCCGTAGGCGACGTAGGACGCGCCGGCGCAGCCATAGCCGTCGAGCGTGGCGCCGAGGAAGCCCATTTCGCCGAGCTCGTTCATGATCTCGCGGTCGAACCGCTCGTGCCGGTTGGCCAGCAGGATGCGCGGGAACAGCACCCCCTGGCAGAACTCGCGCGCGGCGTCGCGGATGGCGCGCTCGTCTGCCGTGAGCTGGTCCTCCAGCAACAGCGCGTCGTCCCAGGTGAACGGCCCGAGCGGGCGGGTGCGCGGCGCGGGCGCCATCACGTTCACGCGCCGGACTCCTCCGCACGGCCTGCCGTCGGGCTGCGCGCCGGCGAGCGGATCAGCATGAAAGCCGGCACGTCATCCCCAAAGCCCTGCACCGCCGGGCCGAGGTCGTCGTCGCGGTAGCGGCCTTCCCGGCGCGGCGGGCGCGGTGCCATGTCGCGCGCAACCACCGGCGCCGGCTCGCGCGGGCGGCGCTCCCGCGGCGCGGCTTCGGCTGGCTCCGGGCGTGGCGAGCGACCGCGGCGGGGCGCGGGCTCCTCTTCCACGGCAGGCTTGCGCTCCCGGCTTTCGGCGCGGCGCGGCTCCGGCTTGGCGGGGGTGCGGCCACGGCCCCGGCGCTTGCGGCCGTCGCCTTCCGCCCACTCCGCCGCCTCGAGCCCGTCCACACCGATGCGCGGGATGGTGGCTCCCACCAGCTTCTCGATCGCCTCCACCGCCAGCCGATCCTCGGGCGTGGCCAGCGTGAAGGCATGCCCGGTCAACCCGGCGCGGCCGGTGCGCCCGATCCGGTGCACGTAATCCTCGGCATGATGCGGCACGTCGAAGTTGAACACGTGCGACAGGCCGCTGATGTCCACCCCGCGCGCCGCCACGTCGCTGCACACCATCAGGCGCAACTCGCCGGCCTTGAACTTGGCCATGGTCGCCGTCCGCTCGCTCTGCGACAGGTCCCCGTGCAGGGCGCCGACGCTGAACTCGTGCCGCTTCAGCGACTTGTAGAGGATGTCCACCTCGATCTTGCGGTTGCAGAAGATCAGCGCGTTCTGCACCTGCTCGGCGCGGATCAGCCGGCGCAGCGCCTCCCGCTTCTCGGTCTCCGCCACCATCACCAACCCGGCCACGATGGTGGTCGCGACCGAAGCGGGGCGCGACACCGTAATCATCTTCGGGTTCTGTAGGAACGCGTCCGCCAGCCGCTTGATTTCGGGCGCCATGGTGGCGGAGAAGAACAGCGTTTGCCGGTTCTGCGGCAGCATGGCGACGATGCGCTCCACGTCGGGGATAAACCCCATGTCCAGCATCCGGTCCGCCTCGTCGATCACCAGGATGCGCGCGTCCGTCATCAGCAGGCCGCCGCGCTCGAACAGGTCGATCATGCGGCCCGGCGTGGCGATCAGCACATCCACGCCCTTCATCAGCGCGTCCTTCTGTTCGGACATGCTCTCGCCGCCGATCAGCAGCGCGTGATTTAGCTTCAGGTATTTGGCGTATTGCTGGAAGTTCTCCGCCACCTGCAGGGCCAGCTCGCGCGTCGGCTCCAGGATGACGGAGCGTGGCATGCGGGCGCGGGCGCGGCTGCCGGCCAGGATGTCCATCATCGGCAGGGTGAAGGAGGCGGTCTTGCCGGTGCCGGTCTGCGCCACGCCCAACACGTCGCGGCCCATCAGCACGAACGGGATCGCCTGTTCCTGGATTGGCGTGGGATGCAGGTAGCCGATGTCGGCGATGGCGCGCAGCAGCGGCTCGGACAGGCCAAGGTCGGCAAACACCGTGCGCTCGACCACGGCCAGCGGCGCAGGCTCGATCGCGGCTTCCGAGGCGACCTCAGTCGTTTCGTCCGCGGACCTGCCCTCGGCGGCCCAAGGCTCGCTGTGGGTCGCATCCGCAGGCTCGGGTTCGGCATCCGGCGTTGCCGTGACCTCAGCCACTGTCTCGGACATGTCATGCGGCACAGCCGCCGCCACGTCAGCCGCCTCAGGGGCGGCCATGGCGTCGTCCGCTGGCAACTCGGGTGCCGGCTGCGCGGGGGTGTCCGCCGGTGCGATGTTCGTTTCGTTCAATAACAGGATCCGATGGTGATCGATTTGCCGCCCGCTGCGGGCCAAGCCAACGGGATCGCCTTTCGGCGCGGGCGTATGTCTCGCCGCGCATATCTGGCGACGGTGGAGGAATGTCAAGCGAATAGCTTAAGCTTAGCTCGTGTCGGAACGGTTTGTGTCCCGCCGCGTAGGCAATCGGCCACGGAGCTTCATTCATGCCGACGCCCTATCAGCCGCTTCCAATCGAAGACTACGCCATGGTGGGCGACTGCAACACCGCTGCCCTCGTCGGCCGCAACGGCTCGATCGACTGGCTTTGCTGGCCCCGGTTCGACAGCGACGCCTGCCTCGCCGCCTTGCTTGGCACCGATGAACACGGCCGCTGGCTGTTGCAGCCCGCCGGCGAGGTCACCCGCGTCACCCGCTCCTATCGGGACAGCGGCCTGGTGCTCGAGACGGTGTTCGAGACGCCGACCGGCACCGTGGCGCTAATCGACTTCATGGTGCCGGAAGCGCTGAACTCCACGCTGATCCGCATCGTCGAGGGCCGTGGCGGCGAGGTCGCGATGACGATGGCGTTGAGCCTGCGGTTCGACTACGGCTCGTCCGTCCCCTGGGTCACGCGGCTGGACGACACCACCATCCAGGCGATCGCCGGGCCGCATATGTGCCTGCTGCGAACGGAGCTGCCGACCGAGGGCCGGGACATGCAGACGGTGGCGGACTTCACCATCGCCGCTGGCCAGCGCGTGCCGATGACGCTGACGTATGCGGCGTCGCACATGCCAGCGCCCTCGCCGGTCGATGCCGAGCGGATGCTGACCGACACCGAGGCGTATTGGACCGCGTGGTCCAGCCGCGGCAGCTACAAGGGCGACTACGAGAAGGAAGTCGCCCTCTCGCTGCGGGTGTTGAAGGCGCTGACCTACCACCCCACCGGCGGGATCGTCGCCGCCGTCACCACCTCGCTGCCCGAGAAGCTCGGCGGCAACCGCAACTGGGACTACCGCTACTGCTGGCTGCGGGACGCCACCATCACGCTCTTCGCGCTGATGCAGTCGGGCTACTACGAGGAAGCGGGCGAGTGGCGCGCCTGGCTGCACCGCAGCGTGGCCGGCAGCCCGGACCAAATCCAGATCATGTATGGCCTGTCCGGCGAGCGCCGCCTTGCCGAGTGGGAGGTGAGTTGGCTACCGGGCTACCAAGGGGCGGCACCGGTGCGGGTGGGCAACGCCGCCTCCGCGCAGGTCCAGTTGGACATCTACGGGGAGCTGTTCCAGGCGCTGCATCTCGCCCGCCAAGGCGGGCTGGTCGATGCACCGGCAAGCTGGCAGCTCCAATGCAGCATCGTGGAGCACCTCGAGACCATCTGGCAGCAGCCCGACGAGGGCATCTGGGAGACCCGCGGCGGCCGCAAGCAGTTCGTCTACTCCAAGGTGTCGGTATGGGTGGCGTTCGACCGCATGGTGAAGGATGCCGAGGCGCACGGGCTGCCCGGGCCAAAGGAGCATTGGGCGGCGGTCCGCGACCAGATCCACGCCGACGTTTGCGAGAAGGGCTTCCACAAGGGCAAGAACAGCTTCGTGCAGCATTACGACACCGATGAACTCGACGCCGCCCTGCTGCTCATCCCGCTCACCGGGTTCCTGCCCCACACCGACCCGCGGGTGAAGAGCACCACCGCGGCGATCGAGCGCGAGCTGATGCAAGACGGTTTCGTGCTGCGCTACCGCACCACCGGCGGCTCCGACGGCCTGCCGCCCGGCGAGGGCTGCTTCCTGCCGTGCTCGTTCTGGCTGGTCGACAACCTGCACATGCAGGGTCGCGACGAGGAAGCCCACAGCCTGTTCCAGCGCCTGCTCGAATTGTGCAACGACGTCGGCTTGCTGAGCGAGGAATACGACCCGGAGAGCAAGCGCCTGACCGGCAACTTCCCGCAGGCCTTCACCCACGTGGCGCTCGTCTCCAGCGCGATGAACCTGGCAATCGACTGCCCGGCCCAAGCCCGTGAGGCCGCCTCCGCCGATAGCTGACGAGGCCTTGAGCGGGGCTTCCCCAGTTCCCATGTTCTAGCCACGGCACGCCGCCTTTAGAGGGACGTGCCAAAGCCGTTTGTCGCCTGAGTGAGAGGGACAGAATGAACATCGAGAAATTTACTGAGCGCAGCCGGGGATTCCTGCAGGCCGCGCAAACCATTGCGCTGCGGGACTACCACCAGCGCATCACCACCGAGCACCTGTTGAAGGCGCTGCTGGACGACGAGGAGGGCGCCGCCGCCGGCCTGTTGCGCGCCGCCGGAGCCGACTCGAAGGCCGCCCAAACCGCGATTGACGCCGAAGTCGCGCGCAATCCACGCGTGTCGGGCGGCGGCAGCGGCCAGCCGCAGCTCACGCCCGACCTGGTGCGCGTGCTCGACGGCGCCGAGCGTGAGGCCCAGAAGGCGGGCGACGAGTACGTGGCGCAAGACCGGCTGCTGCTGGCCATCGCCGCCGCGGATGGCCCGGGCGCCCGCATCCTGCGCCAGGTCGGCGCCACGCCCCAGGCGCTGGACAAGGCGGTCGAGGACATCCGCCGCGGCCGCAAGGTGACCAACGCCAACGCCGAGAGCAACTTTGACGCGCTCAACAAGTATGCGCGGGACGTCACCGCCATTGCGCGCGAGGGCAAGCTCGACCCGGTGATCGGCCGCGACGAGGAAATCCGCCGCGCCGTGCAGGTGTTGGCCCGCCGCACCAAGAACAACCCGGTGCTGATCGGCGAACCCGGTGTGGGCAAGACCGCCATCGTGGAAGGCCTGGCGCTGCGCATCGTCAACGGCGACGTGCCGGAATCGCTGCGCAACAAGCGGGTGATGGCGCTCGACCTCGGCGCGCTGGTGGCGGGCGCCAAATATCGCGGCGAATTCGAGGAGCGGCTGAAGGCGGTGCTGAAGGAGATCGAGGCCAGCGCCGGCGAAGTCATCCTGTTCATCGACGAGATGCACACCCTGGTCGGCGCCGGCCGGGCGGACGGCGCGATGGACGCCTCCAACCTGCTGAAGCCCGAGCTGGCCCGCGGCGCGCTGCACTGCATCGGCGCCACCACGCTCGACGAATACCGCAAGCACGTCGAGAAGGACGCGGCCCTCGCACGGCGCTTCCAGCCGGTGTTCGTGGGCGAGCCCTCGGTGTCCGACACGATCAGCATCCTGCGCGGCATCAAGGAGAAATACGAGCTGCATCACGGCGTGCGCATCACCGATGGCGCGCTGGTGGCCGCCGCCACGCTGTCCAACCGCTACATCGCCGACCGCTTCCTGCCGGACAAGGCGATCGACCTGATGGACGAGGCCGCCAGCCGCCTGCGCATGCAGGTGGACAGCAAGCCCGAGGCGCTCGACGAACTCGACCGCCGTCTGCTGCAGCTCAAGATCGAGCGCGAGGCCCTGCGACGGGAGGACGACCCGGCGTCACGCGAGCGCCTGTCCAAGCTCGAAGGGGAGCTGGCCGACATCGAGGAGCGGTCCGACGCGATGACCGCCGCCTGGCACGCCGAGAAGGACAAGCTCGCCGGGTCGCAGAAGCTCAAGGAGCAGCTCGACACCGCCCGCAGCGAGGTGGAGGTGGCGCAGCGCCGCGGTGACCTCGGTCGCGCCTCCGAGCTGATGTACGGCGTGATCCCGCAGCTCGAACGCCAGATCAACGAGCACCAGGCGGACGGCAACCTGGTGAACGAGGCGGTCACAGAGGACCAAATCGCCGGCGTGGTCAGCCGTTGGACCGGCGTGCCGGTGGACCGGATGCTCGAGGGCGAACGGAGCAAGCTGCTGCGCATGGAGGACGAGCTGCGCCGCCGCGTGGTGGGGCAGGAGCCAGCGCTGCTCGCAGTGGCCAACGCCGTGCGCCGCGCCCGCGCCGGGCTGCAGGACCCGAACCGCCCGATCGGCTCCTTCCTGTTCCTGGGCCCGACCGGCGTCGGCAAGACCGAGCTCACCAAGGCGCTGGCCGCCTTCCTGTTCGACGACGACCGCGCGATGGTGCGCATCGACATGAGCGAGTTCATGGAGAAGCACGCCGTCAGCCGCCTGATCGGCGCCCCGCCCGGCTACATCGGCTACGACGAGGGCGGCGTGTTAACCGAGGCAGTGCGGCGCCGCCCCTACCAGGTGATCCTGTTCGACGAGGTGGAAAAGGCGCACGAGGACGTCTTCAACGTCTTGCTGCAGGTGCTGGACGACGGCCGGCTCACCGACGGGCAGGGCCGCACGGTGGACTTCCGCAACACCATCATCGTGCTGACCTCGAACCTGGGCAGCGACCTGCTGGCCGCCCAGCCGGAGGGGGACAGCACTGCGCTGGTGCAGGCCCAGGTGATGCGGGTGGTGCGCGAGCATTTCCGCCCCGAGTTCCTCAACCGCCTGGACGAGATCGTGCAATTCCAGCGCCTGGCCCGCGCCGACATGGCCGCCATCGTGAAGATCCAGCTCGAGCGGCTGCAGCAGTTGCTGGCCGACCGGCACATCGCGCTGGAGCTCGACGAGCCCGCGCTCAACTGGCTCGGCGAGTCCGGCTACGATCCGGTGTATGGCGCCCGGCCGCTGAAGCGGGTGATCCAGCGCGTGCTGCAAAACCCGCTGGCCGGCCAGTTGCTGGACGGCAGCATCCGCGACGGCGACACCGTGCACGTCAGCGCCGACCGTGATGGCCTGATCATCAACGGCCGCCTCGCCGAAGCCGCGTAAGCCGACACCCCCACCCAAACGAAAAAGCCCTCTCCCTTTGGGAGAGGGTTGGGTGAGGGGGGCGGCGCCGGGGCGACGCGCTGCGAGTGGCGCTTCACTCCGGCCCGAACACCTCGTGCTCCGTCTCGATCTTCCCGGCGTCCAACTCCATCCCCAACCCGGGCTCGCTCGGCGCGTGGATGGCGCCGGCCTGCGGCAGCACCGGCGTCAACAGGAAGTGCTGGTGGATCGAGTTCCACTTCACCAGGTATTCCTGCATCGGCGTATGGATCGGCGACTGGATGACGGAGAAGTGGATCGTGGCGCCGCTCGAGTGGCCGTGCGGGATGACCACCAGGTCGTGGGCGGTGGCGTATGCGGCGATCTTCAGCGTCTCGGACAGGCCGCCGCACCAGTAGATGTCTGGCTGCAGCACATCCAGCGCGCCGGCGTCGATGAAGCGCTTGAAGCCCCAACGCGTGTATTCGTGCTCGGCCCCGGCCAAGGGAATGGCGAGCCGGTCCCGCAGGCGGCGATAGCTGTCGATGCGGTCGGGCATCACGCATTCCTCGAGCCAACGCGGCCGGTACTCGGCGATGCGCTCCGCCAGGCGCTCGACGTAGCCCACATCCATCGCCTGCCAGCAGTCGAACATCAGGTCGTAGTCCTCGCCCACCGCCTCGCGCAGGGTGCGGACCAGTTCGACGTTCTTGGCCAGGCCCTCGGCGCCGCTCATCGGGCCGTGGCGGAAAAACCATTTCTGCCCGGTGTAGCCCGCCTCCTTGAACTCCAGCGCCCGCTCGCGCACCCGCGCCGGGTCGAGCACGGCGAAGCCGAGCATGGAGGCATAGGCGGGGACGGCGGGGCGGGTCGGGCCGCCGAGCAGGCGATACACTGGCTGGCCCAGCCACTTGCCGCGCAAGTCCCACAGCGCGCAATCCACCGCGCTGATCGCCAGCATCGCGTCGCCCTGGCGGCCATGCACCATGAAGCGGTGCATCTGGTCCCACAGCTTCTCGCCAGCGATCGGGTCCTGCCCCAGCAGCAGGCGGCGCAGGCTGCGCGCGACGATGAACGCCACCCCTTCCGGCACCGGCCCGGCGCGGCCGGTCACGCCGTCATCGGTCTCGATGTCGACGAAGAAGGTCGTGATGCGGAAGCCGTCCGCGCCCTGCACGCCGCCCTCGAAGTCCAAGCGGTGGCGGTATTCGTCGTACACGTCGATCGGGCGGACCAGGCGGTCCTCCCAAATCGGCGACTGGGTTGGCAACGTGCCGGTCAGGCGGCGCAGACGGACGGCGGTGATGCGCATCAGCGCGCCTCCTTCAGGATTCCGGGGACGGGATTGGCGTTGCTGCCCCACAGCGACAGGATGAGCGATACGCCACCGATGGACATCACCGCCATGCCCACCAGCCAGAGCAGGCCGCCGTTGAAGCTGCCGGTCGAGTCGCGAATCATGCCGATCACCCACGGGTTGACCACGCTGGAGAGATTGCCGAGCGCGTTCACCAAGGCGATGCCGCCCGCCGCCGCGGTGCCGGACAGCAGCGCCGTGGGCAGGCCCCAGAACACCGGCATGGCCGCGAACACGCCGAACGCGCCGAAGCATAGGGCGGCCATCTTCAGCGCCGGGTCGTCGGTGGCGGCGGCCGCGAGCAGGCCCACCGCCGAGATCACCAGCGCCAGGTAGTTGGCCAGGCCACGCCGCCCCGGCTGGTCGGCAAACCGCCCCAGCACCACCATGCCGACCGCGCCAAACGCATACGGGATGGCCGCGAGCGCGCTGGCCTGCAGGTTGCTCACGCCGCCGAGCTCGCGCAGGATTTGTGGCAGGAACGTGCTGATCGCGCCGTTGAGGTTGGTCAGCCCGTAATACGCCAGCGCCAGCAGCAGCACGCGCGGGCTGACGATGGACCGCCACAGCGTTTGCTGCGGCCCGGCGCTGCGCTCCTGCTGCTCGAGCGCCAGGCGCCGCACCAGGCGAGTGCGCTCATCGTCGGTGAGGAAGGTGGCGGTCTGCGGATTGCTGGGCAGCAGGAAGGGGATGGCGACGCCCAGGGCCAGCGCCGGCACCGCCTCCAGCAGGTAGATCCATTGCCAGCCATGCAGGCCCATCACCCCGTCCAACCCCAGCAGCAGGCCCGACACGGGGGAGCCGAACACCAGCGCGATCGGGATGCCGATGAAGAAGGCGGCGATGATGCGGCCGCGATAGGCGGCGGGGAACCAGAGCGTGATGTAGAAGATCACGCCCGGCACGAACCCGGCCTCGGCCGCCCCCAGCGCCGCGCGTGCCACGTAGAGGCTGGTGGCGTTCCAGACCAGGGCGTGCGCCGCCGAAATGAGCCCCCAGGTGATCATGATCCGCGCCATCCACAGCCGCGCGCCAAAGCGGGCCAAGGCGAGGTTGGAGGGCAGCTCCAGCACCACGTAGGGCACGAAGAAGATCCCCGCCGCGACGCCGAACGCGGTCATGCTCAGGCCCAAATCGTGGTTCATGGTCAGTGCCGCCACGCCCACGTTCGAGCGGTCTAGCACCGCCACGAAGTAGCCGAAGGTCAGCAACGGCATGAGCCGCCAGGTCAGCTTGCGGACGATGGCTGCATCCGGGTCGTTCATGGTGACGTGGTCTCCCTGTGGCCCGCCAGGTTCGCGCCTGGTCGTCGCCGTGCGGGCGACCGTCTCACCCTGCGTTTCGCGCCGTCAAGCCGGGCTGCTGCAATCCGGCGTCATGCCAAGCCCCAGCGCCTGGCCCATCTCGCGGATGGCCTCGAGCTTGGCGGTGAACACCGACCAGTCGTCGCGCTCGGCGATGGCGGCCCAGATCGCCTCCACCTCCTCGATCAGCAGCGTGCAGGCTGCCGGCTGCGCGAAATAGCCGTGGCGCGGGCGGCCCGGCCGGGAGCGTTCGGCCAGCAGCGCCCTGGCGGGGGCGAAGGCTTCGCCGAATTCGAGGCCCAGCTCCCCCCCGAACGCGGCGAAGAACGCCTGTTCGAACGGCATCTGGCTCTCCGCCAGCCCGGCCCACCAGGCTTGCGCAAGGGCGCCGTCTGCCTCAGCGCCGGTGGGTGCCAGGCCGAGGCGGCGGACCGTGGCGCAGTCGTACTCGCGCCGGAATGCCGGGCCGAAGCCTTCCAGAGCGGCGATCAGCGCATCCTTGTCGGCGAACGGCAGCAGGCACTCCGCCAGCCGGGTGAGGTTCCACAGCAGCGTTTCCGGCTGGCGGCCATAGGCGTAGAGGCCGCTCTCGTCGAAATAGGCTGCGGTGAACGCCGGGTCGTAGCTGGGCAGCCAGCGCCAGGGGCCGTAGTCGAAGCTTTCCCCGGTGATGTTGATGTTATCGGTGTTCAGCACGCCGTGGACGAACCCGGCCGCCATCCACTGGCCGCCGAGCCGGGCGACCCGGCCGCACACCACCGCCAGGAACGCTGGCGCGCGCTCCGCCAGGTCTTCCCGCCACGCTTCGGGCAGGTAGGTGCGGATGCTGTAGTCGAGCAGGCGCTGCAGCGCCTCGGTGTCGGCCAGCGCAGCCTGGCGCTGGAACGAGCCGATGCGGATGTGGCTGTGACTCAGCCGCACCAGCACCGCGCCGCGGGTGGGGGAGGGCTCGTCGTGGCGCACCAGGTTCTCGCCCGTCTCCACCAGGCTCAACGACTTGGAGGTGTAGACGCCCTGCGCCTCGAGCAACTCGGTCGCCAAGACCTCGCGCACGCCGCCCTTCAGCGTGAGCTTGCCGTCCCCGGCGCGGGACCACGGGGTGGTGCCGCTGCCCTTGGTGCCGAGGTCCAGCAGGCGGCCGTCCATCACGTCGTGCAACTGGGCGTAGAGGAAGCCGCGACCGTCGCCGAGTTCGGGATTGTAGCTGCGGAACTGATGACCGTGGTAGCGCAGCGCCAGCGGGGCGGGGTGGCTGCCGGGCAGGGGGTGGAAGCGCGCCATTGCGTCCAGCCATTCGGCCTCGCTCAGCCCCTCGAGCCCGACCCGCGCCGCCCAGCGCTGGTCGCGGTGGCGCAGGATGGCCTGCGGAAAGGCGGCCGGCGCCACCAGGTCGTAGAACGCCTCGCCGAGTGCCGCATGCGCGGTCGAGGGACGGAAGCCGGGCGAGGCTGGCATCTACCCGCCCGCCGCTTGGAGGGCCGCACCGGGATGATCGAGCCGCATGCCGAAATTGCCCCTAGGGTTCGATGGCGTCACCCGGCGATCAGCTCGCGGATGCGGCTGGCCAAGGTTTCTACCGCAAACGGCTTGGTCAGAATATGCATGCCGAGTTCGAGCGCGCCCTGGCCGAGCTTGGTGTTCTCGGCGTAACCGGTGATGAACAGCACCTTCAGGTCGGGCCGCAGCGCGCGGCCAGCCTCGGCCACCTGCCAGCCATTCATGCCGCCGGGCAAGCCGACATCGGTCACCAGCAGGTCGATATGGTGGTCGGACCGCAGCACCTCGAGCCCGCTGCGGCCGTCGGCGGCCTCGATCGTGTTGTAGCCCAAGTCGTTCATGATGTCGGTCACCAGCATCCGCACCGTCATCTCGTCGTCGACCACGAGCACGGTCTCGCCCCGTCCGGTTTGCGGCGGGCGGCGCGGCTCGGCCGTGGTTTCGACCGCTTCGACCGCCCCGACATGGCGCGGCAGATAGAGGCAGAGCGTGCTGCCGACGCCAACCTCGGACGTGATGCGCACCTGGCCGCCCGATTGGCGGGCAAAGCCGTAGATCATCGACAAGCCCAGCCCGGTGCCCTGGCCGATCGGCTTGGTGGTGAAGAACGGGTCGAACGCCTTGGCGATCACGTCCGGGGTCATGCCGGTCCCGGTGTCGCTCACGCTCAGCGCGACATACTCGCCCGGAAGCAGCTCCCGCCCGGCGGCTTGGTGTGCGTCCAGCCGGTGGTTGCTGGTGCTGATGGTGAGTTGGCCGCCAGCGGGCATGGCGTCGCGCGCGTTGATGCATAGGTTTAGCAGCGCGTTCTCGAGCTGGCTCTGGTCGACCATGGTGCGCCAAAGCCCGCGCGCGCCCGCCACCTTCACGCTCACCGAGGGGCCCATCGTGCGCCGGATCAGCTCTTCCAGCCCCGTGACCAGCCCGTTCACCTCGGTGGGCTTGGGCTCCAGCGTCTGCCGGCGCGAAAAGGCGAGCAGGCGGTGGGTGAGCGCCGCCGCCCGGTTGGCGGCACCTTGGGCTGCGGTCACGTAACGGTCCACATCGGTCAGCCGGCCCTGCGCGGCACGCGTCTTCAGCAGTTCCAGGCTGCCGGTGATGCCGGTGAGCAGGTTGTTGAAGTCGTGCGCCAGGCCGCCGGTGAGTTGGCCCACCGCCTCCATCTTCTGCGACTGCCGCAGCGCCGCCTCGGTGGCCATCAGCGCCTCCGTGCGGCTCGCCACCTGGCCTTCCAGCGAGGTGGCCAGGCGCCGCAAATCCTGCTCGGCCCGGCGCCGCTCCACCACCATGCGGGTGCGCAGCGCCACCTCCCGGATGAAGTCGAATTTGTCGCTGGACCATTCCCGGGGCGTGTCGCTGCTGATGTAGAGCAGCGCGACCAGCCCGGCCTGCTCGGTGACCGGAACGGTAATGAACGCCTGCGTGCCGAGCGCGGCCAGGGCTACCGCGCGGGCGGCGGTGCGTGGGTCGTGGCGGACGTCCGTCACGACGACGCGCTCGTTGCGCATCGCCGCGTCCGTCACCAGGGCGAACTCCGCCAGCCGGAACTCGCCCGACAGCGGTGCCAGGCCGGGCACGTGCCAGTCCTGCTCCACCAGCAGGGTCTGGCGCGCCGGGTCGACCGTGCAGTAGCCGACCCGGCTCACCTCGAGCGTGCGGCCCAGGATTCCCGCGGCGGCACCGGCCAACTCCGCCGGCGTCTCCAAGGTGCGGAAGTTGTCGTCCAATTGCAGCAGGGCGCGGCTGCTGGCTTCGGTCTTCTTGCGCTCGGTGATGTCGAGCGCGGTGCCGGCCAGGCGCAGCGGGGTGCCGTCATCCGCGCGCATCACCTGCGCGCGGGCCTCCACCCAGCCGATGCCGTCATTCGGCCGCACTACCCGCAGCTCGAGCCGGAAATCGCTGCCGGTGGTCACGCTCTGGCCGATCGCCGCCTCCATTTCGGGGCGGTTCTGCGGATGCACGGCGGCGGTGAGGTCGGCATAGCTGAGGCTGACATTAGGGTCGCGGCCGAAGGTCTCGCGGCAGATGGCGGAGGTCATCAGCTCGCCGGTGCGCAGGTCCAGTTCCCAGATGCCGAGGTGGCCGGCTTGGGTGGCAAAACGCAGCCGCGCCTCGCTTTCCTCCTGGCCGCGCAGCCGGTCGCTCAACTCCGCCATGAGCGCGGCATTGTGGCTTTCCAGCCCGGCCAGCCGCTCCCGCTCGAGTGTCACGTCCACCTGGCTGGCGAAGAAGAACGCCAACGTGCCGCCGCCGTCGCGCACCGGGGCGAGCAGCAGGCGGTTCCAGAACGGCTCCCCGTTCTTGCGGTGGTTGCGGACGTCGATCTCGATCGGCTTGGACTGCCGCACCGCCTCGCGAATGCGGTCGACCGTGGTGCGATCGGTCTCCGGGCCCTGCAGGAAGCGGCAGTTGCGCCCCACGATCTCCTCGCGCGGGTAGCCGGTGAGGCGGCAGAACGCGTCGTTCGCGAACACCACCGGATTATCCGGGATGCGCGGATTCGTGATGATCATCGGCATCCGCGTGGCCCGCACGGCGGAGACGAACGGGTCGGTGCCGCCGCGCAAGCCGCGCAACTCGGCGCCGATGCGCGCCTGTTCGGTGTCGATGTCCGCTTGGCTGCTGCCGGGCAAGGACCCTGCGATCGCGCCAGGATCGTTCATGATGTGAAGTTTGGCCCCATGATGCGGTCCTAAGCGTAGAAGACCCTGCCGCGTTCCATGCTGCGACCCACGCGGTGCGATAACATTTGTAATACGCTCAGCCGCGCTGCTGGATCACCTGCTGCGCGCCGAGCAAGAACTCGCGGTTGCCCTCTGGCCCGGTGATCGGGCTCGGTTCCACGCCCAGCACGCGCCAGCCGGGCAACGACGCCCACCAGGCCACGACGGCGTCGCAAACCGCCTGGTGCACCGCCGGGTCGCGCACCACGCCGCCTTTGCCGACGCTGGCGGGGCCGGCTTCGAATTGCGGCTTGATCAACGCCACTGCCCAGGCGCCGGGCGCGCAGCACGCCAGCGGCGCCGGCAGCACGGTGCGCAAACCGATGAAGCTCGCGTCGCACACCAGGGCGCCGACCGGCTCCTCGAGCACCAAATGGCGAGCATTGGTGCGCTCCCGAACCGTCACCCGCGGGTCGTTGCGCAGCTTCCAGGCGAGTTGGCCGTGGCCCACGTCCACCGCAATCACCCGGGCCGCGCCGCCGGCCAGCAGCACGTCGGTAAAGCCGCCGGTGGAGGCGCCGACGTCCAGGCAGAGCAGCCCGGCGGGCGAGAGGCCGAAATGCGCCAGCCCATGCGCGAGCTTTAGCCCGCCGCGGGAGACCCAGGGGTGGTCTTGGCCCTTTACCTCGAGCGGGCTGTCCGGCGGCAAGGCCTGGCCTGCCTTGTCCACCCGGCGCTCGCCGCTGAACACCTTGCCGGCCAGGATCAGAGCCTGCCCGCGGGCCCGGCTTTCCACCAGCCCGCGGTCCAGCAGCAATTGGTCGGCACGCACCGGCTTCACATACGGGCGGCTTGGATGAAGGCGGCGACCAGCGCCGGGTCCTTGCGGCCGGGCGCGGTCTCCACGCCGGAGCTCACATCCACCGCGGTCGCGCCGGTGGCGGCGATGGCGGCGGCGACGTTGCCCGGCGTCAGCCCGCCCGCCAGCAGCCATGGGCCGGGCGCCGCCCACTCGCGCAGCAGCGCCCAGTCGAACGCGTTGGCGTTGCCGCCGGGCCGGGTGGCGTCGGCAGGGGCCTTGGCGTCCAGCAGCAGCGCATCGGCGCCGTCGAGCGCCTCGGGCAGGTCGGCGGCGGCGTGGATGCCGACGGCGCGCCACACCGGGCGGCCGAACCGGGTGCGGATGGCGGCGGCGCGGGCGGGGCTGGCCACCACCTGCAGCACGTCCAGCGGCACCGTGGCCAGGGTGTCCTCCAGCGCATGGTCGGTCGGGTCCACGAACAGGCCCACGCTGCACGGCGCGCTGCGGGTGATCAGGGCGCGCGCGGCGGCGGGCGAAAGGGCGCGCGGCGAGGGCGGGAAGAACACAAAGCCCACGTAGTCGGCGGGGCTGGCTGCCTCGTAGACCTCGGGCGTCGTCACGCCGCAGATCTTGACCCGGCTAGAGCACGATGAGCTAGAGCCCATTATGTTTTAATGCTCAACCACGCGCACCGCCGTGCTGGGGACGGGCCGCGGCCGCATGTCCTCCAGCTCGGCCTGCAGCGCGCGGACCCGGCGTTCCGCCCGGCGGGCGCGGCGCCGCTGCGCCACCGAGTTCAGCCCCACCACTAGCGCGCCCAGCACGAAGAACACGGCACTCGCCCCGAGCACCGCCAGCGACACCGGCACCTGCCAGGTGAGGTCGGTGGGCCACAAGCCGAGCGACACCGGTTGCTGGTTGGACAGCGCGAACACCACCAGCAGCAGCACGAACGGGGCGGTAAAGATGAGGCCGAGCATCAGGCGACCACCCGCTCCCGCGCGGCCCGGGCGGGCTTGCCGCCGCGGTTCACGCGCTCGCGCAGCTCCTTGCCGGCCTTGAAGAACGGCACCGCCTTCTCGTCCACCGGCACGGCCTCGCCGGTGCGCGGATTGCGGCCGGTGCGCGCATCCCGCCGCTTGACGGTGAAGGCGCCGAACCCGCGCAACTCGACGCGCTCGCCGCGCGCCAATGCCGCGGTGATTTCGTCGAAGATCGTGCCCACGATGATCTCAACGTCCCGCCCGAGTAAATGGGGATTGGCCGCCGCCAGCTCGGCTATGAGTTCCGATTTCGTCATGATTGCGGCGCTCCAACTGCGTTAAAGCTGCCAGAGACGTCGCGGGGCGTCAACATTAAGGCATTCAATTCAAAGGCTCTTCTTTGCGTGCGAGCCAACTCCGCACCCTAGCGCGGCAGAGGGTGGCTAAATTGCTATCATTGCGCGCAGAGCAGGCTAGGCACGAGTCGCACGCAGGGAGGAGGCAGGGCATGGATTGGGATGATCGCATCAAAAGCTACTGCCAGACAACCAAGTTTCCCCGCAGCCTGTTCCTTAGCGAAGACGGCCGCGTGGTCGGCACCTGGATCATGGGCAACGACTACCGCGTCCGCTCCGGCTACTATGGCGGCTACCCGGCCGGCTACCTGCGCCGGGTAGCCGCCCTGTTCCCCGACCGCAAGCGCGTGCTGCACGTGTTCAGCGGCAAGGTGGACCTCAGCGCCATGCCCGGCGACACCGTCGACTGCAACCCGGCGATGCAGCCCGACTGGCTGGCCGACGCGCACGACCTCTCCGCCGTGCCGCTGGCCGACTACGACCTGGTGCTGGCCGACCCGCCCTACAGCGTGGAGGACGCCGAGCGCTACCAGACCACCATGGTGCAGCGCAACGTGGTGCTGCGCTCGCTGGCCGCGGGCATGGCCGTCGGGGCGCGCGTGGTGTGGCTGGACCAGGTGCTGCCGATGTATCGCAAGGACGAGTGGGCGATCGAAGGGGTGGTCGGCATGGTCAAGAGCACCAATCATCGCTTCCGGGTGATGACGATCTTCCGGCGGCTGGGGGATTAATCCGGCAGCGCCGCCACCGTGCGCAAGGCGGCGGCGATGCCGGGTGCGGCGGCCAGGATGGGAGCGCCCGTCTTGGGCCCGTCGCGATACATGAAGCCACTCACCACCGCGCCCGACTCCGCCAGGATCGCCAGCGCGGCCGCCACGTCCCACAAATTGATGTGCAGCTCGACGTAGCCGTCCAGCAGCCCGGCCGCCACCTCCGCCAGCCCTAGCGCGCCCGAGCCGCCCGCTCGCAGCATCGACCCGGCGCCCATCACCCGCGTGCACAGCGCCATGTAGTCCCGCGTCGGCTTGCGGGGCGACCAGCCGCACTCGATCATGGCGCGCGACAGCGTGGCCGTGCTGGCGGCGCGGATCGGGTAGCCGTTGAGCGTGGCGCCATGGCCGAGGCAGCCGGCATAGGTGTCGCCCAGCCGCGGCGCCACCAGCACGCCCAGCAGCGGCGTGCGGTCCTGCAGCAGCCCCAGCGACACCGCCCAGCGCGAGCCGCCATGGGCGAAGTTGCTGGTGCCGTCGATCGGGTCCACCACCCAGCGCAGCGTGCCGTCCCGCGTGGCACCGGCCTCCTCGCCCTGGAAGCCGTCTTCCGGGAACGCCTCCTGCAGCGTCTTGGACAAGAACGCCTCCACCGCGCCATCCGCCTCGGTCAGCCAATCCTGCGCGCTCTTCAGCGTGCCCGCGTCGGAGCCCGGCGGCGGCTGCATCGAGATCGCGAGGGCGGCCGCTTCGGAGCAGGCGGTTTGGGCGAGGTTGAAACGGCTTTCCAGATCGGTCATCGGATTCCTGCGCGCATGAAGCTTTGGACGAACTGGCGTTGGAACAGCAGGAAGGCGAGCAGCAACGGTGCCGACGTCATCAGCGTGGCGGCGCAGACCACCGACCAGTCGACGCCCTGCTCGGTGGACGCGAATACCGACAGCCCCACCGTGAGCGGCCGCGTGGTGACGGAGTTGGTGATGACCAACGGCCAGAGGAAGTTGTTCCAATGGTAGCTGACCAGCACCAGGGCATAGGCGATGTAGGTCGGCCGCGCGAGCGGCACATAGACGCGCCAGATGGTGGCGAGCAAGCCGGCACCCTCCAGCCGCGCCGCGTCGTCCAGCTCCTGCGGCACCTGGCGAAAGGTTTGCCGCAGCAGGAAGATGCCGAAGGCGGAGCCTAAGTAGGGCAGCGCGATCCCGGCGATGCTGTCCACCAGGCCGAGATGGGCGAGTGTGGTGTAGTTGGCCACCAGCAGCACGTCCGGCATCACCATCAGTTGCAGCAACACCACGCCGAACACCCAGTCCCGCCCCGGGAAACGCATGCGGGCGAAGGCGTAGGCGGCCGGGGTGCACAGCACGAACTGCGCCACCAGCACCAGCGTCACCAGCAGGAAGGTGTTGAGCAGGTAGCGCGGGAACGGCGCAGCGGCCCAGGCGACGGCGAAGTTGTGCCCGGTGAGCGGGGCGAAGGCGGCCAAGTGGGTGGCGTAGGCCGCCGGGTGGACGGCCGCCCACACCGCGTAGAGCAGCGGCAGCAGCCACAATAGCCCGAGCGCCCAGGCCGCAATGGTGGTGAGCGTTTCGCCCGCCCTCATCGGTAATGCACGCGGCGGCCGAACACACCGAATTGCAGCGCCGCCAGCACGCCCAGGATCAGCAGCAAAACCACCGTCAGCGCCGCCGCCATGGACGTGTCCTGGAAGCGGAAGCCGGTTTGATAAATGTAGTACAGCAGCAGGTTGGTCGCATTGTCAGGGCCGCCTTGCGTCATGACGACCACATGGTCGACCAGGCGGAACGCGTTTACCACGGCGTTGACGAGTACGAACAGCGTGGTGGGCATGAGTAACGGCAGGGTGACCCGGCGGAAGTAATATAGCGGCGCCGCGCCCTCCAGCCGCCCTGCCTCCTGCAGCACCGGCGGCAGCGTCTGTAGCGCGGCGAGGTAGAAGATCATGAAGAAGCCGGCTTCCTTCCAAATCGCCACCGCGATGAGCGAGGGCAGCGCGAGCGCTGGGTCGCCGAGCCAGTTGTGGCGGCCGAAGCCGAACGCGCCGAGCACTTGGTCCAGCAGGCCGTAATCCGGCGTGTAGAAGAACAGCCAGATGTTGGCCACCGCGATCAGCGGCAGCATGGTGGGCAGGAAGAACGCCATGCGCAGCGCCGCGCGCCCCGGAATGGCGCGGTCGACGGCAAGCGCCATCGCGAGGGCGAGCACCACCGAGATTGGGATGGTAGCGGCGGCGTAGACCGCGTTGTTGCGCAGCGCCTGGAAGAACACCGGGTCGTGCAGCATCGCGGCGTAGTTGCCCGCGCCCACAAAGCGCGACGGGCGGGAGCCGTGGGGCGTGGAGTAGAGGCTTTCGAGCAACGTCGCGATGGCGGGCCAGTGGGTGAACGCCACCAGCAGGACGAGCGCGGGCGCGATGAGCAGCCACGCGTGGACCGACTCCCGCCGTATCCTGAAGTGTCTCACGCTTGCTCTAGACGAGGGCTGCTTTGATGGTGATGCACTTATAGGTAGGGCCTAAGGATGCGCGCGGCCCCCGCTTGCGCCTCGGCCAGCGCCGGGCCGGGCTGCTTGGTGCCGTTCAGCACTGCCTGGATCTGGTCGGTGAGCGTCGCCTGGATGCGCTGGTTCTCGAAGGTGGAGAGTTCGCCGGTCGCCACCGGCAGGAAGTCCCGCGCGACCGCGGCGGCGGGGAACGCGGCGGTGTATTGCTGGAGCGCCGGCGTGGCGTAGGCGGCCGGGCTGGTGGCGATGTAGCCAGGTGTGGATCGACCAGTCGGCCGCGCGTTCGGGCGCACTCAGCCATTGCACGAAGCGCAGGCTGGCCTCGCGCTCGGCGGCGCTGGCGCGCGCAGGACGGCCGGGGCGGCGAGCGCGCTGGCGCCGGCGAGCAGGTGGCGGCGGGACAGGGTCATGCGAAAGCGTCCTCCTTCAGCAGGCGGTGGCCGGTTGCGTCGAAGAAATGCAGGTCCGACGGGTCGAAGCCGATGGCGACTGCGCTGCCCGGTGGCAGCACCACGCGGCCCGCCACGCGCGCCACCAGCGCCGCCGCGCCGAGCGTGAGCTGCAGGTTGGTGTCGGCGCCGAGATACTCCGCATGGTCCAGCCGGGCGGCCAACCCGCCGCGCTCCAGCCGCACCGCCTCGGGCCGGATGCCGACCGTCTCCGCCGTGCCCGGCGCCGCGTCGAAGCTCGTGGCCGGCAGCAGGTTCATGGGCGGCGTGCCGATGAAGCCGGCGGCAAAGCGGGTGGCGGGGCGGGCGTAGAGCTCGGCGGGCGGTGCGTCCTGCTCCACCCGGCCGCCCTGCAGCAGCACCACCTGGTCGGCCATTGCCATCGCCTCGGTCTGGTCGTGCGTCACGTAGAGCATGGTCATGCCCAGGCGGCGCTGCAGGGCGAGGATTTCGCGGCGCATGTCGGCGCGCAGTTGTGCGTCGAGGTTGGAGAGCGGCTCGTCCATCAGGCAAATCCGCGCCTGCGCCACCACCGCGCGGCCCAGCGCCACGCGCTGCTGCTGCCCGCCGGAGAGCTGGCCCGGGCGGCGGGAGAGCAGCGCCTGCAGCCCCAGCATGGCGGCGGCGGCCTCCAGGCGGCGGGCGCGCTCGGCGGCCGGCACGTGGCGCGCGCGCAGGCCGAACAGGATGTTTTCGGCCACGCTCAGATGCGGGAACAGCGCGTAGGACTGGAACACCATGCCGAGGCCGCGTTGCGCCGGCGCGAGCTGCGTCACGTCCTGCCCGCCGATCCACACCCGCCCGCTGGTCGGCTGCTCAAGCCCGGCGGCGATGCGCAGGCAGGTGCTCTTGCCGCAGCCGG
Organism: Acetobacteraceae bacterium; assembly: GCA_965199105.1. Taxonomy (GTDB): domain Bacteria; phylum Pseudomonadota; class Alphaproteobacteria; order Acetobacterales; family Acetobacteraceae; genus LMUY01. The sequence goes on along the minus strand of CBDAQO010000002.1, from coordinate 216,978 downwards.
AGGGGCCGAGCAGCACGGCGAACTGCCCGGCCGCGACGGTGAGGCTCACGCCGTCCAGCGCCGCGCCGCCGGGCCAGCGCTTGACGAGGCTCTCGAGCCGCAGTTCGGCGCCGCCGGGCGGATGGGTTTGCATCATAGGCGCAACGGTCTAGGCCAGTGCGGCGCCCGGGCAAAATGGCAGTATAATGACGCTGGGGGGAGGCGGAGCGCTGGTGCGGCCATCGATGACATCCGGAGCGGACCGGCCGTGCGGGTGATCGGGCTCACCGGCGGGATCGGCATGGGCAAGTCCACCGCCGCCGCCGCGTTCCGCCGCGCCCGCATCCCGGTGTTTGACGCCGACGCCGCGGTGCATCACCTGCAGGCGCCCGGCGGGGCGGCGTTGCCGGCCATTGCAGCGGCCTTTCCTGGCACGGTGCAGCACGGCCGGCTCGACCGCGCGGCGCTGCGCCGGGTCGTGGTGGGCGACGAGGCGGCGATGCGCCGGCTGGAGGCGATCCTGCACCCGGCGGTGCGCCGGATGGAGCGCGCCTTCCTCGCGCGCGCCCGCCGCGCCCGCGCCCGCGCCGCGGTGCTCGACATCCCGCTGTTGCTGGAAACGGGCGGCAACGCGCGGGTGGATACCGTGGTGGTGGTGTCCGCCCCCGCCGCCGTGCAATGGGCGCGGGTGCGGCGGCGTGGGCTGGCCGACGCGCAGATCGCCGCTATCATCGCCCGCCAGATGCCCGATTCGCAGAAACGCCGCCGCGCCGACCTCGTGGTCCGCACCGGCCTGTCCCGCCATGCCGCGCTGCGCCCGCTGCGCCGCCTGATCCTGAGCCTTCGCGCGTGAGCCGGTCCGTCCTGTTCGACACCGAGACCACCGGGCTCGACCCGCTCACCGGCGACCGCATCATCGAGATCGCCGCGCTCGAACTGGTGCGCGAGCTGCCGACCGGGAACACCTTCCACCGCCTGGTCGACCCCGAGCGCGACATCGACCCGGACGCGACCCGCGTGCACGGGCTGACCCGGGCGGACCTGGCGGGCAAGCCGCGCTTTGCCGACATCGTGGACGAGTTGCTGGCGTTCATCGGCGAGGGCCCGTTGGTCGCGCACAACGCGGCGTTCGACTTCGGCTTCCTCAACGCCGAACTGGCCCGGCTGCGGCGCCCCAGCATCTGCCTGACCCGCAAGATCGACACGCTCGAGCTCGCCCGCGCGCGCTATCCCGGCCTGCCCAACAGCCTGGACGCGCTGTGCCGCCGCTTCGCCATCAACCTATCGGAGCGCACCAGCCACAACGCGCTGCTGGACTGCCGCCTGCTGGCCGACGTCTATATCGAGCTCACCGGCGGCCGCCAGCGCGGGCTCACGCTAGTGGCGGAAAACGCCTCGGTGCAGCCCGCGGTGAGCTACCAGGCCAGCGCCGCGCGCACGCCGCGCCCGGTGGTGCCGAGCGAGGCGGAACTAGCCGCACACGCCGCGTTCCTGGCCCGGCTGAAGGACCCAGTTTGGCTGGCCGCCTAGAGCAGATCCCGATCAGGTAGGATCACCTGATCGGGTGAAGATGCTCGCCAAAACAACGATTAGAGGATTTGGAGTGAGCCAAAGCGAACGGAGAATGCTCTAAATCGCGCGCTGACCCGGCACCCACACCCGGCCATCGAACAGGCGGCGTGCGGTGCGGTAGAACGACCCGGCCTTGGCCACCCAGCCGCCATCCTCCCGCGCAACCTCGGCACCCACCGTCAGCACGCCGGAGGGCATGCCGAGCCGCAACGGCCCCTCGGCGGCCGTGGGTGACAGCGCCTCGGCCGCCACCGTGCCGCTGATGCGGGCGGCGACCGCAGTGCACAGCGAGATGGTGAGCGGCAGCGCCCGGTGCGGCTGGCCGTTCGAGATCACCCGGGCGGTCAGGTCCACCTCGCTCGCCCGAACCGGGTCGCCGGACAAAGTGGGGCTGTCGGCCGGCGGGCTGACGATGGCCACGAACGGCACGATGGTGATCTTGCGCGCGGCCTCTGCGTCGGGCGCGATGCCCATGCGGATGGAGGCCTGCACCCGGATGTTGTCCAGCAGCGCCAGCACGTCCGGCCGGGCCTCGAGCTGGTCGGGCAGTTCCAGCCCGGTCAGCCCCACATCCCGCGCGCGCACGAACACGGCGGCGTTGGCGGCGTCCACCAGGGACACCTCGAGCGAGCCGAATCCCGGCACCTCGAGCGTGTCCAGCACCTGGCCGCTGGGCAGCAATTGGCCCGTGCTGGCGCCGCCGGGCTGCACGAAATCAAGCCGGACCGGCGCGCCCGAGCCGCTCACGCCGGGGATCACCAGGTCCCCGTCGTAGCGCGCGCGGCCCTGCTCGAGCGGGAAGCTGCCGTGGATGATCTTGGCCGTGTTGGTGTTGAAGATGCGCACGGTGGCGCTGTCCCCGTTCGGGCGCACCAGCCCTTCGTCCACCGCGAACGGCCCCACCGCGGAGCTCATGTTGCCGCAGTTGCCCTTGTAGTCGACCCGCGCCTCCCGGATCATCACCTGGGCGAAGGTGTAGTCCACGTCGGCGTCGTCGCGCTCGGAGGGAGCGATGATGCACACCTTGGACAGCGAGGACACGCCGCCGCCCATGCCGTCGAGTTGGCGGCCGAACGGGTCCGGCGTGCCCATCGCGGCGGTGAACAGCGGCGCCCAGTCGTCGCGCGCGGGGGGCAGGTCGCGCGCGTGCAGCATCAGCGCCTTGCTGGTGCCGCCGCGCATGAACACGGCGGGGATGGCTTGCTGGATCATGCGAGGGGTGCTCCGTTCTCGAATTGCTGGACCTTGGCGCGGCTGGCGGATTGTAGGTGGTCGGTGAGCAGCCGGGCCGCCTCGGCGCGCTCCCCGCGTTCGAGCAGGCCGATGATGGCCAGGTGCTCCTCGCATTGCCGTCCGACGCGCTCGCGATGGTCGGAGAGGCCATATTCGAGCAGGCGGCGGAGCTGGTTCTGCCGAGTGATCACCTGCGCCACGAAGCGGTTGCCGGAGAGGCTGGCCAGCGCCTCGTGGAAGGTCGCGTTAGCGCCGAACAGCTCGGCCCGGCCGGCGGAGCGGTAGGCGCCCTCGGCCAGCGCGCTCTGCTGCCGCCGCAACCGCTGCAACACCGCGCTATCGATGCGGAAGCTGGGCAGCAGCATGGCGGCCGGCTCCAACGCCGCGCGCAGGGCGTAGGATTCGGCGCAGGCCTCGGGGCCGTCGATCATGGGCAGGAACGACCAGCCCTTGCTGGCGCGCGGCTCGATCCAGCCCTCCTGCGCCGCCCGGCCCAACACCCGGCGGATGCGCTCGCGGGTCAGCCCATAGCGGCGGATGGCGGCCTGCTCGGTCAGGATGGCGGGCAGGCGGCCGGCCAGGCGGTCCCGCGCCAGCGCCAGGTAGCCGGCTTCCTCGCTGGGCGCCTCGCCGTCCGGCTCCTCGAGCGTGGCGGCGTCGCAGGTGAGGAACAGGCCGCGCCTTGGTGGGCGGGGTGCGACGATGCCGCGCTGCGCCAGGTGCGCCAGGGCGCCGCGCACCGGAGAGCGCGAGGTGCCGAGCACGCCCTCGAGCGACTGCTCGGTCAGGTGCGTCCCGGCGGGCAGGCGTTCGGCCCGGAAGTGGTCGAGCAGACGATGCGCGAGGAGGACGTGCAACGAACTCACTGGCTTTGGCTCTCGCGTTCCACCGCCTCCTTGTATTATAGTTTGCCGTGATACAAAAGGGCTGATCTCGTTCCACTGTCCATTCACCGGAGAATTCCCATGGTCGCAACCCCGGCTCTCGCCACCCTGAACGTCGGCGGTCGCACGCTGCGCTACGTGCCGATCCGCGACGTGCCGGGCGTGGGCGCGCTGCCGTTCTCGCTGCGGGTGCTGCTGGAGAACCTGCTGCGCCAGGCGGCGGTGGACGGGGCCGACACTGCGACGGAAACCCAGGCCTTGCTGGCCCGGGAAGCCGGCGCCGGCGTCACCTTCTATCCGGCGCGGGTGTTCGGGCAGGACATCCTCGGCCTCGTCATGCTGCTCGACATGGCCGCGATGCGGGACGCCGTGGAGCAGGCCGGCGGCGACCCCTCCACCGTCAGCCCCAAGGTCGCGGTCGACGTCATCATCGACCACTCGCTGCAGGTCGATAGCTGGGCCAACCCGGACGCCGCGCGCATCAACCTGGCGCGCGAATACGACCGCAACGGCGAGCGCTTCGCCTTCCTGCGCTGGTGCGCCAGCTCGTTCGACGGCGTGCGCGTGGTGCCGCCGGGCAAGGGCATCATGCACCAGCTCCACATTGAGAACATCGGCCGCGTGGTCTGGACCCGGGAGACGCCGCAGGGCGAGCTGGCCTACCCCGACAGTTGCGTCGGCACCGACAGCCACACCCCCATGATCAACGGCCTGGGCGTGCTCGGCTGGGGCGTGGGCGGCATTGAGGCGGAGGCGGTGATGGTCGGCAAGCCGGTGGCCATCGCGCTGCCGGAGGTGGTGGGCGTGGACGTGACGGGGGCGCTGGCCGAGGGCGTGCTGCCGACTGACCTAGTGCTTACCATCACCAAGATGCTGCGCGACATGGGCGTGGTGGGCAAGTTCGTCGAGTTCTTTGGGCCCGGCGTGGACATGCTCTCGCTCGGCGACCGCGGCATGATCGCCAACATGGCCCCCGAATACGGCGCCACCGCGATCTTCTTCCCGGTCGACCGCCTCACCATCGACTACCTGCGCACCACCGGGCGCGCCGAGGCGGAGATCGCGCTCGTGGAGGCGTATTGCCGCGCCCAGATGCTGTGGCGCGACGAGCACACCCCGGCGCCGGTGTTCGAGACCGTGATCACGCTCGACCTGGCCGCCATCCGCCCCTGCATCGCCGGGCCGCGCAACCCGGAGGACCGGCTCGATCTGGCTGCCGCCGGCACCGCCTTTGCCGAGCACCACACCCAGATCGCCGGCCACCCGATCGACCCGGCGCGCAGCGTGCCCGTCGCCGGCGCCGACTACGCCCTGTTCGACGGCGCGGTGGTGATCGCCGCCATCACCTCCTGCACCAACACGGCCAATGCGGCCAACATGATGGCGGCCGGGCTGGTGGCGCAGAAGGCGGTGGCGCGCGGGCTGCGCTCCAAGCCCTGGGTCAAGACCTCGCTGGTGCCGGGCAGCCAGGTGACAGCGGCGGTGCTGGAGAAGGCCGGGTTGCAGCCGGCACTCGATGCGCTCGGCTTCCAAGTGGCGGGATTCGGCTGCACCACCTGCAACGGCGGCTCCGGCCCGCTGCCGGACGCGGTCGTGGACGCGATCGAGGGGGCCAAGCTGGTGACCACCGCGGTGCTGTCCGGCAACCGCAACTTCGAGGGCCGCATCCACCCCAACGTGCGTGCCGCCTATCTCGCCTCCCCGGCACTGGTGGTGGCCTATGCGCTCGCGGGGTCGATGACGATGGACATCACCACCGCGGCGCTCGGAACCGACGCCGCCGGCCAGCCGGTCTACCTGCGCGATATCTGGCCTACCGCCGCCGAGATCGTGGCCGCCACCGAGGGCGCCTATACCCGCGGCCTGTTCCAGGAGCGCTACGCCGACCTGTATGACGGCGGCGAGCCCTGGGACGCGCTGGCCGGTGAAAGCAGCGAGCGCTTCGCCTGGAGCGACCAGAGCACCTACATCCGCCGCCCGCCGTATTTCGACGATCTGTCCCGCGAGGTGCCGCCGGTGCAGGACCTGCTGGGCATGCGCCCGCTGGTGATCCTCGGCCACTCCATTACCACCGACCACATCTCGCCCAGCGGCGCCATCAGCCTGGGCACGCCGGCGGCCGACTTCCTGCTGGCGAAAGGCGTGCAGCGGCAGGACTTCAACAACTACACCACCCGCCGCGCCAACCACGAGGTCGCGGTGCGCGCCACCTTCGCCAACATCCGGCTGCGCAACCACATGGTGCCCGGCGTGGAAGGCGGCATGACCAAGCTGATGCCGGACGGCGCCACGATGCGCGTGTTCGAGGCGGCGGAGCAGTATCTCGAGCGCGGCGTGAAGCTGGTTGTGGTGGCGGGGCGCAACTACGGCTGCGGTTCCTCGCGCGACTGGGCGGCCAAGGGGGTGGCGCTGCTGGGGGTGAAGGCGGTGATCGCCGAGAGCTTCGAGCGCATCCATCGCACCAACCTGGTCGGCATGGGCGTGCTGCCGCTGCAATTCGCCGCCGGTGTCACCGCCGAGACGCTGCGGCTGGACGGCTCCGAGACGTTCGACGTGCATGGCCTGGCGCAGCATCCGGGCGTGCGGTCCGCGGTGGCCTGCACCATCCACCGCGCCGATGGCACGGCCGAGACGGTGTCGCTGACGGTGCGGCTCGATACCCAGGAGGACGTGGAGTATTGGCGCCATGGCGGCATCCTGCCCCGGGTTTGGCGCTCCTACGTGACGGGGCAGCCGATGCGTCAGGCCGACGGCCTCACGCCGGTGCAGCCCGAGACCGGCGGGCCGGGCCACGAACTGCCGGACGCGCTGCCCGCCAGTGACGTGCCGAGCGAGGCGCAGGGGGCCAGCCTGGGGTAGGCCGCCCGCCCTCCGTCGTGTCGCGCTACCGATTGAAACATCAGCGTTACGTTCGATTTGTATGCGCGGAATACGGGCCACACGCGGCGTGGCTCGGTTCCACGAAGGGGAGCCGAATGGTCGATTGGCGCCCACCCCTCCCGGGCCAAGCCGGCCAAGCTGGCATCACGGGGGAAGCCAGCGCGTCCGTCGCGGACATGTTTGCCGAGGCGGTGCGGCAATTTCAGGCCGGGCGCCTGATCCCGGCGGGACGGCTCTGCCGCAAGATCATCGCGCTGCAGCCGCAGCATGCCGCCGCCTTCCACCTGCTGAGCGCCATCGCCCGGCAGGCCGGCCGCTGGGACACGGCGTGCGACATGATGGCCAAGGCGGTGGCCCTGGCGCCCGCCGAGCCGCGCTACCACACCGAATTGGGCGAGCTGCTGTGCCGCTGCGGCAAGGCCGCCGACGCCATCACCTGCTACGACCAGGCCGTGGCGCTGCAGCCCGACGTGGCGGACGCGATGGTGAAGCGCGGCAACGCCTTGTTCGACCTGCGCCGCCCGGCCGAGGCGCTGGCGAGCTACGACCAGGCGCTGGCGGTGGCGCCAGGCGACGCGGCGGTGCTGAACAACCGCGGCATCATGCTGCGCGAGCTGGGCCGGCCCGAGGAGGCGCTGGCGAGCTATGACCTGGCCGTGGCCGCGCAGCCGGGGCGCATCGACGCGCTGATCAACCGCGGCACCGTGCTGCGCGACCTGGGCCGCCGCTACGAGGCGCTGGCCAGCTACGACGAGGCGCTGACCCGGCAGCCGGATTCGGCCGCAGCGCTGAACAACCGCGCCAACCTGCTGTGCGACCTCAGCCAGTTCGAGCAGGCGGTCGCGGCCTATGACCAGGCGATCGCCCTCAAGCCGGATTACGTCGAGGCGCTGATCAACCGCGGCGACGCGCTGCGCGTGCTGATGCGCCTGCGCGAGGCGTTGGCGAGCTACGACAATGCGCTGGCGCTGCAACCCGGCTCGTTCGAAGCGCACAGCCATCGCGGCTGCGCATTGCGCGATTTAGGACGGGGTGCGGAGGCGCTGGCAACCTTCGACCGGGCCCTGGCGCTGCGCCCGCACGCCAGCACCGGCTGGATCAACCGGGGCGACGCGCTCAGCGACCTCGGCCGCACCGCCGAAGCGCTGGCGAGCTACGACCGCGCCATCGCCGAGGACGTGTCCTGCGCGCAGGCCTACTCGCACAAGGCGACCTTGCTGTTCGAACTCGGCGAGGTGGAGCAAGCCACCCGGCTGAGCGAGCAGGCGCTCGACCTCGACCCGCGGCGCACCCGCTCCTACTACGACCTGGCCAAGGGCAAGCGGTTCGCACCCGGCGACCGGCACCTGCTGGCCATGCAGGCGCTGGCGCCCGAGGCCGCCGCGTTGCATGTGGAACAGCAGATCTACCTGCAGTTCGCGCTCGCCCGCGCGCTGGCCGACACCGGGCAGCACGAGCCGGCGTTCCAGCATTTGCTGGAGGGCAACCGGCTCAAGCGCAGCCGCACGGTCTACAACGAGGCCGCCACGCTGGCGGCGCTGGAACGGACGCGCGCCGCCTTTTCGCCCGCGATCGTGCAGCGCCCGCATATTGGTGACCCCTCGGCCACGCCGGTGTTCATCCTTGGCATGCCCCGCTCGGGAAGCACGCTGGTGGAGCAGATCCTGGCGAGCCATCCCAACGTGTTTGCCGCCGGCGAGATCGACGACTTCGAGCGCGAACTGGCGCTGGCCGCTGCTGCCATGCGGGCCGCTCCCGGCGCCGGGAGCCCGATCGGTTTGTCGGACCAGGGCTTACGAGACTTAGGCGTGGCCTACGTTGCACGCGTCACCCGGCAGGCGCCGGCCGCATCGCGCATCGTCGACAAGAACCCGACCAATTTCCGCCTCATCGGCCTCATCCACCTGGCGCTGCCCAACGCCCGCATCATCCACACCCGGCGCGACCCGCTCGACACCTGCCTGTCCTGCTTCGAACACCTGTTCCAAAGCCTGCCGTTCACCTACGAGCTGGGCGAACTGGGCCGCTACTATCGCCACTACGACGCCCTGATGGCGCATTGGCGCGCCGTGTTGCCGCCCGGCGTGATGCTCGAGGTGCAATACGAGGAGCTGGTGGCCGACCTCGCTAGCCACGCCCCGCGCATCATCGCGCATTGCGGCCTGCCGTGGAACGCGAGCTGCCTCGAGTTCCACAAGACGCCACGCCGGGTCCGCACGTCCAGCACGGCGCAGGTCCGCCAGCCGGTGTATCAGGCGTCGGTGGGCCGGGCGCAGGCGGTGGCGCGCTTCCTGGGCCCGCTGCTGGCCGAACTGCGTCTTCCGGCGCCGGCAACGCGTTAGGCAGTACCTTATTAGGGCAGCACCTTGGCCGCTTGCAGCCGGGCAATGGCGGCGAGAATCGCCTCCGCGCTGTCCGTGGTCTCGGTGAAGCCGGCGCGGCGGATCTTGCCCATGTCGGACACGACGTCAAACCGCGCGTTGAACACGAAGTCGCCGAACGCCCAGCCGACCAGGTCCTCATAGGGGATGGGCTGCAGCGCGTGCTCGGCCGCCAGCTTTGCCCATTGCTCGCGCTGGAACGCCATGTGCTTGGCCAGGCTCATCGGCATCGGCGGGCCGACCGGGACGCCGAGCCCCGCGGCCACCTGCGCCCAGACGTCGCGCCAATGAAACGGCTCGTGCACGTAGTTGAACGCTTCGCCGCGCGCCGCCGCCGCGGTGGCGGCCCACAGGCTGGCGCGCCCGAGCAGGCGACTGTCGGTGACTTGCGCCCAGCACCGCTCGTACACGTCGACAGGGCCCGGGAAGCGCATCGGCGTACCAGTCGCGCGCGAGATGGCGGCGAACGCGCCGATCACGGTGGCGATGTTCATCGGGTTGGCCACCGCGTCCCCCACCACCACGTCGGGCCGCAACACGGTGTAGGCCGGGCCGCCCGACCCGGCGCGCCGCGCCAGCTCATCCTCCTGCGTGTAGTAGAAGTTGGGGGGCAGATGCCGCGCCGCGTCCTCGCGGAACGGGGCGGCGACCGGCCCGAGATGCACGCCGTACACCTTGGCGCCCTGGTAGAGCACCACGCGCTCGACCGCGCCGCCGGCGTGCTCGAGCCCGTCCAGCAGGTTGACCAGCATCGGCCCGTTCACCGCGACTTCGGCGGCCAGGTCAGGCGCCGGCAGGTAGGCGGCGTAGAACACGTGCGTGACGGCGCTGGCCTGGGACCGCAAGGCCTGCAGCGTGGCGGCGCGGTCGCGCAGGTCGGCGGTGATGGTCGGCACGCCCTCCATCGGTCGGCGGCCCAGGGCGGTCACGCGCCAATCCGGCCGCTCGCGCAGCACGTCCAGCAGTCCGCGCCCGATCACGCCGTTCGCACCCGCCACCAGGGCCATCTTGTCCGTCATGCTCGTCTCCCGTCTCTGCCGGGGATAGAGCGCTTCGGCGCCGCCCGGGTTCGCGCCGGCCGGGGTTTGCGCCGACCGATCAGGCCGCTTCGGTGAACTGCAGCGCCGCCAGCCGCGCGTAGAGCCCGCCGGCCCGCACCAGGGAGTCGTGCGTTCCGGCGGCCACGATGCGGCCCTGCTCCATCACCACGATGCGGTCGGCCCGGCGCACGGTGGCCAGCCGGTGCGCGATCACCAGCGTGGTGCGCCCGGCGGAGAGCGCGGCCAGCGCGTGCTGCACGGCATGCTCGCTCTCGGCATCGAGCGCGCTGGTGGCTTCGTCCAGCAGTAGCACCGCCGGGTCGCGCAGGATGGCGCGGGCGATGGCCAGGCGCTGCCGCTGCCCGCCGGACAGGCGTACGCCCTTTTCGCCCAGGAACGTGTCCCAGCCTTGGGGCAGGGCGTCCAGGAAGTCGCAATGCGCGGCGCGGGCGGCGGCGCGGACTTCGGCGTCCGTGGCGTGCGGGCGGCCGAAGCGGATGTTGGTCCAGGCGTCGGCGCCGAACACCACCGGATCCTGCGGGACGAGGCCGAGACGGGCGCGGATGGCGGCCGGGTCGGCCTCGCGCAGATCTACCCCGTCGAGCCGCACGGTGCCGGCCTGCGGGTCGTAGAAGCGCAGCAGCAATTGCAGCACTGTGGTCTTGCCCGCGCCGGAGGGGCCGACCAGCGCCACCGTTTCGCCGGGTTCGATGGCCAGCGTCAGGCCGTGCAGCGCCGGGATGGTCGGGCGCGCCGGGTAGTGGAACACCACGCCGTCGAACGCGACCCGGCCTTGCGGCGGCGGCAGCGTGCGCGGGTTGGGCGGTGCGGCGATGGTGGGTTGTTCGGCCAGCAGCTCGGCGATGCGGTCCGCCGCACCGGCCGCGCGCTGCAGGTCCCCCCAGAGCTCGCTCAGCGCGGCGCCGGAGGTGGCCACGATCACGGCGTAGAACACGAACGCCGACAGCGCGCCGCCGCTCAGCCGCCCCGCCAGCACCTGCTGCCCGCCCACCCAGAGTGCCAGCGTGATGGCGCCGCAGCCGAGCAGGATCACCACGAAGATCACCCCGGCGCGGGAGCGGATGCGCGCCAGCGCGGCCGCCACGGATTGCTCGGTGGCAGTCGCAAAGCGGGCGCGGGCCAGCGGCTCGGCGGTGAAGGCCTGCACCGAGCGCAACGCGTTCAGCGTCTCCTCCGCCAGCGCGCCCAGGTCGGCGATGCGCTCCTGCGACAGGCGGGAGAGCCGGCGCTCGCGGCGGGAGAACACCACCAGCGGCACCACCACCAGCGGCACCACGGCGGCCACCAGGGCGGAGAGCAGCGGCGAGGTGATGACCAGCATGATGAACGCGCCCACCAGCAGCAGGCTCGAGCGCAGCCATTGCGACAGCGCCGACCCGGTGAGCGCCTGCAACACCGCCGTGTCCGCCTGCAGCCGGGATAGTACGTCTCCGGTGCGGGCGGTTTCGAACCAGGCCGGCGACAGGGCGAGCACGCGGCTGAACACCGCCTGGCGCAAGTCCGCGCCGATGCGCTCCCCCAGCCAGGTGATCAGCGTGAAGCGCGCGCTGGTCGCCACCGCGAGCAGGGCCACCACGCCGGCCACGGCCGCAGCGGTCGCGTTCAGCCGGGCCGGGCTGTTGCTGGCAAACCCGCCATCGATCAGGTGGCGCACGCCTTGCCCCAGGGTGAGCAGCAGTCCGGCGGCGCACAGCAGCGCCACGACGGCGCCGGCAAGCTGCAACCGGTAGCGCAGCACGAAGGGCAGCAGCAGGCGCAGCGCACCCGCCTTGCCGGACGCGGGGGCGCTCACCCTATTCGGCCATGTGGCGGCGGAAGGCGTCGGCATAGTCCGGGTGCCAGCGGGACAGGGCAGGGCGGTTGTGGATGATGTCCTCCGCTGCCCAGCGCATTCGCTTCTCGTCCATCGCGCGCGTGGTGTCGTTGTCGGGGCACAGGATGTAGAAGTCGCCCGAATCCATCCCGGCCAGCATGAAGTCCGCCACCTGCTCCGCCGTCCACGCGCCCGCCGGCTTGGTGTCGGTGCGCACGCGGGTGAAGCCGGTGAAGGTGAAGCCCGGGATCAGCAGGTGCGCGCTCACCCGGGTGCCGAGGAGGTCATGCGCCAGCCCCTCGGTGAGCGCCTTGATGCCGGCTTTGCTGACGTTATAGGCGGTGTCCCCCGGCGGGGTGGTGATGCCCTGCTTGGACCCGGTGTTGATAATCGCCGCCGGCTCCCCCGCCTCTACCAGCACGGGCATGAACGCCTGAACCCCATTGATAACGCCCCAAAGATTGGTCTCCAGGATCGCCCGCCACCGCTCCGGCCCGGCGGCGATGGTGCCACCGCCCTCCCGTCCGGCATTGTTCATCACCACGGCGAGGTTGCCGAAATGCTCCAGCGCCTGGTCCCGCAGGGCGAGCACGGACGCGGTCTGGCTCACATCGGTCGGCACGGCCAGCACGCGGGCACCGGTGGCGGCCAGGCTGGCGGCTTCCCGCTCGAGGCTGGCAGCGTCGATATCGGCCATGCAGACCGCCAGGCCCATGGCCGCGAACCGCTGCGCCGCGGCCAGGCCGATCCCGCTGGCCGCGCCGGTGATGACGGCCGTGCGGCCTGGGGTGAGCGCGGGGTGGGTCATGGCGCGGCAATCCTCGGTCAAGGTCGTGGTGGTCACGTGCTATATGGGAGCGGGCGCGGCGGGCGGGACGGCTAAAACCGCCGGGGACGCGCCGCCCCGTGCAGCCAATGCACCAGGGTCACGATATCGAACACCGGCAGCCCGGTCGTTGCGGCCACGGCGGCGGCGTAGGGCGGCATGTTGGTGCATTCCAGCACGATGGCGCCGAGGCCGGGGTGCGAGGCGACCAGGCGGGACGCCGCCGCCAGCACGTCCCGCTCGGCCGCCGCGGTGTCGAGGTCGGCGCGCGCGGCCTGGATCAGGACCGGGAACAGCTCGCTCCCGGTCTCGCAGCCCGCCACCGGCGTGTCCGCGGGCACGCCGGCCGCGCTCAGGTGGTGCGGCGTGAGGGTGGCGGCGGAAATGGTGATCACGCCCACCCGGCGGCCCGGCGGCAGCGTCGCCTGCACCCAGGGCACTTGCATCAGCGCGCTCGCCGCCACCGGGCAGCCGGTGTGGGCGGCCAGCTCGCGCTGAAACGGCGCCAGGAAGCCGCAATTGGTGGTGAGCACGCTCGCGCCCATCGCCACCAGCTCGTCCGCGGCGGCCAGGAAGCTGGCGAGCAACCCCTCCGCCCCGCCCAGCACCACGCGCTCCGGGCTGGCGCCGCGCACCACGCGGTAATGCACGGGGAACGGCCAGGTAGTGGCGTTCCCCATGTCGCCGGGCACGCGGGCGAAGCGCGCCTCCAGCATCAGGATGCCCAGCGCCGCGCCATACACCGACTGCCCGCCGCGTGCGATCACCTTCGCTCTCCCGTCCACGCCGGCGGCTTGTCGCCAGTGCGCGGCCGGACGATGCTGCGCTTGGAAGACCAAGGGGGGAAGCATGGCCTATCCATTCACAGGCGAAGACCTGGAGGCGCTGGCGGTCTGGGACACGCCGACCATCTGCAACGGCCTCGAGCTGATCGCGCCGGGCCGGCGGGCAATCGGGTTCACCACCGGGGCGATGGTGGCCGCCGTGCCGGAGGGCAAGCCGATCGTGGGCCTGGCCCGGGTGGGCTTCATCCGTGCCAAGGAGGCGCCGCGCAGCCCGCCCGCCGACCGGCTCGACTGGTACGACTACGTGGGCGCCGCCGAGATGCCGAGCGTGGTCGTGCTGCAGGACCTGGACGACGAGCCCGGCTACGGCGCCTGGTGGGGCGAGGTGCACTCGACCGTCCACAAGGCGCTGGGCGCGCTCGGCTGCGTCACCAACGGCTCGTTCCGTGACACCGCGATGCTGGCGCCGGGCTTCCAGATCGTGGCCGGCAAGGTGGGGCCGAGCCACGCGCACGTGCACATGGTAGGCTTCGGCCAGCCCGTGAACGTGTTCGGCATGAACTGCGCCCATGACGACGTGGTACACGCCGACGCCCACGGCGCCGTGGTGATCCCGGCGGACGCGGTGCGCCAGCTGCCGGCCGCCATCGACCTGGTGGCACGGCGCGAAAAAGTGATCCTGGACGTCTGCGCCGACCCGGCGTTCACCCCCGCCAAGCTGCGCGAGGCCGTGCTCCGCTCAGGCGAAATCCACTAGGTGTCCGCATAGCCCTCTCCCGCCCGCGAGAGAGGAGAAGCTAAGGCGACCTACTCCCTAGACGTTGGCGATCGGCCGGCTGCTTTGCTTGCGCGACTGCCACAGCGCCACGAAGTCGATCGGCTGCAGCAGCACCGGGGGGAACCCACCCTCGCGCGTGATGTCGGACAGGATGTTGCGGGCGTAGGGGAACAGCAGCCGCGGGCACTCGATCAGCAGGATCGGCTCGAGCGCGTTGTCCGGCATGCCTGAGAGGGTGAACACGCCGGCGTAGGACAGCTCGGCGATGAACACGACGCGGGGCTGGTCCTCCTTCGGCTCGGTTGCCTCCGCCTTCACCACCAGCACGACCTCAAAGATGTTCTTGTCGTCCTCCAGCCGCCGCGCCTGCACGTCGAGGTTGATCTGCACGTTGGGCTGCGAGCGCAGCGTGGTGAAGATGTCCGGCGCGGCCGGCACCTCGAACGACAAATCCTTCACGAACTGGATGTTCACGACCAGTGGCGGCTTGGCCTGGGCGCCGTTGGGCGGCGGGGTGAGGCCTTGGGGCGCAGGTGTGGTCTCGGACATGGCGGCTGCTCCTGGTCGTGCTACACGTCGGCGCGCGGTAGCACGGTGGGCGCCACCCCGCTAGCGCCGCCAGACGATCTCCGCCGGCGCCGGCTCGCGCGGGTCGCAGCGCAGCCAGGTGCCGTTCTCCATGCTGCGGTTGGTCAGCGCGATGATGAAGCCCCAATGGCTCACCACCAGGGTGTGCTGCCAGTCCGGGTCGGCCGCCATTTCGGTGCGGAACTGGTTGGCGCGGGCGATCACGTGCTCGGCCGGCTCGTTCTCCGTCGGCCACCAGACGTCATCGAGCGCCGAAAAGTCGTGCCCGGGCCATTGCTCGCGCAGGTCCGCCACCGTGCTACCGACGTCGCACTTGAAGGCGTAACGCTCCCGCACCGCGACGTTCACCAGCACGGGCAGGCCGAGCCGCCGGGCCAGCGGGGCGGCGGTTTGCAGCGCGCGAGTGTAGGGCGAGGCGATGATGCGGGTGATGCCCTCGTGGTGCAGCTCGGCCGCCGCCTGCTCCGCCTGTTCGCGCCCGAGCTCGGTCAACACCGGGTCGATGATTCCCGGGTCCTTGCGGGTCGCCGTGAAGTGGAGGTTGAATTCGCTCTGACCGTGGCGCAGGAGGATCATGCCGCCATCCCGTAGCCGAGCGGGCGGCGGTCGGCAAATCCACGGCCGGCGTTTAGAGCGTCTTCACGTGTGTTGTGGTAGCGTCGCCGAGGCCCATCTGAAGTGGGAACAGGAGTGGCTGTGATGGGTGCTGGTGGTTTCCCGATCGACCTCGTGTTGTTTGGCATGATTGCAGCCTTTTTGGTGTTGCGGCTGCGCAGCATCCTCGGCCGCCGGGATGGCTTCGAGCCAAGCCAGGGCCCGGCACGCCCGGCTGGCCGCCCGGCTGGCCCAGTGATCGAGGGCAAGGCCGAAGCGCCCGCCTCCGCCGCCCGCACCGTGCCCGAGCAGGACAGCAGCGTCGGCCAGACGCTCGCCCGCATTACCCGGGCTGACCCGGCGTTCGACCCCGAGCGCTTCCTGGCCGGGGCCGA
The DNA here is from genome assembly GCA_965199105.1 of Acetobacteraceae bacterium. Lineage (GTDB taxonomy): Bacteria > Pseudomonadota > Alphaproteobacteria > Acetobacterales > Acetobacteraceae > LMUY01. The sequence continues at coordinate 201,209 of CBDAQO010000002.1, read as the reverse complement.
GGCCGCGTTCCGCCTCATCGTCACCGAGTTCGCCGCCGGCAATCGGGAGGCGCTGCGCCCGCTGCTCACCGTGCAGACCTTTGCCGTGTTCGAGGACGTGATCAAGTCGCGGGAAGTGGCGGGGGAGCGGCAGACCAGCGAAATCCGTGGCGTGCATGAGGCGGTGATCGAGGAGGCGGTGCTTAACGGCACCATGGCCGAAATCACCGTGCGCTTCGTGTCGGACCAAATCAGCCAGACGCTCGACAAGGACGGCCGGGTCGTCGCTGGGGCGGACGCGGTGACCGAGCTGCGGGACGTGTGGAGCTTCCTGCGGGACTTGGCGGTGCGCAACGACCCGACTTGGCGGCTGGCGCAGGCGCGTTCGGCTTAGCGGCGACGACCATGTTGAACGCCCCGCCACGGGTGGCGCTATTCGTGACGTGCCTGGTGGACCTCTATCGCCCGACGGTGGGGTTCGCCGCCATCCGCCTGCTGGAGGCGGCCGGATGTCACGTCGAGGTGCCGCGCGCACAGACCTGTTGCGGTCAGCCGGCCTATAACAGCGGCGATCGCGCCACCGCCCGGGAGATCGCGCGCGGGATCATCGAGGCGTTCGGCGGCTACGATTACGTGGTGGTGCCCTCCGGATCATGCGGCGGCATGCTGTCCCACCACCTGCCCGGACTGTTCGACAACGACCCCAATCTGCGCGGCCAAGCGCAGGCGCTTGCCGACCGGACGCATGAACTGGTGTCTTTCCTGGTGGATGTGATGGGTGTGGATCGCGTGGCGGCGTCCTGTCCCGCGAGGGCCACCTACCATGACGCGTGCTCCGGCCTGCGCGAGTTGGGCATCAAACGGCAGCCACGCAGCCTGCTTTCGACGGTAGCCGGACTCGATCTCACCGAGATGGGCGATCCCGAGCTCTGCTGCGGCTTCGGCGGCACGTTCTGCGTGAAATACCCGGAGATTTCCGCCCGCATGGTGTCCGACAAGACGCGGGACATCACCGCATCCGGCGCCGACCTGCTGCTGTCGGGAGATCTCGGCTGCCTGCTGAACATGGCGGGGCGGCTGTCGCGCGAGGGCAGCCCGGTCGCCGTGCGCCATGTGGCCGAGGTGCTGGCCGGGATGACGGCCGATGTGCCCCCGATCGGCATGGCACCCCAGGCTCGCGCCAGCAGCCGCTAGAGCATGACCGCATCAAGTGAAGTCGCTTGATTGGTAAACATGCTCGCCGAAACAAAGAGCTAGACCATGACCGGCGACCCTATCTGAGCCGGTCTTGGTCTAGTCGCGCAACCCGGTGGGTGGGGCTCAATGGGTGGCCCCGCGTTAGGCGGCGCCCCGGTCCAACCAGTAGCGCGGGTTGTCCGCGCCCGCACCCTCCGCGATCTGCGTGAACACCTTGCGGCGCGCGATCAGCAGGGCACCCGAGGCCGCATCGGGCTGCAGCAGGTCGACATAACGGCCATACACCGTGTGGTTCTGGCCGTTCTTGCCCTCGTGTCGGGCCATGACCGACATCCAGGACGTGTAGGTGCCCGGCTCCGTTCCGGCGGAGACGGCGGGCGCGCTCACGAAATGGATGGTGCGCGCCTGGGTGACCAGTGCGCCCTTGAGGAACTCGGCGATGGCCACGCGCCCGACTTTGACCGCGCCGGGTGCGTAGTCATACGTCGCGTCCGCAGTGAAGATCTTGCCGAGGCCTTCAAAGTCGAGCCGATCAAGGCAATCGGAGTAGGTCTGGCCCAGCGCGGCGGCCTGGATCCAAACGTCAAAAGTGACGGGTGGGCTGCCTGCTGGCTTTTCCTCCGCCTGGGCCGGCCGCGTGAGCGCGATGCCGATCGGCAAGGCCGCGAGCGCCAAGGCACCGCGCCGCTTCAGGTCGTGCAGCATAACGACGTCTCCTGTCCCGTGATGATTGAGCCGAGGCGAAACCCGTGTCTCAGCTCACCAATCAAAGGACCGGCGCGCTGCAAGGTAGCAATATAGCTGAAAATCGGGTCACGTGGTAGCGAAGATCGCCGGGCCAGCGTCATGCCGGCCCGCATGCGTTCTAAAAGCGATTGTCATTGGCCGGAGCGCCCCGCCCGACGGCATGCTGGCGTCAATCAATGCTGGAGGAAGCATGCGCATCGTGGACGTCCGTGAAGTGACGGCGCCGATCGCCTCGTCGATCGCCAACGCCTACATCGACTTCTCCAAGATGACACTGTCGCTCGTCGCAGTGGTCACCGACGTGGTGCGCGATGGCCGCACCGTGATCGGCTACGGCTTCAACTCCAACGGTCGCTACGGGCAGGGCGGCCTGATCCGGGAGCGGTTCGCGCCGCGGCTGCTGGAGGCGGACCCGCGATCGCTGCTCGATGCGGCGGGCGACACCCTCGACCCGGACCGCATCTGGGCCGCGCTGATGAAGAACGAAAAGCCCGGCGGCCACGGCGAGCGCTCGGTCGCGGTCGGCACCATCGACATGGCGGTGTGGGACGCGGTGGCCAAGATTGCCGGCAAGCCGCTGTTCCGCCTGCTCGCCGAGCGCCATGGCCGCCAGGCGGACCCGCGCGTTTTCGTCTACGCGGCCGGGGGCTACTACTACCCCGGCAAGGGCGTGGAGCAGCTCCGCGCCGAGATGCGCAGCTACCTGGACCGCGGCTACACCGTGGTGAAGATGAAGATCGGCAACGGCCTCGCCGAGGATCGCTCTCGCATCGAGGGTGTGCTGGCGGAGCTCGACGGCAAGGCCCGCCTGGCCGTGGACGCCAACGGGCGGCTGACGCTGGAGGAGGCGATCGCCTATGCCAAGCTGCTGCGCGATTACCCGCTATTTTGGTACGAGGAAGCCGGTGACCCGCTGGATTACGCGTTGCAGGCCGCCCTCGCCGAGTTCTACCCGGCGCCGATGGCCACGGGCGAGAACCTGTTCAGCCACCAGGACGCCCGCAACCTGCTGCGCTATGGCGGCATGCGGCCGGACCGCGACTGGCTGCAGTTCGACTGTGCGCTGTCCTACGGCCTATGCGAGTATCAGCGCACCCTGGCAGCGCTCCATGGAGCCGGCTGGTCCCCAAGCCGCTGCATCCCGCATGGCGGCCATCAGATGTCGCTCAACATCGCCGCCGGGCTCGGGCTGGGTGGCAACGAGAGTTACCCCGACCTGTTCCAACCCTATGGCGGGTTTCCGGACGGCGTGCGCGTGGAGGATGGCCACATCACCATGCCCGATCTGCCGGGGATCGGGTTTGAAGGGAGGGCGGACCTGATCCGCGTCATGCGCGACCTGGCGGAGTGACCCGGCGTGGACATCGGTGAGGCCCTGCCAGGCGACGCGGCCGCCCCCGCGCCCCTGCCGCCCTCCGCCACGCCGGAGCGCAAGCGGGGGCTGTTCGGTCCGCTCTGGCTGCAGGTCCTGGTGGCCGTCGTCGTCGGCGTGCTGGTTGGGGTGTATTTCCCGCACATTGGCGCGGCGTTGAAGCCGCTGGGCGACGGCTTCGTGCGGCTGATCCGCATGACGTTGGCGCCGATCATCTTCGGCACCGTCGTGGTCGGGATCGCGCGGATGGGCGACCTGCACGAGGTGGGCCGCGTCGGCGTCAAGGCGCTGCTGTATTTCGAAGCCGTGTCCACCGTCTCGCTGCTGATGGGGGTGGTGGCGGTGGACGTGCTGGGGCCGGGGCGGGGGATGAATATCAACCCGGCCACGCTGGATGCGCACGCGCTGGCCGGCTACGCCACCACGGCGCAGCATCTCGACTTCACCGACTTCCTGTTGAACATCATCCCCACCAGCGTCGGTGAGGCCTTCGTGCAGGGCAACATCCTGCAAGTGATCCTGTTCGGCGTGCTGTTCGGGCTGGCGCTCGCCCGCTTCCGTGACCAGGCGCGGCCGCTGATCGACATGATCGACCTGCTGCTGGTGGGCATGTTCGGCATCGTGCGCATGGTGATGGTGCTGGCGCCGATCGGCACGCTCGGCGCCATGGCCTACACCATCGGCCGCTACGGCATTGGAAGCCTGCTCGAGTTGGCCCAATTGACCGCGGAGGTCTGGGCCGTCTCGATCGTGTTCGTGCTGGGTGTGCTGGGTGCGATCTCTGCCGCCGCCGGGTTCAGCATCTTCAAGTTCCTGCGCTACATCCGCGAGGAAATCCTGATCACCTTAGGAACGTCCTCATCGGAGGCCGTGCTGGCGCCATTGATCACCAAGATGGAGCGGCTGGGCTGTGGCAAACCGATCGTAGGCATGGTCATGCCCGCCGGCTACACGTTCAACGCGGATGGCACGTCGATCTATCTCGGCATGTGCGCATTGTTCATCGCCCAGGCGACCAACACGCCGCTGACCTTGGTGCAACAGGGCACGGTGCTGCTGGTGTTGATGCTGACGTCCAAGGGCTCCGCCGGTGTCGCTGGCGCCGGCTTCGTGACGCTGGCGGCGACGCTCGCGTCCATGAACCAAATCCCGGTCGCGGGCATCGTGCTGCTGCTGGGAGTAGACCGCTTCACGAACGCGGCCCGCGCAATCACCAACATTATCGGCAACGGCGTGGCCACGATCGTGGTCTCGAAATGGGAGCGAGCGTTCGACGCGGAGCGTGCGGCGAAGGTGCTGAACGAGTAGCAGCAATCGGCGCCTACAACAGTGACTTGTCCAGCAACATGTGGACGCCCTTGTTGCCGTCCACAAGCTGCGTCACCCGCAGGTTCCCGGCCAGCGAGCACAGCATGTAGGCGTGGTTGCGCGAGAGCTTGGTGCGCAGGCAGACATGCTTGACCATCTCGCGCACGGCCTGCTTGGCGGCATCGTCGAGGTCTTCGTCCAGGCCGATCGACATCAGGTGGGTGTCCGACTCGGCGAATGGGAAGTCGAACGCGAGGTCCTTGCGGACGGTCAGGCGGAACGTGCCGGACAGGCCGATTTCGAGCGCGGTGATGCACACTTCGCCATCGCCCTGCATGCCGTGGCCGTCCCCCGCCATGAACAGTGCGCCATCGTTGAACACCGGCAGGTACAGCGTCGTGCCCGCCTTTAGCTCCTTGTTGTCCATGTTGCCGCCGAACGCGCGCGGCACGGGCGAGCCACAGCGGCCCCACGCCTTGGGCGGGGCCACGCCGATGATGCCGAAGAACGGCTCGATCGCGAGCTCGGTGCCCCAAGGCAGCACCGCCACGTTGCGCGCATGATCGACGGTCGGGTGGATGGTTTCATAGTCGGTGAACTCGTCGGGCAGGGTGCCGAGCAGCGGCAGGATGGCGACGAACCCCCAGTCCATGCTGGGCTTGGCGGCCATGATGTCGACCTGCAACACGTCGCCGGGTGCGGCGCCGCGCACATAGACCGGGCCGGTGATGAAGTGCGGCCCGGGGCCAGGCGGCAGCGCGTCCATCGCCGCCTGGTAGGCGGGAGGGATCGGCAGGTGGTTCGGCAGGGTCGATTGCCCGCCCGCTGGAAAGGAATGCAGCAGCACCGTGTCGCCGGAGTCCACCGTCAGCACCGGCGGGGTGGTCGCGTCCAGGTAGCCGAGCACCATGTTCTCCGGCGTCGCTGGTATTTCGTGGTGTGCCATGTGCGAAGTCTCCCCTGTGGGTCTGGCTAGAATTGAACGCCGCGGGTCAAGGCGCCGTCGACGACGAGGTTGGTCCCGGTGACGAAGCTCGCTGCGGGGCTGCCGAGGAACACCACGGCGCGTGCCACCTCTTCCGGCCGCCCCATCCGCCCGGTGGGGTTCAGCGCCAGCGACCGCTCGAACAGCGCCGGGTTGCCGTGCTCGATGGTCTCCCACACGCCGCCGGGGAAATAGGTGTTTCCTGGCGAGACGCTGTTGGCGCGCACGCCCTTGCCGGCGAGTTGGAAGGCGAGGCCCTGGGCGTAGTGGATCAGCGCGGCCTTGAACGCGCCGTATGGGCCGGCAGCGAAATCCACTTCGCGGCCCGACACGCTCGAGATGACCACGATGCTCCCCACGCCCGATTGCAGCAGCCACGGCATGGCGGCGTCCACCACGCGCACCGTTCCCATGATGTCGGTCTGGAAGCCGGCCTGCCATGCGGCCTCGTCGCCGGACACCGCGAGCGCGCTGACATTGGGCACCACGATGTCGATCCCGTCCATCGCCGCCGCGGCGTCCGTCACCCAGGCGCGCACCGCCGGGCCGTCGGCCACGTCCAGCGCGCGCCCGAAATGACGGGGGTCGCCGCCGAGCGCTGCCACGGTGGCCGCGACCTCGGCCGGATTGCGCGCGCACAGCGCCACCCGCGCGCCCTCGGCGGCAAACGCCTCGGCGATGGCGCGCCCAATCCCTTTGGTCCCGCCCGTAACCAGCACCTTGCGCCCGCTCAAGCCGAGATCCATGCCGCCCTCCTAAATGGACAGAAATTGTGCCACGCCGTCACGCTCCATCTCCGCGCCCGCGCCCGCGGCTAGGATCGTGCCGCGGCCGAGCACAGCATAGCGGTCAGCCAGCGAGCGGGCGAAGTCGTAGTATTGCTCGACCAGCAGGATGGACATGCGTCCCTTCAGCCCGGCGATCACGGCCTCGATCGACTTCACCACCGACGGCTGGATGCCCTCGGTCGGCTCGTCCAGGAGCAGCAGGCGGGGGCGGCCCATCAGGGCGCGGCCGATCGCCAGTTGCTGCTGCTGGCCACCCGAGAGATCGCCACCGCGGCGGCGCCACATGCTCCGCAGCACGGGAAACAGCGAGCACACCTCGTCCAACACCGCGGGGTCGGTCACCCCCTGCGCCTTGGCGCTCACGGCGAGGTTCTCGCCCACGGTCAGCCCGGCGAAGATTTCCCGGCCCTGCGGAACGTAGCCGATGCCGGCGCGGGCGCGGCGGAACGGCTGCCAAGCATCGATGCCGACGCCGTCCAGCATGATCTGCCCGCCACTGCCGCGCAGCAGCCCGGCGATGCAGCGCAGCAGCGTGGTCTTGCCGGCGCCGTTGCGGCCGAGCAGGGCTAGGCACTCCCCCGCGCCGATGTGCAGCGATACCCCGCGCAGGCTCTGCGCGCTGCCATAGTGGTGGTCCAGCCCTTCAATCCCCAGCAAACCGGTCTCCAGCGCACCGGTCATCGGCCGATATAGACCTCGATCACCCGCGCATCCGCCCGCGCTGCCGCCATGCTGCCCTCGAACAGGGTGCGCCCCTCGTGCAGCACGGTCACGGTGTCGGCCACCCGCTCGACGAAGTCCATGTCGTGCTCGACGACGACGATGCTGCGCCGCGGGTCGCGCAGCGATTGCACCAGGGCGGCCGTTTGCTCGGTCTCCTCGTCGCTCATGCCGGCAACGGGCTCGTCCAGCAGCAACACCTTCGGCTCCTGCACCAGCACCATGCCGATCTCGAGCCATTGCTTCTGGCCGTGCGACAGGATGCCGGCGAGAGCATGGCGGCGCGCAGCCAGGCCGATCATCTCCAGCGTCCGCCCGATGACGGCCCGCTTGTCATCGCGCCGGGCGAGAACCTCGCGCAGCAACGAGCGGCGGTGCTGACGCAAAGCGAGGTCGAGGTTATCGGCCACGCTGAGCGCCTCGAACACGCTGGGGCGCTGGAACTTTCGGCCGATGCCGGACAGCGTGCGCTGCACATCCGACAGGGCCGCGAGGTCGGTGTCACCATCGAGCTGAACCCGGCCGGCCTGGCTGCGTGACTTGCCGGTCAGCACGTCGAGCAAGGTCGTCTTGCCGGCGCCATTGGGGCCGATCAGGCCATGCACGGTGCCGTACTCAGCGGTGAAATCCAGTTTGTCCAGTGCGACGAAACCGCCGAAGCGGACGGTGAGCCCGGTCACCGCGATGGCCGGCGCCGTCATGGGCGGGCGAGCCAGGGTGGCCCTAAGTCGGCCAGCCATTGCCGCGAGCGGTTGCGCAGGTCGAGCAGGCCGTTCGGCAGGCCCAGCACCACCAGCAACACGAGCAAGCTCAAGATGAACGGCCACAGCAGCGGTGCGGCGGCGGCCAACTGGCTGCGCAACAGGCTAATCAGGACCGCGCCCAAGATGGCGCCACACAGGCCGCCCCGTCCGCCGACCGCGACCCAGACCGCCGCCTCCAGCGACAACGCCGGGTCGAGCAGCGAGGGGTTGATGATGCCCACTTGCGGCACGTAGAGCGCGCCCGCCACCGCGGCGATGGCGGCTGACAGGCACCACGCGAGCAGCTTCAGCCATAGCGTTTCGTAGCCGAGGAAGCGCAGCCGCGGTTCATCGTCACGGATGGCCGTCAGCAGGCGGCCGAAGCGCGTCGCCAGCAACCAGCGACCGCCCACCAGGGCCGCCAACACGCAGGCCGTGGCCAGGGTGGCGAGCAGCACGGCCGCCGGCATGCCGCCCGCGGGCAGGCCGGCGATGGCGCGAAACCCGGTCATGCCATTGTTGCCGCCGAAGCCGGTGTCGTTGCGAAACATCAGCAGCATGGCGGTGTAGGTGAGCGCCTGGGTGATGATGGAGAAATACACGCCGTTCACCCGCGAGCGGAACGACACGTAGCCGATGGCGAACGCCACCGCCGCCGGGCCGAGCAGGATGGCCAGCGTGGTCAGCAGCGCAGAATCGGCAAACGCCCACCAGGCTGGGAAATGCCCTTGACCCATGAACTGCAAGAAATCCGGCAGCACGCCGGTGGCTCGCCAGGCGGTGCGGAGCAGGTGCATCGCGGCGATGTAGCCGCCCATGGCGAAGAACAGCCCATGCCCGAGGCTGAGCACGCCGGCGCCGCCCCACATCAGGTCCACCGAGATCGCCAGCAGGGCGAAGCACATCACCTGGCCGGTGAGGTTGACGGCGTAGATCGGCAAGGCGGCGCCGGACAGCAGCCGCAAGCCCAGCAGCGGCAGGGCGAGCAACACCATCAGCAGCACCGCCGACATCAGGGCGGACAGCCGGTCGAACGCCCTCACCGCCGGCCCCTTGCCGCGACCAGCCCCTCGGGACGCCACTGGATGAGCAGCACGATCATCAGCAGCACGATGACCTTGGCGGCGACGGCGCCATAGAACGGCTCGATGCCGACGTTGACCAGGCCGATGCCGACTGAAGCCAGCGCCGTGCCGAACAGGCTGCCAACGCCGCCCAACACCACGACCATGAAGCTATCGATGATGAACCCGGTGCCCATCGTCGGGTTCACGTTGTAGATCGGGGACAGCGCCAGGCCCGCCACGCCTGCAAGCCCGCTGCCAAGCCCGAACGCCGCGGCGTCGACCTTGCGGGTCGAAATCCCGATGCTGGCCGCCATGTTGCGGTTCTGCGTGACGGCGCGGATGAACAGGCCGAGATCGGTCAGGCGCAGCAGCCCCAGCGTCGCTGCGAACGCCGCCACGGCGCAGGCGATCGCGGCCAGGTGGTTCCAGGTGACGAGGAAGTCGCCCAGCACGTGCACGCCGCCGGTCAAGTAGGGTGGGGTGGCGAATTGCAGGTTCTGCGTGCCAAAGCCCGCCCGGACGATGTTGATCAGCAGCAGGCTGATCGCCCAGGTCGCGAGCAGGGTCATCAACGGGCGGCGATAGAGGTGGCGGATGACGGCGATCTCCATCACCACGCCGACCAGCCCGGTGACCAGGAACACCACCGGCAGGGCGACCAACGGATACCAGTCCAGCCAGCCCGGCGCCCATTGCCGCAGCCCCTCCTGGACGCCGAAGGTGACGTAGGCGCCGATCATGATCAGCTCACCCTGCGCCAGGTTGATGACGCCCATCAGGCCGAAGATGATCGCGAGCCCGGCGGAGGCGAGGAACAACACGCTGCCGGCGCTGAGGCCGTTATAAAGCAGCGCCAGCGCATTACCGGCAACCACCCACCGATGGACCCGGGCCAGCGCTGCCGCGAGCGCGTCACGGACCCGCGGGTCCGCCGTGTAGCTTGCGTCCGACTGCAGCGAGGCCAGCGTGGTGACGGTGCGCGCGCTGGGCTCACTGCCGAGTGCCGCGATCGCGGCCAAGCGCTGCCCCGTATCCGCCGCGTGCAGCCCGGCCGCCACCAGCAGCGCCTTCAACCCGGCGGCCACCTGCTTGTCCTGTTCGCCCTCCAGTGCCGCGCTCACCAGGCCGGGCGGCAGGCCATCGCTGCGGCGTTCCAACACGCGGATGGCGGCCATTCGATGGTCAGGTGCCGGCGCGGTGAACAGGGCGAGCGCCGCGCCCAATTGCTCCAAGGCGGCCCGGCTGCGCAGACTCGGCAGCGGTGCGCGGGCGCCGTCCGGCAGCGGCGCCGGGCTCAATGTCAGCGCCTCGACGGATGGCGGCCCGGCGAGATAGGCGGCATCCCCGCTGCAGCGAAGGCGGCGCGCGGCGAAGGCTTCGGACACGTCCTGTAGCCATAAACGCTCGGGAGGCGCCTCGTTCGGCACCTCCTGCAGCATCGCCGAAAGCGCCCCCGATATCTTGGCGCTGCTGTCGCTGCACAACCCCGCAAGCAGCGCGGCGCGATCCGCCGGGTCAGCCTGCGCGGTGCTGCTCAGCAGCGCAAACGCGACCGCGAGCAGCAACCGTAACGCCCATTCCAAGCGGGGGGTCAGCTCGGGCTGAATGGCACGGGCTTAGGCGTATCCTTTGACTGCCAGAGTACGTCGAAGCCCTGCTTGTCGTTCACCGAGCCGATGAACACGCCGCGGCTGACATAGTTGTTGTCGCCCGTCATGCTGAGCGTGTAGCCGGACGGGCCGTCAAAAGTCAGCCCGGGGAAGGCCTGCCGCACCTGCGCCACGTCGAACGAGCCGGCCTTCTTCGCCGCCAGCGCCCAGATATGGACGCCGTCATAGGTCGAGGCCATCGGGTCGATCGCAACATCTGGCCGGAATGGCGCGCCGGTCTTTTTCACGTAGCCCGCCCAGTCGGCCAGGAACTTGGCGTTGCGCGGCCCGGGCGCGTTCTGCAGGTAGGCCCAGCAGTTCAGGCTGCCGACCAGGCCCGCCGTGTCCAAGCCCTCGAGGTCGGCTTCCACCATGTCGAGCCCGAGCACGGGGATGTCGGTCGGCTTCAAGCCCTGGTTGACGTATTCGCGCAGGAAATCCGGGATGGAGCTGCCCACCACCGTCAGCACCACGATCGGCTGGCCACCGCCGGCTGCGGTGAAGTTGCGGATTTCGCTGACCAGGTTTTGGAAGTTGCTGAAGCCGAAGGGGACGTATTGTTCCTGCCAGGACGATTCGGGGATGCCCTTGGCCGTCCAATACGCCTTCAGGATCTTGTTGATCGTGCGCGGCCAGACGTAGTCGCTGCCCAGCATGAAGAAGCGCTTGGCGCCGCCGCCATCCGGGCTCATCAGGTAATCGACCGCCGGGAGCACGGAACTCGAGGGTGGCGAGTTGAGGTAGACGACGTTCTTGGAGTTTTCCTCGCCCTCGAAATGCAGCGGGTAGAACAGCAGCCCGTCATTCTGCTCCACCACCGGCAGCACGGACTTGCGTGACACCGAGGTCCAGCAGCCGAACAGGGCCGCCACCTTCTCTTCCTGCAGCAACTGGCGCCCCATCTGTGCGTAGGTCGGCCAGTCGGAGGCGGGATTGGTGGTGACAACCTCGATCATCCGGCCATTGACCCCACCCGCGGCGTTGACCTCGTCGGCGGCCATCCGCGCGACGTAATTGAGCCGGCCCTCCAGGTTGGCCATGGTGCCGGAGGATGAGAATAGGCAGCCGAGCTTTACGGTGTCGGCTGCATGGGCCGGGCGGATGATGGCCGGCATGGCGAGCGCGCCCGCAGCCGCGACGCCGCCGGCGATAACCGATCTCCGATGTATGCCATGCATGATTTGACATCCTCCGTTCGAGCGCCCGGGGTGCTAGCGAGGGTCGCTGCGCCAAGCCCGCGACTGGCTAGGCAATGAGCGTGCCAGAGCATCGGCGCGAAAGCGGTTGACCAGATGGAATGACTGACCCGGCGATGGGCAGATGCCCAGCCAAGGTGCGGTCTCGGCCTTCCCGGAAGCTCCGGCAGGGGGTCGCTGACCGGCGTTACTACGAACGCGTGCAGCCCATCGTGCGCGCGGCGAACGCGGCGCAAGCCGAGCTCAAGGCCGACAATGCTGAACTGCGCGTAGAGGGTGTTCGAATTGGGAGCGTCGTTGAACACGACCCGCTCGACGTTGGAACTCCGGTCGCACTTTGTGGAGGCCGCCGTGAACGATGAAGCCGGATGAGTTGACACCCATGCCCGTGGGATCGTGGACGATCCGGTCGTCGAAATCGACCGTGACGAGGTTCGACGCCGTGACCTCGTCGAACATCAGGCCGTAGGCATGATGAGGTAATGGCCTGGCTTACCCGGAACCCCCGCTGACAGGTGGGCGTAGATCTGGTCCGTCATGTTGTATCGCGCGCACAAGCGGAACGCCGCGCAGAGCCGGACGACGGCGGCGACCTGCTCGGTGGTCGATGGGAGTGCGACGCAAAGGCCGGGCCACGGTAGCGGCCGCGCCAGTCCTCCAAATGGCTCGCCATGTCGGACGCTTCGGCCAACAGGCCGTTTGCTCCCAGGATCGCGGTCATCGCATCGAGCATGGCACATCTAATTGCTATGCAATTAAATTACTCGCACTTAGACCAGGCTAACAGGTTCAATGGACGAAGCGCAACGACTACCGCTTGACTCAGCCGATCATCATCAAGTGCGCGTTCCCGCCCGCCGCGGTGGTGTTGATGCTGACGGAACGCTCCTCCACCAGCCATTCGAGTGGATACTCGCCGCCGGGCCGGGCGACGTGGACGGGGACGATCGGCCCCAGCCGGGACGCTGCCGCCCGGCTCACTGCCAGAAGGTGATCCCGCGAGCCGCTGAACAGCACGGCGGCTGCGTCCTCGTCCGGCTCGGACTGCCGGGCTTCTCGGATGCGGTCGGCTAATTCGGCCGGGAGGCCGGCAAGGTCGCGCAGGGTGCCGGGCGGGACGAGCGCCCGGTTGCCGGTCGCGATCACCCCGCCGACCTGGTGCAGCAGCTCGGTTCGATTGGCCGCCATGCAGGCAATCGAGCCGCGCGCCTGGGTGCCGTAGAGGTTGCGCTCCCCGACCGAGCCAGGCAGCTCCCGCTCCACCCCCACCGGCGTCGCGGCCAGAACCGCTCGAAAGCGCGCCGCCGCGCCGTCCTCGCCGGCGCCGGCAAGCCATTCGGCCCAGGCGGAGGCTCCGGTCGGCGCCCGGCCGGGCCCGATGCCGATCGCGACGGGACACTCGGCCAGCAGCCGCCGTAGGTAGAGCGGGCCGCCTGCCTTCGGTCCCGTGCCGGACAGGCCGTGGCCGCCAAAGGGCTGGACGCCGACCACTGCGCCGATGAGGTTGCGGTTGACGTAGATGTTGCCCGAGCCGGCCTGGCTCATCACCCGCGCCACCGTCTCGTCGATCCGGCTGTGGACGCCAAAGGTCAGCCCATACCCGGTGGCGTTGATGTCGGACAGCAAGGCATCGAGGGCGCCGCGCCGGTAGCGCAGGACGTGCAGCACCGGACCGAACACCTCGCGCGTCACCTGCGCCAAGCTCGACAGCTCGATGACGGTGGGCGCGACGAAGGTCCCGGGCGCGCAAGCCGGCGCAAGTGCGGCCCGATGCACCGCGCAGCCTGAAGCCGCCATCGCCGCGACATGGGCCTCAATGCCGTCGCGGGCCTCGGCCGAGATGACCGGCCCGACATCGGTGGCGAGGCGGTCCGGGTTGCCGACCGACAGCTCGGCCAGCGCGCCGCGCAGCATCGTCAGGACCCGGTCGGCCACGTCGTCCTGCAGGCACAGCACGCGGAGGGCGCTGCACCGCTGCCCGGCGCTGTCGAAGGCGGACACCAGCACGTCCGCCACCACCTGTTCCGCGAGCGCCGAGGAGTCGACCACCAGCGCGTTCTGGCCCCCGGTTTCGGCGACCAGCGGCACGCAGCTTCCGTCCGGGTTCAGCCGTCCCGCGATCTGGCGCTGGATCAGCCGGGCGACGTCGGTCGAGCCGGTGAACACCACGCCTCGCGTCCGACCGTCCGCCACCAGCCCGGCGCCGACCGCGCCGTTCCCCGGGAGCAGGTGCAGCACGTCGTCCGGCACGCCCGCCTCCCGCAAGGCAGCGACGGCCTGGGCCGCGACCAGGGGTGTCTCCTCCGCCGGCTTTGCCAGCACGGTGTTGCCCGCGACCAAGGCGGCGGCGACCTGGCCGGTGAAGATTGCTAACGGGAAGTTCCACGGCGAGATACACGCCACGACGCCGAGCGGCCGATGGTTGCCGGCCTCGAGCGTGCGGGTCGCCTCCGCCGCGTAGTAGCGCAGGAAGTCCACCGCCTCCCGCACCTCGCCAACCGCATTCGCCAGCGACTTGCCCGCCTCCCGCACCAGCAGGCCGAGCAGCGCCGGCATGCGCGCCTCGAGCAGGTCGGCCGCACGCAGCAGGCAGGCCGCGCGGGCGGCAGGCGGCGTCGCTTGCCAGGCGGGCGCCGCTGCGGTGGCCCGCGACAGCGCCGCCTCCACGCCCGCGGCGTCCGCCTCGACCACCTGGCCTACCACGTCCCGATGGTCGGCCGGGTTGCGCACCTCGCGCGCCGGCCCCGGCGCCACGCAAGCGGTGGGGCCGGCCCGCCACGGCGGCGCGGCGCTGTCGCAGAGCGTCGTGGCCAAGTCTGCCAGCACCTGTTCGCTGCTCAGGTCGAGCCCCGCCGAGTTGGGCCGACCCGGCGCGAACATGTCCCGCGGCAGCGCGATGCGCGGGTGCGGGGCGCCCACCGGCTGGCTGGCCGCGACGGCCGCAACCGGGTCTGCGACCAAGTCGGCCACCGCGACGGAGGGGTCCTGGATGCGGTTCACGAACGAGGAGTTGGCGCCGTTCTCCAGCAGGCGACGCACCAGGTAGGCCAGCAGCGTCTCGTGCGTGCCGACGGGCGCGTAGATGCGGCACGGGCGGTTCAGCTTGTTGTGCCCGACCACCTCTTCGTAGAGCGGCTCGCCCATGCCGTGCAGGCACTGGAACTCGTAGGCGCCGGGCTGGAACGCGTCGCCTGCCATGCTGTGGATGGCCGCGACGGTGTGCGCGTTGTGCGTGGCGAATTGCGGGAACACCGCATCGGCGGCGCCCAGCAGCTTGCGAGCGCAGGCGAGATACGACACGTCGGTATGGGCTTTGCGGGTGAACACCGGAAATCCCGCCAGCCCGTCCACCTGCGCGCGCTTGATCTCGCTGTCCCAGTAGGCGCCCTTCACCAGGCGCACCATCAGCCGGTGCTGGCTGCGCCGGGCCAGGTCGATCATCCAGTCCAGCACGAACGGGGCCCGCTTCTGGTAGGCCTGCACCACGAAGCCGACGCCGTTCCAGCCGGAGAGCGCCGGGTCGAAGCACAGCGCCTCCAGCAGGTCGAGCGAGAGGTCCAGCCGGTCGGCCTCCTCCGCGTCGATGTTGAGGCCAATGTCGTAGTGGCGGGCGAGCGCCGCGAGAGCCTGCACCCGGGGCAGCAGCTCGGCCATGACCCGGCCCCGCTGCGATCGGCTGTAGCGCGGGTGCAGCGCCGAGAGCTTGATGGAGATACCCGGACCGCCATACAGCCCGCGCCCGGCCGACGCCCGGCCGATGGCATGGATCGCCGTCTCGTAGTCCCGGTAATACCGCTCGGCGTCCTGCGCCGTCGTCGCGGCCTCGCCCAGCATGTCGTAGGAGTAGCGGTAGCCTTTCGCCTCCAACCGCTTGGCGCGGCCCAGCGCCTCGGCGATGGTCTGCCCGGTGACGAACTGCTCGCCCATCATGCGCATCGCCATGTCCACGCCCCGGCGGATCAACGGCTCGCCGCCGCGCGCGATGACCCGGGTCAGCGCCGTGCCCAACCCGCCCTCGTTCACCGTCGCCGTCAGCTTGCCCGTGACGACCAGGCCCCACGTCGCCGCGTTGACGAACAGCGACGGCGAGTGCCCCAAATGCCCCCGCCAGTCGCCCGTGCCGATCTTGTCGCGGATCAGCGCGTCGCGCGTGGCGGTATCGGGAATGCGCAGCAACGCCTCGGCCAGGCACATCAGCGCGACGCCCTCCTGGCTCGAGAGGTCGTACTCCCGCACCAGGCCCTCCACGCCGCCCCGCGTGCCCTTGGCGCGCAACGCCTCGACCAGCGACGTCGCGGTGACCCGTGCCCGTTCCGCCTGACCCGGCGCCATCCGGGCCGCCTCGACCAGCGCGGCGACGCAAGCCGGCTCGGGCGCGCGGCAGTGCCGGGTGATCTCGGACCGAAGCGCCGTCTGCCCGCGCAACTCCGCCGCGAAGTCCTGAAACGGGGTCCGCCTGGGTTCGAGCGATGCGGCCTGCATGGGAGCTCCTCAAGATAGCCCTGGCAAACTAGGCGAAGTCGCCCGGCAGAACGTTCGTTTTTCCGCCTGCTACACCGAACATTCGCTGGTCAGAGCGGCAGCGCGCGTTGCAACGTTCGGTCCATGGACGATGTGGATCGCAAGTTGCTGCGCCTGCTCCAGCGCGACGGCAAGATCACCAACGTGGAGTTGTCGCAACGGGCCAATCTGAGCCCGGCGGCCGCGCACGAGCGGGTCAGGCGCTTGCGTCTCGCCCGTCTCGCGGTTCAAATGGACCATGTACGGCATCGCAGCAGCGATCAGCGGATTGCTCGACAGGTAGGCGTGGGCGAGGTCGACCATCTTGACGGTCACGCCAAGCGTTTTGGTGACCGGGTCCTTGTCGAGGTAGCCCAGCACCTGGAGCGTATGGGTGAAGCGTTGCGCCGTGCTCTTGTCGACCCCAAGCTTGTCCACGATCTGCGTCAACGTAAGCCGTGGCTCGGTGCTGTTGAACACGGTCAACCAGCGGCTTTGGGCGAACGGTCATCCGCCGGGCGGGGGTAGCCCGGCGCCTGGACCAGCGCAAGCTTCTATCGCCCCGCGCCGAACCGGGCGCGGCACCTGGAGCGGGCAGGGGGCTTGCCTCACGGCTCCGGCGAACCCGCCATCAACCCGGTCAGCAATTGCGCGCGCGGACGCCGAATAGGTCCAGGATCCCTTCGCCCAGGAAGTGGAAGCTGAGCACGGTCAGCGTGATGAGGCCTCCCGGGAGAAGCGCCATCCACGGCGCCGTCTCGAGATAGCCCTTGGCCTGGTTGAGCATGTTGCCCCAGCTCGGCGTTGGCGGTTGGACGCCATAGCCGAGGAAACTGACATAGCTCTCAGCCAGGACGGCATGGGCGACGTTGAGCGTCGCGGCGACCAGGATGGTGGGGATGGTGTTGGGTAGCAGGACCTTGAAGATGAGATGACGGTCTCGGCCGCCCACCGACCGGGCCGCCAGCGCGTACTCGCGGCTCCGCAACGAGGCGACCTGCGCCTGGACGATGCGGGCGACCTCCATCCAGGACGTGCAGGCGATCAGGACGACGAGCGACGTCACGTCCGGGGCGAGCAGCGCCGACAGCGTGAGCATCAGGAAGACGTTCGGGAAGCACAGCGCGACGTTGACGAAGCGCATGATCAGACTTCCCACCAAGCCGCCATAGAAGCCGGCGAGGAGCCCGAGCACGACGCCGATGACCATGCTCGTGCTGGCCAGCGTGCCGGCTATGCGGCAGCTGATTGCCGACAAAGCCTACGACGCGAACGATTTGCGCGACTTTCTGGCCAGCCAGGGCACCGAGCCGGTCATCTCGCCCGCACCGAGACGACTGATCCGTCCAGCGTTCGACACGGCTGCTTATCGAGCGCGTAACCTGATCGAACGAGCCTTCTGCCGACTGAAAGACTGGCGAGCGATCGCCACCCGCTACGACAAGACCGCCCGCAACTTCCTCGCCGGTGTCTGCCTTGCCGTCACGGTCATGGATTGGCTGCCATGAGTCCACACTCTAGGTCGCGTGGACAAAGCCGATCCACTGTTTGATCGTGGCCAGCTTGGCGAAGCCGAGGAAGCTGCTTGCGGTATGATCGTATCGAGTGGCCACGCGCCTGCTGTTCTTGAGCCGATTGAAGAAGCGCTCGATCTTGTTTCGGGTCGCATACAAGGCGCGGTTGACCGTGTGCTGGATGTGCCGGTTCTTTTTGGTGGGGATTTCGGGTGTGCCGCCCCGGGCGCGGACTTCGTCTCGGATGGCGTCGCTGTCGTATCCCTTGTCGGCCAGCATGACCTCTGGGTCGGCATCATGCTCGGCCATGAGGTCGTTGAAAGCCGTGCTGTCGTGGGCCTCGCCGGGCGTCAGGATGAGCGCGATTGGAAGACCCTCAGCGTTGGTCCGGGCATGGATTTTGGTCGAGAAGCCACCGCGCGAGCGGCCAAGAGCCTGATTTTGAGTCCCCCCCTTGCGCCGGCGGCACAGTGGTGTGCCCGGATGACTGTGCTGTCGACCATCTGCACGGCATTGCTGCCGCCGCCCTCGGCGAGGGCCTCGAGCATCAGGTCCCAAAGTCCGGCAGCGGTCCAGCGACGGTATTGCCGGTGCACCGAGTTCCAGTTGCCGAGTTCCTCCGGCAGATCGCGCCAAGGCGCGCCGGTACGGGCAATCCAGAACACCGCGTTCAGCGTGCGGCGGTGGTCGGCAGGCGGACGCCCCCGCAGGGCACCCCGCTCGATCACAAACGGCTCGAAGAACGCCCACTCATCGTCACTCAGAAGCCCTCGGACCAAGGCTGATCTCCACCATGAAGATCAGCTTCGAATCACATCACTCCGTGTCGGGGGAATCCCTCTCGCGCACTTTGTCCACGCGCCCTAGTCACCCCCTCTCCGCCCAGTCCATACTGTTCCGCCAGGTCCGTCTGGGCTAAATGATGCGGAAACCGGAGTGATTAGCTTGCGCGTTGTGCATGTGCCGTGCGGTCCGTTTGCCAATGCGAGCGAACTCAAGGCCTTTAACACGATCGCCCAGGAACTCCGTCGCGCCGAAGGGCAGCAAAGTGCTTTCGTCTTGACAAACCTTACGCATCCAAACCCGCGTGGTCAGGCCGACGAAGTCGACATCGTAGTTATCGGCTCGGGCGGTGCGGTTGTCGTCGAGGTCAAGCATTGGGACGCTGCCGCGCTGCGGCAAGCAGACCTGTCGGATCCCGCGGCCGAACTGATCGTCGCCAAGTCGAAGCGCATCGCGGGGAAGCTCCATTCCGTGGATCCACGGCTTGGGTTCGTCCCGTCAGCGTTTCTGTTCACGCGCGAGACCGGATCGCTCAAGCGAAACGGCCAGCTACCCCGGCACGTATTCGGCGTTCTCGCCTATGGGCTGAAGGACGTTCCCGACCTTGTGGCCGGTCCGCGGGCCCCGGGGTCGGCGAACGGCCATAAGCTCGCGGACGCCTTGGCGATCCGGTATAACATCGCGGACGCCGCCCGGCTAAGGCGGTTCGGCCGCTTCGATGAGCTCCGCCTCCTGAGCGACGAACACGACCGCTTCCAGCGTATCTTCACCGCGCGCGATCCGTGGACCGGCGATCGGGTCCTCCTACATACCTACGACCTCACGGCCGCGCCTGCGGGCGAAGCCGTGGTCCTGACAATGCGCCGCGCCCGCCGCGAGTTCGATGTCATCCAGCGCTTCCAGAAGTCGCCTTATCTCCCGAGCCTTATCGACACATGGCAGGCACTCCCGAACTACACCGGTGAGATATTCTTCTTCAGCGTCAGCGACAGCGCCGCGGTTCCCACGTCCGTGTTGAAGAGCAACCCTGACTGGACCCTGCCCCAACGCAGGAAATTCGCCGCACGCGCGCTGACCGCCCTCGCTGGGTTCCACGAAGCGAGCGAGGGACCGCTGCTGCATCGGGCGCTTGATGCGGAGAGCGTGCGGGTCCGGGCTGATGACAGCCCGTTGTTCGCGGGATGGCGATGGGCCCGGCTCACGCCTGCCCTGACGTTGAGCGATGGCCAGACCGGCGACGACTTCGGAGCGTTCGTCGCACCCGAGATCCGGATCAACGGGCTGGCGGCAGCTACGCCCTCTTCCGACCTGTTCAGCCTGTGCAGCGTGCTGGCCGACCTTTTTCCGGCCGACCAGGCCCCAGAACTCCGGGAAATCCTTATGACCGGAGCCGACCCCGACCCGTTGCGCCGTCTTGGCGCGAGGGAAATCTCGGATCTCTTGCTGGAACCGGACCCGGAGCCCGCCGGCCGGCAGCCGGAGCGGACGGAACGGATCTCGCCGTCGCGATGGGACGAGGGGCATCGCTTCAAGTGGAAGGATTCGAATTACCGCGTGGTGTCGGTGCTGGGTCAGGGCAGCGCGGGCCGGACCTTCAAGCTCGAGCAGCTGGACAGTGAGGATGGCGAGCTGATTGGGACGTTCGTCGGCAAGGCCGTTTTCAATCCCGAAATCGGCCCGGTCTCGCTGGCGGCCTACCAACGGCTGCGCCCCTTGTCGCTGCGCGAGGGGCTCTCGAACATCCTGGAATGTTCGAGCAGCTGGAGCGCGGATGAACTGATGACCCTGCTTCGCTGGAGGCAGGGAGCACCGCTCGGCATCTGGTGCGGCGACCTCGACTTCCTCGCCCAGGTGGACGGGACGCGTTCCGCCGAACAGCTGGCCTTGAACTGGTTCGAGACGCTGTGCGAGGCGCTCGACGCCCTCCACGCCCAGGGATGGGTGCACGGCGACATCAGCCTGTCCAACATCCTGGTCGACGAAGCGCAGGTGGTGCTCATCGACTACGACCTCGCGGGACCGATCGGCCATAAGCCCCGCAGCCCGGGAACCCTGCTTTACGCTTCGCCTGAGCGCCGCCACGGCGCGGAGGTGCTCGCCCGGGACGACGTTTACAGCCTCGGGGCTACGTTGTTCCACGCGATCACCGACCGACCGCCCACGCCGTCGAAAGATGGCCTGGGCCTAGAGTGGACGGACGAGGAGAGGGCTTCGTTCCCGGCGCTCGTACCCCTTCTGGACAGGGCGACCGGCCTCGCGGACAGGCGATTCGCACACGCTGGCGCTGCGCTAATGGAACTTCGGGCAAGCGCGTCCGGCAACCGGCCGTCGCTACCCGGGGTCGCCGCGATTGCGGTCGTTCCCGAGCCGCTTCGTCCAAATGTGGTTGCCCGGGTGAAGGAAATTCTCAGCACCTATCCAGGATCCCGCTACGGAAACGCGGAGACGCGCGGCCTCGACTCGGAATTCGCATTCGACACCTATGTGCCGACCGCGCTCGACACGGCCTTGCCGGCGGCGATCGATGCCGGGGACGTCTCGCTTGTCATACTTTGCGGCAACGCCGGGGACGGAAAGACGGCGTTCCTCCAGCGGCTTGTCCAGACCCTCGGCGGCGAGCCGCCGCAATCAAGCGAACGCGTATGGGCGGGGCGCCTCGCCGGCCGGAATTCGATGATCAACCTAGATGGTGCGGCTAGCTGGAAGGGCCGGCCGGCTGACGAGTTGCTGGACGAGCTGTTCGGTCCTTTCCTGGACGGCCCGCCGGACGACAGCCGGGTCCATCTGGTCGCGGTCAACGACGGCCGCCTCATGGAGTGGATCGAGCACGCCGAAGCGGAGCGGGGCGAAACGGTCCTGACTTTCGACCTGGCCGCCGCGCTCAGCCGCCAGGGAGAGGGGCTTCCAGCCCATGTCCGGCTTGTCGAGCTGAACAACCGGTCCCTGGTCGGGGGACTGGACGGGGCCAGCGGCGCCATCACCGCCGGTTTCGTCGATGACCTGGTGCGTCGGCTGGTCGGCGGGAACGCGGCCGCCGGCATCTGGGCGCCTTGCCGTACTTGCACGGCCCAGGCGCGCTGCACGATGAAACGCTCCGCCGATATGATGGGGGCCAGTGCCGACCCCGGCATCCTCGCCGAGGGCGACCTCATGCGGGCGCGGCTCACCGACGCATTTCAGACAGTCCACCAGCGAAATGAGACACATATCACCGCCCGGGAGCTCAAGGCTGCGATCAGCTACATCCTGTTCGGACTGCAAGCCTGCGAGGACCTTCACGGAAGTCCTGACCTTGAGCCCCACGATCCCGCGGACCATGCCTTCAATCCTGAATCACCGGCCCGACAGGGGGAACTGCTGCGGGAACTCGCCCGGCTGGATCCGGCGCTAGAAAGCCACCCGCGGGTCGACCGCTATCTCGTCGGGCGCAGCGGTCCGGCCCCGGCCCATGGGGCGCGGCGTTTCCGGGACGTGGTCGGTCGCCCGCTCCCGCTACGAAGCGCGCGACGGCGCGCATACCTCACATGGTCAGCCGACCAGGTGCAGGCTGTCGGCGGCGACGGGTATGCTCTTACGCTCCGCGACGGCCGCCGCGCGGACGAGTTCAGGCGTTTTCCCCTGCTGCCGGAAGACGGGAAGTCCCTGATCATGCAGCGTCTGTGCAATGGCCTCTCCCGGCTGGAGGCGCTTCCGGATCTCGCTTACCGCAAGGCCGATCGCGTCCCCATCAGGGTCGTGCCCCGGACGCCGACGGAGACCGCGTTCTGGATCGAGAAGTCGATTGGGCATTTCTCGCTGGTGGCGGAACGCTTCCACGCGACGATCGGGATGGAGACACTCCACCGCTACCTAACGCTGCGCTACGCGCCCCACCACGGCGGCATTAATGAATTGCGCATCCCGCTCGAACTCTACAGCCTCCTGATGGATCTCGCCGACGGAGTGCAGATCCTCGACGCGTTCTCCGACGACGTCTTCGCCAACCTGGGCGTATTCACCAGCCGGCTGGCGCAAGAAGACGAGCGGACGCTCAAGGCCTGGAACCCAGCGGAGGCCGGGAAGGTCCATCACCTCGGTACCGAAATCCGCGGGGGACGCCAGACAATCCTCCTCACGACCGAGAACGCCTGATGGCCAACGAGACCCGTCAGGTCATCGAGTCCGTCTTGGGCAGCCAGATGACCTCCCAGATTTGGACGAGCACCTATCCGCCGGTTTTCCCGTTCACGCCGCAGGATTTCTCCGTCGGGGCGATCCTGCCGATGATGCTCTACCTCTTCCGGTGGGGGAACCGCCGCGGAAAGGGTAAATTCGCGGAGGCATACGGTGCCGGGGCTCCACCGACCATCTCCACGACGGTCGCGAGGCTGGTCGACGACCCGGGCATCGCGGGTTTCGCCAGCGTGACGGGCCGCGTGATCTTGGGTGATTTCCTGCTCACCTTCATCCTGGAAAACCGGCGGCATTCGGAGTCCCACCACGAACAGGTCCAGCGCTGCTTCGCGAACCACTACTTCGCGTCATGGATCGACCTTCCGAGCAGCTCAGCCAACTTGCGCGGCGTTCCGGAGATGATCACCGCCCTGCTTAGCAACCAGCGGGACGGCGAGACGGTGGAGCCGTTCGCGGAGCGCGGGCGATACCGCGTCGGGGCAAGGGTACAGGACAACGACCTGCTGGCCTCGCTCGCGCCGGGTACGGAGACGACCGGCCCTCTCAAGAGCGATTTGAGATCGGACGAGATCGACGAAGCGGTGCTGCTTCCCCTCGATCAACTGGTGACCGTTCGTCTGGCGTTGGGATGCGGCGAGGCACCGGCCAAGGCGGTCGGGCGAAACAATCCCGGGCCGATCCCCAACCAGCGCCCGATAGCGGCGCATGCTGCCAAGGTCTTCCGCGAGGACCTCCTTATCTTCCTCGACTGCTACGCGCGAGGTGGCGCGATGCCGCGCGCCGCGCTTCTCCAGATGCTGGAATCCACGATCGCGATCGGGTTGACGACGATCCTGACGGCGACGGTGGAGATCATGAACCGATGGGCCACGACCGGCGTGCTACCGGACCTGGCTGCGGCTCCAAAGTTCCCGCTTTTCGTCGATTGCTCCAGCGGCTCCGACCCGGCCATTCGCGCGACGTCGGAGGAATCCGGCTTCTTGATGCGGCAGGCGCTGAACCGGCTCCCGGCGGTCCTGATGCACGCCAGACTCCTCGACCATTTCGTGCGGAACGATTCCGATATCGATCGAAAGTCATGGCCGCCGACGTCGCCGGACGGAACGGAATGGCTTAACCTGCTCGGCTCCGTCCTGAACGGGACCCACGGCGAGGCACGGGAAGCGCGGCGCCACTTCACACGGAATGCGCGCAAGTTGCGCGACGCGGCCGAGAAAGCCGAGGACCTTGAGCTGCGGGCCCTGCTTGGCGAGGAAGCCAGCGAAGGCGACCCCGGACGCGCGCTCGCGGAAGCGTTGAGCGCCGCCTTCACGGGCTCCTCGAATGCCGGGACCGAGCGGCTGAACACCTTCCTCTCGTCCGCGCTGATGATCGATGAGGTGAACGGGTTGGCCAAGCGTCGCAAGGTGGTCATCCATCAGACGCGCAAGAAAGGGCAGGGCCGTCGCGGCGACGCCCTGTCCTTCGTGTTGACCAACCCCGCCATCGAATATCTCGTGCACCGGCACGTTCGCCGGGGCGGAAAGGGCCGCAAGGAGCAATCGCTCTCCTACCCCGACTTCCTGCGGATTCTGCGCGAGGATTACGGGTTCTACGTCGATCGGGCGCCACCGAACCTTGCGGTGCCTAGCGATCTGCTCCAGCGCAACAGGCGGATGCTGGAGCGGCGCCTGCGGGATCTCGGGCTGCTGACCGGCGTCAATGACGCGGAGCGCATGAAAAAACTCAGGGCGCGATACCGCGCCCACCAGGACATCGAAAAACCGGGGGAAGCCGCATGATGGGGCTTCTCCACGTCAGCTTCCTTGCCCAGGCGATCGTCAACCGCCTCGGCAAGCCCAGTTCCGGCGCGGTCGCCTTCCTTCGATGTCTGCCGTCGGAGCAGATCGATGCCCTGACCGACAGCGACGCGTTCGTCGTTCCGGGGTGGACGGTCAATGCCGTGGTGGACGTGGCCGGCAGCAGGCGCCTTTCCGCCGACCAGGCTGTCGAACAGCGCGAAGAAAAGGCGGGTGCCGCACTCCTGCTGATTGATCCACTCCGGGCCGGAGCCGGTCTCGACGGCATCTATAGCGCCGGGCGTGAAATCGGCGAGGCCGAGCTGTTCGGGGAGGCGCTCAAGCTGGCGCGCCGCGGGTTCTTCGGTCGGATGGGAGTGCTGGATGAGGCGATCCGGCGCGCGGAACGCCTGGGCCGCCGCCGTCGGGTGACCCCCTGGTCGAAGTTCGACTACTACGTGAGGGCGGCCGACGATCCGGGCGGCGCCCTCGCCCGGCTCGGGCTCTGGCCGGTCGCTACCAAGGGCGACCCTTCCACGGGTGAACTCGACATTTCGGCCGAGCTTGCGGACCGCCTGCTGTACGTGAGCGATACGCGGGCTATCGCCGAGCGCGTCCGCGCCCTGCAGCTGGAGGATGCCGGCAGCCGTGGCCCGGCGCTGGAGCGGGCGCTGCGCTCCGTGTCGGGCATGAGCCCGGAGGAAGCCGCGCGCCGCATCGAGGAACAACCCGATCTCTGGCTGGGCGTCATCAGGCCGGGGTTCGCCAGCGAGGAATTGCGCCGCATCCACCTCACGCCCTGGCGTGACACGAAGGGGGCAGTCCTGAAATGGTCCGGCCTGGGCAGATCCGAGGGCGAGGAAACGACACCCCGTTTGGTCCTCGACCGCGCGGCGACCGCCAAGGACCGGGCGCAGCTGACTGTCCGTTGGTCCAGCGATCCCGAAGAACTGTTCGCCGGCAGCATCGATTACCGGGTATCGGTGATCGCCGGCGAAGACATGCTCGCGGAGCGGGTCGTGCGCCACCGCGATCACAAGACCCAGCAGGTCGCCATCACGGTGGATGATTTCGAGGATCTCGAAGGCACTGAGAAATTCGACGCGGTCGTCGAGGTGGCGGCAATTGGCTTCGAGCATGTCGCCCGCGTGCAGAGCGAGCCTTTCACGCTCGAGTTCGGCCAGACGACCAAGCCACTGACAAGCGCGTCCGGCCAGGAGGTCCGCACCCTGGTGGAAGGCGCCATCAGCGTCGGCGATCGCGTGGTATTTGAGCAACTGCTTGCTGGGCCGGGCGCGGCCGAGCGCCCAGTCGAAGACCGAAAGGGCTTCCTCACCTGGAAGGGTGAAGCCGTGACGAAAGGCGCGCGCGTGCACAGACCCGCATTGCTGCGGAGCATGGAGAGGGATTGGACGGCGCGCGGCGGCTCCATGGGTTACTGGGTCCAGATCGTGCGAGCGGACGGGTCCCCGATCGGCGGGCTGGAGTTCGTCGAACTCGAGCCGACCGATCAAAGCGTGACGACGGAGCGTGCGCGGGATGCGAGCCGCAAGCTGGCCGGAGAGCTTGGGAGCGCCGGGCTGTTGGGCCGCGTGATCACCGCCGGCTGGTCGGTTGCGGACAACTACGTCAATGCCTGGGAGAAGGCGCTGGATGGGGGAGCGCCCGCTCTGGCGCGGCACGGCACGATCGAGGTCCGGACGCAATCCGGAGATCTGGTCGGTCTTCTTGTCACGCCGCTCCACCCCGTCCGCTTCGCCTGGCACGCCCATTACGACCAGGTTGTCGCGCATGCCCGCTACGAACAGGGACTCTCACCGGCTCAGGTCCAGAAGACGGTCATGCCGATCGACTCGGCGTTCTTTCCCTTCGCCCTGCCGGGGAACGGGACGGCGCGCAGCTTCGTGTTCGCCGACGTGATCGGGTTTCACACGGTGGCGATGACCGTGGACGGCGAGCGGGAACCGAAGGCGGCTACCGCCCTTCTCGCGGCCTGCCTCGGTGCTGGCGCAGTGTCCGCGCCGTCGATCGGCGAGGCGAGCGCCGCTGCGATTGCGCGCGAGCTGGGCCACTACCTTGATTGCTACGGTGGCGCGAGCGGGGAACGGCCTGATCACCTGGCTGTCCAGGCTTGGCGGGCGGGAGACGGCCTCACGGTCGCCAGGGCGCTGGGACAAGCCCTCGCGGCGCGTGGATTGAATGTCGACGACGAGGCCGAATCGCCTTTGTGCTTTACCCTCGACCTATTTCATTCCCCACGTTCATCCGGCGCCGGGCAGTTCCTCTCGACGGTCGGCCAACGGCGTCGTGCAGGCGGCCAAGTCCTGGATCCGCGGGACAGATGGCTTGCCGAAACCGCGACCCGGCCCGGCGAGGTTTCGGTGCCGCGGCTGCGCTGGGCGAAACAGGAGGAGCCGTCGATCGAGATACGGATGCCTGGAAGAAAATGCGCGCCGTGCATGTCAGCTTGGCTTTCGACCTGTTCGAGACGAGCCTGGATACCGTCCCCACCGCGGCAATCTCCGATCCCAGACCGCTTCACGCTTGGGGTCTGCTGCGGACGCTCGAGAGACGTCCCGTGCCCGAAAAGGAATTCATGTGGATGACGTTCGCCGCGCCTGAACTGGGCGGCGAGCCAAGTCCCGACAACCGGAATGCCAGCGACCGGCTCCGGCGTGTCGACCGGGCCACGGCACGCGCCACCGCGCGGGCGCTCGGCGGGTCCGCCGAAGATTGGCCGGTTCTCAAGACCACCCTGTCGGCCGAGGATCGCGTGAGGGTGGAGCGACTGCACGAACACAGCGACTGGGTGGTCACGCTGGATCGCAACGCCGCGCTCGACTATTTCGACTCGCCGCAACAGAGCCCGGAAGCATCCGAGAGGTTCGTCATCGACACCGTCCCCGAGCGCTCCGATCTCACGGCGGTCCAGCTCGTCACCTCGACCACGAATTTGGACTCGGTACGCGACCTGGTGGACGAGGCGCTCGGCGACATGGGACTCAGCAGTAGCGAGCGGAACAGCAGGTTCCTCGTCAGCAACCTAAAGGCGCTCAGCGGCAGGCTCGCCATCCGGCTGGCGGACGGCGGCACCAGGACCGGAGAACTGATAGCCTTGGCGCTCATGCACGCCCACTGCGTGGCGATCGGTGAGCAGCGGGGCCCGTGGCTGAACGTCGAGCAGGGTGTCCTGATACCGGTTGACGAAATCGCCGATCATGCGCCCATCGTGCATATGGCCATGGAGGAGGGCGAGAGCGCCCGCCGGGCAGACTTCATCCACGTGAGCGCCCCGAACCGCGGGCCGCTGGAATTCCGCTTTGTCGAGGTCAAGCACCGGCAGCATCTACGGACGGCGCGCCAGCCCGACATGCTCGCCCACATGGTCCGTCAAACAAGCGAACTGCGCGATCGTTGGATGAACTGGTTCTTCGCCGACACGCTGGCGCCGCTCGACCGGGTCGTGCGGCGCGCCCAGCTCGCCAGGTTGATGCGCTTCTATGTCGACCGCGCGGGCCGCCACCGGTTGTCGCCGAAGGCGTATGCGCGGCTCAGCGGCGAGATTGACCAGATGGTGACGAAGGGCGGCTATTTGCCTGGGACCGTGGCCGACCCGGACGTCGGCTACGTCTTTTGCCCCGAACACCGCAGCGGTCAGGCCGAACGGATATATCCCGAGCGCATCGAAACCGCGCTCTGGCTATTTGGACCTACCATAATGCCGGACGAGGTCGGGCATACGGCCGGGCGCATGATGCTGCCGACTAAACCTGAAGGCGCCGGTTTCCTAATGGCCGGATTTGGCGAAACGACCGCCCCGACCCGCTCGCCGCCTACGGGCTCGGCCGCGGACGTCGCGATGCCCGGCGAGCTGAAGGCTTCGGGGCCACGGAACGTCGCCACCGATGAACCGCCTCCGGTTCCATCCGACGCGGCGCCGTCCGGTGGCCTGCCTGATCCCGAAGCAGCCGCACCATCGACGAACGGGATGTCGGTCATGCCGCAGCCACCCCTGCCGCCGACGCCGTCACCCGCCCGAGATCCGGTGGAGATATCGCTCGGTGAGACACTGACCCGCGTCCCGGTCGACTGGTCGGTTTCGATCCGCACCAATCCGCACCTGATGATGGTGGGATTGCCCGGCATGGGGAAAACCACCGCCCTCATCAACATCGCAAAGCAGTTGGCGTCCGCCGGCATTGCCCCTGTCATCTTCTCCTACCATGACGACATCGACGAGAAACTCGCGCAGGTGCTCGGCCCCTTGCGAACGGTCGACTTTGACGGTCTGGGCTTCAACCCGCTGCGGGTCGATGCGCCCGGACCGACGGCCTACATCGACGTGACGGGAACGCTGCGCGACATCTTCGCGTCGATCTTTCCCGATCTGGGCGAAATCCAGCTCGAGGAACTCCGTGGCGCGATCAAGCAGAGTTACGACGACCTCGGCTGGAATGGCCGGAGCGGCGACCGTCCCGATCCGCCACTGTTCAAGACATTCGTCGACATCCTGAGGTCGCGGCCGAAGCCCAACCAGAACCTCCTGGCCCGTCTGCAGGAGCTGACCGACTACGGCTTCTTCGACGGGGAAGACGGAGCGGCAAGCATAGTCATGGATCACAGGCCGACGCTGGTGAGGGTGCATCTGAGCACGAACGACATCGTCCAGCGGGCCTTCTCGGCTTTCGTGCTTTACAGCATCTACAAGGATATGTTCCGCCGCGGGGTCCAGGATCGGCTTACCCACGCGATCATCTTCGACGAGGCGCATCGTGCCGCGAAGCTCAAACTCATCCCGCGCTTCGCGAAGGAATGCCGGAAATACGGCTTGGCGCTTGCACTCGCGTCACAGGGGGTAAGGGACTTCGATGGCGCCATGTTTGAAGCCGTTGCAAACTATCTGGTGCTGCGAGTTACCGAAGCTGACGCGCGAACCCTCGCGCGCAACACCGGAGCGACGGCCGAGCAGCAGCGCACCGCCGACCGCCTGAAGGCGCTTGAGCCTTACCAAGCAATGTTCTTCACTGCGTCGACCGATAAGCCTAGGATTTTGAGATTGACCGCGTCCTAACACGGGTTGATCGAGTTCATTGGGAAGCTTCTCCAATAGCCGGCATCTGTAGGCCGCGGCCTCGCGTCATCATCTATGCGAGGGCAGCTATCCCGTTGTCTTGCCCCGAAACATGCCAGACCGCTGTCGGCCAGTGACGTCCTTCGTGCTGACGTGCAGACAGCTACGCAAAAGGTGGAGCGCCCAACCTTCTCCGGACTACCCTAATCATGCAAGATAAAGGACGTTATCACACTCTTACCCTGCATAGTATGTGTGGAGGACCTCAGAGCACTTGCGGAGGCGCGCTATGCCGGGAATGGCGACCAAATGGGAGACGAGCTGGTTTACACCAACTTGGAACAGGTCTCTGTCGGTTGCATCGGGCGGTGGCACTGCGAAGAAGAATTCTTTGTGCCAGCGAAGTGCCCGGCACCATTGGCTGATCTTCGGATCGGTAAAATCCGCGCGGATGTCGTGTGCGAAGCGATTCCTGATCTTGCCAACGAGTCTCAGGTCGCTGGTTACAATTTTACCGATCAACCCAAAGCAATAACAGGCAGTCACTCGGCTTCCATACGTCCCAAGCGGTCCATCCGGTTGCAGCAGCTTGTTTACCTCGTTCCTGTCTTCAACCATGAATTCGACAAGGGTATGGCTCAGTAGCGTGTCAAGAAATGCAGGGCCAACTATTGCAACAGCACGGTCGCTCGCCTCGCCGTATTCAAAAAGCCGCGAGAACTCCAATAGCATTTCATCCCGCTGGAAATATCTTTCTGTTTCATCTTCTGAGAGCAACAGGTCGGCCAACCTTGGTTTCTCCTGCGCAAGGGCACATAAAGCGACACGAATCTGGAATTCGGATTAGGCATACTTCCGCTGATAGGCCGCACGATATGTGTCGTCCTGGCAGATGCACTGGCCAGACTTATGTTTTGCGGCCGGTTCAACCAAGCGGGTTCCGAGTGGCTTGAGCAAATTGATCTTTGTGAGCGGCGCCATTGCCGTAATTCGCAACATCGCCGCGTCGGCGACAATTTCCACGGCGAGCAGAACACCGGCGAGCGCGGACTGGAACGCCATCGGCACCGCCATCGCACCACGGTCGCCACCAGCGCCGGTACCGAACCAAGTCGTGCCGCATACTGCTTTCGTGTAGAACGAGCGCAGAGGCAGGCCATCAAACGGTAGCAAGGCTTCCAGCGGCACTTCTGCTGCAAGCGCGACCCGCCCCAAAAACGCAGGGTCCACTCGAAAGCCAGCATGTAGCAGGCCACGAACCTCCAACTCGGGCAAGCGAATAGCATCCGCCGCGAGGTGGGACAGACTCGGCACCTCACGGTCCGGAAGGTAGAGACAGGCGAGGCACGGGCCCGACGTGAAGCCATGACGGGAAACACCCAGATCACCGGGCTGCGTCCAGGCGTTCAGAATTCGGCGCGGTAGCGCCGCCTGGAGTGCGATCCGATCATCCGGCGTGTCCAGCGCGACGGCCACCCGATCAAGGCGGCAATCAGCCCGGGACCGCAGATACTGGCCCCAGGTGAGCGGGTGCTCCGCGACCTGCACACCGGAGCCGCGAAACATCTCCGTCACGGATTGGCACTTCAACACGCTAGCGGCGGCATCGGCCTGCGTCGCCCCCACATATCGTTGCAGATTAGAATCCTCTATCGCCTCGTGATCAACCCCATCGAGACGGCCACGCAGCGCCGGGGCACGAGAAAGCGACCATGCCGCCGCCCGGCCAATGGCACCCAACCCGACAAGGTGGGTGCCGTCGATATCGATTTGGTCGGGTAGCGCCGGACTGACCGGGCAGCGCCCGAGCCGATGATGAAGGACGTCGAATTCGAAGGCTCCATCCGGCCGTGTGTCTGGTAACAGATCGGCGAAAGCAATGCGAAAAGCGTTGGCGACGCCAATGCATGCCGCGGCTGCAGCGCCAAACGGGTTGCGCGTGTCCAGGCTGCCGACCGGCTGGGCGGGGTCAAGCATCGCGTTCCAACCGTGCGAACCGATGAATATGGTGGGAACGTCTAAGGCCGGAGCGCGACTGCCGACGATCAGGCAGCAACACACCGTACACATCTCGGGTTGCAACTCGATCCCGGGATGTATTGCGCGTGCCGCCTCGCCCAATTTGTTCACCATAGCGACTGTCGCCGGATCGTCATCCACTGAAATAAGGCGAAGTCCTGGGTAGAAACGCGCCAGTAGGTCGGTTGCCAATTCCAGCGTCACCACGCCCTCAGAAGCCCGGACTGCCTTGCTGTCAAAGGCGAGCGCCACGGCCAATCCCGACAGCTTCAGCCTCAGCCGATCAGAATCGCATTCGCCCAGGACCTGCGCAACCGCCGTCGCGCTCCGGTCGAAGAAGCTGGCGACGTTCATGGGTTCTGGTCCTTGACGACGCAGATCAACGCCTCCGCCCGGCGTTTCGGCACCTCGGACCATTTGCCGGAGCGGGTCAGGCGGTAGATTGCACAGTCCCCGACCGAAAAAGGCCGAACGGCAAAATCAGGCACTACGATCGACAGCCCACCCGCTGCCGTGACCACGGCGTATTCGTCATCCATCGGTGAATGATAAGCACGGCCGGGATGGGAATGGATTTGCGCGAACAGCCTTTCGCCGGCCTTATGCAGGGAGACGTTGAGGCTGTGTAGGGCGTCTCCGTCCAGCACGACGCACACGCCTTGTTCGCTCTTCACGGCCCGCTGGCGTGGCGCGGTTACTGTTAGCACGCGGAACGTCGATCCTTCCTGCACCCCTGACCAGACCGCTAATCCCTCGTTGCCTGTCCGACCGGCAGCACGAAGATGATTTTGCGTCGCGTCGGCGCAGGATTGAGGTAATAGGACCCGATCTACAGCTTCGAGCCCGGTCCGGCCTACGACAGGCAACGGGTCCTTCCCGCCGAACAACCGATGCAGAAGCGTCACTGCGGAACGATGTTCATGGCGGGCTGAACAAGCAGGCCAGCAATGGGCGCCGAGCCATGTTGAAATAAGACATCCAGCAACCGGTATAGCTTGCCCTCCCCGGATGTCCGGCGAAGTAGCCAGCTATCTCCGGTGTGGGCAGGATGCGCATGGTATTCCCGAACGCCAGGAAGACACAGGAAGGGAATTTCTTCCGGCCGCTGGGCTTGCATGAGCGTGTCCATTGACATGACGTTCGTGGGTGCCTGGCCGGCAATGTTGGTGGTCATGTTCAGGCGCTGAAGCCGAGCGGGTGGCGGCAGTTCCGCGGCCCTGTAAGGCACCTTCGTAAACGGGTTCACCAGCTTCACCGACGCAGGCCACAGGTCGTAGTTTGTGAAGTCCAGGACCGCGCCGAAGGCCCAAGTCGGATAATTGCTGTTCGGGGCGCCAAACACGACGAAAACCTCGGGATATTCGGCGGTGATCAGCCATTGGCCACGGCGGATCATGGCGTCCTGCACACGCCGGTAATCACGCACCTCCTCGTCGAATTTCGCCCGCGAAACGTCCGGATCAACTAGAAGCTCGGTCATCGCCTCACCGGCGGCACCAGCCTTGAGAGAAAGGTAGAGCGTTGCCCCGCACTCAACGTGGGCGGCTTCAAGCGACAGCGCCTGGTCAAGCACTTGCCCGGCCTCGGTCTTCAACTCCCATTGGTCGTCGGGCCTGCCCGTCGGCTTCGCCTTTTCCAGAACCTCGGTAACCACGGCAGAAAGCAGCGTCGAACGACGCACATCCAAGATGACCGGCTCACTGTTCACGACGACGGTGAGTTCGCAATGATCTTCATGGTGGTGGTGATGGTGCCGCCGGCGCGTATGGAACCGGACGATGCCGCCCTCGCGCAATATCACCTCGTCATCCCCGCCAAGGGTAACGCGGTCTCCGCCAGCAAGCTCTCCCTCCAGTTCCCATTCCTCCGGGGACCTGCCGACCAAAGCCATTATCTCAGCCACCGACATCCGGTGGCGATGTACCACATGCTCCTGCCCGTCGATGACGATCGTGCTTATTGCGTCATCATGGTGCCCATCTGCGAAGTCCATCCCCGCTCTCCGTTCCAATGTCCGCGCCGCCGCAGCCCACCACGGGCACCACGACTCGCGACACCGGGAAGCATGCACCCATCCGGCCGATTAGTCTAGTTTCTAGATTCATCGACTTTCAATACTCACCGACGCAAGATTCGCCAGCAGGGGAGTTGCACATGTCGGATGATGGAGTCGGTCTGCGTTGGGGTGTGGGAAGGCGGATTGCCTTCCTAGATGCGTGCCTGTTCTGGGCCGGCCGAGTGAACCGGTCGGACCTGGTGAGACACTTTGGAATATCGATCCCGCAGGCCTCGGTGGACCTGGCGCGCTACGTCGAGCTTGCGCCGGACAACGCAGTCTATGACCGGAGCCGGAAAACCTATCTCCGTCGGACGGGCTTCCGCCCCGTCCTTCACCTGCCGTCCGCAATGGATGTGCTGGCCGACCTCGAAAGAACCGAGGAGCGTCAGCAAGAAGCCGATACGCCACCTTGGGCGGCTGAGGTGACCGCTGAGCGGGCTGTGCCACGGACGGATAGGAAACTGGACGACACCGTCCTTCAGGGGTTGCTGGCGGCCGTACGCGAACGGCGGCTTATAGAGGTGACGTATCAGTCATTCTCCCACCCCCAACCCACAGTTCGATGGATAGCCCCACATGCATTCGCCGACGATGGCGACCGCTGGCATGTCAGGGCCTACTGCGCGACCCACCACGATTTTCGAGACTTCGTTGTGTCACGAATAACTGGCATCACAGGGGAACGCGACTGCGACATTGAATCGAACGCCGACCGTGGCTGGCACACGATTACGACGCTGCGTCTTGCAGCAAATCCAGCCTTGGAAGATTCAGCCAAGCGCTCATTGGAAGCCGAGCACCGCATGAGCGACGGTTTGATGAAGATGAACGTACGGACGTGCTTCGCTTATTACGTGAAGACCCGATTAGGTCTCGACTTGGATGATGGCTGTGTTCCTCCACTGCGCAAGCAACTCGTCCTGATGAACGCCGAGGAAGTGGCGCGATCGGAGACAAATGCCTTGGCCGAAACACAGGTAGCACTGTCCCGTCTGCAAACCGGGGCACAAGAGTAAGGAGGCAGCGTAGGGCCGATATCTATGCCGCGACGGCCCGAATCTTGCGGCGGCGAGTGGTGGGCGCATCCTGATCCGCAGCAACTTGCGCCACCACATCGGAAACCTCATCGGCGTCCTGATGCACCAGTTCGCCGCGGAAAGCGCGGGCGAGGATGCTCTGTTCGAGCCGATCTAGGAGAGCAACGCTGCGTGTAGCATCGTGGTTAGCAACAGTGACGCGCTCCTCACCTCCCTCTATGGCTGCTATTGTTTGCGCCCGCACGTCCGCAGCCGGCATCGGCACAGGAATATCTCGCAACGCACCCTGACCAATGTTCCTCATCGAGAGCTGATTGCCACTTGAACGGGCCTCGATCTCGCGTCGGCCTGCCGGACTTCGCAGGAACCAGAGCACCCAGCGATCAACCGGCTCGCCGAAACGGAGCCGAAGCACTTTGTCGCTGAGGAAAGTGTTGACAGGCACGTCTTGAGCAATGACGGGGGCGCCAACCAATTCCAGCGTGTTGGCCCGCGACATCAGGAAATCGCCATTGGCAATGCGGCTACGAGGATCGAGCACGACATCGTTAGGGGCAGTCTTAATCGCCGCTGGATCGAAGCGGCCCCAAGTTACCGCCGATATCTTGACGATACCATTTTCGCCGGCCCGGGGCTGACGCTCCTCACAGCGCATATTCTTGCCAGCCTCAATCGCCGCGAGAAGCGAGCCAAGAGGGACGATCCTGCATTCGGCAATGTCGGCGGAGAACGCCTGCTCCAACGCGCTGCGGCGATATGCTGCGGAAAGCGGCGCGATGCGTTCGAGGTCGGTGCGGGCGCGGCGGGCGCGGGCGAACAGCGCCTCGATCCGCGCCACGATCCGGCGTTGCTCGGCCAGCGGTGGAAGTGGAATTTTAAGGGCAAGAAACGCCTCTTGCTTTAGGTTTAGACCACTGTCGCTGATCCCACTTTTCATTGCTTCAATCTGCTGAACGATCTCTTGGCCGTTCAACATCCAAGCGACGTATTGCGCGTCGGCTAAGTTGCTGCGCATCCGTAGTCGGTAGGCCTTGTCGCAAAGCAATAAACGCGGCCGGCATTCGCTCACATAACAGCATATGCCGACCCGACTTCGAGGCCCGGCGCGTGTGATGAGAATGTCACCAGCCAGAATTTGGAGATGAGGCCGGGGAGGCAGGTTCGCTGGAAGCTGTTTGTTCTCCGCGGCCTCAAAACGCAGCGACTGGATCGCCGTGGTTTTGATAACTGCCCAATCGCTGGCGTCACTCGAAGCTGTTTCGAGGCACTTGGGACTCCAGCCTTGCTCAAGCGAGTCTGCTATTTCGCTCAACGGGGTCAATCGGCCGCCTCCGACAACGGTGCAGAGAGGTCTGACCCAAGCGCGTCCACCTCCGCCAGTGCCCGCGCCAGATGTGTACGCATCGCCTCCAAGATGTCCTCTGGCTCTTCCAAAGAGTCCTCACCGGCCTCATCGCTGCCACGCAGCCAGGCGATGTCGAGATTGTCAGCGCGGGTCGCGATCTCGGCGCGTGAAAATCGGCGGAAGCGGCCCTCCACACCCGAATCCTCGCGGGCGCCGGCACCAGTCGTATCGTCGCCATAGACCGCCTCAAAAGCGGCAAAATCCTCCACCCTTAGCGGGCGCGTCTTGCCGTAGGCGGGCTGGCCGGCGCGCATGTCGTAAACCCACACCGCCTGCGTGTTGCCCTTGCTGACCCTCGCCGAGCCGCGGCGCAGGAACAGCACGTTGGTTTTCACGCCCTGCGCGTAAAAGATGCCGGTCGGCAGGCGCAGGATGGTGTGCAGATCGGCTACGTCCATCATCCAGCTCCGCAGGTCTCGCCCGGCGCCATCGGCGAAGAGCACGTTGTCCGGCACCACGATGCCGGCGCGACCCCCGGGGCGCAGCGCGCGCACCACATGCTCCACGAAGGCGAGCTGCTTGTTACTGGTGTCGGCGGTGATGGTGAAATCCGGCCGCGCCGGGCGTCCGCCCCCCTTCTTGGTGCCGAACGGGGGATTGGTCAGGATCAGGTCGGCGCCGCCCAGCGCCTCGCCATCCGGCCCCATGGCGTCACCGCCGCGCACCAGATCGCCGCCGATGCCGTGCAACATCAGGTTCATCAACAGTAGCCGGTGAGTGTCGGACACCAATTCCAGGCCCCGGAACGCCTCGTCGCGCTGGAAGCGCTGCTCTGCGGTCTTCAGCGCAAACAGATCGTCGGTGCGGCCCTTGATGTAACGGTCGGCGGCGACCAGGAAGCCGCCGGTGCCCGCCGCCGGGTCCTGGATGATCTCGCCCGCCTTCGGTTGCAGCAGGCGGACCATGCAGTCGATCAGCGGGCGTGGGGTGAAATACTGGCCGGCACCGGATTTCTTCTCGGCCGCGTTCTTTTCCAGCAATCCTTCGTAGAGGTCGCCCAGGCCCTCGGCCTTGGCGGAATACCAGTCCAACCGGTCGATCTGTGTGACCAGCTCGTGCAGATTGGTCGGCTTGCGCAGGCTGGTTTGCGCATCGGCGAAGATGGTGCGGATAGTGCCTGCGCCTTCGGTGCCGAGGCGCAGCAGCAGCGCACGATAATGGGTCAGCAACGCCTCGCCCTGGCGGCTGGTCAGGCTGGCCCAGCGGGCGTCCGTCGGCAGCGGTCCCTCCCGCCCCGTTTCGGCGAGCATTTTCAGGAACAGCAGATAGGTCAGCTCGGTGACATAGGCCTGATAGGTGATGCCGTCGTCGCGCAGGATGTCGCACAGGCGCCAAAGCTTCTGGACGATATCCCGGGTTGCCCCGGCGGTCGCACGTGATTCGCTCATGCCGTATCTT
The DNA here is from genome assembly GCA_965199105.1 of Acetobacteraceae bacterium. Taxonomy (GTDB): domain Bacteria; phylum Pseudomonadota; class Alphaproteobacteria; order Acetobacterales; family Acetobacteraceae; genus LMUY01. Next base: position 163,721 of record CBDAQO010000002.1, on the reverse strand, counting down.
TCCACGCCGCTTCGTTGATGTCGCCCAGCAGACCGGCGAGCCGGCCGCCGAACACGCGTTCGAGGCGGGTGAAGCCGCCCGCCGCCTCGCGGAACTGTCCTTGGTCGAGGGCGGCAGGGTCAGCAACGCCAATCTCGGCCACCTGCGTGCCGATGCGGCGGAGCCATTTCTGCTGGTCCGGGGTCAGGCCGCCGCGCCTGATGATCGCCTCAACCGCTCGCTGGACCCGGACAGCCCACGGCTCCAGCGCATCGCCCAAGGCCGCCTGCCGGACAAACCCAATCAGTCGAGCCGCTACGTCCTCCTGTTTCGCCTCGCGCCAGGCGGAGCGTAGCGCCGTCTCGGAGAACCCAGCCTCCTGCAACGCAAGCGCCAGGGCACGCAAATCGGCCTGGGTCAGATCGCGGGGGCGGCGAAGCACCAAGGACAGGGCGGCGAGCTGATTCTCGTTGGCACGTAAAAACTCGCCGAACGCGACCAGATAGTCCTCCGGCCGGCCAGCGGCGCCGTATCCGATTGTGGTCGCGACATGCGCGTCAGGATGGGAGGAGACCGCCAACGGCACGGGTCGGCCTGCGTCCGGTTGCCAATCCAGAATCGGGCCGAGGCCGGGGCGCGTGGCAAGCCAGGCAGCCAGGTCCGAAGGGTCAGCGGTCTGCACACGTGCCAGGACATTGGCCGGGGTCTCTCCGGCTGCCGCAGTGAACTGTTCCGCGGCTTCCGGCGATAACCGCCCGACACGCCGGCGCAGGCGGACGAGCAATTGGTCGCGAATGACAGCGCGGTGGTCGGGCTCAGTCACCCGCGTCAACTCGTCGATCAACTGGGTAAAGGGCAGGGATGGATTGACCACGACCGGCTTCATCTCGGTCAGGTTGCCGACCGCCTCAGACTGCCGCACCGCGTCGAACACCCGGAAACTCTCCTTGTCGATCCCCGGGCCGCCGATTTCGGGGCACAGCCGGGTCGCTCGGCCAATCATCTGGTCATACAAAATTCGGCTGTTGACCCGCCGCAGGAATGCCAGGTTGACGATCTTCGGCACGTCGATGCCAGTGGTCAGCAGGTCCACGGTGACGGCGATCTTCGGTGTGGGGTCGTTGCGGAAGCGCCGAATTATGGCTCCGGGCTTGTCGATGCTGCCGGTGATCTTGCGGATCAGCGCCTCGTCCTGTGGTCCGTGACGCGCTTCCATGGCAGTGCCGAGCAGAGCGACCACCATGTCCGCATGCGCGTCCGACGCGGCGAAAATCAGTGTCTTGCCAGGATCGGCCGGATCGATGTGCGCCGCCAGTTGCTCGCACACGACGCGGGTGAAGGATTCGGTGACGACGCGGCGGTTGAAACTCTCCACCTCGAAATCAAAATCGTCCGGTGCGGTTGTCAGGTCGATGGTGCCGGTCAGCGGGTCAAGCAGCGGCATGGTATCGCCTGTCCTGAAATGGATGCCGTCTCGTGACAGCTCCGTCTCGATGCGAATGGGCGGCTCCTGGTCCACCAGCCAACCGTCGATGACCGCTTCGCGCAGGCTGTAGGTGAAGATCGGACGGCCGAAAATCTCAGTGGTGTGCAGCGCCGGTGTCGCGGTCAGGCCGATGCGGACGGCATCAAAATGCTCAATCACCCGGCGATATTTGCTGATGTAGTCTGCCTCGGAGCGAAACCCCAATTCGGCATCGCTCATCTCTCGATCGAGCGTGTAGCCGCGATGGCATTCATCCACGAGCATGAGATCGTATTGATCGACGGGGGGCACGTCCTCCGGGGTGGCTGCGAATAGAACGCGCTTGACCAGGCCCTGAATGGTGCAGATGTGGACTTTCGTGTCCGGGTCGGGCGCGGTATCGCCCAACACCTTCAGACCAAAAATATCGGCGAAGGTGCGCGCGCTGACGATACGGGTGGTGGTGAACGCGTCCTTCGCCTGGTCGCCAAGTGCTGTGCGGTCCACCACGAAACACACGCGGCGGAACCGCCGTGTGTGCAGCAGGCGATAAAGCAGCGCCACGGCGAGCTTGGTCTTGCCCGTGCCAGTCGCCATGGCCAGCAACAGCGAGCGCCGCTCGTCATCGGCCAGGGCTGTTTCGACCGCCTGAATGCCGCGCATCTGGTAGTCACGCAGGCCAAATGCAAAGTCGAACGGCAGCACCGTGAGGGCCGCGCTGGCGGCGGCACGATCGATGTCAAGCATGGCCTTCAGCCCGTCGGGCGTCGGCCAGTCAGCAAGCGCACGCCGCCGGTTGGTTGGGTCGCGCGCATCTCGGTGCCAGATGCCGGACTGGGTTTCCAACTGCTTGAGGTAGGCGCGGCCATTCGTCGAAAACAGGAATGGCACGCGGTAGGGCGGCTCGGTCGTCGCGCCCGATTGCGCGGGCCATGGGCCGCCAGCGGGAAGCACGATGCCTGGTTCCGGTAGGAAGCCTTGGCTGTAGCGTCCGGCCTGATCGACAGAGGCAGCCACGTTCCGGCGGCCTCGCTTGGCTTCGACGATGCCGACGCAGGTCAGTCCCACGAACAACACGTAGTCGGCTGGCCCCGTCGTTGTCGGCCATTCGGCAATAGCCCGATTGCGGCCGGTCACCGGCCTGGCGCCAGTCGCATACCGAAGCGCGGCCGTGTCTGCTTCCCAGCCACGTGCGCGCAACCGGCCGTCAATGAGTGACCGGGTTGCCTGTTCATCGAGGTCGATTGCCTGGGCGGCTTCCGCGGCGGCGCTGGCAATGAACTGGAGCGTGGCCGGCTGTGCGACGGCTGCCGCTTGGACACTGGCGAGTTCCTGTTGCAGGGCAAGCAACCGAGTCTCGTTTTCAGTCGCGAGCGATTCCCAGACTGCACGCTCCTCCGCCTCGGCCGCGGCGCGCTGCTCCACGGTGCGCAAGGCCTGCTCCGCTTCCTCAGCGGCCCGCCTGGCTGCATCGGTGGCCGAAAGCGCCGCAATTTGCTCGGCGCGCAGCCGTTCCAATTCGTCTCGAAGATGCACGGCAGGATCGAGAGGCGGGCGGGGCGGTTCGAACGGGCCGGCCCGGAAAGCGCGGTCACCGAAAGTACGATGGAACCAGACCGCAAGTTGCCGGGCGACTTTTAGCGCGGTCAGAGCGGTGCCGTGGTCGCCTCGGTGCTGATGCACCGCCTCGTTTCCAACACGCCGCAGGTCGTGGAACAGGTCGATGACATCGCGTGGGTAGGCTGTATCGCGTCGAAGACGAGCGAGGAGATCGGACTGTACTTCTTCGACCGCCAAAAAAACGCCGGCCCGTGCCGCGACCTGCTGCGCCAAGAGCTCGCCGAACTGCCGCAGCTTCATCAAGCAGGTTACCGGATCGTCGGCGAAATACCGCTCAGCGAGCGACGCCACTCCGGCCAGTGCGGTGTCGTACCGGTCTAAGAAGCCAAAATTGGCATTAGTGGGTTTAGCAATTGCCATTGCAGCCCGAGATATAGAGCCTGCGTTTGGTTTGGTGTGCCCAGGATAACGAGCATAAGAGCCCAATTTGGCGCCGTGATGGCATCAGTCGTTTCATGATGCGGGCCATGGATTGATGATCTCGATTCCGCATCCTTCAAAATCCGGCACGTTGCGCGTGGCGAGAGCCGCACCGCGCGACCGCGCAATAGCGGCAATCTGCGCGTCGGCCTGAGAAATCGGTCGGCCGGCTTGGCGGCGCTGAGCGGCAATCTCAGCGAAGGCAACTGCTGCCGGGCTGTCGAACGGTAGGATGCGCCCGCCAAAGTCGTCCCCGATCATGCCTTCGATCTCTGCGACAAGTGCCGTTTGGCGCTTGCCGGGCGGCATGAGCTTCGCGCCATAGCGTAGCTCGGCCTCCGTAATGGCGGAAATGAACACACTGGCTTCGAGCTGGTCGGCCAACCACTGCTCAACGGCCGCCTCCGGCGCTGGACGCATCAGTTCGGACAGGATGTTGGTGTCGAGAAGGATCATTCGTCGAAAGTGGGTGGTGCGCGCATGGCGTCGCGCGGCATGGCCGGTAGCTCTACCCCGCCGAGCGGCGCGAATCGTGCGCGTATTGCGGCGGCAAGGTTGCGTTGGCGACGCGGCTCGAGGCTGAGAGCCGATCGCAGAATGTCACGAGCCTCATCCTCCATCGAGCGGCCGTGAACGGCCGCCTGCACACGCAGGCGGGATTTCAGCGAATCGTCGAGATTGCGAATCGTGATACTGGCCACAGCGCACCGTAATCAATGATTGCATTCTAATCGATGCTGTATGCATAGACAACGGGCCTTCCTCGCGTGGTCGCGCGCGGCATTCCAGGCAGCCGAGCTCCGGCCTGAGTATGACTCGCGCAGCCAAGGGTGCTCAGCCGGCGATCCGCGTCTCCAGCTAAGAACGGGCGCTGGAGAACCACAGCACTCGAAGGGCCTCTAACGCGGTTCCCCGCTGTCGAGGAGCCGGAAATGCCGCGGGTTCTCCAGCCGGAAACCGCCCCGCTCCTTGACCAGATCACCACTGCACGAAACCCGCTGCCGCGACTCATGCGCCTGCACCGCGAGCGAGTAGGCAGCCTCCGGAAGCTCGACCCCGGCCCGTCGTAGGTCGCCGTCGACGAGCCCTTCCAGCGTGATCTCGCCCGGGCCCTGGTCCGGGCGCCGAGCGAGGCGGGTGACAAAACCCTCGATCTCGACATCTTCGACCGGCTCGGTGTCCCGGAATAGCCGGGCGGCCTCCTGAATGAGGGGAATGGTGTCGCTGCCCAGGAAAACCCGCGAGGGCGCCGCGTTGCTGCGCGGCCGGGTGCGCGACCAGGCGACCCGCACCTCCAAGCCCTCGGCCGGGCTGACGGCCGCGAGGCCAGCCACGGCGTCGCAGAGGTTCGCGGACACGCCGAGGTGCACCGCCTGCCGGAAAGCGTCCATGCCGCCGGACGACGCCGCCTGGCGAGCAGCCTGTTCGAGTGCCGCAAGGCCCTCGGCAAGGGTGCGCGTCACCTGGCGCTCAAAGGGATCGGGCATGTCGTCGCTGAGCGGCAGCTCGGGTTGTGAGACCAGGATCGGGGCGACCGGGGATAAGATCGTCAGGACGTAACTGCCCCGCTCGGTCTGACCCATCCGGACCCGGCTGAGGTAATCCATGGCCTTGGCCGGTTTGCGGGTCGGGTAGGAGGCGCGCTTGCCAACAGCCGCGCAGGCGGCGGCCATGACGAGGTCGCGCGAGCGCTCGACGAAGGCGACCGCCTGTTCGAGCGGCAGCGAGCCGGAGTCCGCCTCGCGGCTCGGCGCGCGCACCCGGATCAGGTCGCTGCTCGTGGTCAGCAGGTCCTGCAGGATTTCCGCCTCCGGCCGCTTTTCGACGCGTCCAAGGGTGCGGACGACCTCACTCATGCGCAGCTCGAAATCGCCGAGATCGCGGCGCAGCGGCAGGGTCACGTCGGCTTCGTCGTGACCGTTGACCGGCCCCAGCAGCCAACGGCTGCCCTTGCCGTTCAGATCCGCCTCCTGGCGCCAGCCCTGGACGCGCAGGTAGGAGGCCACTTCGAGCGGCTTCAGCGCCTGCAAGGCGTGGTGTCCGTTCATATGTCCCGTCATGGCACGCCTCCCTCGTTGATCTGCGCATCAGCCCGCTCAGGCCTTCAACCGTGAACAGATTCGCACGTGGCACCTGGACAGTCACGCTCCTTTCGTTGTCGGTCGCGGGCGCGCCGGCCAGCGACAGCCAATACGCGCAATGCCGCAGCACGAGCTGGTCCGGCGAGCACTGCAGCCAGGATGCCGGATCCTCGGGCATCAGGACGAGAACCAGGAGCCGCGGCGCCAGGAGCTCCGGGATGCTGAGATCGTCATAGTTCTTGCGCTTGAGCGGATATGGCACGTGATCGCCGTCGCCGGGGGCGGCGCCGATGCTTTTGACCTGGAGGTCAAGTTTGGGGCGACGCGGCAGCCGGCACGACAGGGTCCAGTCGATGCTGTCGACGTCGGGCTCGGGTACAGCGGCCCCGCAGCCGGCCAGCGACGCAATCGACAGGATGAACGCCTTCGAGAACTGCTCCTGGGCGAGAGTCAGCGGCAGCCCGAGCCCAAGATACTGCGGCCCGGCAAAGTCAGACATCGCAGTCTCCCGGTTCCAACCCTGTAGCAGCCAGGCCGGATGGTTCGTCAGCACGAAGCTGGCCGGTCCCCGTTCCAAAGGCGGTGAGACGATGCCGGGAGTGCCGGATCGTCTGATCGGCAAAGGCTATGGCGGCTTCGAGCGCCGAGTAATCGATCGCTGGCCGCTCGAACCGCGTCATCGGCGGAAACGGGGCGGAGTGCGGTTCTGGGTCCGGAGCTTTAATAAGGAACCGGGGTCGACCGCGCCCCCGGCCTGGCTCAGGCGGTTTGGGTGGCCGGACCGCGTCGCGCAGGGTCGCCAAGCCGCTGAGGCCGAACAGGCGACGCGCCGACCGATGCGTCACCTCGACAGCGACGCTCGCGGCGCAAAAACGCTCAAGCAGCATCCCGGCGTTCTTGATCGACATGCCGATGGCGCCGGCGAGAGTTGTGGCGGAGATCAGGGGTGTCGCCGCCATGACATCGACGGCCAGGGGCGCGCGTGAATTGCTGCGCCGGCCGGCCACGCGCCGCCGCGCCTCGAGCCAGGTCCGGTCCATATTGAACAGCAGGTCGAGCCATGCTTCCGCCTCGCCGGCAACGGCGTGCAGGAACGCCACGGAGAGGACCGCCATAATGAACGCTCCCGTCGCGCTGCCGATCACCGCGAACTACGCGAAGCTGTCCAAGTTGAGCCCCTTCGAGTTGAAGGACCAGCTAATGGCGCTAGCTTCCAGCCGCGCCGAGCGAATGATGCTGAACGCCGGCCGGGGCAACCCCAACTTCCTCGCGACCTTGCCGCGGCACGGCTTCCTCCAGCTCGGCCTGTTCGCACTGCAGGAGTCCGAGCACGCCTTTGCCTACATGCCGGAGGGTCTGGGAGGGTTGCCGCGGACGGACGGCATCGCCGCGCGGTTCGACCAATTCGTGGCCACCAACAGGCAAGTGGCCGGCGTCGCGTTCCTGGCGGCCGCGATTTCCTACGTCCGGGACCAGCTCGGTCTTTCGGCCAACGCCTTCCTGCACGAAATCGTTGCTGGAATCCTCGGCTGCGAGTACCCGACGCCGCCACGGATGCTGACCCTGAGCGAGGCCGTCGTCGGCCGATATCTGGTCCAGGAGCTTGTCGGCGGGCAGCTGCCGACTGGAGGGATGGACCTGTTCGCGACCGAGGGCGGCACCGCGGCCATCACTTACGTGTTCAACACGATGCGCGAGAACCGCCTCCTCCTGCCCGGCGACAAGATCGCGATCGGATTGCCGATCTTCACGCCCTATATCGAGATTCCGGTCCTGAACGACTACCAGCTGGTCGAGGTCGGAGTGAACGCCGGCGGGGCGGGCGGGTGGCAGTATCCAGAAGCCGAACTGGCGAAGCTTGCGGACCCGGCGGTCAAGGCATTTTTCGTCGTCAACCCAAGCAACCCGCCTTCGGTCAAAGTCGACGCGCGCGGCATGGCCCAGATCGCGGCGATCGTGAGGGCGCGACCCGACCTGGTCTTGCTGACGGACGACGTCTACGGCACCTTTGCCGATGATTTCGTCTCGCTGTTCGCGATCTGCCCGCGCAACACCGTCCTGGTCTATTCGTTCTCGAAGTACTTCGGTGCAACTGGCTGGCGGCTCGGCGTCATCGCGACGCATCGTGACACGGTATTGGACACGCGGATCGCGACTCTGCCCGAAACCGATAAGGCCGTGCTTGACGCCCGCTATGGCAGCTTGATGCTGGACCCGCGAAACCTGAAGTTCATCGACCGCCTGGTGGCCGACAGCCGAACCGTATCACTGAACCACACGGCCGGGCTTTCGACGCCGCAGCAGGTGCAGATGGTGCTCTTCGCGTTGTTTGCGCTGATGGACGAACCGGGTGCCTACAAGCAGGCCGTCAAGCGCGTGATACGGCGACGCCAAACGGCCCTGTATCGCGAACTGGGCGTGGACAAGCCGCAGGACCCGAATGGGACGGACTACTACACTCTACTCGACCTGGAGGACATCGCCACGAAACTCCACGGTCGGCCCTTTGCGGATTGGATCTTGGCTAAAAAGGAACCGCTCGAGATGCTGTTCCGCCTTGCCGACGAAGGCGGGGTCGTTCTGTTGCCGGGCAAGGGATTCGGCGCGCTGCATCCCTCGGCCCGCGCGTCGCTCGCCAACCTGAACGAGTACGACTACGTCGCCATCGGCCGGGTGATCCGCAGGCTCGCGGAGGAATATCACTGCGAGTTCGAGTCCGAGGAGAGCACAATGGCTTCGTCGCCGGCGCTTACCCAATAGCGGCGCCGAAGCCGCCCGAGCACAAGCGGCGAGAACGGTCAGATCCGACTCGCGCGAAGGTCTCCCGGGTCGATCTGCTTGACCCTGCCCATGACGGCGCCGATGGAACGGCCATGAGCCAGAACGGAGCGGACGTGCTGCCCGACCGGACCGAGCCGTTCGTCCCTCTGCGTCTCCGGTTGGTCAGGCGGCTTGGCCCCGGCCTGATCACGGGCGCAGCGGACGACGACCCAAGCGGCATCGCGACCTACAGCCAGGTGGGCGCGCAGTTCGGATACGGACTGGCCTGGACCATGCTGTTCAGCCTGCCGTTTATGATCGCAATCCAGGAGATCAGCGGGCGCATCGGCGCGGTGACCGGTCGGGGCATCGCGGAGAACCTTCGGCGGCATTACCATCCAGGGCTCGTGCGGTCTGTCGTGACGCTTCTGGTTGTGGCGAACGTGATCAACCTAGGCGCGGATCTCGGCGCCATGGGGGCGGCGCTGGCGCTGCTGCTGGGCGGCAGCGGACGCCTCTACACGGTGGCGTTCGGGGTCATCTGTGTTCTCGCGGAGGTTTTCCTCAGCTACGGAGTCTACGCCTCGTTTTTGAAGTGGCTCACGATGGCGCTGTTCGCCTACGTGGCGGTGGTGCTTGCCGTGCATGTGCCCTGGGGGCGGGCCCTGTTCGCGACGTTCGTGCCGCACCTCACGTTCGGCGCCGGCGAGGCGACGGCGGTCATCGCGGTGCTGGGCACCACGATCAGCCCCTACCTGTTCTTCTGGCAAGCTGCGCTGGAGGTGGAGGACCAGCGTGAGCGAAAGGCGCGGCCCCTTTGCCTGACGCCCGGGCTGGCCAAGCCGCATTTCGCCCGCATCCGGGCCGACACGATCGTCGGCATGGGCATGTCGAACGTCATCGCCCTCTGCATCATCTACGCTACTGCGGCCACGTTGCACGCGGCGGGAATGACCGACATCCAGACATCGTCCCAGGCTGCCGAAGCATTGCGGCCGATCGCTGGCGCGTTCACCTTCGTCGTGTTTGCGGCCGGCATATTGGGAACGGGGTTGCTGGGCGTGCCGGTGCTCGCCGGGTCCGCGGCCTACGCGGTGGCCGAGGCGTTCGCGTGGCGTGAGGGGCTGGATCTGCGGCCGGCGCAGGCAAAGTGGTTTTACGCCGTCATCGCCGGCGCCACGCTGGCAGGTGTCGGCCTGAACTTAACGCCGTTCGATCCGGTCAAGGCGCTCTATTGGAGCGCTGTCGTAAACGGCTTGCTGGCGGCGCCCCGTCATGGCGGCCGTCATGTTGATCGCCTCCAACGGCCGGATCATGGGCCGCCAGCCGCTAAACCTGCCGATGTGGGTGGGCGGCTGGGCGGCGACGGCGATCATGGCCGCCGCCAGCATCGGCTTCTTTGTGCTTTGAAGCGCGCGGCCCTCAACCCCGGCGTAGGTAGATTCCGAACCTGCCGTCCGACCGCAATCCAGTCGCTAATGGTTAACGAACCAGGCTTGGAGGATCGCATGGGTGACACCACGAACGGCCTGAAGGTCAGCGACACCGAACCGGAAACTCGTGAGCCTTTACCCAACCAACCTTCCAGCCCAGCGCAGGCGGAGATTGGCGAGTATGGGCGCGAACTCGGAATGAAATACAGCCCTGGCCCGACCGGGGACGGGTTGCTATCCCGTCCCACTCTACCAAAAGGCCGCAGAAGCCTGTTCCGGCGCTGACGCAGTGACGCTGAGCGGCCGTCGATTGCCGCAGGCCGGCCCATGATCCTCGGCCGCATCTTTGAGCAGTCGGCACCTCCACTGAATTGGGACCACGCGCCGATCTTGGGCGAGATGTTCGGTGCCGAACGCCTGGAGCAGCACGCAAGAAGCCTGGCCGCCGCACAGCCGGTGACAGCAGACCGCAGTCGGGACGGCCGATTGGCAAGCCGACTGGCCGACAATGCGGCGTTCCTGTTGCGAGCCAACCGCGCCATGGCGAAATCGGCCGAGGACGGGCACCACGCGACGCCCGCCGCCGAGTGGCTGGCCGACAACTACCACCTGGTGGACATGCAGATCCGGGAGATCGGCATCGACCTGCCGCCCGGCTTCTACGCGCAACTGCCGAAACTGGCGGCAGGGCCGTTCGCCGGCTTGCCAAGGGTCTTCGGCGCCATCTGGTCCCTGGTGGCCCACACGGATAGCCACCTCGACCCCGAGGCGCTGCGCCGCTACCTGCTCGCCTACCAGTCGGTGCAGCCGCTGACCATCGGCGAGTTGTGGGCAGTGCCGATCACCCTGCGGATCGTGCTGATCGAGAACCTGCGACGCGTCGCCGAGCTGGTCGTGGACGACGCGGCTGCGCGGCAGGCGGCGGACGAACTGGCGGAACGGCTGCAGGGCGCCGACGGGGCGGCCCCGAACGCGCAGGCCCTACCGGCCAGCTTGCCGGGCGACCTCCCGGCCGGGCTGCCGGGCCGCACCAGGTTGACGAACCCGTTCGCCGTGCAGCTCGCCCACCGCCTCCGCGGCCACGATCCCAGGACGGACCCGGCGTTGGCCTGGCTCGACCGTTGCCTGGCGGTTCAGGGCATGACGGTGGAGGCCGCCGTACGGGAGGAACTGCAGAAGCACGGCATGACGAATGCCACCGTCCGCAACATCATCACCAGCTTGCGTCTAGCCGGCGGGATCGACTGGTCGGCCTTTTTCGCAACGGTGTCCCTGGTGGATGCTGCCCTGGCCAGCGGCGTGGCCCCTGGCATGGATGTCCCGACGCACACACTCTACCGAACTGCGGTCGAGCAGTTGGCGCGCGGTTGCAGCCACACTGAACTCGACATCGCACGGCGCGTGGTGGCCGTCGCCGCCCAGCATCACGGCCTCCGGCAGGGCGACCCGGGCTACTACCTGATCGCCGGTGGCCGCCTGAAATTCGAGGCGGCACTCGGATACCGGCCGCCATTGCGCGCTCGGCCCGCGCGCTTCTGCCGGGGGCTGGGCATCGGCGGCTACGGCGCTGCCGTCGTCGCCTTGGCCGCCGCGTTCCTGGCCGTGCCCCTGTGGCTCGGGGCCGGGAGCGGTGACCTGCTGCTGGTCGCCCTCGCCGCCGTCGGCTTCGTCATCGCGTCCGACCCGGCCGTCGCCTGCGTGAACCGGATGGCGACATGGGCCTTCGGCGCAACCACGCTTCCCGGTCTGCACCTCGACGACGGCGTTCCCGCGTCCCTGCGCACCCTCGTCGCCGTTCCGACCCTGCTGACGAGCGAGGCGGCGGTCGCCGCCCAGGTCGACCGCCTCGAGATCCACTTTCTGTCTAGCGGCGACAGCGAGATTCATTTCGCCCTGTTGACCGACTGGACCGACAGCCTGACCGAGAATCGGGGATGCGATGCGGCGCTCCTGGTCGCCGCCGCGGATGGCATCGCCCGACTCAACCAGGCGCACGGCCCGGCGCCGGGCGGCGCCCGCTTCCTGCTGCTGCACCGGCGAAGGGTCTGGAACGCAGGGGAGCGGCGTTGGATCGGCTGGGAACGCAAGCGCGGCAAGCTGCACGAGCTGAACCGGCTGCTGCGGGGCGCCAACGACACGACCTTCATGGACCCGCCTCCGGTACCGGAGGGCGTTCGTTACGTCGTGACGCTGGACTCCGACACGCTCCTGCCGCGTGGCACCGTGTGCCGGCTGGTGGGCAAGATGGCGCACCCGCTCAACGCCCCGCGCCTGGATGCCGCGTCGGGCCGCGTCGTGGAGGGCTATGCCGTCCTGCAGCCGCGGGTTACGCCGTCGCTGCCCACCGGACCCGGCTGCTCGGTGTTCCAACGCGTTTTCTCCAGCATGGACGGCATCGACCCGTATGCGGCTGCGGTGTCGGACGTGTACCAGGACCTGTTCGGCCAAGGGTCCTACGCCGGCAAGGGCATCTACGACGTGGATGCGTTCGCCGCTGCCCTGGACGGCCGGGTCGCGGAGTCGATGTTGCTGAGCCACGACCTGTTCGAAGGCGTGTTCGCCCGCGCCGGGCTGGTCACCGACATCGAGGTGGTGGAGGCGTTCCCGGCAGGATACGCGGTGGCGGCCTTACGCCAGCACCGCTGGGCGCGGGGCGACTGGCAGTTGCTGCCCTGGATCCTGCCAGGCTTCGGACAGGCGGCGCGCGACGCGGTCCCGGCCATCGGTCGTTGGAAGATGCTGGATAACCTGCGGCGGACGCTCTCGGCGCCGGCCGGGATCGTGGCACTTATGGCCGCCTGGACGCTACCGTTCCCGGCGGCGCTGGCGTGGTCGGTATTCGTGCTGCTGGCGGTCGCGCTGCCGCCCTGCCTGCCCGTATTCGCCGAACTGGCGCCCGGGTCCCGCTGGGTGTCGCTACGCTGTTACCTGGGTGTGCTGGGCAGCGGGCTGGTCCACGCGGCGGCGTTGGCTGGGCTGGGCATCGTGTTCATGGCGCATCAGGCGGTGCTGATGGGCGACGCGGTCGCCCATAGCGTCGTGCGGGTATGCTGGACGCGGCGCAACCTGCTGCAATGGGTGACGGCGGACCAGACGGCGGAAGGGCCGGTGCTGGGCCTGGCCGGCACCTACCGGCTCATGGCCGGTGCCCCGGCGCTCGGCGTGCTGGTGCTGACCACGCCGGCCTGGTCGGGATCGTCGGCGTGGCTGCTCGCGATGCCGTTCGCCGCGGCTTGGATCGCGTCGCCGGCCGTCGCCTGGTGGGCCAGCCGCATCTCCGCGGCGAACCGCCCTGTGGCGTCGGACGCCGACATGCGGGTGCTGCGAATGACCGCGCGCCGGACTTGGCGGTTCTTCGAGACGTTCGTCACGCCGGCCGACAACCTGCTACCGCCCGACAACTTCCAGGAAGACCCGGCGCCCGAATTGGCACACCGGACCTCGCCCACCAACATCGGCCTCTACCTCCTGTCGGCAGCGGCCGCCCATGATTTCGGCTGGGCCGGCCTGGCCGACACGGTGGAGCGGCTGGAAGGGACGCTGGCCACCATGGGTCGGCTGCAGCGTTTCCGCGGGCACTTCTATAACTGGTATGGCACGGCCGACCTGCGCCCGCTGGAACCGGCCTACGTGTCCACCGTCGACAGCGGCAACCTGGCCGGGCACCTGATCGCGCTGGCCAATGCCTGCGCCGGGTGGCGGCAAGGCCCGGCCGCGGACGCACCATGGCGCGCGGGGCTGGCTGATGCGGCCGCCCTGGCTGCCGAGGAAGTTGCGCGTCTGTCTCCGCCCGGCGCTGGGCCGGCGCTGCCAGGGTTGAGCCAAATCGGCGCCGCGCTGGACGTTATCCAAACCCGCTCGGCACAGGCGCATGCTGTCGATGCTGCCGATCTCGCCGCGGAAACCGGCGCGGCGTCTGCCCTGGCAGCGGCGTTGGCCACGAGCGACGCGGAAACCGGGGACCTGACTTTCTGGATCGCTGCCCTGCACCAGACGGTCGAGAGCCACCGTCGGGACCAGGCTCGCCCGGCGTCCCTCGCGCCGCGGCTCCTGGCGATCGAGCAAACAGCGCGCGGCATGGCGCTGGCCATGGAGTTCGGTTTCCTCCGCAACGCCGAGCGCAAGCTGCTGTCGATCGGCTTCCTGCCAAACGAGGGCTCGCTGGACGTCAATTGCTACGACCTGCTGGCATCCGAGGCGCGGTTGGCCTGCTTCGTCGCGATCGCCAAAGGCGACATCCCGTCGCGTGAATGGTTCCGCCTCGGCCGCGCCGTCACGCCCACCGCTGGCGGCGCCGTGCTCGTGTCCTGGTCGGGCTCCATGTTCGAGTACCTGATGCCGTCCCTCGTCATGCGCGCGCCGACCGGCAGCCTGCTGGAGGACACCAGCCAGCTCGTCGTCCAGCGGCAGATCGCCTTCGGGACGGAGCAGCACATCCCATGGGGCGTCTCGGAATCCGCCTACAACGTCCGCGATGTCGAATACACCTACCAGTATTCCAATTTCGGCATCCCGGGCCTGGGCTTAAAGCGCGGCCTGGACGCAGACTTGGTCATCGCCCCTTATGCGACCGCGCTGGCCGCGATGGTCGATCCTGCGGCGGCCGTCAGCAACCTGTCCCGGCTCGCCGCGGCAGGCGCGCAGGGCCGCTACGGCTTCTATGAGGCGCTGGACTATACGCCGGGCCGCATCCCCGCCGGCGAGACGGTGGCGGTGGTGCGTGCGTTCATGGCGCACCATCAAGGCATGACGATCCTGGCCATCGCCGATGCCGTGCTGGACGGTGTCATGCGGGCGCGCTTCCATGCGGAGCCCATGATCCGGGCGACGGAGTTGCTATTGCAGGAGCGGGCGCCACGCAATGTGGCGATGGCCCGGCCGCTTCCGTTGGACGCCAAGAAGTCCGGTCCCGGCAAGGCGGCTATCCTGCCGGGCGGCCGCCGGACCAGCACCACGGACGGCCCCGCCCCCATCACGCACCTGCTGTCCAACGGCCGCTACGCCGTGATGCTGACAACGGCCGGCTCCGGTAGCAGCCGCTGGGGGGACCTGGCCGTGACGCGGTGGCGGGAGGACCCGACCCTCGACGACTGGGGCTCATACATCCTGCTGCGCGATACCGGCAGTGGGGAGGTGTGGTCCGCGGGGTCGCAACCCATCGGGGCGGCGCCGGACGAGTACGAGGTGGCGTTCAGCGAGGACCGGGCCGAGTTCGCCCGCCGCGACGGTACGCTGACAACTGTGATGGAGGTCCTGGTATCGGCCGAAGAGGACGCGGAGGTCCGCCGCATCTCGCTGACGAATACCGGCACGGCCGTGCGCGTGGTCGAGATTACCTCCTACGCCGAAGTGGCGCTGAGCCGTCCGGCCGACGACATCGCGCATCCCGCCTTCGCCAAGATGTTCGTCCAGACCGAACGCCAGGTTGACGCATCGGGCGATGGCGGCGCGATTCTGGCCACCAGGCGGCGGCGGACGCCGACGGAGCCGGAAGTCTGGGCCGCGCACCTGCTGGTGACGGACGAAGCAGGGCCGATCCAGGCCGAAACCGATCGCGCCCGCTTCCTGGGCCGCGGCCGGAGCCTGCGGGATGCGGCCGCGATGGACGGCGAGGCGCTGTCCAACACCGTCGGCACCGTGCTGGACGCGGTGTTCTCCCTGCGCTGCCGCGTGACGGTGGCACCCGGGGCGACCGTGCGCGTCGCGTTCTGGACGATGGCCGCCGGCACGCGCGACGCACTCCTCGGCGCAACCGACAAGCACCGGGATGCCTCCGCCTTCGACCGCGCGTCGACGCTGGCTTGGACCCAGGCGCAGGTGCAGCTTCGCCACCTCGGCATCCCGCCCCGGGACGCCGACCGCTTTCAAGCGCTGGCCGGGCACTTGGTGTTCGCCGGGCAGGCAATTCGGCCAGACTCCGATACCATTCGCCAGGGTATCGGAGTGCAAGGGGGTTTGTGGGGGCAGGGCATCTCCGGCGACCTGCCGATCCTGCTGCTTCGCATCAGCGACATCGCCGACCTCGACTTGGCCCGGGACTTGCTGCTCGCCCACGAGTACTTCCGGCTGAAACAGCTCGCGGTGGATCTGGTCATCCTGAACGAGCATGCGGCGTCCTACTCGCAGGAGCTGCAGGGCGCGCTGGAGGCCAAGATGCGAGCCCAACCCCGCGCGCCGATCGTGCCCGGGGCGGCCGCAAAAGGCGGTGTGTTCCTGCTCCGCGCCGATTTGGTGTTGCCCGCGACGGTCGCCCTGCTGGCCTCGGCCGCCCGCGTCGTCCTGGTGGCGGAGCGGGGCGGACTGTCCGAGCAGCTCCGCGTGCGTACGGCTACCAAGCCGCACACTCCCCCGTCGCCGCCGTTCGGCCATCCAGGGACGGCCATCCCGCCAGTGCCGCCGCTCGAGTTCTTCAACGGCTACGGCGGCTTTGCCGAGGAAGGCCGCGAATATGTCGTGGTGCTCCGCCCCGGGCTGGCAACGCCGGCGCCCTGGGTGAACGTGGTCGCCAACCCCGGCTTCGGCTTCCTGGTCGCAGCGGAAGGCGGCGGCTACACTTGGTCGGGCAACAGCCGGGAAAACCAGCTCACGCCCTGGTCCAACGATCCCGTCACCAACCGCTCGGGCGAGGCGTTCTACCTGCGCGACACGGAGACCGGGGAGCTGTGGAGCCCGACCGCCATGCCCCGCCGCGACCCCGGCGCGACCTATGTCGTCCGCCACGGGCGCGGCTACAGCCGGTTCGACCGCGTGGCGCACGGCATCGCCAGCAGCCTGCTGCAATACGTGCCGACCGACGATCCGGTGAAGCTGTCGCGGCTGCGGCTGCACAACCTCTCTGGCCAGGCCCGGACCCTGACCGTGACTGCCTATGTGGAATGGGTCCTGGGCGCGTCCCGCACGGCCACTGCTGCCTTCGTGACGACGGAACTGGAAGCCGGCACCGGTGCCATGTTCGCCCGCAATCCCTGGAGCACCGCGAACGTGGGCCATGTCGCGTTTGCCGACATGGCGGGCAAGCAGACGAGCTGGACCGGGGACCGGCGCGAGTTCGTCGGCCGCAACGGCTCGCTTGACTGTCCGGCGGGCGCGGCCGGGCCCGCACCCCTGTCCAACCACGTTGGAGCCGGCCTGGACCCGTGCGGCGCAATGCAAACCATCATCCACCTGCCAGCCGGTGCCAGCGTGGAGGCTGTGTTCCTCCTCGGTGAAGCCGGCAGCGAGGCCGAGGCCCGCGCTCTCGTGGCCAAGTACCGCATCGCGGACCTCGATGTCGTGCTGGATGCGGTGCACCGGCTTTGGGACGGCGTGCTGAGTGCCGTGGCGGTGCGAACGCCCGACCGCAGCATGGATCTGATGCTGAACGGCTGGCTGCTGTATCAGGCCCTGGCCTGCCGGACCTGGGCACGCGCTGGATTTTACCAGGCCAGCGGTGCCTACGGATTCCGCGACCAGCTGCAGGACGGCATGGCGCTGACCGCCTCCCGCCCGGACCTGGTGCGTGAGCACCTGCTGCGGGCGGCGGGACGGCAGTTCGTGGAAGGCGACGTCCAGCACTGGTGGCTGCCCGGGTCCGGCATGGGCGTGCGGACGCGAATCTCCGACGACCGCGCCTGGCTGGCCTACGCGGCCGCGCATTATGTCGAGGCGACGGGAGATGCGGCGGCGCTCGACGAGCATGCCGGGTTCCTGGCAGCGCCCGTGCTGAAGCCGGCCGAGCACGACCGGTTCTTCACCCCGGCGGCCGCCGGCGAGGACGGCACCCTGTTCGAGCATTGTGCCCGCGCGCTGGACCACAGCCTTGCCCTTGGCAGCCACGGTCTGCCGCTGATGGGCACGGGAGACTGGAACGACGGCATGAGCCGCATCGGCGAAGGCGGGCGGGGCGAGAGCGTTTGGCTCGGCTGGTTCCTGCATGCGGCGCTGTTGGCGTTCGCTCCTCTGGCCGAAGCGCGAGGCGACCCTCGGGGCGCGACCTGGCGTGCCCACGCGGCGGCACTGGAACCGGCGCTCGAGGCTGCCTGGGACGGGCAATGGTATCTGCGCGCCTACTACGACGACGGCACCCCGCTCGGTTCGCATACCGACGCGGAGTGCCGCATCGACTCCATCGCGCAATCCTGGTCTGTGCTGTCGGGCGTGGCGCCGCCGGAGCGCGCCGCCCAGGCGATGGCGTCGCTGCACCGCGAGCTGGTGAAGCCCGACGCGGGGCTGATGCTGGTGCTGGCCCCGCCGTTCGACCGCACGCCGCACGATCCGGGCTACATCAAGGGGTATCCGCCGGGCCTGCGGGAGAATGGCGGTCAGTACACCCATGCCGCAACCTGGGCGGTTCTGGCGACGGCAGCGCTGGGCGACGGGGACCGGGCGGCGATGCTGTTCGGTCTGCTGAACCCGATCCGCCGCGCCTTGACGCAGGCCGACGCCGACCGGTCGAAGGTGGAGCCGTATGCCGTCGTGGCGGACGTCTACTCGGTGGCGCCGCATGTCGGCCGCGGCGGCTGGTCCTGGTACACCGGGTCCGCCGGCTGGATGCAGCGGGCGGGCGTGGAGGGGATCTTAGGCATCCGCGTCACCGGCGCCGGCTTGCACGTCGACCCCTGCATCCCGCGCGACTGGCCGGCTTTCGAGGCGACGATCGCCTGGCGCTCCGCGCATTACCGCATCGTGGTCAAAAATCCCGGACGGATCTGCAAGGGCGTGGCGTCCGTCCAGCTCGACGGAGCAGGTGCGCCGGCGGGCCCGGTCCGGTTGCTGGACGACGGCGCCACGCACCTGGTCGAGGTGACCCTTGGCCTTGCGGACGGCGTGGCCGAGGCTGCATGACGATCAGCCCGCTCGCCGGAAAGCTGCTCCCCCCGGCGCTCCTGGTGGACGTGCCGCGGCTGGTCACCGCCTATTTCACCACCACGCCCGACCCGGCGGACCCGGCGCAGCGTGTTGCATTCGGCACTTCGGGCCATCGCGGGTCCTCCCTCGATGCCACGTTCAACGAGGCGCACATCCTCGCGATCAGCCAGGCAGTCTGCCGGCACCGCCATGCGGCCGGTGTGGACGGGCCTCTGTTCGTCGGCATCGACACGCACGCTCTGTCCCGGCCCGCGCTGGCCACCGCGCTGGAGGTGTTCGCCGCAAATGGCGTGAACGCGTTCATCGACGAACACGACGGCTACACGCCTACCCCGGTCATCTCGCACGCCATCCTCGCCTATAACCGCGGCCGCACCGCCGGGCTGGCCGACGGCGTCGTTATCACGCCGTCGCACAATCCGCCGGAGGATGGCGGTTTCAAGTATAACCCGCCCGATGGCGGCCCTGCCGATCTGGCCGTCACGGGCGCGATCGAGCAGACCGCCAACGCGCTGCCGATGGCGGGGCTGGACGGGGTCAAACGCATCCCGCTCGGCCGCGCGCTGCGATCCGCGCAGGTGCACCGCCACGACTACATCGGTCCCTATGTCGACGATCTCGCCCAGGTGGTCGACATGGACATCATCCGCTCGTCGGCGGTGCGGATCGGCATCGACCCGCTGGGCGGCGCGGCCGTCGGGTACTGGCAACCGATCATCGAGCGCTACGGTATCGCCGCCACCGTCGTCAGCGAGGAGGTCGACCCCACATTCCGCTTCGTGACCGCGGATTGGGACGGCCGCATCCGAATGGACTGCTCCTCCCGCTATGCCATGACCCGGCTGGTCGCCATGGGCGGCACGTTCGACGTCGCCTTCGCCAACGACACGGACGCGGACCGGCACGGCATCGTGGCCGGGGCGGACGGGTTGATGAACCCCAACCACGTGCTGGCAGCCGCAACCGGGTATTTGTTCGCAAACCGCCCCGGCTGGGGGCCGGCCGCCGCCGTGGGCAAGACGGTGGTCAGCAGCTCCATTATCGACCGCGTCACCGCCCGGCTCGGCCGCGCGCTGGTCGAGGTGCCGGTCGGGTTCAAATGGTTCACCAAAGGCCTGCTCACCGGCACGCTCGGCTTCGTGGGCGAGGAGAGCGGCGGGGCAAGCTTCCTGCGGCGGGACGGGACGGCCTGGACGACGGACAAGGACGGCCTGATCGTCGGCCTGCTCGCGGCAGAGATGACCGCACGGACCGGCACCAACCCCGCCGCCGCGTATGCTCGCATCGCGCAGGATATGGGCCGATCTTGGTACGAGCGCATTGACGCCCCTGCGACCGCGGCGGAACGGGAGCGGTTGACGGCGCTTACCTCCGAAGGGCTCCGAATAGCGGCATTGGCGGGGGACACGGTGCGGGCCACCCTCACGGCAGCTCCGGGCAACGGCGCTCCAATCGGCGGCGTGAAAGTGGTGACCGACAACGGCTGGTTCGCCGCGCGGCCCTCCGGCACGAAAGACATCTACAAAGTTTACGCCGAAAGTTTTCGCAGCGAAGCGCATTTGCAGGAGATCCAGCAGGGCGCGCAGGACGCCCTGGCGCGGCTGTTCCAAGATTCTGCCGCGGCCGGAGCAGCGGCCTGATACCAGCCGTCATGCTGGCGCGCCAAATCGATTTTCGTGGCGGGGCAATCGTTCATCTCAGGCCCGCCCCGCGAGGGTAGACTGGTTCTCCGCCGAAACAGCCGAGCCTGCAGCAAGGGCCAAGCGGGCCAGGGCAGGCAGGGAGGTCACGCCCGTCCTGTGCATGATCGACGCACGGTGATTCTCGACGGTCCGCTGGCTGATGCCGAGGTCGGCGGCGATGTTCTTGCTTGGATGACCGGCCAGAACCAGGGTCATAATCTGTCTCTGACGTTGCGTGAGGAGGGCCACTTGCGCCGCCGCATCCTTGTGCCAGGCACTGACCTTCGCCGCATCGAGCGAGCGCTCCAAGGCGCGGGCGACGCTGGCCAGCAGGCTCGGCCGGTTCACAGGCTTTTCGAAGAAATCCGACGCACCGGCCTTCATGGCACGTATGGCCATCGTCACGTCGCTCTGCCCGGTGATCACGATCGCCGGCAGGTCATGGCCCGCTGCCCGAAGCGCTTCCAACAGGTCGATGCCGCTCATGCCGGGGAGGCCGGCGTCGATCAGCACACAGTCTCCGACTCCGGGGCGAAACGCTTGCAGGAACGCCTCGCCGCTCGGGAAGCCTACAACCGTCCGACCATCGCCTTCCAGCGCCTCCATGATCGCCCCGCGTACCGCATCGTCGTCGTCCACCACGAATGTCACTGGGCGGCTAGCGTCGATGGGCGGTCCGAACGCGGATGCGATCGCGGCCTGGAGCTGGGGCCGGCCCACGGGCTTGCTCAGAATCGTGCATCCCGCCCGCGCGACCGCGTGCTGTGTGGCCGTCGAAATGTCGCCCGTCAGGATGATCGCCGGCAGCTTCCCGCCGCTCAGAGACTGCATCGCAGCCGCCAGTTCGAGCCCGTTCAAGCCGTTGGGGAGGTTGTAGTCGGCAAGAAGCAGGCCGGGCATGCGGTCTGCAGCCGACGCCAAAGCCTCCGGGCCGTCCGGCACGATTGTGACTTGGTGACCTTGGATACGCAGCAACTCGCCCAGCATCTCTCCCAGGTCCGGGTCGTCCTCCACGATCAGGATACTTTGCGCAGACGTGGTCACTGTCCCGCCGGGCTGGGCTGGCGGAGGCGGCGGGACGTTGGCCCGGGTGCAGCACGGCACCTCCACGGAGAACCCGGAGCCATGGCCAAACCGGGACACCACCCGGACCGGATGGCCCAGCAGGTCGCCAAGCCGCTTGACGATCGACAGCCCCAGGCCAAGACCCCGGCTTCGCTGCCGGGCCGCGTTCCCGACTTGGAAATACTCGTCGAAAATGGCGGCGAGATCGGCGTCCGGGATGCCGATGCCGGTGTCCCAGACCTCTACGGCAAGTGCCTCGCCGTGTTTGCGGCAGCCGACTAGGACGCGGCCCCTTGTGGTGTATTTGATCGCGTTGGACACGAGGTTGCGAAGCATCTGCTCCAACAGCTTGGGGTCGCTCCGCACAAGCTGGCCGCACGGGACGACCCGCAGCTGGATGGCTTTGGCTTGTGCATGATAGGCGAACTCGCCGCGCAATCGCTCCAGCACCTCGCCGATGGCGATGATGGAGACGGCCGGCTGCACCGCCCCGGCCTCGATTTCGTTGATGTCGAGCAGGGTGTCCAGCATGCCCGTCACCGTGCCCAGCGTGGTATTTTGGCGAGCGACCAGATCCTTGGCCTTCTCACCCGTCACGACCTCGGCCAGAAGTGCCTGGAGCAGGGCAAGCGTTTGCAACGGCTGCCGCAGGTCATGGCTCGCTGCGGCCAGAAACCGAGACTTCGCCGCGTTGGCCGCGTCCGCCTCCATCTTGGCAGCCTCGAGCGCGCGGCCGGCGGCCTTGCGTCCGGTGATGTCCGTGAAAGTGATCACGACCCCCTCCACCCGGCCGCCGCCCGTCCGATACGGCAGGATGCGCCGTCTGAACCAGGTGCCGCCCGCGGCCTCGATCTCCCGCTCCATCGGCTCCAGCCGGTCCTGCACCGCCCGCACGTCGCCCGCCAGGTCGCCATCCGGGGCCAGGGCTGCGAAATCCGCCAGCTTGCGGCCTACGTCGCCCGGGATGATGGCGAACAACGCCTTGATTGCCGGCGTGAAGAAGCGGATGCGGCCTTCAAGGTCGAGGAACAGCGTGGCGACGTTGGTGCTGTAGAGGACATTCTGCAGGTCGTCCGACGTGGTGCGCTGGCGCTCAAGCGTTTCCTGCAGCTGGCTGTTCACCGCCGTCAGCTCCTCGTTAAGCGACTGCAGCTCCTCCTTTGAGGCGACCATCTCCTCGTTGGTTGATTGATACTCCTCGTTGACCGACAGCGCCTCCTCGTTGATCGCGCGCTGCTCCTCGCCCGAGAGCTCCAGGTCCCGCACCGTGCCCTGCAGCTCGGCCCGCGTGGCATCCAGCTCCCGCTCCAACTCGGTCACGCGCGCGGCTTGGCCAGGCGGCAGCTTCATGGCCGCGCCGCGTTCGGGCCGGTCCGCGTCGAGGAAGCAGACCAGCAGCATCTGCTCTCCCGCCTCCGTCACGGGATAGGCGGCCAGACTGAATGGCCGACTACCGTCCTCGCCGATCACCAGGCCGGACTCTTGCGCTCTGGCCTTGTTATCGCGCGCGGCCGCAAGCGCGCTGCGAAGCTTGCCGCGCAGGCCGGGCCGCGCCATCGCCAGCAGGTCTTGCGTGGCGTGACCTGGCGGCAGCCGGAGGTAGCGGTCCGTCGGGCCGAGCGAGAACAGCACGGTGTTGGCGGCGTCGACCAGGACGGAGGCGGGCGCGTAGGCCTCCATGACCAGGCGACGGCCGAGTTCGGCGAGAGCGGCGGGACGCAGACGCGGCGCGGGTGCACTTGCCAGCCGAATCCGTCTCTCCTCACCGGGGCGGACCAGGGCGGTGCCCTGCGGCCGCCTGGCCTGCGCTGGTTGGCCGGCGGCGGGGCGACCGGCCCGGCGGTAGATGCGTTCCAACTTGGCGACGGCCTCGAACCGGCCCTCGGCGCCGATCGGATTTTCGGCGCTGCCGAGTAGCAGGATGCCGCCATCCCGCAGTGCGAAATGGAACGCGTTGATCACCCGCGCCTGGGCGTCCGGGCGGAGATAGATCAGCAGGTTGCGGCACGACACCATGTCGAGGCGAGAGAATGGTGGGTCGGCCAGCACGTCCTGCACCGTGAACACGATGGCCGCTCGCAAGTGGGGCGCCGCGCGCCATCCAGCATCCTCCCGCACGAAGAACCGCGCCAGACGGTCCGGCGACACGGCAGTCTCGATCGCGACCGGGTAGGCGCCATCGCGGGCGGCCGTGATCGCTTCGGCGTCGACGTCGGAAGCGAAGACCTGCAGCTTTATCTGGCGGGACGACGCCTCGATCTCTTCCAGGAACAGCATGGCGAGCGAATAGGTCTCCTCGCCCGTGCTGCACCCTGGGACCCAGAGGCGCAGGTTCTGGCCACCCTGATGGGCGGCGACAAGCTCGGGGACGGTCGTCCGTGCCAGGGCTTCGAACACCGCCGGGTCGCGGAAGAAGCTGGTTACGTGGATCAGCAGGTCGCCTGCTTAGGCATCCAGCTCGGCTCGATCGGCCTGCAGCAGGGCGAGGTAGCCGCCCATATCTGTCGGCGGCAGCGCCGCCAGGGCCATTCGACGGCTGACCCGCCGGCCCAGCGTGCCTGATTTGTACAGGGCGAAGTCGTGGCCCGTCTCGGTCCGAAGCAGGTCGAGAATGTCCTGCAGGGTCCGTGCATCCGGCTCCGATCGCTCTTTTTTTCCGAGTTTGCTGCCGTTCGGGCGGGGTAAGGACGTCTGGCGCACCGCCATCGCGGCGGGGATCTTAGCCAGCGGAAGCACGAAATCCACCATGCCGGTTTCCACCGCGTTGCGCGGCATGCCATCATACCCCGCCTCGGCCGGATCCTGGACGGCCACGACGCCACCGGCGGCCTTGATCGAGCGCAGGCCGGCGGAGCCGTCCGCCCCCGTCCCGGACAGGACGACGCAGGCCGACCGGTCCCCATACTGGCGGGCGAGCGAGTGGAGCAGGAAGTCGAACGGCAGGCGGGCGCCCTGGCGCACCGTGGGCTCGGAGAGACGCAGCAGGCCGCCCTCGACGGAGAGAAAAGCACCCGGCGGTATGACGTAGAGGTGCCCAGGCAGGACGGGCGCTCCCTCCGCCGCTTCGCACACGACGAGCCCGGTATGGGGCACCAATAGGTCGGCCATCATGCTGGCGCTGCCTGGATCAAGATGCTGGACGAGAATGAATGCCATCCCGCCATCGGCCGGCCACGCCGCGAACAGCTGGGTTGCCGCCTCGAGCCCGCCGGCGGAGGCGCCCACGCCCACCACGGTTAGCCCGGAACGCGGCGGTGTCGGAATGGCAGGCAAGATCGGTGCGGGCGGAGCATGGGACATCGGCAGCCTTCCGGCGCTGTTGAGGCGCGCACCAGGAGTCCTAGCATGCATATGGAGCGGCCGTCGTTTCTCTTGCACAATCGAAGCCCTGATGCACAATCGAAGCCCTGAGTAGTTTCCGAACCTGCCAAACCCGCCGGGGCATCTGTAAGCACGAGCGATGAAGTTGCCCCTCCAGCCAGTCTCATCGATGACACAATCACCGAGAGCCGATCATAAAGCTAAATTGCGGACACGACACGGGCGTCTAGGAACAAAGCTGGAGAAGCCAGAGAACCGCACTTCGGAAATCACACGATGGCTTGGGAAACGGGCGTAAAACGCTAGGGGTCGAAGACCCATGAAGTGCATACGGATCCTGCTGGTGGAGGATGA
This sequence comes from Acetobacteraceae bacterium, assembly GCA_965199105.1. Classification (GTDB taxonomy): domain Bacteria; phylum Pseudomonadota; class Alphaproteobacteria; order Acetobacterales; family Acetobacteraceae; genus LMUY01. The sequence continues at coordinate 138,694 of CBDAQO010000002.1, read as the reverse complement.
TGCCGACATCAGTGAACTGATCGCCGAGCTTCTTGCCGTCATGGGCCACGATGTCTGCGGCACGGCGGTGACGGAGTTGGAGGCGATCGATGCGGCGGGGGTCCACACGCCCGACCTCATGATTGTCGATGTCTATCTGCGGATCGGCAACGGCGTGTCAGCAATGAAAATCATTCACCAGCGTACCGCCATGCCGCACATCTTCATGACGGCCGGCCCTCGGCACATCATCCCAAAGGATTCGATTGTGCTCCACAAGCCGTTCGGGACGGCCGACCTGACGAAGGCACTGGAACGCGTCATTTGGCAGGCTGCCTCAGCAACGCCTGGTTCGGCTCACCTGAAGCCATGACGATCTCGTCGGCGACAGGCCATCGGGCTGCGGTGCGCTGTAGGCCGCCCACACCACCGCAACATTCGATATACTCTAGGTCGCGAACCGGATTTCGCTCACGCAGGAGCCAGCCTGGCTCCGAGCCCGGTCTCTAAGCATGGCAAACGCCCTTCTAACCGTGAATAGCGGTTCGTCGAGCCTCAAGTTCGCCCTCTTTGACGCATGCCAGGCGGGGCCGTGCATCGCCCGCGGCGCGATATCGGATATGGCAGCGACGCCACGGCTGCGGGCCCGTAATTCCGCCGGTGCTTTGCTCATCGATCAGACATTGCCGGTTGGCATCGCCGACCCGTTCGGCACCGCATTACAGGCGCTGCTCGCATTTGCCGACGCCCATCTCGGACCGCAATCCCTTGCGGCGGTCGGCCACCGTATCGTCCATGGCGGCGCTTGCCACGTCGCACCCGCCCTTGTCACTCCGGCCCTGCTGGCAGATCTTGTGGCATTGACGCCGTTCGATCCGTTGCACATGCCGCACAGCCTGGCGCCGATCCAGGCCGTGTCGGCAAACCGTGCAGGCTTGCCGCAGGTCGCCTGCTTCGACACGGCTTTCCACGACACGCTGCCGCCGGTGGCCCGGCGTATCGCTCTCCCCCGCGCCTTGGCGGACGTCGGCGTGCGGCGCTACGGCTTCCACGGCCTGTCATACGAGTTCATCGCACGCCAACTATCGACTGAGACGCCGGACCTTGCGCACGGCCGGGTCATCGTGGCGCATCTCGGCTCCGGTGCCAGCCTGTGCGCTCTGCTGCATGGCAAGAGCATCGCCACAACGATGGGGTTCAGCGCGCTGGATGGGCTCGTGATGGCAACGCGGTGCGGCAGGCTCGACCCTGGCGTCATCCTCTATCTCCTGCGGCAGGGACACGACGCCGCCGGCATCGAAGACATGCTGTATCACCAATCGGGATTGTTGGGCGTCTCCGGCCTCAGCGAGGATATCCAGGCATTGCTCGCCAGCGACGATCCCCGTGCCGCCGAGGCGGTCGAGTTGTTCACCTATCGCATCGCGACGGAGGCGGGTGGACTCGTCAGCGCCCTCGGCGGCCTGGACGGCCTGGTCTTCACCGCAGGGATCGGCGAGCACTCGGCCGTTATCCGCAAGGACGTTTGTGATCGTCTGGCTTGGCTCGGCATTCAAATCGATCCCGGAGCCAACGCAGGGCACGCCGGTCGGATCAGCATTGCAGATAGTCCCGTGGCAGTCTGGGTCATACCGACGGACGAGGAGGCCGTCATTGCGCGCCACACCCAAACCCTGCTCGGGGCGGTCACATAGCCCTGGCAAGACGGGGCTCCTTCGTTCTTTCCACCTAGTCATGTCCACCGCAGCGAAGGAACCCAAGTGAAATCTCTATCTAAGGCCTATCGCGTGGCGGAGGGGAGCAAGGTCGAGCTTGGCCAATGGCCGACCATGGTCGATCCCATCTATGGGTCGCACTCCGACTATGCCCACACGCTCGCCGAGCACGTGGGCAGGCTGAGCGACCTTCAGCAACTCCTATACGCGTCCGATCGCCACGCCGTGCTGCTGATCTTTCAAGCCATGGACGCGGCCGGCAAGGATGGTGTCATCCGGCATGTCATGTCCGGCGTGAACCCGCAGGGCTGCCAAGTCACCAGCTTCAAGCACCCGAGCGCTACCGAGATGCAGCACGATTTCCTGTGGCGCACGACGCGACAGCTGCCGGAGCGCGGCCAGATCGGCATCTTCAACCGGTCCTACTACGAGGAGGTGCTGATCGCCCGGGTGCATCCCGAAATCCTCGCCAGCGAGGACGTCACCGACGACGGCCATCATCGCAAGGGGGTCTGGCACGGCCGCTATCGCTCGATCGTGGATCTCGAGCATCACCTTGCCCGCAACGGCACGCGAATCGTCAAGTTCTACCTGCATCTGTCGAAGGAAGAGCAGCGCAAGCGCCTCCTCGCGCGCATCGACGAGCCGGATAAGAATTGGAAGTTCAGCGCCGCCGACATCAAGGAACGTGGCTACTGGAAGCAATACATGGACGCCTATGAGGCGTGCCTGAGTGCCACGAGCACGAAGGAGGCGCCGTGGTTCGTGGTTCCGGCGGACAACAAGGAGAACGCCAGGCTGATCGTGTCCAAGATCGTCATCGATACACTCGAGGATTTGAAGATGGCCTACCCCGCAACGAGTGATGAACGCCTGGCCGAACTGCTGACGATCCGCAAAAGATTGGAGGAATAACGCGCCCGCAAGATTGCTCGGCAAAGCTCTATGGTGGCATCGGTTTGTAGCGTCAGGGGCTTACTTCTGCGGGCGTTCTGGACGCGGCCGGTGCGTGCGCCAAGCCGTTCGGTAGTATGGCCGGCTTGGTTGCTTTGTCGAACATGTCCATGAACGGCTTGATGATATCGATCGGCATTGGGAACACGACCGTCGAGTTCTGCTCGGCGCCGATCTCGGTCAGGGTCTGCAAATAGCGCAGCTGCATCGCGGCGGGAATGCTGCCGAGCATCTTGGCGGCATCCACGAGCGTCTGCGATGCCTGGAACTCCGCCTCCGCATGGATGATCTTGGCCCGGCGGTCGCGCTCCGCCTCCGCCTGCTTGGCGATGGCGCGGACCATGTTGTCCGTCAGCTCGACGGTGCGGATCTCGACGTTGCTGACCTTGATGCCCCAGGTCTCGGTTTGCGTATCCAGCATCGCCTGCACGTCTGCGCTGAGCTTCTTGCGTTCCGACAGCATCTCGTCCAGCTCATGCTGGCCCAGAACGGCGCGCAGCGTGGTCTGCGCCAGCATGTTGGTGGCGGGCATGAAGTCCTGCACGCTGATGATGGCGCGCTCGGGGTTGACGACGTTGAAGTAGAGTACGGCGTCGACCTTCATAGAGACGTTGTCGCGCGAGATGACGTCTTGGCTCGGGATTTCGATCACCTGGATGCGCAAATCCACGCGCACCATCTCTTGGATGAATGGGACCAGCAGCACCAGGCCTGGACCTTTCACGTGCTGGAAGCGGCCAAGTTTGAAGACGACCGCCCGTTCGTATTCGCGCAAGACCTTGACCATCGGCTTGATCACGAGCAGGGCGATGATGGCGACGAACGGGAGTGCGTAGGCGACGACAGGGATGGCGTTCATCGTGGCGGCGAACATGGTTCGGCCTTTTCTGGATCGGCTGTTCGAGCCGTCGTATCAAGGTTTGGCCCCGTCGGTGCAGGTTCGGAAAACACCTATGACGGAAGCCGAGCGATCCGACACCGAAGCGGCTTCGGAATGAGTATATTCCGAGGGTCACGTCCGCGGCGTCGGTAGCCTAGCAAACGGCTTCATTCCTGGAGACCGGCTGGTGAGCCTCGATCCGCTGCTGCTGTCGCGCCTGCAATGGGTATGGGTGATCTCGTGGCATATCCTGCTGCCCGCCTTCACCGTCGGCCTGGCGTCCTACATCGCCGTGCTGGAGGGATTGGCCTTCTTCACCGGCCGGGCCTTGTGGAGCCGCCTGTCTGCGTTCTGGACGCGGATCTTCGCGGTGTCGTTCGGCATGGGCGTCGTGTCCGGGATCGTCATGCCGTTCCAGATCGGGACCAACTGGAGCCGCTTTTCGGACACCACCGCCAACGTGCTGGCGCCGCTGCTGGCCTACGAGGGGCTGACCGCGTTCTTCCTGGAAGCGTCGTTCCTGGGCGTGCTGCTGTTCGGGCGCAAGCTGGTACCTGCCTGGCTCCACTTCTTCTCGGGCCTGATGGTCGCCGCCGGTACGCTGTTCTCGACGTTCTGGATCTTGTCGGTGAACAGCTGGATGCAGACGCCGCAAGGCTTCCACGTGGAGGACGGGCGGTTCTTCCCGGACGACTGGTGGGCGATCATCTTCAACCCGTCCTTCCCATACCGCTACCTGCACAACGTGACGGCGTTCTACATAACGACCGGGTTCGTGGTGCTGGGGGTCGGCGCTTGGCTGCTGCGGCGGGGCCGCTCCAATGAAGAAGCGGGCACCATGGTCCGCATGGCGCTGAACCTGTTGATTGTGCTGGTGCCGGTGCAAATGGTGCTGGGCGACCTGCACGGCGCCAACACGCTGGCGCACCAGCCAGCCAAGTTCGCCGCCATCGAGGGGCGTTACGACACGGTCCGCCCGTTGCCGCTGACGCTGTTCGGCATCCCCGACGACACCGCCGGCACGATGCGCTACGCCGTCGAGATTCCAGTGCTCGGCAGTCTGTTGCTCACCCATTCGGCGGACGGCACCATCCAGGGCCTGGACAGCTTCCCCGCCGACCAGCGCCCGCCGGTCGGCCCGCCGTTCTTCGGCTTCCGCATCATGGTCGGCATCGCGCTTGTCATGTTGTTCGTGGCGGTGGCCGGGCAGGTGCTGCGCCGCGGTGGCCGGCTGTACCGCTCGGCCTGGTTCCTGCGTCTGTGCCAGTGGACCGCGCCGCTCGGCTTCGTGGCGGTGATCGCCGGATGGACGGCGACGGAGGTCGGGCGGCAGCCCTGGACGGTCTACGGCCTGTTGCGCACGGCGCACTCCGTGACACCTTCGCTGACGGGCATGGACGTCGCCATCTCCCTCTCGCTCTACATCGTGGTGTATCTCATCATGTTCCCGACCGGCATCGCTTTCATGGCCGGCATTGTGCGCCGTGGCGTCGGTGCGGCGACCGCCCCGCCACCGCCCATCGAGGCAGGTCGGCCCATTCCGGGCTACGTCGCGGCCCCACCCGTGCCGGCGGGGGAATAGACCATGTGGCACAGCCTGGTCCCAATCTGGACGGTGATCCTCGGCCTCGGGGTGTTCATCTACGTGGCGCTGGACGGCTTCGACCTCGGCGTCGGCATGCTGCACGGCCTGGTGCAGCCGTCACAGCGCGAGACGGTAATGAACTCCATCGGCCCGTTCTGGGACGGCAACGAGACCTGGCTCATACTGGGCGGCGTCGGCCTCCTGGCGGCCTTCCCCGTGGCGTTCGCGATCATCATTCCCGCCGTGTACTTCCCGATTCTCGTCATGCTGCTGGCACTGGTGTTCCGCGGCGTGGCGTTCGAGTTCCGGTTCAAGCACGCCCGCCTGCGCCGGCTATGGGATGGGGCGTTTTGCGGCGGCTCGCTGCTGGCCACCTTCGCGCAGGGCGTGGTGCTCGGCAGCTTCATCCAGGGCTTCAAGGTCGAGGGCCGAGTGTTCGCCGGGTCGTCGTTCGATTTCGCGACGCCGTTCGCCCTGTTGACGGGTGTGGCACTGGTGTTCGGCTACGCGCTGCTGGGGGCCGGCTGGCTGGTGATGAAGACCGACGGGCCGTTACAGGCCTGGTCGCGCCGGGCCGGGCGCATCTGCCTGATCGCGGTATCCTGCTGCATTGCTGCCGTCAGCGTCTGGACGCCGCTGGCCAGCAGCGTCATCGCACAGCGCTGGTTCGGCTGGCCTAACACGGCCCTGCTGCTACCGCTGCCTGTGGCGAGCCTGGCGGTCGGGCTCTACGCATGGCACGCGCTAGGCAAGGACGGGGCGTGGCAGGCCTTCGCCGCTTCCGTCGCGCTGTTCGCGCTGTCGTTCCTGGGTGTCGCGATCAGCCTGTGGCCGATGATCGTGCCGGGCCACTTCACGCTATGGCAAGCTGCCTCGCCGGAGAGCACGCAGGCCTTCCTGCTGGTCGGGACGCTCGTATTGCTGCCGGTCATCCTGTTCTACACCGGGTGGTCGTACTGGGTGTTCCGCGGCAAGGTCCGCCAGGGCGAGAGCTACCACGCAGCCTAACCGGCGGCCGTGGGTAGTTTCCGACCCTATCGGCCGTGGCGCATCCGTTGCCATCACCGCACCGGTGTAGCCCCGAGGAACACATGCAGCCCCTGATCGCCGGCAATTGGAAGATGCACGGACTGGGTCCGCAGTTACGGGAAGTGGAGGCGATTGCGGCTTCGGTCGCAGCCGTGCCGGTGGCGGCGGATGTACTTCTCTGCCTGCCCGCCACGCTCATCGCACGGGCGGTTCAGGCGGCCGGGGGCCACATCACCATCGGCGGGGAGGATTGCAGCACATCAGCCGACGGCGCCTTCACCGGCGACGTGAGCGCCGGGATGCTCCGCGATGCCGGCGCCGCGACCGTCATCCTCGGCCATTCGGAGCGCCGCCACATCCACCACGAGAGCGATGCGACGGTCGCCGCCAAGGTCCGGATGGCGTGGGCTTCGGGGCTCTCCGTCATCGTCTGCATCGGGGAGACGCAAGTGCAGCGGAGCGCCGGGCAGGCGCTCTCGGTCTGCGGCGACCAACTGCGGGGCAGTATCCCGGACGGCGCCGGGCCGCCTGGCGGGCTTGCGGTCGGCTACGAACCGCTCTGGGCGATCGGCAGCGGGCACATGCCGACGTCGGACGAGATCGCCGAGATGCACCGACACATCCGGGAATGCCTGATCGCGCAGCTCGGCGCCGCGGGACGCACGATCCGGATCCTGTATGGCGGATCGGCCCGCGCCGATAACGCGGACCGGGTGCTCGGCGCGGCCGAGGTAGGCGGCTTGCTGATCGGCGGCGCCAGCCTGCACGCGACGGATTTCGACGCGGTGCTGCAGGTCGTCCGCCAACGCGCCTGATCCGTCAACGCGCGTGAGTAGATTCCGAACCTGCGCCACCGGGCCAGCGGGACTTAGTGTCGGCGTCGTCTGCCCGGTGATTGAGTTGCCAGGCGAATAGTCATATCGCCCGCCGCCCGGCCGCCACATTGGCCGGGGCGACGGCAGAGCAGGAACCGCGTCCATGGCAGCCACCACGAAAGCGACCAAGAAGCCGGGACCGGCAGCAGATGACCTGAAGACGGACCCCTTGGCCGATGTCGAGAGGCAGCTGGGATCGTCGCCGGACGGGCTGACCCAGGCGGAGGCTGCGAAACGTTTGGTGAAATACGGCCCGAACGAGATCGCGGAGAAGAAGACCAACCCTCTGCTCAAGTTCCTGCTGTATTTCTGGGGCCCGATCCCGTGGATGATCGAGGTGGCGGTCGTCCTGTCCGGCATCGTGCGGCACTGGCCCGACTTCTTCATCATCCTGGTGCTACTGATCGCCAACGCCACGATCGGGTTCTGGGAGGAACGGCAGGCCGGCAACGCCATCGACGCGCTGAAAGCCAAGCTGGCGATCAAGGCCCGCGTCAAGCGCGACGGCAAGTGGGTCACCCCCGCCCCGCGAGACCTGGTGCCCGGCGACGTCATCCGGCTGCGGCTGGGCGACATCGTCCCCGCCGACATCCGGCTGCTGGACGGCGACGAGATCTCCGTTGACCAAGCCGCGCTGACCGGCGAATCCCTCCCCGCCACGCGCACGGCCGGCGATGCGGTGTTCTCCGGCTCCATCGTGCGCCGCGGCGAGGCAGGCGGGCTGGTCTACGCCACCGGCGGCAAAACCTATTTCGGCAAGACCGCCGAGTTGGTGCAGAGCGCCCATACGGCAAGCCATTTCCAGAAGGCCGTGCTCAAGATCGGCAACTACCTGATCATCCTGGCCGTGGCGCTGGTGGTGGTCATCATCGGCGTGGGCGTCTACCGCGGCGACCCGATCCTGACCACGCTGCAGTTCGCGCTGGTGCTGACCGTGGCCGCGATTCCGGTCGCCATGCCGACGGTGCTGTCCGTGACCATGGCGGTGGGCGCCCGCCTGCTCGCCAAGCAGCAGGCCATCGTCAGCAAGCTGGTAGCGATCGAGGAGCTGGCCGGCGTCGACATCCTGTGCGCTGACAAGACCGGCACGCTGACGCAGAACAAACTGACCCTGGGCGACCCGTATTGCGCCCAGGGCGCCGACGCGGCGGCCGTGATCCTGGATGGCGCGCTGGCGTCGCGGGCGGACAACGACGACACGATCGACCTAGCCGTGCTGGGCGGCCTAAAGGACCCGAAGGCGCTGGCGCCGTTCGACGTGCAGCATTTCCAGCCCTTCGATCCCGTGCACAAGCGCACCGAAGCGACCGTCAAAGGCGCAGACGGAGCGGTCTTCAAGGTCAGCAAGGGCGCACCCCAGGTCATCCTCGACCTCGTCGGCGCCGCGCCAGACGTAAAAGCCGCCGCAACCAAGGCGGTGGACGACTTCGCCGGCCGTGGCTTCCGCGCGCTGGGCGTGGCGCGGCAGGACGGCTCGGACCCATGGAAGCTGGTGGGCGTGCTGCCGCTGTTCGACCCGCCGCGCGAAGACGCCGCCACGACTGTCGCCACGGCCGGCAAGATGGGCGTCAAGATCAAGATGGTCACCGGCGACGCGCTGGCCATCGCGCGCGAAACCGCCAAGACGCTGGGCATGGGCGCCAACATCCTCGACGGCGCCAGGCTGGGCGACGCCAAGCACGAGGAGACGGCGGCCACCGGCGCGTCGATCGAGCAGGCCGACGGCTTCGCCCAGGTGTTTCCGGAACACAAATACCACATCGTGGACGTGCTGCAGAAGCGTGGCCACATCGTCGGCATGACCGGCGACGGCGTGAACGACGCGCCGGCCCTGAAGAAGGCGGATTGCGGCATCGCCGTCTCAGGCGCCACGGATGCGGCCCGCGCCGCGGCTTCCATCGTCCTGATGACGCCCGGGCTGTCGGTGATCATCGAGGCGATCAAGGAAAGCCGGAAGATATTCCAGCGCATGAACAGCTACGCGATCTACCGCATCGCGGAGACGCTGCGCGTGCTGCTGTTCATGACGTTGGCTATTCTGGTGTTCAACTTCTACCCGCTGACGGCGGTGATGATCGTGATGCTGGCGCTGCTGAACGACGGCGCCATCCTGTCGATCGCGTACGACAAGGTGCGCTACCGCGACCAGCCCGAGGCCTGGAACATGCGGGTGGTGCTTGGTGTCGCCACCGTGCTCGGCCTGGTCGGACCCGTGGCGGCATTTGGCCTGTTCTATATCGGCGACCAGGTCCTTCGGTTGGACCGTCCGCACCTGCAGACGATGATGTACCTGCTGCTTTCGGTAGCCGGGCACCTGACGATCTTCCAGACCCGGACCCGGGGCCCGTTCTGGTCGATCCGCCCCGCCTGGATCCTGCTGGGCGCGGTGTTCGGCACGCAGGTGATCGCCACGCTGGTGGCGGTGTATGGCGCCTGGATAGTGCCGCCCTTGGGATGGAAGTTAGCCGGGCTGGTCTGGGGCTACGCCGTAATCTGGTTCCTGGTCACCGACCCCATCAAGCTGCTGGCCTACAAGGTTCTGGACACGATCAAGGCGGATGAGGCCGAGGACGTCCCGTCGCCGCGCCGTTCTCCTCTCGCGGCATCTTCCGCGGTAGCAAAGGCTGCGGAGTAGTGGACCAGGGACCGCCGCGGGCAACGGGCCGGAGCTTGCTTCTTGCGGGGGACATCGGCGCCACCACCACTCGGCTGGCGCTGGTCTCTCCCGAGGCTGGGCCACGGCGCTTCCTTGCCGAACAGGAGTTCCCAAGCCGCGACTTCGATGGGTTGCAGCCGATCGTCGAGATCTTTCTCGGCAAATGCGGGCAGGCGCCCGGCTCGGCCTGTTTCGATGTCGCCGGCCCGGTGATCGAGGGCCGTGCGCACCTGACGAACTTGCGCTGGGACCTGGATGAAGCCGGGCTGTGCAGTTCGCTGCACCTGGACCTGGTGACGTTGCTGAACGACTTGGAGGCGGTGGCGCACGCCGTGCCGCACCTCGAGCCTTGTGAGGTCACCGAGATCAACGCGGGCCGTGCCGTGGCGCATTCTCCGATCGCCATCCTGGCACCGGGCACCGGGCTCGGCGAGGCGTTCCTCATCTGGAGTGGCGACCACTACGTCACCTGCGCCTCGGAAGGCGGCCACACCGACTTCGCACCCACCAACGCCGTGCAGGCAGGACTCTGGGCCTTCCTGACCGAGCGCTTCCGGCACGCCGCCTACGAGCGGGTCTGCGCCGGCTCAGGCGTGCCGAACGTCTACGACTACGTCCGCTCGCGCGACCCGGCATCGGAGAGCGCCGCGTTCAGGGCAATCCTCCAGGCCGCGCCCGACCGCACGCCGCCGATCGTCGCGGCCGCCCTGCAGGACGCCGACAACAACCCGCTCGCCGCGGAAACGCTGCGGATCGTGATCGACGTTTGGGGCGCGGAAGCCGGCAATCTGGCGCTGAAGGTGATGGCCACCGGTGGCGTCTACCTGGCCGGTGGCTTGCCGCCGAGGCTGGTGCCGCAGCTGCAGGACGGCGCCTTCATGCACGCCTTTTCCGCCAAGGGCCGCTTCGCCCGCATGCTGCACGCGATCCCGGTGCATGTGGTCACGGTCAACGCCGCCCTGCTTGGCGCGGCCATTTACGGGCTGGAACAGGCCACGGGCCACCGGCAGCCGCGAACGCCGGTCCAGGGTCAAGCGGCGATAACGCCCGTCTGAGTAGTTTCCGACCCTGCCTCGGAACGTCGAGTCAGGACTAGACCGGCATCGCATCGACGCGGCGGCGGCCCGACAGGCTGGGCACGCGGTCAGGAAAGGATCTGCATCCATGGACACCGCCCTTTCGACACTGGACCTGCCGATCGGCCTGGACCCGGCGACCTCCGCCAGCCCCTCCCCGGATGAGCTGAGCCGCATGGACGCGTACTGGCGCGCGACGAACTACCTTTCGGTCGGGCAGATCTACCTTTACGACAATCCAATGCTGCGCGAGCCGTTGACGCAGGCGCACATCAAGCCGCTGGTTGTGGGACACTGGGGCACCACGCCGGGGCAGAACTTCATCTACGTTCACCTCAACCGGGTGATCAAGAAGTTCGATCTCGACATGTTCTATATCGCCGGGCCCGGCCATGGCGGCCCGGCTCTGGTCGCCAACACCTACCTCGAAGGCAGCTACAGCGAGATCTATCCCGACATCAGCCAGGACGAGGCAGGGATGAAGAAGCTGTTCACCCAGTTCTCCTTCCCGGGTGGTATCTCCAGTCATGTGGCGCCGACCACGCCGGGCTCGATCCACGAGGGCGGGGAACTTGGTTACTCCTTGAGCCACGCCTTCGGTGCCGCGTTCGACAACCCCGGGCTGATCGTCGCCTGCATCATCGGTGACGGCGAGGCCGAGACCGGCCCATTGGCCACCGCTTGGCAGTCCAACAAGCTGCTGAACCCGATCTCCGACGGCGCGGTGCTGCCGATCCTGCACCTCAACGGCTTCAAGATCAGCAACCCGACCATCCTGTCCCGCATCGAGCCCGAGGAGCTGGAGCAGTTCCTGCGCGGCTGCGGCTGGACCCCCTACTTCGTGGAGGGCGACGACCCGGCGGCCATGCACAAGCTCATGGCCGACACGGTCGAACGGGCGGTGAGCGAAATCCGGGAGATCCAGGAATACGCCCGCACGTCCGGCAACCCATCGCGCCCGCGCTGGCCGATGATCGTGCTTCGGTCGCCGAAGGGCTGGACCGGGCCGAAGGAGTTGGACGGGCTCAAGATCGAGGGAACGTTCCGCGCCCACCAGGTGCCGATCCTGGTCGGCCCGGCCCACCCCGACCATGTGGCCCCGCTGGAAGCCTGGATGCGCAGCTACCGGGCGGAGGAGCTGTTCGACGGGCAGGGCAGGCTGATCCCCGAATTGGCCGAGCTGGCGCCCAAGGGCGACCGCCGCATGGGCGCCAACCCGCACACCAATGGCGGGGCGCTGCTGCGCGACCTGCGGATGCCGGACTTCCGCACCCACGCCGTCGCGGTGCCCTTGCCTGGCACCGTCACGTCGGAGGACACCCGCGTGCTTGGCCGCTTCCTGCGCGACATCGCGGCGCTGAACCAGGCGCCGCGCAACTTCCGCGTGTTCGGGCCGGACGAGACGCTGTCCAACATGCTCGACGCCGTGTTCGAGGTGACCAGCCGGCAGTGGGACGCGCGTGAGGTGGAGGAGGACGAGTTCCTGGCACCGGGCGGCGGCGTGCACGACTCCATGCTCAGCGAGCACCAGTGCGAAGGCTGGCTGGAAGGCTACCTGCTCACCGGGCGGCACGGCCTGTTCAACAGCTACGAGGCGTTCATCCGCATCGTCGATTCCATGTTCAGCCAGCATGCCAAATGGCTGAAGGTCACCAACGAGCTGCCTTGGCGCCGCAAGATCGCGTCGCTGAACTACCTGCTCGCCTCCCATGTGTGGCAGCAGGACCATAACGGCTTCACCCACCAGGACCCGGGTTTCCTGGACCACGTGATCAACAAGAAGGCCGACGTGGTGCGGGTATACCTGCCGCCGGACTCCAACTGCCTGTTGTCGGTGTTCGACCACTGCCTGCGCAGCCGATCCTACGTGAACGTCGTCGTTGCCAGCAAGCATGCCATGCCGCAATGGCTGACGATGGAGCAGGCCGTCACCCACTGCACCGAGGGCCTGGGCATCTGGCAGTGGGCGAGTAACGACCAGACGGCCGAGCCGGACGTCGTCATGGCCTGCTGCGGCGATACGCCGACCCTGGAGGTGCTGGCCGCGGTGTCGATCCTGCGCGCGCACCTGCCGGAGCTGAAGATCCGCGTCATCAACGTCGTCGACCTTATGCGGCTGCAATCCGCCAGCGAGCACCCGCACGGCCTCGATGACACCGAGTACGATGCGCTGTTCACCCGCGACAAGCACATCATCTTCGCCTTCCACGGCTACCCCTGGCTGGTGCACCGGCTGACCTACCGCCGCACCAACCGCAACCTGCACGTAAGGGGCTACAAGGAGGAAGGCACAATCACCACCGCCTTCGACATCCGGGTGCAGAACGAGTTGGACCGCTTCAACCTGGTGCAGGATGTGATCGACCGGCTGCCGCAGCTCGGCACCAAGGGGGCCTACCTGAAGCAGAAGATGCGGGACAAGCTGATCGAGCATAAGCATTTCATCGACAAGCACGGCGAGGACCTGCCGGAGATCCACAATTGGACCTGGGGCGCCCCCGCGGACGCGTCCGCATGAACCAGTCCACACTGGTGGCGACGGCGCACGCCCTGGTGGGCGAGGGCCGCGGCCTGCTCGCCATGGATGAGAGCAACGGCACTTGCAACAAGCGCTTTGCCGCGGCGGGCATCCCGCAGACCGAGGAGGCGCGGCGATCCTACCGCGAGTTGATCGTGACCACGCCCGGGCTGGGCGAATGCGTCAGCGGCGCGATCCTATATGACGAGACAATCCGGCAACGTGATAGCCATGGCGTGCTGCTGCTGGACCGTATCGTCGGCGCAGGGATCATCCCCGGGATCAAGGTCGATCTCGGCGCGAAGGCGCTGGCCCTGCACCCCGGCGAGACGGTCACCGAAGGCCTCGATGGATTGCGTGAACGTCTTGCGGAATATGTTGGCATGGGCGCGCGCTTCGCCAAATGGCGGGGTGTCATCGCACTCGGCGACGGCCTGCCCAGCCGAGGCTGCATTGCGGCGAACGCGCAGGCGTTGGCCCGCTACGCCGCACTCTGCCAGGAAGCCGGGCTGGTTCCCATCGTCGAGCCGGAGGTGCTGATGACCGGTGATCACGGCATCGGGCAATGCCTGGACGCGACCCAGACGGCGCTGAGGGCCGTGTTCCAGGAGCTTGAGCTCCAGGGTGTCGTCCTCGAGGCGGTGATCCTGAAGCCGAACATGATACTGCCGGGGCTGACATGTCTCGATCAGAGCACCGTGGCAGAGGTCGCCGAGGAAACCGTGCAGTGCCTTTTGCGCTGCGTCCCCGCGTCGGTCGCCGGCATCGCGTTCCTGTCCGGCGGCCAGACCGCCGAGTTGGCGAGTGCACGTTTGGGCGCCATCAATCTCATCGCGCGCGGCGGCCGCGGTCGGACTCCGTGGCCGCTGGTGTTCTCGTTCGCCCGTGCCATCCAGCAGCCGGCGTTGCAAATCTGGGGCGGCGAGGCTTCTCGCGTCGAGGCCGCGCAGCAAGCCTTGTATCGTCGGGCCGCGTGCAACCATGCAGCCATCCATGGCAAGTACACGCAGGCGATGGAGAGCATCCCCGCCCTCCGCAGGGCATCATAGGCGCGCCCGCGATGCCGGCAGACATCGTATCGAACCCTGACCCGCTCAAGCTGTATCTCATCCGCCACGGCGAGACAGAGTGGTCGGTTTCGGGTCGCCACACCGGCCGGACCGACATCGCGCTCACCGCCAATGGCGAGGACCAGGCGCGCACGCTCCTGCCCACGCTGTCGGCAATCCGGTTCGCGCATGTCTTCACCAGCCCGTTGCAACGGGCGCGCCAGACCTGCACCCTGGCGGGACAAGGCGCCTCGGCCGAGGTCGAGCCTGACCTGGCGGAGTGGGACTACGGCGACTACGAGGGACGTCTCTCGACCGACATCCGGTCTGCACGGCCAGGCTGGACCGTCTACCGCGACGGCTGCCCGGGTGGGGAGGATGCGTCGCAGGTGTCCGACCGCGCGGACCGGCTGATCGCACGGTTGCAGGCATTGAGCGGCAACGTCGCGCTGTTCTCCCACGGGCAGTTCTCGTGCAGCTTCGCGGCCCGCTGGGTGGGCTCGCCCGTCAGCCAGGGCCAGCATCTCATGCTGGGAACGGCGTCTATGGGCGTGCTCGGCAGCAATCCCAGCCATCCCAACATCCGCGTCATCGAGCGATGGAACACCCGCACGCCAGACTGATGGATGTCATCGTCTGCGTCTGAGTAGTTTCCGACCCTGCTGCGGCAGGCCGGTCCCGTGTAGCTGACGGGCGGCCAACAAAGAACGGCCGCAGCAAGCCCGGCCGCGGCCCGCAATAGCGAGAGAAATCATGGACGACTCCGTCATCGCCGTTTTCGACGACCACAATGCGGCCGACGCTGCCGTGAAGCAGCTGAGCGCCGGTGGCTTCGAGATGAAGAACCTCAGCGTGGTCGGCAAAGGCTACCACACGGAGGAGAAGGTCACCGGCTTCTACAATGTCGGCGACCGCATCAAGATATGGGGCACACGCGGCGCCATGTGGGGCGGCCTCTGGGGCCTTTTCTTCGGCGGCCTGTTCCTGAGCATCCCGATCGTCGGCCATGTCATCTTCCTGGGCTACATCGCCGCCGCGGCCCTGTCGGCAGCGGAGGGCGCGGTCGTCGTCGGTGGCCTGAGCGCCCTAGGTGCCGCGCTCAGCAGCCTCGGCATCCCCAAGGACAGCGTGTTGAAATACGAGACCGCCATCAAGGCGGACGGGTTCCTGGTCATGGCGCACGGCACACCGATGGAGATGGCCCGTGCCAGGGACATCCTCGGTTCGGGTCACCCGACAAGCATCGAGCATCACACGGGGACGATCCAAGCAGAGCATCGCGAGGCGCTTGCGGCGCACTGATGGGCGGTCGGTGAAGGGGGAAGCAAGCGAATGCATATCGCCTTCATCGCTGCGACCGCCGCCCTCGGTGGCCTGCTGTTCGGCTACGACACCGGGGTCATCTCGGGAGCGCTGCTGTTCCTGCGCGCCGCTTTCCACCTTTCGCCCTTGATGCTCGGGGTCGTCACCAGCATTGCCCTGGGCGGCGCGGCATTCGGGGCGGCATTTGCAGGAAGGCTCGCCGACCGGTTTGGCCGCCGCCCAATCCTGCTGGCGACGTCGGTGATCTTCGTCGCCGGGGCGGCGGTCTCTGCGCTGGCACCGGACCTTCCGGTGTTGCTGGCCGGACGCCTGCTCGTCGGCATCGGGATCGGCGGCGCCTCCATGCTGACGCCGCTTTATTTGGCCGAGATCGCTCCGGCCAAAGAACGAGGGGCGCTCGTTTCCTTCAACCAGCTCGCGGTCACGCTCGGAATTCTTGGCTCCTACCTGATCGGCTACGCCCTGGCCGCCGACGGCGCCTGGCGATGGATGCTGGGACTGGGCGGCGTGCCCGGCATCGTGCTGGCCATCGGCATGCTGATCTTGCCCGAGACGCCGCGCTGGTTTGCCGGCCATGGCCATACCGACAAGGCCCGCGCCGCCCTGCTTCAGCTGCGGGGGCGCGGCACCGACGTGACGGCCGAACTGGCCCAGCTGCACGACGACCTGACCGCAAAGGCGCAGGCCAAGCCCGAGAGCCGGCTCGGTCACCGGGCGGCCCGGTTGCCGATGATCGTGGGCATCGGGCTCGCCATCTTCCAGCAGGTGACCGGCATCAACACCGTGATCTACTTTGCGCCGACGATCTTCCAGGCGTCGGGGCTGTCTTCCGCCTCCGCCGCCATCCTCGCCACCGCCGGAATCGGGGTGGTCAACGTGCTGATGACGATGGTGGCGATCTGGCTGGTCGACCGGGTGGGGCGGCGCGGGCTGCTGTTGTGCGGGCTGGGCGGCATGGGCATCAGCCTGTGTCTGTTGGCGGCGGCATTCATGCTCGGCTCCGGACCGATGCTGGGGTATCTGACGGCGGCGAGCCTGACGGCCTATATCGGCTGCTTCGCGATCGGGCTCGGTCCCGTGTTCTGGCTGCTGATTTCCGAGATCTTCCCGATGGCGATCCGGGCACGCGGCATGTCGGCCGCCACCATCGCCAACTGGGTCGCCAACCTGGTGGTGGCGCTGACCTTCCTCGACCTCGCCGACCTCATGGGCCATGCCGGGGTATTTCTGCTGTACGCCGTGATGACGTTCGCCGGACTTGTCTTCGCCTACATCCTGGTGCCGGAAACCAAGGGCCTCAGTCTCGAAGCGGTGCAGGCGCTCTGGGTCAAACGCGCCGGGTCAAAGCAGCACCACGCCGTTCTGCACACACCCGTCCGGTGAAACGCCCAACGCCCAATCCCTGTAGGAGCCACGTCATGCTGCGTCCCATCTCCAAGCTGACCGGTCACACGATCGAGGCAAGCGACGGCGCCATCGGCACCGTCAGCGACGTCCTGTTCGACGACGCGACCTGGAAGACCCGCTGGTTCGTGGTCGATACGGGACATTGGCTGACAGGCCGCAAAGTGCTCATCCACCCCTCAGCCATTGGCGCCATCGACGACGTGCGCCAAAGTGTTGCCGTCGAGCTGACCAAGGCACGGATCAAGGACAGCCCCAGCATCCTGCACGACCAGCCAGTGTCGCGGCAGATGGAGGCCGGGCTGTATGGCTACTATGGCTGGGACCCGTATTGGGGCGGCGGCTTCTACGGCATGGGCGCCATCGCCGCCCCGTTCTCGTCCCGCCCCTATTTCGGCGGGTTCGGCATGGGCGAGACAGCTCCGATCCACACCCGTCATGACGACCAGGACCCGCATCTGCGCAGCGTCGCGGAGGTGGATGGCTACCACGTCCATGCTACCGACGGCGACATCGGCCATGTCGAAGATCTCCTCGTCGCGGATGACGGCTGGGGCATTCGGTATCTGATCGTCGACACGCGCAACTGGTGGCCGGGGCAGCATGTGCTGGTGTCCCCCTTCGCTGTGCGGGAAATCAACTGGGGCGACCGGCAAATGCGGCTGGACATCACGCGCGAGAAAATCAAAGGCAGCCCGCCCTGGCAGGCCCCACCCAGTCAGTTGGACCAGATATACGCGGACCAGCTGCACGGCTATTACGGCTGGCCGGGCTACGGAAGTTGATCGTGCCCCTTGAGGTCATTGCGCCGCGCAGTGGCGTGTCCCTTGGTCGCGCGTTGCTGTCCGTCCCGCTGCTGCTGGCCGGCTTGGTGATCCAGGCCCGCCCCTCCGGCGCTGCCTCGGCGCTTCAGACCTTCGGGCCGGGACAGGTGAACTGCCAGGCGCTCACTGGGACGCACGTGGACTGTCTGCTTGCCGCCAGTCGGATGACCCAGGACAACAGCAACGTCGCGACGTTCAGCGTTTCCAGCCTTCCGCATGGCGAGCAGGCCTTGTTCCTCAAATGGTGCGTGCCGACCGCGAATGCGTGCATCGTCACCGTTAAAGGGCGGCGCGCCACGGCACAGTCCACGCGGCTCATGACCGTGACGGCGGTGCGCTGGACGAGGCTCAGTCCACCGGAGAACCAGGCGGCAGCTCGGGCTGCCAAGCCGGCTCCAGTCAACACAAGCGGAGTGGGCAGTCCGCCCGCGCAGTAGGACGCGCCATGGCAGACCGCCCTCTCTCTATCGATATTCGGCATCCGCTGATGCTGAAGGCGAACGATCTCGTCCTGCTCACGCGCGAGGACGGCGAGATCGTTGAGGAAATTCCCGGCTTCGGCCTGTTCTACCGTGACACCTGCTATCTGTCCTCCTACGCGCTGCGTCTGCACGGCACGACGCCGTTGCTGCTGATGTCATCGGATGGGGAGGGCATGGCGGCGCAGATGAACCTCACCAACAGTCACCTTGCGACGACGAACGGACAGGCGATCGCCGATCACAAGCTGAGCCTGCGGCGTACCTTCCTAATACTGGACGACGGCCCGGTGTTCATCGACACCATCAGCGTGCGCAATTTCTCGTCGGTGCACGTGCTGCTGCCGCTGGCGCTGGCGTTCTCTACGACATTCAAGAGTATGTTCGTGCTGCGTGGCGCTCCGGCGGGCAAGCGCGGCATGCTGCAAGCCCCGGAATGGGACGGCACCGCGCTGCGCTTTGCCTATCACGGCGCGGACGACGTGCTTCGCACACTGCTGGTGGAGTTCTCCCTTCCGCCGGTGCTGGCGCCGATCACAACGGAACAGAGCACCGCGCATTTCCAGCTCAGCCTGGCGCCCATGGCCACGGCGGAGCTGATGGTGACCTGCCGGGTGGACGAACGGCCGGTCGGCAGCACACCGCCCGTGTCGGCCGGGGCCCCGCGAAGCGTCAGGGCCATGCACGAAGCGCAAGCGGCGGCATCTGCCGCGCTGCTGGACGGCTACGCCGGCATCGAGACACCGAGCCAGAGCCTGGGCGAGGTCCTGGCCCGCTCGCTGGCCGACATCGCGCTGCTCGAGGTCCGGCGCGGCGAACACCGGTTCACCACGGCCGGTATGCCGTGGTTCGTCGGCCTGTTCGGCCGTGACAGCCTATTACCCACGATCCAGTGCCTTGCCTACAATCCCGCCCTGGGCGCCCGAACCGCGAAGGCGCTGGCCCATTGGCAGGGCACCAAGGACGATGCCTCCACCTTGGAGCAGCCCGGCAAGATCCTGCACGAGCTGCGGGTCGGCGAGCTGACCCACCTGCACGAGGTGTCGCAGACGCCCAGCTACGCGTCGGTCGACGCCACGCTGCTGTTCCTGATCGCCATCGCCAAGCACGTGCTGTGGACCGGCGACCTGACGGTGTTCCAGACCCTCCGCCCCAACGTCGATCGGGCGCTCGCCTGGCTGGACCGCAAGACGGCCGACAATTCGGGTGGCTACGTGACCTATGACGGCCTGGCGGACGCGGGACAACCCGTCAACCAGAGCTGGCGCGATTCCGGGACCGGCGTGCTTCGCTCGGACGGCAGCTATCCCGTGCCGCCCTTGGCCCTGGTCGAGGTGCAAGGCTACGCCTTCCAGGCCCGCCGGCTGATCGCATCCGTGTTGCGGCGGACCGGCGAGGATGGCCCGGCGGACAGGCTGGATGCGGCGGCGAGCCGCTTGCAGGATCGGTTCCTGCGTGAGTTCTGGATGGAGGGTGAGGGCTGCTACTGCCTCGGCCTGGAGCAGGGCGGGCGGCAGGTCACGTCCGTCACGTCCAATGCGGCCCAGGTGTTGTGGACCGGCATCGCGACGCCGGGTCATGCCAAACGAACGGCAGAACGGATGATGTGGCCGGACATGTTCTCCGGCTGGGGTGTGCGCACGCTCTCGGCGGACCACGCTGCCTTCGACCCGCTCGCCTACCAGCAGGGCAGCGTGTGGGCATTCGACAATGCGCTGATCGTCTCCGGCCTGCGCCGCTACGGCGAGGACGCGGCGGCCTTGCGCGTCACGGCCGCGACCGTGGATGCGGCACGCGGATTCCGCAACAGCCGCTTGCCGGAGTTTATCGCCGGGGCACAGCGTCTGCCCGGTGACGCACCCACCCATACGCCGCGGGCCGACCCGCTGCAGGCCTGGTCGGCCGGTGCGATGCCGTTCATGGTCAGCGAATTACTGGGTCTCGAGGCGGACGGCTTTGCCAAGCGCCTCCATATCCGCCGTCCATTGCTGCCGGATGGCGTCGAAACGCTGACGCTGCACCGGGTCAATATCGGGGACGCCATGGTATCACTGCGGTTCGCGAGGCATGGTGACGGCGCGTCCCCGGCTGTGATCGCCAATGACGGGGGCGTTGAGGTTCTCGTGGAATGACGAGCCTCATCCCGCTTGCGGACAAACAACTTCGAACTGGAGCCGAAAAGCTTGATGTCGGCTTGACCGTTCGGAACGCGCCGCTGCCAATCGAGGACTATGCCCTTATCGGCGGTGGCAAAACGGCCGCCCTCGTTGCCATAGACGGCGCCATCGATTGGCTCTGCCTTCCGCGCTTCGACGGCGCCGCCTGCTTCACCGCCCTTCTGGGCACGGCGGACCATGGCAGTTGGCGCATCGCTCCCCAGCAAGCGTCACCCCGCATGCGCCGAGCCTATCGCGGGGATACGCTCGTCTTAGAAACGATCTTCACCACGCCGGAGGGCGAGGTTGCGTTGGTCGACCTCATGCCATTCGGTCAGACCGGCTCCCACATCATACGCCGCGTCGAAGGACGGCAGGGTCAGGTCGCAATGGTCCTGAATCTGAGGCTCCGCTTCGGCTTCGGTTCCGCCAGCCCATGGGTGACGACCGAGACGGATGGGCACAGTCTCGTCGCCATCGCCGGTCCCGATCTGGTGACCCTGCGCGGCCCGGTGGAGCTGCAGATGTGCGATTCGGCGGTCGTCGCCGCGTTCACGGTGCGGGCGGGCGAAAGCATAACCTTCGTCATGAGTCACGGGGCTTCGCATCTGCCCCCGCCTGCGCCCTTCGATGCAGAGGCGGAACTGGCGGCGACTGAGGAAAGCTGGCGCGCGTGGTCCGCGAAGTGCCGCTATGACGGTCCCCGGAAAGACGCGGTTCTCCGCTCGCTAATCATTTTGAAGGCGCTCATCTTCGATCCGACCGGCGGCATTGTCGCCGCACCCACCACGTCCTTGCCGGAACAGTTGGGCGGTTCCCGAAACTGGGACTACCGGTTCTGCTGGCTTCGCGACGCCACCCTGACTCTCATGGCCCTGATGGGGGGCGGGTACTACCAGGAGGCGCAGGCCTGGCGCGACTGGCTGCACCGGAGCATCGCCGGCAGCGCCGATGATCTGCAGATCATGTACGGCGTCGCCGGCGAGCGGCATCTGCTGGAATGGGAGGTCGACTGGCTGCCCGGCTACCAGGGCGCCAAGCCCGTTCGCGTCGGCAACGCCGCGTCGGAACAACTGCAGCTCGACATCTACGGGGAGGTGATGGACGCGCTACACCAGGCACGCGCCAGCGGCTTGGTCGTGCCGCTCTCCTCCTGGGACTTGCAGGTGAGCATGATCGAGCATCTCGAAGCGATATGGCAGCACCCCGACGATGGCATCTGGGAAGTGCGGGGCGGCCGGAAGCATTTCGTGCACTCGAAGGTCATGGCCTGGGTCGCGTTCGACCGCGCCGTGCAGGATATCGAGCTCTATCAGTTGCAGGGCCCGCTTGAGCGCTGGCGCGAGGTTCGCGATGCCATCCATGCCGACGTCTGCAAGCAGGGGTTCAACAAGGAGAAGAATTCTTTTACCCAGAGCTACGGGGTAACTGATCTGGATGCGAGCCTGCTGTTGATCCCGATCGTTGGCTTCCTTCCGCCTGATGATGAACGCGTGAAAGGAACGGTTGCCGCCATAGAGCGGGAGCTTGTGACTGGCGGCTTTGTACTGCGTTATCGTACGGAGTCGGGGGCAGATGGCCTTCCTCCTGGCGAGGGTGCGTTTCTCCCGTGTTCTTTCTGGCTTGCGGAAAACTACGCTCTGCAAGGAAGGCAGGAAGATGCCGAGGAGTTGTTCGACAGACTATTGTCCCTGCGCAATGATGTCGGGCTGATATCAGAGGAGTATGATCCGAAAGCCGGCCGGCTGGTCGGCAACTTCCCTCAAGCGTTCTCGCACTTGGGCCTTGTGAATACCGCTTTGGTGTTGAGCGGCAAGCATGAGGGCACGGCTCGGAGCAAGGGTGCACAGCCTACTCAGTCGAACAGTCTCAGCGGCTAGGTTAAGCCGTCAAAGTCCCGTCTCTCACTGACGGCAGCCGGTCTGTGGCTTCTCGTCTAGCAATGCGTTCAGCGAACCACTCAGATTGGCTTTTTGCAACGAGTGACATTTACGGGACCCGGCTATGGTCCCATCCGTAACTTACGGCAAATGCGTCCTTGTTCATCAAACAGGCAAGTCTCAAACATTTCGGGTCCTCCCCTGTCGCGACGCGCTAAGCGAGGGTGATTTCGCCCATGTCGATCTTGACCAGCAGAGGCTCCGGCACGGGCCGGTAGTCGCCTTCGTACGCGTAGATCCGGCGCTTTGTTGGCACCACGATCCCGTCGACGTTCCGGTAGTGCGAGGCGTAATTGAGCCCCGTGGCACCGCCCAGGATGTCCACCGTGTAGTCGTGCCGACGAAGCAAGCCATCCGGCCCGAAGCAGGAGATCTGCACGCGCGTGAGGCTTTTAACGTAATCCGGGAAGGTAACGCGCAGGCGACGCCAGACCTCGCCGTCGACGTCGATCGGTGCGATCTCCTCGGTCTCGAAGCCCTCCCGCTTGTAGAGGAACGGCGTGTTGAGATAGGTCCACAGCGCCTCGCCCACGAAATACGTGACATGGACGTCGTCCCAGGGCGTCTCCCGCTGGTGGCCGGCGAACGATGTCTCGGGATCGTCGCGCGCGACCAGTGGCGTCCCGACCGGCTGCTCGATGGTGATGCGCCCGGGGGTGAAGGTGGCGCGCCTGTTCTGGCCGGGAAAGTTGACGGCCAGCCGCTCGGTCCTGGTGTCCACGGTCAGGACGACATCCTTCAGCGCGTCGCCCTTGCCCTTGATGAACCAGATCGCGCCGGTGATCGAAGCGGCGACCCTGATCGAGGACACGTCGTTCCAAAGGCGGAGGCCGCCATGCGCCTCCACGGCCGTATCAAGTAGATTGCTCACGCGACTCTGCGCGCGCCGCCATGAGACGGCGCATCCGCGAGGCGAGTGGCCCAGAGACGACCACAAGTTTCCGATGGTGAGGTCCTATTCCAACGATCATTCTAGCGACACCGGTCCAGCCTGCACGTCAGGAGCCGACGAGGCCTCGCGATCGCTTTGCGCAGGTCATGCGCTCAGGCCTGACGCCTGCAGTCTCTGGCGTGTGGAGCGGACAACCGCGTCGCAGTGCGCCATCGCCTCTTCGAGCGCGCTGTAGTCGATCGCCGGACGCTCAAACCGCGTGATCGGCGGAAGCTGCATAGGCAGCCCAGGCTCCTCCTCCACGGGCGCCTCATGTCTCGGCCGTCCCCGTCCGCGCCCCGGCATCGGCCTTTTCGGTCCTGAAGTGGCCTCCCCTACCGGCGCCATTCCCGTCAGGCCAAATAGCCGGCGCGCAGACCGATGCGTGACCTCGACGGCGATTTCCGCCCTTACAAAGTCGTCCAGAAGCCCACTCGCACATTTGATCGACATGCCGATTGCCCTGGCCAGTGTGGTCGCGGAGATCAGCGGCGTAGCCGCGAGCACGTCGACCGCAATATTGGCACGCGAGTTGCGGCGTCGACCGCCGGCGTTGCCTCGGGCGGCGAGCCATGCACGCTCAAGGCCACGCAGCATCTCAAGGTAGTCTGTTGCCTCGCTCGCGACGGCTTCCAGGAACACAACCATCCAGTCCGCGCGCATGTGTGGTGCTTCGGCGCTCAGAGCGCGGGGACCGGTGAGCGGGACGGGCACCCGGAGAAGGCGGCTTTTAGTCCAGAAGCGCACGAGAGCGCAGCGAGCCGGCGGCCGGGTTCGACCAGAGTCGAGCCACGACCAGAGTGCCTCCCCGACGCCGACCAGCCCAGCAGCGCCGGCCAGGTGACGCTCTGCTTCCTGGACCTCGCCTTCCTGATCGAAGTCCGGCTCGACTATCCACTGATGCAGCGTAAGCGCGCTTCGCGCTGCCTCGAAGATCTGCCCTCGATCGATAATGCGCAGCGCGTGATCCATGCGCAGCCGTAGCCCCTCGACTACCGCTGCGAGGTGCCAGGGATCGATGCCGTGGCCATCGACCGCCGCTTGGCGCCGCACTGCCTCAAGCCTTGCCCGGTATAGGAAGGCGGGAAGAAGCGGGTGGTTGTCGAGCGCCTGATCGAGCCGCGCGATAGCGCCAGACGCGCGCTCAAGGGCAGCCAACAATCCAGCGTCGGCCGTCGGTCGTGCAGGGCAATTGGGGCGATCGGGGCGAAGAAGGTTGTCTAACATCAGCTTACCAATCCAAGGGGGACGTGGCTGACTGGCAAGGAATGCGCGGGAGGACCGCCAAACTTGGAAGTCCGTCGCCCACGATCTCGCCGAGGCCGGGAGGTAAGACCTTGCCATCAACTGCGGCATTCGTTTGACAGGCAAGACAGGCGCGATGATCGCGGCTCATGGTGGTTCTGGCTGTTGCCAGGACCGCTCGTCGCGCGGCAGGCGTCCCTCGTCGTCGATGACCCGCACGCGGTGCGGCAGGTCGTCGGACCAAACCCAAAACACGACGTTGCGATGGGACAATCCCGCCCCCGGGGCAAAGCTTGGGACGATGATCCCCGCATGCCCGGCTGCCGCCAAGCTGCGGGCAACGCGCCAGCTAGGAGGCTCACCGCCGCGGGAGACAATATCTTCCCAAGGACAGGC
The DNA here is from genome assembly GCA_965199105.1 of Acetobacteraceae bacterium. GTDB lineage: Bacteria > Pseudomonadota > Alphaproteobacteria > Acetobacterales > Acetobacteraceae > LMUY01. Next base: position 113,680 of record CBDAQO010000002.1, on the reverse strand, counting down.
GAGGTCCGCCGGATCGATACCGCACGCCTGGCAAGCGTCCGCATCGCCCAAGTCGGCGACGTCAGCGCAATCGACGTCGTAGGAACAGATCGTCAGTGGCTGCGCCTTGAACGGAAAGCCTTGCTGAGCCTCCAGCCACGCCGTCTCCATCCGCTGTGACGTGTAGAGCGCGGGCACTCCCATCGCATTGAACCGGCCGCCATGCCTGGCAGCGCCGGTCCCCGACGTCGGCGCGAATGACCAGCGCGGATTATGCGCCCGGTAGACCAAGCTGGTTAGCCTCACGCATAGCCGCCGACCGCAATTCGGTCGAGATAGCGTTTGACCGCCTCTCCCCGTCCCTCCTTGACCAGCGCCTCGGCGGTCTGGTCGCCAAAGGAGGGCAGCGGCTGCGAGCGATACCAGGCGAAGGCCTGCTGCGGCGACCCTGCCCAGGCGCGCACCCGATTGATGATTTCGACGATGTCGCGTAGCCGTGCCTGGGTCGCCGGCGATCCGACCCGTGTCGACTTGGAGATGGCGTCGCGAGATAGCCCGGCCGCAAAGGCTAGTTCGGCTCGGGTGATGTGCAGCAGATTGCTGAGCCGGTCGGCGGCGATCAGGCCGGTCTCGGCGGAGGTTTGCTGCAAAAACGCTGCCTCGAACATCGTTGCCCCACGATTTGCCTCGGTATGAGGAAGATTATGGGGCAGAAGTGGCAACGCTGCAAGAAGAGGGGAGCGCACACCGGGCAGTGCGTCTCGCGGTGCACGGACATGCACTCGTGCAACGACGCCTTGGCCGGTTGTGACGAAGCCCGTCGCCCTTCCGTCACGGCTCGACAGCGAAAAGGTCTTCAATGGTACACATGTCGGCGAAGTGCCGCCGTAGGTCGGCGCCCAGACGCTCGATGACGGCGGTTCCCCAGCCTTTTTGCGCCTGCCGCGCCAGGATGTCGCGGCCGATCTCCCAATAGAGCAGCACGAGCTCGCGGTTGACACTGACTGCCGCGCGCAGCCGCGCTTCGCCAATCCGCGCCTTCAGCGCGGCGAGCAGGTCGCCGTAGTCGGCGGGGAGCGCTGGAGCCTTCGTCATGCGGCCAGTGTAGCAGCGGCGGAACCGCTTCGCTTGTTGGCGCGTCGCGGGTCGGTGAGGGTTCGCTCGCTTTGGATGCTGGTCATCGCCGAAGGATGCTGGCGGCGGCTGCGAGTGACTTCGAGACTGGGCGGACTCTCGATGTCTCCTGGGACAATCTGCCCCGGCGCTCCGGCGACAGCAATTTGTGCAACAGCCTGTTGCATAATTGGCCGGGAGCGGGATCGGGGCTTATACCAAGTCTCTGAGTGCGTGACTCTGGGGCTTGCCCGACGCGGTTTGGTTCTGATTCAAGGTGGTGAACGACGAGGTTCACCATGGCACTTCCCCTTCGGACGGATTTCGATGCTGCGGGTCTTCGGCTGGCGGCCCGACGAGCGATGGACGCTGGGCAAGCACGGCGGCTGTTGGCATTGGCCGCCATCTACGATGGGGCGAGCCGGACGGAGGCGGCCAGGATTGGCGGCGTCACGTTGCAAATCGTCCGGGACTGGGTGATCAAACTCAATGCCCGCGGCCCGGAGGGGCTCATCGACGGCAAGGCGCCGGGTCAACCGTCTCTGCTGAACACGGCCCACCGTGCGGCGTTGGTGGCGATCATCGAAAGCGGCCCGACCCCGGCCGTCCATGGGGTGGTGCGCTGGCGGATCGTCGACCTGTGCCGGTGGGTATGGGAGGAGTTCCGGATCAGCATCGCCAAGCAGACCATGAGCCGCGAGCTGCGTGCACTGGGCTATCGCAAGCTGTCGGCCCGCCCGCGCCACCATGCTCAGGCCGAAGGGGCCATTGAGCGCTTTAAAAAAGCTTCCCAGCCGTGCTGGACGAGGTCGCGCGCGATCAGGGTATCGATGTCACCGACATAGAGGTCTGGTTTGGCGACGAGGCCCGCATCGGCCAGAAGAACAAGATAACCCGGCGTTGGGCCAGGCGAGGCACGCGCCCCTCGGCACCGCAGGACCAGCGCACGGCGTCCACCTACATCTTCGGTGCCATCTGCCCCGAAACCGGCACCGCCGCCGGTCTCGTCCTGCCCTGGTGCAACACCGAGGCAATGGGCCTGCACCTGGCGGAAATCGGCGCCAGGGTCACACCGGGCAAGCACTGCGTGCTGCTGGTCGATCAGGCCGGGTGGCACACGTCCGACCGCCTCGCCATACCGCTCAACATCACCATCGTGCCGCTGCCCGCCAAGTGCCCCGAATTGAACCCGGTCGAGAACGTCTGGCAGTTCATGCGCGACAACTGGCTGTCCAACCGCGTGTTCCCCTCCTACGACGCCATCGTCGACCACTGCTGCTACGCCTGGAACCAACTGGTCGACCAGCCCTGGCGTGTCATGTCCATCGGACTACGCGATTGGGCAATGGGTCACATTCAGTGAGTCTTGGTATTACTCGTAAGAATCGGCATCAGACTTTCAATGGTTTAAACACCAGCTTACCCTGTTACGCTATTAGGCTCAAACAAGCTTTTTATTTTCTCGGACGCTCGGCCAGCCCTCCTGCCCCCAGCCGAGCCAAGGGCTTACTTCCGATAACCTGCCTTGTCGGAAATATATACTGCCATACTCTGCGATACCATGCTCGAGTACCTGGAAGATTCGGCAACCGAGTTGTGCAACAACCTGTTGCACACCATCCAGAGCAAACTAAAGCTGAGCTTAAAGGCCGACCTTCCCGGCAGGGCTGGCGTTGCTTAGCTTGGCCCGACGCACGTAGCTGCGCATAACCGTCAAGCTTCGATGCCGGCTATGGCCCATGATCTCTTCGTCTGGCACGTTGTTCCGGTAGGCGGCGGTGACGAATCCCGCCCGCAATCCATGCGGCGAAATCGGCTCCATCCGGCTGCCCTTCACACCCGCACGCGCGGCACACTTGAGCACGATTAATCGAATGGCTTCGCCGCTGAGCCCTGACGAACGCACAGTGCTATGGCGGGTAATGGCGCGAAATACGGGGCCACGCTCGATACCAGCAGCCTTGAGCCAGGCTTGAAGTGCTCGGACGGGGCAGGTGACTTCCGCCTTGCCGCGTGGAATGCCGAGCCGGGCGCCTTCGCCGTCGGCGTCCGTCTTCGACCGGGGAATGAGAAGTTCAAAGCTGCGCGGCTTCCAGGTGATGTGCTCGACCTCGATCGCACAGAGCTCCGACCGCCGGAGGGCACCGGCGAACCCCAAGAGCAGGAGCGCGCGGTCCCGCAGACCAACCAAATCGTCGGCACAGGTGGCGACCATGTTCTGGATCTCCTCCGTGGCCAACGCCTGTGCTCGTTTGGGTGGATCTCCATGAACGCGACCAATCCCTCGCAGAATGTCGCGAATTGACGGATGACGCGTATCGAGTGGGTGGCAGGCGAGCCGATTAGCGCGTGCTATCGCTGCCACTTTCCGGCGCAGTGTCGACCGGGCATAGCCCTCGCCAAGATCGGCCAAGTAGTCACCCACAAGGTCTGGACGTGCTGGCATGGCAATCTGGCCGCGCGCCACACACCAGATCGAGAAATGCTTCCAATCTGCAGTATAGGCTCGCACCGTCGAGGGTGCGTCAGCAGCGACAAGGTAGTTTTCCGCGCGCTGCCGGGAGCGGGCCCGTGCGTCAGCGGGTGCGACAGTGTTGCCGGCGGCTGAGACTGGCTTTGCAGCTGTTTTCCTCGTCGTGCGCATCTCCGCATTCTACCAAGTCCGGTTGGAAGAGGTCAACTTGCGATAATAGCCATTCCCGCAACTTGAAATTCTGCCCATACTACGCCCTGGGTTGTCGATTGCGCGCATTGTGCCCGCGAACAGCAATCTGAGTGAACTGGGTCAACAGCCATCGTCGGGAAACGAACCAATGTCGGTCGGTCGAGGAACCCAAACCAGTGTTGCCTACGCCGTCTTAAATCATCCTTTTCGTTGCAAGGTGACCTAAATGCGGCCCATCACGACAAGCATCCCACGACGTCCCTGGCCGTCTCATCCAGCAGCGTGCAGGTGTTCGCGAGATCGATCAAGAAGTGCCTCAGCATTTCACGGAGTGATTTGTAATCAGGAAGCCCGCTGGCGGCTATCTCGTCGGTCAATGGATCCCAACTCGGATTGCCGGGGTGCTCGGCCTTGCGTGGTGAAACGAGGGACCAAAACCTGCCCGGCACTGGCCGCCACGTTTACGGCCCTTTCTGATGCTCGAACGCACATGAAGCAGGTCCGGCGCGTATGCGTGGTGGAGGCGGACGACTCCTTCCCAGCTAAACGCAACCGGGCACTGGCGATCCCGACGGTGACGTGCCAGATTGAAGCTTCAACGATACCTATTTCGCATTGATGTTCGACCTTTCGCACCTTCGCTGCTTTGTCGCCTTGGCCGAAGAGCTACATTTTGGAAGGGCGGCAGCGCGCCTGAATATGACGCAGCCGCCGCTCACCCGGCAGTTGCAGCAGCTGGAGCACATCATCGGCACCGAGTTGATGGAACGCTCCAGCCGGATGGTGCGGCTCACCACGGCAGGCAAGGCGTTTCTCGTCGATGCCCGCGCGATCCTCCGTTCCGCCGAAGAGGCGATGGTCACCGCACGCCGGGCGGCGCTGGGCGAGGGCGGCGTGATCACGCTGGGGTTCATTCCGGCGACGAGTTACAGCCTGTTGCCGCGCCTGGTCTCATTTCTGGCCGACGAAATGCCCCAGGTGCAGTTCGTCCTGAAGGAGATGGTAACCGCGAACCAAGCTGAGGCTTTGGGCACCGGCGGCATCGATGCAGGTATTCTCCGCCTGCCCATCGATCTCAGGGGGTTGGAGGCGGTCACGATCAGCCATGAACCTTTCGTGGTGGCGGTTCCAATGGGCCACGCGCTGGCACGTCCAGGCGTGCTGGCGGTGACCGACCTCGATCGCCAGCCCCTGATCATGTATGCGCCGACGGAAAGCCGCTACCATCACGACCTGGTTTCATCAATCTTCCGCGCGGCGGGGATCACCCCGAACTTCGTGCAGTTCGCCCGCGAGATCCACACGATGCTGGCCCTGGTGGGTGCGGGGATCGGTGTCGCCCTGGTGCCCGCCGCGGCCGGAACGCTGGGCTTCGCCAACGTGACGCTCCAACAGATCGCCTTATATCCGACGGTGTTCAGCGAGCTGACTCTGGTGTGGCGCAAGGCCAGCGACAATCCGGCCCTGCGGCTGTTTGCGCGGCAGGCTTTGCCCAAGTTCCTTCGAACGCTCCCAAAACGGATCGATGCTCGATAAGCATTGAATTATGCGTGGAAACGCATGTTCTCGCATGCTCGATCCCGCTACCCTGTCTGAAATGCCGCACGACGGCACAAGAAGACATTTTGGGGAAACGCGGATGATGTATCGCCGAGGCTGGATCGCCCTGCTGCTGTTTACCCTGGCGCTGATCAACTACATCGACAGGGTCACGCTCTCCTTCGCGGCAACGCCCATCGCCAAGGAGTATGGGTTGTCTCCGGTGATGCTGGGCTACCTGTTCTCGTCATTCCTCTGGACCTACACACTCTTCCTCTTGCCGATGGGCCTGCTTGTCGATCGGTTCGGCGCCAAGCGTGTGGCCGGGGTTGGCCTTGGTATATGGTCCGTGGCGACCGCGGCGACCGGGCTCGCGGGCAGCTTTCCGGCACTGCTGACGTCGCGGCTGGTCATGGGAGCGGGCGAGGCCTCGAGCAACCCGGCCGGAGCGCGTGTGATCCGGGAATGGATCCCGGCTGGCGAGCGCGGCCTGGTCAACGCTATTTTCAACAGCGGCTCCTACGCGGGCCCGGCGATCTGCGCTTTGGTGGCCGGACCCATCATCGCGTTGTACGGATGGCGCGCGCTGTTCTTCATCGCGGGCGGCATCGGAGTGCTCTGGCTGGTGTGCTGGCTGGTCTGGTTCGACCGGCCGGAGCGTGCATCATGGCTAGCCGAAACGGAGCGGGCCAAGATCCTGGCCGAGCGCAGCATCATGCAGGCCGCAACCCGCGACACAGCCCCGAAGCCCGGCCTGTGGCAGCTCCTCGGCAGCGGCACCACGCTTTGGGGCCTGGCCCTCACACAGGGCTGCAACGTCTATTCCCAGTATCTCTTCCTGACCTGGCTCCCGAGCTACCTCCAGCAGAGCAAGGGCCTCACCCTGGCCAAGACAGGGCTGTTCGCTGCCATCCCCTATGCGGTGGCAGTCGTGCTGTGCATCGCGATCGGCAGGCTCAGCGACCGCTTTCTGCGCGGAGACGTAGGCGGTGGGAAACGCCGCTCCGTCATTGCCGGTGCCATGATCCTTGCCTCGATCATCCTTCTAGCGCCGATGGTCGACAGCGTCGGGCTGATCCTGGTGCTGATCTCGCTCTCGCTGACCGGCATCGCCGCCACCACCTCGATGAACTTCGCGCTGCTGAACGATCTGTTGCCGGACCCACGCAATGTCGGTCTGGCGATGGCGTTCCTCGTGGTCGGAGGCAACGTGTTCGGGCTGATGGCGCCGATCGTCACCGGCTACGTCATCGATCTCACCGGCAGCTACGACATGGCCTTCGTCATCGCGGGTGTCCTGCTGCTGATCGGCGCGACGTCAGTGTTGACGCTGACCCGTAGGCCGATCGGCGCGATGCACGAAGCCGTCGTCGCATGACCAATCCTGTCCTCGCCCCTGTGCGCGCCGTCGCGCGCCGCGCCGTTCTTGGAGGTTTCGCGATGGCTGTCGGTTCCCCGCTGTTCGCCGCCGCCGCACCGACGGCGCTGCCCCACTTCGCCTATGTCGGGTGCCGCACCACGAAGGAGCGCAATGCGCGGGGCCTGGGCATCGAGGTGTTTCGCGTGGAGGCCACGGGCGCCTGGTCGCATGTGCAGCGCATGACGGGGTTGGACAATCCGTCGTTCCTGACGTTCGACCGGGAGCAGCGGTTCCTCTACGCCGTGCATGGCGACCTATCGGACATCAGCGCCTATCGCGTCGACCCCGCGACGGGGATGCTGACGTTTCTCAACCGGCAATCCACCGAAGGCCGCAATCCCGCGCATCTTCTGGTCGACGCCAGCAACCGCTTCGTGCTGGTGGCCAACTATGCCACCGGGACGCTCGCCGTGCTGCCACGCCGTGCCGACGGCTCGCTCGGTCCCGTGCAGCAGCTCGTCGCCGATCCCGGCACGCCGGGGCCGCACAAGGTCGACCAGACCTTCTCCCACCCGCACCAAATCGCCTATTCGCCGGACGGCCGCTACCTGATCGTGCCGGACAAGGGGCTGGACCGGGTATTCACCTATCGCTTCGATGCCGATCGCGGCGTGCTGGCGCCAGGTGAGGCGCCGTTCGTGCAGGTCCGCCCCGGCGCCGGGCCGCGGCACATCGCGTTCCATCCGTCCGAACCATACGCCTTCGTGGCCCATGAGCTCGACGCCTCGGTCGGCGCCTATCGCTACGACGCACGGAGCGGGGCGCTGACGCCGTTTCAGGTGATCCCCTCGGTCCCTGACAGCTTCACCGGCGCAAACACCGCAGCCGAGATCGCCATCAGCCCGGAGGGCCGCTTCGTCTTCGTCTCCAACCGTGGCCATGACAGTGTCGGCAGCTTCGCCGTCGACCCGGCAAGCGGGCGGCTCAGCCCCCTCGGCTGGGTATCGGCACAGGGGCAGGGTCCGCGCTTCTTCGCCATGGATCCCTCCCGCACGCTTCTGCACGTGGCCAATGAGAACACCGACAGCATCGTATCGTTCGGGCTGGATGCCGAGACCGGCACGCTTGCACCGACGGGCCGGGTGATCGCGACCGGCAGCCCGGTCTGCATCGTCTTCGCGACGGGAGCACAAGGATGAAGATCGGATTCATCGGGCTTGGCCAGATGGGCCGGCCGATTGCGCATAACCTGTTGCGAAACGGCGAGACGCTGATCGTCAGCGACCGCGACGACCGCCATTTCGCCGAGTTCGCGGCCAAGGGTGCTGCCGGCACCACCGCGCTCTCGGAACTGGCCGGCTGCGACGTGAGCTTCCTGTGTCTGCCGAACGCGGCCGTGGTGCAGCAGATCCTGCTGGGCGAGGCCGGGCTGCTGGCGCAGCTGAAGCCTGGCCAGGTCGTCGTCGATCTCAGCACGATCACCTACTCGGCCACGGCCGAGATCGGCCGGGCTGCCGCTGCGCGGGGCGTGGCGTTCATGGACGCGCCGATCTCCGGCATGGAGGCGCGCGCCGTCGACGGCACCCTGACCGTAATGTGCGGCGGCGAGCGGGCGCTGTTCGACCGGGTGAAGCCGCTGCTGGACCGCATCGGCACCACGATCCCGTTCATGGGCCCCACGGGCAGCGGGCAGCTGACCAAGCTGATCAACCAGCTGCTGTTCGACATCAATGCGGCCGCCCTGGCCGAGGTGCTGCCGATGGCAGCGAAGATGGGACTCGACCCCGACCTGGTCGGCGAGGTCGTCAACAGCGGTACAGGGCGCAGCTACGCCTCGGAGTTCTTCATCCCGCGCATCCTGAAAGGACATTTCGTGGACGGCTACCCGATGGGCCACGCCTACAAGGACCTGGTCAGCGGCGCCGAGCTGGCCGCCGGGCAATGCATGCCGTTGCCGGTGCTGGCTGCCGCCACCGCGACCTACCAGACCGCCTTGCTGCGCGGCCTCGGCGCGCAGGACAAGGGCGCCATGGTGCAGGTGTTCGAGGATCTGCTGGGCGTCCGGTTCCGCAGCCGCTCCGTGGTTGAACAGAGGGTTCCATGACCGACAGACCCCACGGCATCGCCGGAGGCCTCACCAACTACGGTGACCCCGATTTCGCCCGTTACCTGCGGCGCTCCTTCGCCCGGTCCATGGGCCTGTCGAGCGATATGCTGGCCAAGCCGATCATCGGTATCGCGATGACCCCCTCCGGCTTCAACAACTGTCACCGCACCATGGACGAGCTGGTCGAGGCGGTCTCGCGCGGCGTGCTGGCCGCCGGTGCCCTGCCGCGGCCGTTCCCGACGATCTCGCTGGGCGAGGTGTTCCTCAACCCGACCTCGATGATGTACCGAAACCTCATGGCGATGGACACCGAGGAGATGATCGGCGCGCAGCCCATGGATGCCGTCGTGCTGATCGGCGGCTGCGACAAGACGGTCCCAGCCCAGCTCATGGGTGCTGCTTCGGCCAACATCCCGGCCATTCAGCTCGTCACCGGCCCAATGAGCACCGGGCGGTATCACGGCCAGCGCCTGGGCGCCTGCACCGATTGCCGCAGCTTCTGGGGCAAGTATCGGGCCGGGACGATCAACGACCAGCAGATCGACGCGATCGAGGCGCAGCTCTCGGTCACCGCAGGCACCTGCGCGGTGATGGGGACCGCCAGCACCATGGCGTGCATCGCCGAGACGCTCGGCATGTCGCTGCCCGGCACGGCGGCCATCCCTGCCGTGAACGCCCATCGGCTCGTCGCCGCCGAACAGACCGGCACGGCCGCCGTGCGTCTGCTGACCAGCCGCATCACCCCGTCGCAGGTCATCACCGCCAAATCGGTCGAGAACGCGCTGCGGGTGCTGATGTGCATCGGCGGATCGACCAACGCCATCGTCCACCTGACCGCCATCGCGGGCCGGCTCGGCATCAGGATTTCAATGGACCGCCTCAACCAGATCTCCGACGAGACACCGGTATTGGTCGACCTCAAGCCTGTCGGCGAAGGCTACATGGAAGATTTTTACGCAGCCGGTGGCATCGGCGCGGTGCTGCGCGAACTCAAGCCGCTGCTCCATCTCGATACCATCGATGTCGAGGGCACCGTGCTCGCCGACCGGCTGGCCGAGCCGCTCGACTGGGTGGATCGGGCGATCATCCGCCCGTTCGGCGGCCCGGTTTCGCCTGTTGGCGGCCTGATCGCACTACGGGGCTCGCTCGCCCCAGACGGCGCGATCTTCAAACGAGCAGCCGCAACGCCGTCGCTGTTTGAAAGCGAGGGCCGCGCCGTGGTGTTCACCAGCCTCGAAGACATGGCCGCCCGTGTCGACGATCCGGATCTGGACGTCGAGGTCGGCGACATCATGGTGTTGCAGAACGCGGGTCCACACGCAGCGGGGATGCCGGAGGCGGGCTATCTGCCAATTCCGAAGAAGCTGGCCCAGCAGGGCGTCAAGGACATGGTTCGCATATCCGACGCCCGTATGTCTGGCACCGCGTTCGGGACCATCGTGCTCCATGTGGCGCCGGAAGCGGCCATCGGCGGACCGCTTGGGGCGGTGCGCGACGGCGACCGCATCAGGCTGTCCGTCGCCGAGAAGCGGATCGATCTGCTCGTCGATGATGCCGAGATCAGGCGACGCCTGGCGGACTTCATCCCGCCACCCAAACCGGCCCGCGGCTACAAGGCACTTTACCGCAACACCGTCACCCAGGCGCCGGATGGCTGCGATTTCGACTTCCTGGCCGGAGCAGACGCCTCATGAACACAGAATTCGATCCCGAGGCAGCGGCCGCCATACTGGCGGAGGCATGGCGAGACGGAACGCAGCTTCCGCACCTTCCCGAGCCGATCCGGCCGCAGACGATGACAGAGGGCTACGACGTCCAGGACCGTCTGATCCAACAGATGGGTCTGTCCACGTGCGGCTGGAAACTCGGGATCGGCAGCCATGCCCAAAAGCGTGATCTCGGCGTTGCGCGCTCGGTGGCCGGACGAATCCCGTCGAACGCGCTGTATCGGCACGGCGGCCTCATCGAGCTGCCCAACGCCGCCCCGGTCACGGTCGAGTTCGAGATCGCCTATGTCCTCGGCCGTGACATCCTGGCCGACGAGGCGCCGTTCCCGGCGATGGACGCGGTGGTCGAAACGCGGGTGTCGTTCGAGCTGGTCCTGTCGCGTTTCGTCGATCGTCGCGCCGTCGGGTGGCCGAGCTTCGCGGCGGACAACGGTGCCTGCCAGGCTGTGGTGCTGGGCGACACGATCTCACCCTCGAACATCCCGGCCCTGACCGGGAGCCTTGTCGTGCTCGTGGACGGAGTGGAACAGGCGCGCGCCGTCGCGGGGGAGGACGTCACCGACCCCGAGGCCGCCTTCGCCGACCTGATTGCAATCGCCCGCGAGCGTGGCATGACGTTGCCCGGCGGCAGCATCATCTCCACCGGAACCGTCTCGCGGCCCTTCAACGTCGCCGCTCGCACCGCCGAGATCACTGCCCGGTTCCTCGGCCATGCGCTGACGGTTCATACGCGCGCGCCAGCCCGTGGAAACGCCCCATGAGCGCGCGCATCGACCCGGCCGGACTGCTGGAGTTTGCAACGAAGGTCTACGCCGCCGTCGGCATGCCCGGGGAAGATGCCCGTCTGGCTGCAGATACACTGGTGCAGGCGGACCTGTGGGGCCACCAGTCGCACGGGGTCATGCGCCTGTCCTGGTATGTCGCCCGGCTCAAGGCCGGTGTGTGCGACCCGGTGGCGAAGCCGGAGCAGGTGGTGGACGCAGGCGCCATAGGCCTGATCGATGGGCACGACGCGATGGGCCAGGTGCTGACGGCGCACGCGATGCAGGACGCGATCCGCCGGGCCAAGGCCCACGGCATCGGTGCCGTGGGCCTGCGGAACTCCAACCACTTCGGCACGGCAATGTATTTCACGCTGATGGCGGCGCGTGCAGGCTGCATCGGCTTCCTGTCCACCAACGCCAGCCCTGCGATGGCACCCTGGGGTGGGCGGCGCAAGATGGTCGGCACCAACCCGTGGTCATGGGCGGCACCGGCAGGGAGCCTGGCACCGATGGTGCTCGACATCGCCAACACTGGCGTCGCTCGCGGCAAGATCTATCTGGCGCGGCAGAAAGGTCAGACGATCCCGGAAGGATGGGCGATCGACGCCGATGGTGCGCCGACGACGGACCCCGCTGCGGCGATCGACGGCATCATCCTGCCGATGGCGCAGCACAAGGGCTACGCGATCGCCGTTATGATGGACATGCTGTCCGGCGTGCTAACCGGCTCGGCCTTCGGGGCCGGTGTGCACGGTCCCTATCAGACGCAGCATCGTAGCGGCGCCGGGCAGATGATCATCGCTCTCGACGTCGCTGCGATACAGCCGCTTGCCGAGTTCGGAGCGCGGATGGGGAGCTACATCGCCGAGCTGAAGTCGGTGCCGCTGGCGCAGGGCTTCGAGGAGATCGTCTATCCCGGCGAACTGGAGGCGCGCAACGAGGCGAAGTACCGCACCGAGGGCCTGACGCTCCCTGATGACACGATCGAGGACCTGGGGAAGACCGGTGCCCTCTACGGTGTCTCCGTGGGCGGTATGTGGTGACGGCACCGGCACTGGTCGCGCCGCCAGGCACGGCGCCTGCAATTCGAACGGTCGCGATGCCCTGCGACACCAACCCGGCCGGTGACATCTTCGGGGGTTGGCTCATGTGGCAGATGGACCTCGCAGCCGGACTCGCGGCCACGCGGCGCGCACGGGGTCGGTGCGCGACCGTAGCTGTCGAGGCGATCACCTTTCTGAGCCCGGTTCAGGTCGGCGACGAGGTGAGCCTCTACGCCGATGTGGCATCAATCGGACGAACGTCGATGCGCGTGGCCGTCCAGGCCTGGCGGCGACCCCGTGACGGTGATGTAAGCTTGCGGGTGACCGAAGCGGTGTTTACGTTTGTAGCCATAGACGATCAAAAACTTCCGCGCTTGATTGACGCGCCCGAATCGAATGTGGGCCGGGGCTCGATCACGTCGCTCAACAACTGACTACCAAGTTTACTGGTCTGGCTGCTAAGCTTCATGTCCGCTTCCGGAAAGCGTCCTGCATGGCTGACCGTCCGAGCTTGGCGCTACAACGCGCGCATCGGGAGTCGGGTATGCCGCATTGATACATTATCTCTCCTACCTTCTATACGCTCGACATGGCAGTCATCATGTCTCAGTAGCGCGCACTGACCAATTTAGCGATCCAGGAACTCCAGGATCAGTTTGCCGGACGTCTCGGGGTATTCGAGCCAAGGCAGATGGCCCGCCCCTTCCAATGGATGGAGTTCGCCGTTTGGCAAGGCGCTTGCGACGGCGCGGCCGACATCGGTGCCGGCGAACGTGTCCTTGGTTCCCCATAGCAGCGCAACGGGTTGCTCAATGCCCGCCAGATCCTCGGCGGTGATCAGCCGGGGGGCATTCTGCATCAGGCTGAGCAACGACACCCGGTAATGCGGCAGCCTGCGGAAGTGGAAGTAACAGTCGCCGAACGCGACCGGCAGCGTCTCCATCACGGCGAGATCATGTCCCATCATCTTGAGCGGCCTCATCGCATCTGTCCGCTTACGCGGCGTCGCCAACCTGCCCAGCAGCATGCTGAGCGGCGGCTTCGTCAGCAGACGCAGTATCAGTGGCGCATCGCCCTTCATGACACGACCTGGATTGCCGAGCGTGACCAGACGGCGCACCCGTTCCGGCCGGTCCATCGCCAGCCAGAGACTCCAATGCGCACCCATCGAATGCGCGACGACGTCGACCTGGTCGAGGCCCATCTCGTCTAGGATTGTTGTCATTGTATCGACGGCGAAGTGGCGGATGTCGACGGTTCGGTAATCCATGCCGTCGCTTAAACCACCGCCGGGCCGATTGACGGCAATGGTCCGCCTGCCGGCCAGCATAGCCATTAGCGAGGCCAGCGGAAAGGCGTCACCGGTGTTTCCAGGCACGATCAAGATGGGCGGGCCGCTGCCGAACTCGCTGACGCGCACGCGGAGATCCAGGCCGGGCAGCCGGATGTGACGGGTGCGGGCGTTCAGGCCATAGCCTGCGTAAAGTCGTTCCTCAGCCTCACGCGCGGCGACCACAAGCGGGTCGTCTCCGTCAAGGGTCAGGTTTGCTTCGGCCGTCATCAAGATAAGTGGTCGGAAGATTGCGTGGAGTTTACTAGGGCGCGTGGACAAAGTGCGCGAGAGGGATTCCCCCGACACGGAGTGATGTGATTCGAAGCTGATCTTCATGGTGGAGATCAGCCTTGGTCCGAGGGCTTCTGAGTGACGATGAGTGGGCGTTCTTCGAGCCGTTTGTGATCGAGCGGGGTGCCCTGCGGGGGCGTCCGCCTGCCGACCACCGCCGCACGCTGAACGCGGTGTTCTGGATTGCCCGTACCGGCGCGCCTTGGCGCGATCTGCCGGAGGAACTCGGCAACTGGAACTCGGTGCACCGGCAATACCGTCGCTGGACCGCTGCCGGACTTTGGGACCTGATGCTCGAGGCCCTCGCCGAGGGCGGCGGCAGCAATGCCGTGCAGATGGTCGACAGCACAGTCATCCGGGCACACCACTGTGCCGCCGGCGCAAGGGGGGGACTCAAAATCAGGCTCTTGGCCGCTCGCGCGGTGGCTTCTCGACCAAAATCCATGCCCGGACCAACGCTGAGGGTCTTCCAATCGCGCTCATCCTGACGCCCGGCGAGGCCCACGACAGCACGGCTTTCAACGACCTCATGGCCGAGCATGATGCCGACCCAGAGGTCATGCTGGCCGACAAGGGATACGACAGCGACGCCATCCGAGACGAAGTCCGCGCCCGGGGCGGCACACCCGAAATCCCCACCAAAAAGAACCGGCACATCCAGCACACGGTCAACCGCGCCTTGTATGCGACCCGAAACAAGATCGAGCGCTTCTTCAATCGGCTCAAGAACAGCAGGCGCGTGGCCACTCGATACGATCATACCGCAAGCAGCTTCCTCGGCTTCGCCAAGCTGGCCACGATCAAACAGTGGATCGGCTTTGTCCACGCGACCTAGTCCGCATGTCCGTCTCGAACGTAGGGCGTTGTCTTGCGTGCTCGCATGGCCAAGATTGGCGCTATGGCCAATCGACGCCAAATCGGCTTACAAGGAGCACTCGGATCGGCCAACAAACTAGAGCAAGTTCGTTTCTGACCGAATTGGCAAGAGGGCTTCCGGCGCTGGGGTTTTTCTGATTCAAGCTGCTGGCTGGGCAGGAGGCCAGCAGCAATGGCCGCATCCCAGCGGCAACAGGACGGAGCTGAGCAGGCCGCCGAGAACCGCGCCGGCTGACGGCCCTCGTCGGGAAAGTAGCTGCCTTGGCGCAGCTTGGGGAGCCGCAGTTGCAAGCTGCCCAGCAGGGTATACAGCGTCCGATCCCGGTAGCCGTTGCGATACGTCGTCCGCTCGGCCGTGCGCTCGTGCGCCCGGCGCCGATCAGCCCCTCCACGTCCGTCTCCATCAGCAACTGCAACACGGCCTTCGCCACGCTGCGTAGGAAGTCGCCATCTCCGGCTTTCGCCAGCAGCTCGGCCAGCGGTTGTCTGTCCTCGGTCATCGGGTGATTGTAGGTTCGGGTTGAAGCTCGCAAGTCCCCCTTAGCCAGCCGATCCGACGACCAACTCCGCCTACACCTTCGCCATCATCGAATCCCACCACGAACACGGACGCTATCTGGCGCGGCCGGAAGCCTGTGGCAAGTAAAGTACCTGCTCCGTCATTGGCGGCTACTCCCGTGGCGGCAGAGAAGACGTCGCGCCGCCGCGTGGTCGTATTGCAGGTCCGTCAGAGTCAGCGTCAGCACGGCGGACGCTCGACGCCCACCGCACCTAGGCGCTCGGCGGGCGAGTACAGCAGGCGACGGCCGCGCTTGGCTGCCATCATGATCTCCAGAAGCCCGGTTTCCGGCCCAGACACGAGAACTCGAAAATGACCAAGCTTCGGCCAGCGTGCGAACCTTCCAGTGCGCACGAGTAGGCGAGGTTTGCATCAGAGACCAAAAAGCTGAGCCGCGTTCTCAAAGGCTATCTTCTGCTTGTCCTCGTCGCTGACCGGCAAGCTTTCGAGAAATAGGCGGGCACCATCCAGTGTCGCGTAAGGATAGTCTATGGAATAGATGATCCTGCCTACGCCCAGGACTGTGCGGATGAAATCGAAGTGCGGTAGGTTCAGCATGCCGCTCGGCGTCACATACACCTGCTCGCGATAGGTCTGGGTGATGGACCTGGAGAGCCCGGTCTCGCTCATCGGCAAGGCGTCGTCCAGGCGCTGAAGGAAGAACGGCACCATTTCGCCCCAGTGCCCGCTAATCACCTGCAGATCTCGGTGACGGTCAAACACGCCGGACAGCAGCATGCGCACAACCTGCACCCCGGCCTCGTTGTGCCAGCCCCAGCCGAACAGCGACAGGCGTGCGCTGACCACCTTGTCTAGGCCGCCGTAGTAGGGCTCGCGTACCTGCGGCAGCGGCGCTCCAGGGTGCACATAGAGCGCCGCACGCAGCTCGTTTAGCTTCGCTAGGACGGGCTCATAGCGCCGGTTGTCCAGAAAGTCCTTTCCGGGACGGCCGATGAGCATGACGCCCTTTAAGCCGAGGTCTCGGACCGCCCGCTCGGCCTCCGCCGCGGCCGCCTTGGCGTCCTGCCAAGGCAGGGTCGCAAAGCCCGCGAAACGGGAGGGATGCGCACGCACGGCCTGCGCAAGCCGGTCGTTAGCCGCGCGCGCAAGCCGGGCAGCCTCTTCGATTGGCGCCAGTTGCGGCGAGTTGCTGAAGGACAGGACCTGCATGTCGATCCCATGCCGGTCCATTTCGGCAAGGCGGCCCGAGCCAAAGTCGCTCAGCCCTTGCGGGATCCGTCCGTCGAACACGAGTTGCGGGCGCTGCTGCGCGCCATCGGAGATGGTGGCCTGGCCCGTGCCGGCTAGGTCTCGCTGATAGCCGGCCTGGGCCGCCTCTGCGCTGCGGGTCGCCGCAGCCAAATCACCGTCCAGGGTGTGTTCCTCGATACAGATGATTTTCACGGACGTCCTCCGAAGTTTAGCCATCTTGCCCATAGCAACGACAGTGATCCCAGCCTAACGGAAATATACGGGCGCTGAAGCGAGCGAGTGCACGCCGGCTACATGGTCAAAGATAGATGCAGCTCAGCGTGCCGGAGAGCGACTGCATTAGGTTGGTCAGCATCATCGACCGAGAAACCAGGCGCGATGGCGCGCGAGCAATCGAGCGTGGGAGTGTGACATGGCATCATGTACCCCTCCCGCTGAGGTGGTCCCGCCTGATTGGATAGTTTGGTGTCCAAGTTAAGCTTGGTTCTGCGCCCTTATGTAGCTGCTGCCACCAGCCCTGGTGGCGGCTGCTACATGATACCGTGGTTCTGGTTATCGTCAGGCCGCCAGTCTCTTCGCAACGTTGATCCTATACGCACTCGTCGGGCGTGCGCCCGCCCAGGGTCGAGCGGGGTCTCCGAGTGTTATAGAACCCTACGCCACAAGATCCATGATACGCGAGCTGGCGATGAGACGATGATTTCCTATGTCTGGCATCCATGGGCGGCGCGATCTGTTTACGTCCATGATGTGATCGAACGAGCGGCCGGAGCATCGGCGCGTTGCAGCCTTGTCGGAGACCCGGTTGCCCGTGTTCTGGAAGTTCCCGTCTGGATGCTGGATGCGGCGGCCTGTCGCTCAGTGAGCCTGACGCCGGATCCGATCGTCGCCGTCGCCACTTTGACGGTGACCCTGCCCCCTGGATGCCCTCAGTCATAAGCAGAATCCGTTCTCTGTATGCCCCTTGCTGGGGCGGGCTGCAAAGGCTTCCGGTGTGAGCCCATTGAGGCTCGTGTGCGGGCGTTGGGTGTTGTAGTCGATCCTCCATGCCTCAATCGTTCGCTTGGCGCCGGGCAGGTTTCCGAACAGGTGCTCGTTGAGGCATTCGTCGCGGAACCGGCCGTTGAAGCTTTCGACAAACCCGTTCTGTTGCGGCTTCCCGGGTGCAATGTAGTGCCAAAGCACCGACCGATCCTCCTGCCAGCGCAGGATGGCGTGCGACGTCAACTCCGTGCCGTTGTCGCTGACGATCATCGCCGGATAGCCACGTAGCGATGCGATCCGGTCCAGCTCACGACCAACGCGCAATCCCGACAACGATGTGTCGACGACCAGACCCAGGCACTCACGGGTGAAGTCGTCCACAACCGCCAACACGCGGAACCGCCGGGCGCTGGCCAGAGGGTTCTGTCAGCTCTCGCGCCTTTCTGGCCAAGTATGATGATGAGCAGGAGATCGCTCAGGCGGCTTGCATGATGCCGAGCGCAATTTGGGCGGCTTTGTTGAATCGGGAGCGACGGGCGGTGGCGGAAACGGTTTGGTTATGACGGCGGCGGCAACGGAGTAGATTACGGAGTTCGCCGTGCTCTCTGCAAAAGCGACCAGCGGCCTGATCGGACTTGAAGCCCCGCATACATCGGATCCGGCCCTTGATGCCACGATGGTCCTGCTCGAGCCGGTTGTTCAAGTAGGCGCTCGTCCTGTGCCGGACCGTCCATTCGAGCGTGGTCCGGATTGCCCTAGGATAGGAACCGTGGCCGTCTGTTGTCACTCGATCCGGCTTGGAGCCCATGGTGGCCTTTGCTGAGCGGAAGAAGGCCTTGGCTGCCGCCATGTCGCGATGCTCGCTCAGCATGGCGTCGATCAGGTTTCCGTCCCGGTCGACGGCGCGATACAGGTAGGTCCACTTGCCCCTCACTTTCAGATAAGTCTCGTCGACGTACCAACTCGCGCCAGGGCCACGCCGCTTCACGTATCGTCGCTTGCGGAGTTCCTGACCCATGATCGGAAGAAGCTTTGTCTCCCAGCCCCGGATAGCCTCATGGCTCACCTCGATGCCCCGTAGAAGCAGGATCTCGCTGAGACACGCAATGTCAGGCGGTAGCGCAGACGGCAGAACACCACGAAAGCGATGATGTCGCTGGGAAGGCTGGTCCGGTTCAGAACGCCACCGCTGCGCTCGTTGAACTGGCGGCCGCACCCCCGGCAACGGAACCGGCGATAGCCCTGCGCCGTGACCTCTGGCCGTTCCGTCACGGCCTCCGAGCCGCAGCAAACACAGTTCATCCGGTCCACCCCCTCAGCGCGTCAGGGCACAGACCTTATGCGACGGGCTCTTCTCTAGCCAGATGGCGCTTCCTGGCCCGAGGCCTGACAGAACCGCCTGGCGAACGAGTCATTGGTGGCGGTTGCGCCTCCATGAAACACCTTGCTGAACCCAGTTCGACACACAGTAACCAGCCTAGTCACCCGCCTTCTGATTGCGCACGCCACCGACGGCGTGGCCAAGGTAAGCAGCCTGTCGAACGATCGCAGCGAAACTGTCCGATAAACCGGGACCACCTCATAGGGCCGGCCGACCTCGCTGTAGTAGGGTTGCAGGTGCTGGCGGATGCCAGAGAGATCGACAAGCGGTCAGCCGACCGGAGTAGGTGGTCCATCGGCGCGTGCCCGTTAAGGTGAAAGCTGTAAGAAAGGAATTTCTGCAGCACCGTCCGCTCGCCCGTTATCACCCGATCCCCGCCTCACAGGAAGGTCTGAATCAGATGTATCCGAGCCGGCCAAACCGACTTTTCCCAAATCATCAACCCTTAGCGGACTCGGCATCAACTGTTGAGGCTCATGGGCTGCGTGCCGCCCGGTGGAAGCGCGAACAGTGCTCTGACGCAATTCAGGAAGGCCCCATAGGGACGGCCCAGTGCAAACATCATGATGATGGCCCCAATTACCCCTAGGACTAGACCCCGCCCCGACGCACCACTTGTCGCAATGATGGCCGCGTAGATCGGTACCTGAAAGCTTACCAACGCAAGGCTATCCCAAAGCAATTGCGAGAGGCGGGCTGGTCGAGCGTGCTTCAAGAGCCAGTCACGCCAAATGCCATACGGACGCCCAACGGGAACCATCAGGACCGCACCTAGCAACCGAGCATGGAATACCTGCTCCCAACTCATGTCCGCGACGAAACGCTCGTTGATGATCCCTGTCGTTGTAAAAAACATGATGAGGGATGTGGTGTCAGCAATGAAGGCACGACGCGCATAGGTCTGCGAAGATACCGGCATGTCGGACGTTTCTAGCACCGTGAATGGCGGCTTTCCAACGAAAGCTGAACCTACGGCAAGGACATCTGTCCCGATTTCGTCCACTATCGGCATGAATCTTGCTAGAGATACCTACGCTTCACGGCTGCGATGATCTCGTCGGGGACTTGGTCCAGCGGAAGGGCTATGGGCTCTCATTTGCCTCTTTGACGAAGCGGTAAATGGCGGACTGGAGGGCGGCGATGGAGTGAAACACGCCACGCTTTGGTCTGCGGTTGGTCAGTTTGGCGAAGACACCCTCGACAGCGTTGATCCAGGATGCCGAGGTTGGCATGAAGTGGAAGGTGAAGCGCTTATGTCGGCCAAGCCATTCGAGGACCTTGGGATGCTTGTGGGGAGCGTAATTGTCTAGCACAACGTGGACCTGCCATTTTATGGGACTTGGTTCTCGATGGCGTTCAGGAAGCGAATGAACCCCTGATGGGTATGGCGCTGCATGCACCTGCCGACGCCGACAAGGAAGTACGCGATCTCACAACGTCCAGCTTCCATGGCGAAGGGAACTACACCATCCCGCCGCGCCGAAACCGATGTAGAAGAATGTTGAAGCAAATAATACCGCTCGGGCCCATAGCGGTGCTACCGCCGACAGCACCGGCCGCTCTCGTCGCCGCCGCACCGTCCAGCCGTTCGCGAGCCGCCCCTCCCCCGACCTGGCATGGTCATTTCAGAGCTTGCCAGTAGCGGCAGAAAAGCAGGGCGCCACGGCTCAATCTCGGATGGACGCTGATATCAGCATGGCGGCGCGACGGAAGTTCAGGACCAGTGCCATTGCGTGATCTCCGGCATGTCCTCGCCGTACGAAACGATGTAACGCTGGTGATCGATCAGCTTCTCACGCATGGCTTTATGGACGTAGGCGGCTTTCGATAATAGCCCTGGCACCTGCTCGATCACGTCCATCACAAGCTGGAAACGATCCAGGCGGTTACGCACCGTCATGTCGAACGGCGTCGTCGTCGTGCCCTCCTCGATATATCCGCGGACGTGCATGTTGTCGTGGTTGGTGCGCTTGTAGCACAGGCGGTGGATCAGCCAGGGATAGCCGTGATAGGCGAAGATCACCGGCCGGTCGCGGGTGAACAGCGCGTCGAAGTCGCGGTCCTGCAAACCGTGTGGATGCTGGTCGGGCCGCGGCAGCGTCATGAGATCGACGACGTTCACGGTGCGGACCTTCAGCTCCGGCAGGTGCCGCCGCAAGAGGTCCACCGCCGCCAATGTTTCCTGTGTCGGCACGTCCCCGGCACAGGCCATGACCACGTCCGGCTCGCTGCCGGCATCGTTGCTGGCCCAATCCCAGAGCCCGATCCCATGAGTGCAATGCCGGATCGCCTGGTCGAGCGTCAGCCATTGTGGCGCCGGCTGTTTGCCGGCGACGATGACGTTGATGCGGTCCTGGGTCCGCAGGCAATAGTCGGTGACCCACAGCAGGGTGTTGGCGTCCGGCGGCAGGTAGATCCGCACCGTTTGCGGCTTCTTGTTGACGAGGTAGTCGATAAAGCCGGGGTCTTGGTGGCTGAACCCATTATGATCCTGCTGCCAGACATGCGACGTGAGCAGGTAGTTCAGTGAGGCGAGCGGCCGCCGCCACGGGACTTCGGCCGTCGTCTTTCGCCATTTGGCGTGCTGATTGACCATCGAGTCGACGATGTGGATGAACGCCTCGTAGCAACTGAACAGGCCGTGCCGCCCTGTCAGAAGGTAGCCCTCGAGCCAGCCTTGGATGGTGTGCTCGCTCAGCACCTCCATGACCCGTCCGCCCTGGCCGAGATGCGTGTCCCACGGGAGAGTGCGCGCATTCCAACTGCGCGGCGATACGTCCAGAACGGCCTGCAGATGATTGCTCGTCGTCTCGTCCGGACCCAGCACGCGAAAGTTCCGGCCCGCCGCGTTGTCGCGCAGAACGTCGCGCAGGAAGCCGCCCATCACCGTCGTCGCCGAGGCGAAGGCGGCGCCGGGACGCGAAACGTCAATGGCATGGTCCTCGAACGACGGCAGGCGGAGCGGCCGGTAGGCGCCGCCATTGGTGTGCGGGTTGGCGCTCATCCGCGCGTCGCCCGCCGGCGCGATCGCAAGAATGTCCGCCGTCACCTGGCCTTCGGGGCCGAACAGCTCCTCCGGACCATAGCTGCGCAGCCATCGCTCCAGCAACGCCAGGTGATCCCAGTTGTGCGCGACCTGGAACGGGACCTGGTGGGCGCGCCAGAAGCCCTCCACTTTCTCGCCGTCGACCTCCTTCGGCCCGGTCCAGCCTTTCGGGCTGCGTAGCACGATCATCGGCCAGCGCGGGCGCTCTGTTCGACCTGCCTGCCGCGCGCCGCGCTGGATGTCGCGGATTGCCCGGACGGCGTCGTCCAATGCGGCGGCCATGGCCTGGTGCATCGGCGACGCGTCCGCAGCCGAGCCGTCCATCCCCTCGGCGCTGCCGACGAAGACCGGCGCCCAGCCGTAACCCTCCAGCAGGGCCAGCAACTCCTGCTCGGTGATCCGGGCCAGCACGGTCGGGTTGGCGATCTTGTAGCCGTTGAGGTGCAGGATGGGCAGCACCGCGCCGTCGCTCGCCGGGTTGAGAAACTTGTTCGAGTGCCACGAGGCCGCAAGCGGCCCGGTCTCCGCCTCGCCGTCGCCCACCACGCAGGCAGCGATCAGGCCGGGGTTGTCGAATACGGCGCCAAATGCGTGGCTCAGCGAGTAGCCGAGCTCGCCGCCCTCGTGGATCGAGCCAGGCGTCTCCGGCGCCGCGTGGCTCGGTATACCGCCGGGAAAGCTGAACTGACGCAGCAGTCGGCGCAGCCCCGCCTCGTCGCGCGACACCTCGGGATACAGCTCGCTGTAGGTCCCTTCCAGGTAGGCGTTGGCGATCAGGCCCGGCGCGCCGTGGCCTGGCCCGGCGATGAAGATCATGTCGAGCGCGCAGGCCCGGATCAGGCGGTTGAGATGGACGTAGACGAAGTTCAGCCCGGGCGTGGTTCCCCAGTGACCGAGCAGGCGTGGCTTCACGTCGGACTGCGCCAGAGGGCGTCGCAGAAGCGGGTTGTCCAGCAGGTAAACCTGCCCGACCGACAAGTAGTTCGCCGCCCGCCACCAGGCATCCATCTGGCCCAGAAGATCGGCCGGCAGGACGCTCACGACTGACCTCGATGGCTCGAGGCATGCGCCATCAGCACCGCCACCGCGCAGGAGGCAATGTGAACCGCCTCGCTATCCGCCCGGCTTGTCAGCACGATCGGAACCCTTGCGCCTACGACGACTGCGGCTGCATCCGCACCGGCCAGAAAGGTGAGTTGCTTGGCCAGCACATTGCCGGTCACGAGGTCCGGCACGACGAGGATGTCGGCCCGGCCCGCAACCGCCGATTTAATGCCCTTCTCTTCGGCAGCTTCCGGACTGATTGCATTGTCGAAGGCGAGAGGACCGTCGACGAGGCCGCCGGTGATCTGACCGCGCTCGGCCATCTTAGAGAGAGCAGCTGCATCCAGCGTTGTCTGCAGCTTGGGATTGACCACCTCGACCGGCGCGAGCACGGCTACGCGCGGCTCGTCTATGCCGAGCACGTGCGCGAGGTCGATGGCGTTCTGCACGATGTCGCGCTTGTCGGCCAGCGACGGGACGACGTTGACCGCGGCGTCGGTGATGAGAAGCGGTCGCGGATAAAGCGGTACGTCCATGACGTAGACGTGGCTGACCCGGCGGTCGGTCCGAAGGCCGGTGTCGGCCGCCATGACCGCGTGCATGAACTCGTCTGTGTGCAGAGAGCCCTTCATGAGGAGCTTGGCGTCGCCGCTTCGAACGAGGCTCACCGCACGCTCGGCTGCAGCATGACTATGCGCTGTGTCCTCGATCCGTATGGAAGATATGTCTAGTCCGGCGGCCTCCGCCGCAGCATTGATCTTGCCCTGAGGCCCAACCAGGATCGGCGTGATCAGGGCTTGATGCTGCGCTTTCACGGCTGCTGCAATTGCAGCAGCGTCGCATGGATGGGCGATGGCCGTGGTGATCGCCGGCAGGCTGTTGCACCGGATCAGCAGAGCTTGCCGCCAGCCGTGAGTCGTAACAGGAGGAGATGTCGTGTCCATTTTACCTGCTGTTCATTAGTCTTGCTGAGAGAATATAGTGGTTGTCAGTTTGAACCCGCCCGCGACCAGATACTTTCTACTGAATACTGTTTTGGTCCACGTGCTCGAACAACTTGGGATTGTCGCTGTAGTCAACGTGCACGCCGATGATAACGGGGCCTTGCACGCCCATCGCCTGCTTCAGAATCGGGGCGATCTCGTCTGAACTGCGGATCATGAACCCCGTGGCACCAAACGCTTGCGCATACTTGACCGGATCGACCGGCCCGAACGCGACGCCTGATCGGCGGCCATATTTCTGCTCTTCTTGGACGGCTACCATGTCGTAGGCACCGTCGATCCAGACCATGTGGACGATGTTCGCCTGGAGCCGGACTGCGGTTTCCAGTTCCATCGCTGAATACAGAAAGCCGCCGTCCCCCGAGATGGAGATCACCTTTTCATGCGGCCGGACGAGCGAGGCCGCTATCGCCCAGGGCATGGCCACGCCCAACGTCTGCTGGCCGTTGCTGATGAGGATTTGCCGTGCGCGGAAGCTGTAGAGGTTGCGGGCCAGCCAGAGGTGGAACGAGCCCATATCGAGGCAGAGCGTCACGTCCGGTTCCAAAATCGCCTGTAGCTCGGCCACCAGCCGCATGGGGTGGATTGGCGTTCCCGTCTTCTGCCGGGCTTGCTCCGCGAGGTGCTGCCGCTCGGCGATGATGGCCTGGAGGATGTGCTCCGCCATGGCCGACTTGCCCTCGCGCGCGACAAGCGGCGTTAACGCGGCCAGCGTCTGGCCGATGTCTCCTGTCAGCTCGACCGTTGGACAGTAGTAGGTGTCGAGGTCGGCTTCCTTTACGTCCACGTGGATGATCGTGCGGTCCACCTTGTTCCACAGCGACGGCCAATACTCCACGGGGTCATAGCCAACCGTCACCACCAAGTCGGCCGCGGCGAGTAGTCGGTCGGCCGGCTGGTTCGCCAACTGGCCCACCCGGCCGCCGAAGCTCTCCAGCAGGTGGGCGCTCACCGCGCCCGCGGACTGGAACGTGCCGACGACAGCCAAGCTGTTGCGGTCGAGAAAATTCCGTACGGCGTCGGCGATGGTTGGTTTGCTGGCTTGCAGGCCGAGCAGCACGACCGGCGTCTTCGCGGCGGAGATGAGCCTGGCCGCCTCCTTGATGCCGTTCGGCGCGGCCGAGCCGAAGCCGGAGAACGCGGGAGGGGTGAGAAGCTTGGCATGTGCCGGGGCCAACATGATGTCCATGGGCAAGCTCACGAACGCCGCACCAGGTCGTCCACCCTCAGCAGCGCGAAAGGCGTTGTTAACAACCTCGGAAATCGTCTCCGGCCCGCTGGCCGCGGCGCTGAACTTGGTGACGGGCCGGCAGATCGACACTGAGTCCATGGTCTGGTGGATGCGCTTGAGCGTCTCACCAGTCGCGACCGCGCCGCCGAGCGCCACCATGGGGTCGCCTTCCGCGTTCGCGGTCGCAAGTCCGGTGACGAGGTTCGACACACCCGGTCCGGACGTCGCAAGGGCAACGCCAGCCTTGCCGGTCATGCGCCCGATCCCGCCGGCGATGAAGGCGGCATTTTGCTCGTGCCGGCAAACGACCGTTTTGATGCGGGAGTCGACGAGCGCGTTGAACACGGCGTCAATCTTCGCGCCCGGGATGCCGAACGCGTATTCGACGCCCCGAGCCTCCAGCGTGCGGACGACGACATCGGCACCGATCTTCAGGGAGACGCTTGTTCCTTCTGGCATGGCTGCAAACTCCTGTTAGCCACCTTCAGCTTGTTTGAGATCGGCGGAGGCATCGTGGTTGAGGTCCGCGCGGAGAAATGTCTCGGTTTCCGGCAAGGCGAGGTGGAACGCGCTCAACTCCTCGGCCTGCAAACGAAGCGAGGCCGCGGCCACGTCCAGGACGTGGCCACCCTGCGTGCGGTCGTCTGATAGAAAGTGGAAGTGGTAACCCGGGATGCTGAAAGCGCCGGAGAAGCCGGGCGAGTAGATACCCACCAACGTTCCGGCCGCGTCGTGGAAGTCGAACTCCTGCTGGGATTTTGCCGCATCGAGCAGGCGCCCGCCCTCTGGCGGCGGACTAACGGCCCGGGTTCGGACATGGGCGAACACGCTGTCTAGGCGAAAGGCGTAAAACAAATTGTCGGATCGTCTGTGCTCGTCGCAAAGACGGCTCAGTTCCTCAAGATTGGAGACAGGCCCGGCCGGGCCGTCCACCGATGGCGAAAAACGGGTCACAACGGCGAATGGCGCCCCGGCGCCCGGCGCCGCTCGCGACACCGTACCATCGCCCTGCACGCGGTAGATCGCGCCGTCCAGCACCACCATCTCGCCGTCCAGGCCGGTGAAGGTGCCAAGCCCGAAATCGCCGTGCTCCAGGAGTTTCGCGCACGTGACGGCTTGTGCGTAGACGCCCTCGACGAGCGATCCAGAGGTGGATACCTGGAACAGGGTGTGGATTGGCGCATCGAGGTAGCCGGCGAGAGCTTCGCTCACCAGCGACGATATGCTGCCGCCGTTGGTGCCGACACGGCGTGTCAGCTCGGCGAGATACGAGCCGGGGATGTCGCAGGTGACCGTAGCCATGTGATTTCTCCGAGAGATGCCATGCCGCCGGCCGCGTCAGCGAAGGAGGTTTGACCGTGCGAGTTCGACGACCTCGTCGCCACGCCCGCTCATCACCGCCTTGAGCATGTATAGCGTGAAGCCCTTCGCCATCTCGGCCGTGACCTTTGGCGGCATAGCCAGCTCCATCCGATTGACCACCGCGTCGATCAGCACCGGACCTGGATGGGCCAGCGCCTCCGCCAGCTTCGTCTCCACGTCTGCCGGATCGTCGATGCGCACGCCGTGGATGCCGGCGGCGTTTGCCATCGCTGCAAAATCGGGATTGTCGAGCGTGGTTCCGGTGTCGACGAAACCGGAAGACTTCTGCTCCAACTCGATGAAGCCGAGCGTGCCGTTGTTGAACACCACGACCTTGATCGGCAGGCCAAGCTGCTTGGCGGACAGCAGGTCGCCCATCAGCATGGTGAACCCGCCGTCGCCTGACAGCGACACGACCTGGCGGCCCGGGAAAGCGGCCTGCGCGCCAAGCGCCTGCGGCATCGCATTGGCCATCGAGCCGTGCCAGAACGAACCGAGCAGCCGGCGCTTGCCATTCATTTGCAGGTAGCGCGCGGCCCACACGGTCGGCAGGCCCACGTCGCAGGTGAAGACGGCGTCGTCGGAGGCGAGTTCGCTGATGACACGGGCGATGTGTTGCGGGTGCAGCCGACCGCCGGGCTTGCCGCTCGCCAGTTCGTCCAGTCCGCGGCGCGCATCGTGGTAGTGGGCAACGCAGTCTTTGAGATGCTTGTCGCTCCGCCCCGGCCTCAGATACGGCAGCAATCCCTGCAGCGTTGCGCGCACGTCGCCGAGCAGGCCTCGCTCAATCGGCGTGCGCCGCCCGATCGCCTCGGGACGGACGTCGACCTGCGCGATCCGTGCGCCCTTCGGATAAAACTGCGTGTAGGGAAAATCGGTGCCGAGCATCAGCAACCCGTCGCAACTGCCCATGGCGTAGTAGCCGGAGGAGAAGCCGATCAACCCGGTGATGCCAACGTCGTAGGGGTTGTCCCACTCGACATGCTCCTTGCCGCGCATGGCATGTACGATCGGCGCCTTCAGCGCCTCGGCCACCTGCAGCAACTCGTCATGCGCCCCGTCGCAGCCCCGGCCGCAGAGCAGGGTCACGCGCTCGCAGCCGTTCAGCATGTCCGCCAGCCCGGCGATCGCCTCGGCAGGCGGGGTGGTGGTTGGCGCCGGCAAGAGCAGTGCTGCGGTGGATGGGGTTGGTGCATCGGAGGCAGGACGGAGTGCGACGTCGCCGGGAATGACGATGACGCAGACACAGCTCTCAGCTACGGCCCGGCGGATCGCGATCTCCAGCACGCGCGGCATCTGGGCTGGGCTCGAAACCAGCTCGCAATAGCTGCTGCACTCGAGGAACAACTGCTCCGGGTGGGTCTCCTGGAAATAGCCTGAGCCGATCTCGGGCGATGGGATATGCGCCGCGATGGCCACCACGGGTAGGCGCGAGCGGTGGCAGTCAAACAGGCCGTTGATGAGATGCAGGTTGCCGGGGCCGCAGCTCCCGGCGCAGACAGCAAGCTTGCCGGTGACGTGCGCATCCGCACCCGCGGCGAAGGCGGCGACCTCCTCGTGCCTGGTGTGCAGCCATTGGATGCCGCCATGGCGGCGCAGCGCATCGGTGAAGCCGTTTAGGCTGTCGCCGACGATACCATAGATCCGCTCGACCTGGGCCGCTGCCAATACCTCGACCATCTGGTCCGCTACAGTCTTCGCCATGTCAGTGAACCTCTTCAATCTGGGTGGCGTCGGAGTGGAAGGTGGCGAAACCGGAGACCGGCTCGCGTTCGGTGTGCAGTCGGTTGGCCGGCACCGACATGTCAGCGTAGCCCAGCGACATCCCGCAGATGACCATGTCCTCCGGAGCAAGGCGGAGCTCGCGCCGGATGATTGCGTGGTAGTGCGCGAAGGCGGCTTGCGGGCAGGTGTCCAGCCCCAGGCAACGCGCCGCGACTGCCAAGCCTTCCATGAACATGCCGAGATCAATCAGGGAGCCGAGGCCCAGCCGGCGGTCCCGGGTCAGAATCAGGCCGACCGGCGCACCGAAGAAGCGGAAGTTCTCGTCATGCCATGCGCGAGACTTAGTCTTGTCGCCTCTCTGGATGCCAAGCAGGCTATACAGCCCCCACCCGTTGGTTCGACGGCGCGAGCGGTAGGGCTCCGGCCAGTCCTGCGGGTAGTAGTCGTACTCCGGAGCCGGGTCGGCCTGATCGGCCTGGCGAGCCGCCAGGATGATGTCGCCAAGCCTAGTCCGGGCCGAGCCAGTCAGGACGTGCACCCGCCATGGCTGGCTGTTGTTGCCGCTCGGTGCGCGCGCGGCGGCGGTCAGGACCCGCTCGACGAGCTGCCGCGGCACGGGGCGGTCGAGATAGCCACGGACCGAAGACCGGCCTTCCAAGGCGTCGAGGGCGCCGCCGCCGGCGGTCGCATTTCTCGCCACAGGGTCGGCATCAAATCCGATGTCAGACAAGGTGCAGCTCCCGCGCCGAGGCCATGAGGCCGTCCCGGAAATCAGGGTGGGCAAGCCCAACCAGGGCTGCCACGCGTTCCGTCGAGGACAGGCCCTTCAGGTTGGCCCGACCGTATTCCGTGACGACCCAGTTCGTGTCGATGCGGGGCGTCGTCACCGGACCCGTCAGCCTGGCGACGATCCGGGACACTTTGCCGTGCGCCGCCGTCGCGCTGGCGGCGATGATCGACTTGCCGCGCTTGGAGGCATAGGCGCCGCGCACGAAGTCGAGCTGGCCGCCGGAGGCACTGTACTGGTGGCCCAGCATGTGCTCGGAGTTGCAGGCGCCGGTGAGGTCGATCTCGATCGTGCCGTTGATCGAGATCACGTCGTCGTTGCGAGCGATCACTGTCGGATCGTTGACGTAATCGACCGGCCAGCTTTCAACCGAGGGGTTGTTGTCGAGGAACTCGTACATCGACTTCTGGCCCATGGCGAAGGTGTAGACGGTCTTGCCGACGTTCTGCGACTTGCGACGGTTGTTGATGTTTCCGGCAAGCGTCAGGTCAACGAGGCCGGGACAGAGCGCCTCAGTGTGCACGCCGAGATCGTTGCGGTCCTTCAGTGCCGCGCAGACCAGATTGGGCAGCGCTCCCACGCCCATCTGCAGGCATGCGCCATCCGGCACCATCTCGGCGATCAGCTTGCTGATGGTTTCATCTTCAGGGCCGCCGTTGCGTACCGGGAGCTCAAGCAGCGGTACATCGTTCTCGACGATCGCCGACAGCTCGGACACGTGGATCTGCGCCCCGGACCCGACCACACGGGGCATGTGCCGGTTGACCTCGACGATCAGCCTCTTGGCCGATCGAGCGACCTTCGAGGAGTAGTCGTTGCCGACGCCGAAGGACAGGTAGCCGTGCTGGTCCATCGGCGACACGGTACAGACGAAGCTTTCAATGCCGATGTCATCGATCAGCAGCCGTGGCGCCTGATGGAAGTTGTTGGGAACGTAGCGCAGCACCTTCCGCTCGCTCTCGACGCTCTTCCGGATCAGCGCCCGGTCATGCGCGGTGACGAACATGCAGTAGGGTTCGATGCGGTCCGCAAGGTCGAAGTCGAGCACGGTTTTGCCGGCTGCTGCTGTCGCCTCGAAGTAGTAGAGCCTCAAGGCCTCGACCTGTCCCGCCCTTGCCCTATCAGCCAGGGCTTGAAGGAGCGCCGGCGGCTGCGCCATGGCCATCCCCATGGCCATCTTGCTGTTGGACGGGATGGTCGCCACGGCCTCGCTCGCGGTGGTCAGCTTGCTCTTGTAGATGTCCGAGAAGTTCATGTCGGCATACTCCACTTCGTCCTGATCAGTATCCGGCGGCCTCTTCAGGCGAGTGCCCGCGGCGATGGACGAGCATGGTGCGCTCGAAAGTCATCACCTCCTTGCCGTCCTGGTTGATCCCACGCGTCGAAACGGTAACGATGCCCTGGGTCGGCCGGCTCTTGCTCTCGCGCTTGCTAAGCACCGTGCTCTCCGCATAGAGCGTATCGCCCGCGAACACCGGGTGCGTCGCCTTCACCTTGTCCCAGCCCAGATTGGCCACGACCTTGGCGCTGACGGTGCGCACGCTCATGCCGGTGAGCAGTGCCAAGGTGAAGGTGCTGTCGACCAGCATCTTCTTCCACTCGGTCTTTGCGGCATAGGCGGCATCGAAATGAACCTGCTGCACATTCAGTGTCAACAGCGTGAAGTAGGTGTTGTCCACATCCAGCACCGTGCGACCAGGACGGTGCTCGAACACGTCGCCCTCCACGAAGTCTTCCCAGTAGAGACCAGATGTTTCACGATAGCGGCGATCTCCAACGGATTTATAGGCAGGTAGCAGACCATACATTTTTATATTCCTTTGCTGTTGTAGAAGAAATCCGAACAGTAATACTTGATCTACTGCCCAGCGGCGGCCAGAACTCGGCGTGCCTTACGCGCGACGGCCTCATCGATCATTTGACCGTCGACGACGCCAACGCCCCTTGTGTTCGCGGCGAGCACCGCGCGGGCGTGCTCGACCGCCTTGTCGGTTGGCGTCAGCGCTTTGTTAATGGGTCCCACCTGGCCAGGGTGGATCGCCGCTTTGGCCGGAAAACCGAACGCCACGACATCTGTCGTCTCCCGGGTCAGGCCGTCGATGTCGTGCACGTCGAAGAACGGTGTATCGATCGGCGTCACGCCAGCCAGGGCGCAGGCGAGCACCAGCCGGCTGCGCTCTGCCACAAGCGGCGGCCAAGCCGTTGCGACACCAAGGTCGGCTGCCATGTCGGCGGCCCCCAGCATCAGCCCGAACAACCGAGGTGTTGCCGCCGCGGTCGCCTCAACGGCAGCCAAGCCGCGAGCGCTTTCGATTAAGCCAACCAGGCGGGTTTCAAGTTTCCGCACCGTCAACAGGCGATCAAGGATGTGCAGGTGGCCTGGGCTGTCCGCCTTCGGCAGTACCAGGAAGTCTGGCGCAGCGTCGGACCCCAACAACGCATCGAGGTCTGCAATACCCGCTCGGGTATCAAGCCCATTGATGCGGAGGGCTCGTTGGATCGGCTTTGCTGCAGGCTCGGACAAGTATTTTAGGGCGGTGGCCCGAGCCGATGCTTTATCGTTTGGCGCAACGGCATCTTCGAGATCAATGATCAGTACATCGGCGCCAACCTCCGCAGCCTTGGCAAAACGGTCGGGTCGGCTTCCCGGCGTGAACAGCCAACTGCGTGTTGGCTTCATGGTATCCGCCATGGTCAGTCTCCAGTCTGTTTCTGACGCCTCCCCGACGTGTTGCCGGCCGGTAAGTTTTGCCAATTCTTCGTGAATGCGTCCGTGATATGTTTTATGAATGGAGCATGGAGCTGCGTCACATCCGCTACTTCTTGGCGGTTGCCAAAGAGGGGAACTTCACCAGGGCTGCCGCCGGTCTCGGGATAGGGCAGCCTCCCCTCAGCTTGCAGATCAAGGACCTTGAGCAGGAAGTCGGTGCATTGCTGTTCCGCCGCGTGGCGCATGGTGCCGAACTGACCCCGGCGGGCCAGGCATTCCTGGCCGTGGTCAGTGGCATGCCGGACCTGGCCGAGCGCGGCGTCCGGCATGCTCAACGGGCAGCGCGGGGAGAGATCGGCGTCCTGCACGTCGGCTTCACAGCCTCCTCCGCGTTCAACGCTGTCGTGCCCGGCACTTTGCGGACGTTTCGTCGCGCCTATCCCAGCGTCGAATTGACACTGGAGGAGGTCAACACGACCCGGCTTACCGCAGGTCTTGACGATGGCACGCTCGACATCGCCTTCCTACGGCCGGAAGGCGCCTCTGGCAGAGACCTTCAGCTCCGGCTCATTTCTGAGGAACCTATGCTGCTCGCAATGCCGGCAGGCCATGCCTTAGTTGGTGAGGACGAGGTCGATCTTGCGAAGTTGGCACAAGATCCGTTCATCCTGTTTCCACGATCAATCGGGCCAACTCTCTACGACACGATCATGGATGCATGCCGCAAGTCGGGATTTGAGCCGCATGTCGACCAGTTCGCGCCGCAGATTTCCTCTATCGTCAACCTTGTGGCGGCAGAGCTTGGAGTATCCATAGTGCCAGCCTCGATGAGTCAGCTTCATGTCGCTGGCGTGGTCTTCCGTGAGATCAAGGGCCAAGCGCCGACAACTCGGCTGGCACTCGCCTATCGGAAAGGGAATACATCACACCTGGTTCGAAACTTCATGGCAGTCGCTCTCAGCGCCTGAGAGGTGTCACCACTCACGCTATCTTCTGCGCCGAGGAGGCCTGATGAGGCCCAATATCCCCTCACTTGCGGGCGTTCTCCTGATCGAGCTCGCGGCGGCGATCTTCCTCATCGCCGATGGCCGCGCGTGCCTGGCATCACCGGCGTCACGCTCTTTGAACGCAACATTTGTCAAGGGCAAACGGCGGCTATACAGCGCTTTGAGCGGTGAGGCATTCAAGCTCGTGCGACAGGGAGGTTCTGCGTGACGAGGGTGCTGCGCCCGTGCTCCGGTCTAGCGTCACCTGAGTCTCGTGAGCTTTAATCGCGGGATCAGCGCGCCCGCTCCGTGCCAGCGTCAGCCTGAATTGAATCCTTGGCTCTTTTGCGACTGGGCTTCCTAGTCGAGTAGGCTCCTGCAAAGGACGCCCCCTCGATCAGCATAAGCATGTCGAACGCGGCACGCTCCGCCTGGTAACGCACCTGCGTTGTTGTGGGATGAGAACCTCCGAGCAGGACGGGTTCCAGAAGATCGCGCTGCAAAAGCGCAAAGAACGTGCTGACGGCGCGGTCATGCTCGCGAATGTTCCAGTCACATGTTGGCGCCCATCTATCCAGATAGGCGGCAAATATCCGTTGACGGGGTCGGAGCGCCTCCTCGCGATAGCATTCTCTAAGTTGCGGGAAGCGGACGTTGTCGCGTATAATGACCCGATACAAGGCGATTTCCTCGGGCGCCAGGATAAGCTCGAGATATTTCAAGCCCATCATTATAAACGCTATGTTCGGCGGCTCTTCCGACCACGGTAAGTCGGCAGAGGGTTCCACCGGGTTGCCACACAGCCCGGTGATGACAGCGCTGAATAGATCGTCCTTGCTCTCGAAGTGGCGATAGAGGGTTTTGATCGAGACGCCGGCGTCTTTCGCGATACGGTTCACCGAGCTTTCGGCATAGCCGGACGATAGAAACGCTGCCCTGGCTGCGTTTACCAGCAGCTCACGCTTGCCGGCCATCAGCTTCGCCTTTGGATTGTCGTCGGTCCACGTCTTCACAGTCTGTCTTCCGCCTCCTAGGCCTTGAAACAGAAAACGACAGCGCCCACTGTCGTGTCGTCTGACAGCAAGCACTGTCATTTAGAAGGAGATAGCTATGTCCAGCAGCCAATCCAATGCCAAGCCGACGCGGGTTCTCGTGCTTGGCGCGTCCGGTTCGGTCGGGGGATCGGTTGTGCGGGAGCTCGGCGCCTACGAAGGCCTAGATGTCGTACGGGCCACCCGGAAGGCTGATCAAGTAGAGAGCTGGCGGGCTGATGGTAAGTCCGCGGTCTGCATAGACCTGGACGACCCACGAACATTCCCCCAAGCCCTGAAGAATGTCGATCGCCTGTTTGTGATGACCGGCTATACCATGAACATGGTGCAACAAACTAAAACGATCGTGGATGCAGCTGTAGACGCCGGTGTATGTTTCGTCGTGCACCTGGGCGTCTTTGGCAACGGCAAGTCCACAGATCCGCACTACGCGTGGCATGAGTTGGTCGAGCGGTATATCCAAGGAAGCGGCATCGCATGGTGTCATCTTCACCCCAACTTTTTCATGGAAAACCTGCTCTCGTTCATGCCGGTCAAAGATGGATCGGTGTCGTGGCCAATGGGTGATGGAGCGGCTGGCTGGACGGCCGCCGATGATATCGCGGCGGTTGCCGCCAAGGTGTTGGCGGAAGGACCGGAGACCCACGCTGGTGAAGATTACTTTCTGTCTACCGACGTGTTCGATGGACCCCAGCTCGCGGAAGTACTCAGCGCGTCGCTTGGGCGACGCGTAACGGCACAAATTATAAAGCCGGATGAACTCAAGAAAGCACTCGACGCCAAGGCCATGCCGTTGCCAGCCGGCATGGACGTCCCTTTCTCCCTGAGCATGCTTGAGTTGGTCCGGCAGGTAGAAGATGGGCGGTTAGCGTACGCGGCTACTCGCACGAACACGATCCAGAGGCTTCTCGGACGCGAACCGATCACACTCGCCGATTGGGCGGCTGCGCATGAAAAAGAACTACTTGGTAGCGATTAGCCCGAAGGCTGACGATTGGGCCAGACGATTACAGTCGAACCGCTCGACTGCGCGCTCAACGCCCCTGACGAGGACTCGATCATGTTTTCGGTGGACCATGCGTTCGACGACATGAAGGAGGGAGACACGGGATTGGCCGGACGCCGCTCCAGTCTCAACGCGGTGCGCGAGAAGATCTCCTCCGAGAAGGCCAAGCGTATTCTGAAGCTTTGAAGAAGAGGTGTTTGAATGTCAGTTGCTCAAGCAAACCCAAACAGGATCGTAGGCGTCGAGGAGCACTTCATGCTGCCTGATCTGCTTGGACGCGTTCCGGAACCGGCGGCCAAGGCGCGCGGTTATTTCTCGCGCGACCAGCCCTATGCCGGCTTTAGCCGCATCGAGCAGCTCAGCGACGTCGGCGGGGGCAGGCTCAAGGTGCTGGACGAGGCGGGTATCAGCCTGCAGGTGCTTTCGCTCGACGGTCCGGGCGCCGACCTGTTGCCGCCGCGGCAAGGTGCTAACTGGGCGCGCGAGGCCAACGACGCCCTGGCTGGTCTTGTCGCGGCCCATCCGGATCGCTTCGCCGGCCTGGCGCATCTGCCACTGACCGATCCCGACGCCGCCGCAGACGAGCTCGAACGCTGCGTCAAGCAGCTGGGGTTCAAAGGTGCCCTGGTGCGAGGCTCCACCAACGGCCGGTATCTCGATCATCCAAGCTATGACGTGCTGCTGGACCGGGCCGCGCGGCTGGACGTGCCGATTTACGTCCATCCCGGCATCTCGCCCGCGCCGGCGCGTGAGGCGCTCTATGGCGGGCTTCCGGAGCCGTTCGGCTTCTGGATGTCGATCTCGGGCTGGGGCTGGCACGCCGACACCGCGACCCACATCTTGCGACTGATGGTGTCGGGCGTATTCGACCGCCACCCCGGGCTACAGGTCGTGATCGGCCATCTGGGAGAGGGGCTGCAAGTCGTCTTCGCTCGCCTCGATCAGCAGTATCATCTGGCGGCTGGGATGGAGAGACTGCCGAGCGAAGTGCTTCGCAAGCACGTCCATGTCACCGTGGGTGGCTTCTTCATGAAGCCGTCGTTCATGGCGACTTTGGATGCCTTCGGCGCAGACCGGATCATGTTCTCCGTCGATTACCCGTTTGGCGACCCGAAGCAGGGCGTGGCATTCCTGGACAGCCTGTCGCTGTCAGCCGAGGACCGTGCAAAGATCGCGCATAAAAACGCCGACCGGCTTTTCAAACTCGAGCCCTACCGAGTGAACCCTTAACAGGAGTTCGTAGATGCCGTTTCGGGCGCCACCTCTCGTAGCCGAGGCACCCGCCTACTGCCGTCCACAGGGACCAGTGCCTCCGTCAGAAGGAGGTGTCCCGACGAGTGGTCCAGAGTCGCAGGGGGATGATAGCTTGTTACTGGTAGATGTCGAACCGGCCACCCGGAAGGAGGATCACGAGGCGAAAGGATCGCGCCGCTGCTTGCGAACCAGGCACATTAACTCACCTACAGGCGCGCCACCCCGACGTTTATGACTTACTTTGCAGGCCGTTTCACGTCCGCCTCCAGCATAAACGCCTCGACGGTGGCGTTGAAGTCGGCGCTGCTCTCAAGCTGAACCATGTGGCCCGGCGATTTGACGATCACGTGGCGGCCTTGGGTCGCACGCGCCGCCGCCTCCCCCACTGCATCGAAGAATGGGCTCCATCCGCCTGTGATGACGAGAACGGGGATGTCCTCCCGGGCGACGGTCTCGGCCGCGGCGCGCATTTCGGAGGCTGTGGCCATGTTGGCGCGCAGCAAAGCACAGCCGGCGAACTTCGCCGTCTCCGAATTTGGATCCAGGGCCGGTTTTGCCCCAGCAACGCTCGCGGCAAATCCAACGCTGTACTCGCCGGGCGTGTTCGCGGACAAGGCGATTTGCCTAAACTTGTCCGCGGCGCTCCTGGCTACGGGATCATCCCGCAGAACCGGATCCCCGGCGAGCAGGTTCTGCAACGCCGGCTCCACCAGGATGAGCGACTGGACCTGGGCCGGGCGTCGCGCGGCGGCGAGCAGGGCCTCGGCCGCGCCCCAGGAATGGGCGATGACATTTGTCCCGCCGCCAAACATTTTGGCGATCCAGACGGCATCCTTGTCCATGTCGTCGGGCCCGCGGGATGGGCTCGGCCCAAATCCGGGCCGACTGACGGAATCCACGCGCCAACTGCTCTCTGCGAGGGCATCCTGCCGGGTGAACGTCGCCGGGCCGCCACCCAGGCTGCCCTGCACGCCGCCGTGGATCAGCAGCACGCGTGGCCCTGCCGTCCCCAGGTGCCTGACGTCAATGGGCAGGCTGGACGCACCGTCCGGTTCAGGCTGCGCGGTGCAGAGTGCCAACAGCGCCTGGTGGTGCCGGGCCATCTGATCCGCCGGTAACGGCTGCGCCAACCCCGTCGCCGTGGTCAGGTAGAGAGTGCAGGCCGCCAACCTGTGAGGGCGAAGCTTCATGACAGCTGACTCCGATGATACGGACCGATATCCGTGGGTTATGGCGTGTTCATCACGGCGATCACGGGAGGATTTGGCTCGAAGCGGATCGGTCTACGCGCCCGTGCACCTTCAGGGCGAGTGTCTCAATCAGCCCCATCGTCCAGCAGACCGGGCATCCTTTCAGAGCCAACAGAGCAATCGGCAGTAGGATGAGAG
The DNA here is from genome assembly GCA_965199105.1 of Acetobacteraceae bacterium. Classification (GTDB taxonomy): domain Bacteria; phylum Pseudomonadota; class Alphaproteobacteria; order Acetobacterales; family Acetobacteraceae; genus LMUY01. Next base: position 76,152 of record CBDAQO010000002.1, on the reverse strand, counting down.
CGGTCCAGGTCGGCGCCTGATTGGACAGTGTCGTGGCCAGGGCAAGGAAGCCTACACCCCCGCGGGCCAAGTGCATGCCGAGCGAGCGATTGCCGAAGACCATGGTGTCAGCCCCTTTTCAGATGATAGCCGCCGACCGGCGTGCCGGACCGCAATAGGTCCCGCATCAGGCCGCGCGCACGGTGGATCCGGCTTTTGGCCGCATCTCCCGAAATTTTCAGCATGGCGGCGACCTCGGCCGTGTCCAGGCCGCGTACGTCGCGCAAAATCAGTATTTCCCGGTAGGCCGCCGGCAATTTACCGACGGCGCGGACGAGGTCGAGCCGGAGATCGTCGTCGGACGCCGCGCCAGCCAGGTCCACCTCCAGCACGCCGGGTTGCGGGCGCGCGGCCCGCTTGCGGGTGAACCGCATGCACAGGCGCTGTACGACCTGAAACAACCATCCGGACAGGGCCGCGCCGGTCCGGATGGCGCCCACCCGCCGATAGAGCAGCCAAAGCGCGTCTTGGACGGCTTCCTCGATGTCGTCGGCCTCGCAAGCGCGGCGGGCGTAGCGGTTCAGGTCCGGGCGGCATGCCACCAGAAGCTGCAACAGCGCCGCCTCATCGCCAGCCTGCGCGGCTTCGACAAGCCCTTCGGGTAAGGTCCTTTTCATCAACCCCGGGCGCGCGCCCGGGCTGCAATGCGCCGACCTGCCAGAGCGCAGGCCGGGCAGAAGCCAACGACCCCCGTTGCCAAGGTCACCACGCCGACGACCAAAAACGCCCAGCCCGCCGAGGTGCCGTAATAATGGATCCCGCACGAGATCATCGCTAGCCCGGCCACAAGGCGGCCGAGGCGTTCCCAAACGGGCAGATTATTAAAGTAGAACACGACCACCTCCGTTGCTATCGCTGATAAGAGACAGGGTGATGCCGGATCGGTTCGGGCGTTTATAAAAAAACCCGGCTGCACGTCCTATCTTTCCGCGCGTCGGTCTCACGCATAGAGCGTCGCTTGGCCTCGGAGGCGTGGACGCCGGGATCTCGCAGCCCGCCGCCGTGGAGCCTGATCGCGACGCCCGCGTCGGCGGCGGCCAGCACTAACGGCTCGGCAGCATAGCACCAGCCGCACAGCGGGTCGTAGATATAGTGGAGGATGGGCGTGGTCATGGTCCAGCTCCCTCAGGCCGCCTGCAGCGCCTGGCGGACGCTCTCGGTCCAGGGGGTCGTCGGGCGCCCGAGCAGGCGGCGGAGGTCGCCGCCATCGTCGAACAAGGCACCCTTGGCCGCGGCGGCGTCGCTGTCGGCGAGCAGCGCCGCCAAGCCCGCCGGCAGCCCGGCACCGAGCAGCGCGGCCTGGTAGTCGGCTTGGGGCAGGTCGTGGTAAGCAATCTCCCGGCCTGTCTGGCGCGACACCTCCGCCGCCAGCGCCGCCAGCGTGTAGGCCTCATCCCCGGCCAGCTCGTAGGTCCGGCCCACCTGGTCTTCGGCGGAGAGGAGCACGGCGGCGGCCGCAGCGGCATAATCGGCGCGGGCGGCCGAAGCGATCCGCCCCTCGCCCGCCGCACCGATCAGCGCCCCGTGCGCCAACGCAGCGGGGAGGCTCGCCATGTAGTTCTCAGTGTACCAACCGTTGCACAGCAGCACATAGGGCACGCCCGACCCCGCCAGCAGCGCCTCGGTCTGGCGGTGGTCTTCCGCCAGGCCGAGCGGCGAGCGGTCGGCGTGTAGCACGCTTGTGTAGGCGGTCAGCGACACGCCCGCCTCCCGTGCGGCGTCCACGACGTTGCGGTGCTGGGCCACGCGCCCCTCCATCGCGCTGGAGGAGATGAACAGCAGCCGCTCGATCCCCGTAAAGGCGGAGCGGAGCGAGGCGGGATCTTCATAATCACCGCGCCGGGTCTCGACGCCACGGGCGGCAAGTTCGCCGGACTTCGACGACGCGCCGCCCTCGCGGACGAGGCCGGCGATCTCCCCGGCCGGACGAGTCTTGTGCAGCGCGTCGATGACGAGCCCGCCGAGCTGGCCGGTGGCGCCGGTCACGAGAAAGCGTGGCGAGGTGGGCATGACAGCATGACAGGTTCCTAGATGGTTCAAATTGGAGACGAGGTCTTGAATAGGAACCTTACCGCTGCGGTGTAAGGAGGCATGATTTCCGCCCCTGGTAACCTCGCGATGCCCTCCCAGGCCGATGCCGACCCGCCGCTGGCCTCGCTCTTCGGCGACTGGGCCGACGCCGGCTTCGACGCGGCCGCCTGCCCGGTGCGCAACGTGCTCGACCGGGTCGGGGACAAGTGGACGATGCTGGCGCTGGTCGCCCTGGCTGCGCGCCCGCGGCGCGACAGCGAGCTGCACCGCGCGATCCCGGACATCTCGAAACGGATGCTGACCCAGACGCTGCGCGATCTTGAGCGCGACGGCCTGGCGGACCGCGAGGTCTTCCCCACCAAGCCGCCCCAGGTGCGCTACAGCCTGTCGCCACTCGGGCTCTCGGTGCTGACGCCGCTGGCGGCGCTGGTCGGCTGGGCCGAGCAGAGCTACCCCGCCATCCGCGAGGCCCGCCAGCGTTTCGACGCGGCGTCAGGAGACGTGTAGCTGCGGCGAAGCGACAAAGACTCGCTGCGGCGCTGGTGGACGCTTCCGAGCAGTTAGTCGATGTCAACCTCAAGGGCGTGCTCTACGGCATCGCCGCCGCCCTGCCGCTCTTCCGCGCGCAGGGATCCGGCCAGGGCGCGCGACCGGGTGAAGATGGCGCCCGAGGCGGTCGCCCGCGCCATCGGACAGCCCGCCGATGTCGGCGTCGGCGAGATCGTGGTTCGCCCGACCGCCCAGGCCTGAGCGCCGGCGCGATAAGGGCCTTAAGCTAGGAAATGCCCAGCACCACGCTCTTGCTCATCGAGTCCCGCTTCGGCGGTCGGCCGAAGGCGCGAGCATATTCCCGGCTGAATTGGGAGGGGCTTTCGTAGCCCACGGCGAACGCGGCCGTCTCCACCTTGGCCGCCTCCGACACCATGATGCGGCGCGCCTCCAGGAGCCGGAGCTGCTTTTGATATTGCAGCGGCGTCATCAAGGTCAGGGTCTTGAAGTGGCGATGGAATGCCGAAACGCTCATCTGGGCGGTGGCGGCAAGGTCCTCGACTCGCACCGGTTCCATGAAGCGGTCGCGCAAGACCTGGATCGCCCTGACGATGCGGCTGGAATAGCCCTGCCCCAAGGTCAGCCGGGCGATCTCTGGCCCGTTCGGCCCGGCCAGCAACCAATAACACATCTCGCGCAGGACCATCGGCGCCAGGGTCGCGATCGCCTCCGGCCGGTCGAGCAGCCGGATCAGCCGCACCACGCAGTCCTCCAGCGCTTCATCGAAGGCCGTCACGAAAATAGCCTGGCCGCGCTCGGGCGTTGGCTGCGGCGGCGTCTTCAGCCCTTCTAGAACCTCGCGCAGGATCGCCCGGTCGAGTTCGATGGACGCGCCAAGGAAAGGTTCGTCCTCGCTTCCACCGGTGATCCGACCGACCGAGGGAACCTCAAGCCCCACGATCAATGCCTGTCCTGCGCGATATTCGAAGCGGTGACCGCCAAAGCTCGTACTCTTCGATCCCTGCGCCACGACGCAGATCGAAGGCTTGGTGATGAACTGCGCCGGCGGTTTGTCGTCGGTGGATCGCAGGATGATAAGTCCGTCGATCTGCGTCCTATAGGGCGACGACCCGGCCCGGCTCTCCGTGTACGCCGATATGGCCCCCGCCAGCGCCCTTGGCACGTCAATGCTCTCCTTCGTTGCGAATGCCATATAGGCCCGAGGCAGGATTAGGCAAAAATTGGGAGGCTTCCGGCATTCGGGGGGTGGGCGCCGGAGCGTATACGACACGGCGAACTGATGAGGTTTTCCATGTCCATCCAAGTCTACACCCCAAGTGAACCCAAGATCGCCATCGTCACCGGCGGAAGCCGCGGGCTCGGCCGCAGCACAGCTATCAGTCTCGCGGCGCGCGGCGTCGACTCGATCGTCACCTACAAGACGAACCAGGATGAGGCCGCAAACGTCGTGGCTCTCATCGAGCAGGCGGGCGCCCGGGCGATCTCCCTCAAGCTCGACACCGGCGATGCCGGCTCATTCGACGGCTTCGTCGAAGCAACCCGCGAGGCGCTGAGGTCGTTCGGCGCTGACAGGTTCGACTTCCTCGTCAACAACGCCGGCAACTCGAGCGGCATGGGCTTTCAGAATGCGACGGAAGACGAGTTCGACCTGCTCTATCGAATCCACGTGAAAGGCGTCTTCTTCCTCAGCCAGAAGCTCGTGCCGCTGATGAACGACGGCGGCCGCATCGTGAACATCTCTTCCGGCCTGACCCGGATCATCATGCCCCACCGCGCCGCCTACGGGACCATGAAGCGGCGGTCGAGACGATGACCAAATATATGGCCCTCGAGCTCGGTGAGCGCGGCATCGCGGTCAACTGCGTCGCCCCCGGCGCCATCGCGACGGACTTCAGCGGCGGCGTGGTGCGCGACAATCCGGACGTCGCCAAGGCGATCGCGGGGATGACGGCACTCGGCCGCCCCGGCCAGCCCGACGATATCGGCCCACTGATCGCCTCGCTGCTTTCCGAGGATAATCGCTGGGTCAACGCTCAACGCATCGAGGTCTCGGGCGGAATGCGAATTTAGAGGCGAGCCTCAGGCGACAGGAACGTGGCGTCATGGGCGGGTACGGTCGACGATCGGATCGTGCACCGCATCCAGCCAGGCGCCGAGACGGGAGACATTGCCGCTCACTCTCATCTCTCCCGTGCTTAGAAACCGGTCGAGTGCGGCGTGATAAGCTAGGCCGCGCATCAGGTTAAGCTTACGCGCGGCCGCGGCGGTGACCTTCACGACGATGTCGGCCTGCTCGTTCCGCCGAACCCCGGCGCGGAACGATGGCCGGCCGTCTCGGATGTCGAAACGGACGCCCTGAATGAGGCCGGCGGACAGCTCGACTCCGTCGGTACATTGCTCCACGAGCGAGACATTGAGGTCCGGCAAGAGGCCGGACCGGGTCGCAGCCTCACTCATCAGCGTGCCCACAATCTCGAACCACGCCTTGGTGCCCTGGCGAATCTTCGCGTCCCTAATTATCGGGTTGCTCCGCCCGCTAGCCCGTCTTATTCAGTGCGCTGAAGCGGCGGCGGTATCCTGAGCGTGGGACGTGGGTTTCCTGTCGTCTTTTTCACCGCTGATCGGACCGTATCTGACAGGCGCTGGAGGTTGGCAGGATTGGGGTGAGTTCGGGGCGCTTGCCCCTTGGGTCACGGTCCGGCGGGTTGGAGGACGCGGGCAAGGCTGGCGAACAGCGCCGCTTTGGGATGGGCGGCGGCAAAGGCGATCCGCACCCGACTGGCGGTCTCGGCGATGGGGGCGCCGATCTTGATCAGGCGCATGCGCAAGGTGGTAAACTCGGCCTGGGCCAGCGGTTGTGGCTTGGGTATAGCGTCGCGCAGCCCGAGCATGAGCCAGAAGGCACCGGTATGCAGCACGAGCCGCACTTGATTGGCGAGTGGCGAGCGGCAACTGGTGCGGTCGGACGCAAGCTGGCCCTTGTGCAGTTTGATCAGGTTCTCCGCCTGGCCGCGGGCACAGTATAGAGTGTCATACAGCCACTCCGTGCTGCCGCCTTTGATGTTGGTCACGACGAAGCGGATATCGAGGCCCTTGGTGGTCGCCTCGATGCGGGCCGCGACACGCCGTTCGCAGCGCCAAGACCCGGCGCCGTAACGCGCCTCGGTATAGCCGCGGACCACTGGAACCTGCGCCTCGGCACGGCGAACCCGCACATCGTCGGCAGCCGGTTCTACCAGGCGGTCCAGGACTTTGTTGCCCGGCAGACCGAGGATGTAGTCGACACCGTTGGTCTCGCACCACGCCATCACCTCGGGACGGCCGTAATGACCGTCGCCTCGGATGGTCAGCCGGGTATCGGGCCAATGCTGCCGGATCCGGCGGACCAGGCGGCGCAGATGGTTGCGAACTTCTGCGCCGGACGGCGTCGTACCGGGCCGAAGCAGCACCGCTACGGGACGCGATGTCGCGGTGTCGTAGACGTGGATCGGCAGAAAGCAGCGCTCGTCGTAATGGGCATTGAACAGCGAGAGCTGCTGGTGGCCGTGCACGACGTCGACGGTGTCGTCGATATCCAACGTGACGGCGCGGGGCTGACGTGGATAGCTGGCGCAGTAGAGATCGACCATGGCGTAGGTCAGTCCCATGACCTGGCGCAGATCGGGGGCGTTCTCCCAACGCGATACGGTTGGCTGCGAGCAAAGGTCACGGCCGCTGTCGGGCAAGCGTCCACAGGCGAGTTTGAAGCCGGGATCGGTGCGCAGATGATCGAGGTCGTCGCCATCCTCGTAGCCGCAGGCGATGGCGAGCATGCGCGCACGCAAAATGTCGGCGACGCTGTGCGTCACGAACGCCGGGTTACGTGGGTCAGCGATTAGCCCGGCCAGCCTGGTGGCGATGCCAAGGGAAGTCTCGATGGTGGCGAGCAGCATGACGCCGCCATCGGAGGTCATGCGTCCGCCATCGAACGCGGCGGTGACTTTCTTGCGCTGCACCGATGGCAGCGCGAACGGGAGCAGGGTATCTTCGACCATGGCGGGTGTGGCAGCGTCCAATTTGGCAAAGGTTGGCCTCGACACCCAAATCTCTGCTTTATATCAGACGCTTACGCTACATCCGCCAGCGATTCCCTGGCATGCGCTGAATAAGACGGGCTAGCGCCCGGAACGGTCACTCGAGCTTGGCTCAGTAGTGAGGACAATCTTTCCTCGCATGTGTCCTCGTGCCGCCCGTTCGTGCGCCTCGCGGGCCTCGGCGAGCAAGAAAACGCTGTCGATCGCGACTTGGATGGTGCCGTCGTCGAGCAGCCGCCCTACTTCGGCCAACTGAGCCCCGCTCGAGCGGACCTGGGTGGCCGAGACGGTTACTCCCAGCGTATCCGCTTCCTCGGCGCCGTCGAACCCCAGCGGGAAGATCGGGAACAGGGCGCCGCCTGGCTTGAGCGTCCGCAGGAACCGGGCGGCGTTCGGGCCACCCACCGCGTCCACGACGAGATCGAGGTCCCGCGCGACGTCCTCAGGCGCGTGCTTCGCGTAGTCGATGAAGTCATCGGCGCCGAGCTCGCGCAGGAACGCCTCGTGATCGCCGGACGCCACGGCGACCACGCGCGCGCCTTTCCACTTGGCGATCTGCACTGCGAAATGTCCCACGCCACCGGCAGCGCCGTTGATCAGGACGGTCCTACCCGTGAGCGGCACCGGCACATGCTGGTGCGGCTGTAGCGGGTTCGGTTCGTCATGGCCCAACGCGATCATAAACTGCCATGCGGTGAGCAGCGACATCGGCGCCGCGGCGGCGTGCACGTGATCGACGCCCGCCGGCTTTAGAGCCGCTTCCGATGCCGGCACGGTCACATACTCGGCGTAAGCCTTGCTTTCTCCTGCTGCGCCATTCGGGAAGCGCACCATCGAATAAACGTCGTCGCCGACCGAGAAGCCTTGAACATCGGCGGCGACCGCCTCCACGACGCCTGAGATGTCAGTTCCCAAGATAAGTGGAAACGCCACTTGCGGGCGCCACTCTGGCGGCAACGCCTTGTAGCCTTCCCGCAGATACCAATCCGGAGGATTCACGCCAACGGCGCACACCCGGACGAGCAATTCGCCCGTCTCTAGTCTGGGAAGCGGAGCATCCTCGTAGCGAAGCACTCCAGGACCACCGAATGCGTGCTGGCGCACCGATTTCATCTCCGCTGTCTCCATCACGTCATCTTTCAGTCTTGAGGCCAATACTCGCCGTTGCAGTGTTGGAGTGGGCATCGGCGCGAGTTCCACAACCCGTTATCCGGCCAGATGTTTATTGTCTCCCTGCTTGACAATGGCGCGCATAGTCATCTCAGTTATGCCATGACGGCACAAATCGGGTTGGAGCGGCTGACCGGCCTGATCGCCTTCGCGCGGGCCGGATCTTTGGGCAGCTACACCGCGGCCGCGCGATCGTTGTCGATCTCGCCATCGGCCGTAAGCAAGAGCATCCAGCGGCTTGAGCAGAGGCTAGGCGTTTCGCTGTTCACCCGCACAACGCGCTCGCTAGCGCTCACGGCCGAAGGGCGCGAGCTGCACGAACGCGCGGTCAGACTGCTGCGTGATGCGGAAGAGATCGAGCAAGTAGCTCTATCTGCGCGCTCAGAGCCGTCCGGCTTGCTGCGGATCGCGGCGCCGCTGCCGATCGGCGTCCACGTTATCGCGCCGAGCTTGCCGGCGTTCCGCATGCGATATCCGAACGTCACGATCGATCTGCGGCTCAACGACGAGGTCATCGACATCATCGCGGAGAGAATCGATGTCGCCGTGCGGATCGGCGAACTCGCGGACTCGCAGCTGCTGTCGCGTCGACTCGCGCCATATCGGCTCTGTGCCTTCGCATCACCTGCCTATCTGGCCAACCATGGCACCCCGATGCACCCCGACGACTTGGAGGCGCATCAAACCGTCAACTTCCGCTACCAGAATACGGGCCAGGTCTTTCGCTGGCCTTTTTCGATCGGCGGCCGCGCCGCCGAAATTGTGCCGTCCTCCGGCGTTGTGGTTGACGTGAGCGACGCACTCGTTGCGACACTTGCGGCCGGTGGCGGCATCGGCGTCAGCGCGACCTTCATCACGGCGCCCTACGTGGCGCGCGGTGAACTGGTCCCGGTACTGCCCGAGTTTGCAGTCGAGCGGCAGAACATCACCGCGCTTTGGCCGGAAAGTCGGAACGCAAACCCGGCTGTGCGCGCCTTTCTGACTCACCTGCAAAGTCTCTTCCAGGAGCGGATGACCACAGAGGCGGCGACATGACCGGACTTAGAATGCGCATTGTCTATCAATAAGGACTAAGCGCCCACTTGCTACCTTGCCGTGTAACCGCCGTCTACCGCCAGTATAGCCCCGTTGATAAAGGCTGCTTCCTCTGACAGCAGCCATCTGACGGCGTATCCGACGTCGTCGGGCTTGCCGAAGCGGCCGATCGAATGCCGTTCCAGGGCGGCGGCATAGTGATCCTTGAAGCCTGGTTCATCCTTGAGTCGATCGATCATCGCGGTCTCGATCAGTCCCGGCAGGACGGCGTTCACCCGCACGCCGGTCTCGCGTGCCTCGCTGGAGGCGCCGCGCGTGGCGCCGATGACCGCGTGCTTGGCGGCCACATACTCCGTGGCGTGCGGGATGGCGACCAGCCCGTTCATCGAGGAATTATTGACGATGGCGCCCCCACCCGTCTTCCGCATCGCCTCGATCTCATACCGCATGCACAGGAAGACGCCCGTCACGTCGACATCGAACACAGCATTCCAGTCCTTCGACGTCAGGTCGGGCACCAGCTTGTTGTGCATCTCGACGCCGGCGTTGTTGAACGCGCCGTCCAACCTCCCAAACTCCGAAACGGCACGGTCGACCAGAGCCGCAACCTCCGCCTCCTTGGAGACGTCGGCGGCTACAGCGATCGCCGCGCCGCCGCCCTGCCGAATATCATCGACGGCATCAGAGAGGCGGTCGTTCTCACGCCCGCTGACGACGACCTTGGCGCCAGCCTGAGCAAGAAGCTGCGCAGCGGCCAGCCCGATACCCGATCCGGCGCCGGTAACGATGATGACCTTGTCCTTGAGCATGATCGCCTCCCGTCAGAGGGGTTTGGCTAGGCTTTGCTTGGGCTCGACGTCGGTGACGAGCTTGACGTCGTCCATCACCCGCTTGGTCTCGGGCGAGGACAAGGCCGCCTTCATCGCAGCCTCATCGCGGAACACGCACGGGCAGATGGCGATCAGGCCGCCTCCGTCACCAGACGGGAAAAAGGCCGCGGCGGATATTAGACCGTGGGGGCCCCAGCATTCGCGGACCAGTGGAAGGTGGACGTTGATCCAATGGTCTCGATTAAACGGCGTCTGCGCGTCGCCGGCATAGGTGACATACATCGTGATCATTGCGTCTCTCCAGTCAGGCGAAGTTGGTAGCGATGGCGACGTCGCGCCACGCGTCGATGGTTTCTCGGAATGAACGCAGCTTCTTGTCCGCTATGTCATAGGCGATTGGGCCAAGCGGCAGATGCAGCGGAGGATCTTGCGCATCGACGGCCTTGAGGACCACGGCGGCAGCCTTGTCCGGATCGCCAGCTTGTTGGCCGTTGTTGCTGTCGCGGTAGTGCCGCAGCTTGCCTGAAGTCTCGGCATAGGCCTCGATCTCCTGCCTGGCGGTCTTGATCGATCGACCCAGGAACTCCGTACGGAAAGGTCCCGGTTCTACGATGATGACGGAAACGCCCAGCGGCTTCAACTCCTGCGCGAGAGCTTCGGACAGGCCTTCGACCGCGAACTTAGTGGCGTTGTAATATCCGTAGCCGGCCGCCCCTGCGACCCCGGCGCCGGATGAAAAGTTGACCACCCGGCCGCCTTGCCGTTTCCTCAAGGCTGGTAGGGCGGCTCGCGTCGTCTCGATCAAGCCGAAGACGTTGGTGTCGAAGATTGGCCTGTACTCCTCCGGCGTAGCCTCCTCAACGGCGCCGATGAAGCCGAAGCCTGCGTTGTTCACGAGGACGTCCAAGCCGCCGAATGCGCTCTCCGCAAGCTGAACGGCTGCGGCGGCCGAGCCTTTCTCCGTCACGTCGAGCGCGGCTGTTTTGACGGTCTCGGGATGGGCGGCGGATAACTGCTGAAGTTCGTCGACCTTCCTGGCCGTTGCGATCAGATTGTCTCCGCGTGCGGCGACAGCGGCAGCTAGACGTTTGCCGAAGCCACTTGAGCAGCCCGTGATGAGCCATGTCTTGCTCATGATGATCTCTCCAGACGTTCCTTCATGAAAGGTCATTTCCCTGGCGAGTTGGGTGACCGACCCTCACGCCGGGTATTCCTCCTCGCTTTGCACGTCGAACGCGTTCAGCGTGATCGAGACCTGAGCATAGAGGCCGACCCAGAGGACCAATTCATTCAGCCCGCCTTGGCCGAACCGATCCCGCGCTGCCTTGTAGACGGCGCCGGGCAGCACACCGCCCGTCAACAGAGCGGAGGCCACGTCGTAGGCGACTACCTCGTCGGGTGCGAGGTCAACGGGGCGTTGCCCTGCGGCGAGTGCGGCGACCTTGCCGGGCGCCATGCCTTCCCGCTCCGCGGTGGCGGCGTGAGCGTAGAGCTCATAGGCCGCCTTGTAGAAGGCGCCAGTCACCAGGATCGCGACCTGCTTGGCTGAGCCAGGAAGACGCTTCAGGGCGGAGATCGCCTCGACTTGGTCGTAATGAGCTTGGCCAACCGGCGGCTCGTGCAGGAACACCCCCCAAGGTCCAAGCAGGGCGCCGTGCGCGTCGCGCGTTTTGAAGGCGGTGAACCCACCATGCTCGATTTGCTTCAGCGCTCGGTTGTAGAAGGCGCGCTGGTCTTCGTTCAACCGGTCGGGCGGGAGCAGCGGGAGGCGCATCGGTCTTCTCCTCAGGCCATGAGCAGGCGGTCGGGGGTGATCGGCAGCTCGCGCATGCGCTTGCCGGTGGCGTGCCACACGGCATTGGCAATGGCGGGCGCTACGCCGCACAGGCCGAGCTCGGCCCCGCCCTTGGTCCCCAGCGGATTGAGGATTTCATCGCGGGCCTCGACGAACAGGGCGTCGAGCTCGTGGACGTCGGCGTTCACCGGCACGAGGTATTCGGCGATGGTCCCGTTGGCGACACGGCCGAGGCGATCGTCCCACTCGACCTCCTCCAAGAGCGCCATGCCGATGCCGCCGACCATGCCGCCGATCGCCTGGCTGTGCGCGAGCTTTGGATTGACCACGCGGCCGATGTCGTAGGCGCCGATCAGGCGGCGGACCCGGACGGTGCAGAGGTCGGCGTCGACGCGAACTTCGGCGAACACCGCGCCGAAGCCGTTCATCGCACACTTCTTCTTGTTGGCCTCGTCAGGCTCCGCGCTTCCATCCGCGGTCAGGCTGTCCATCCCGGCCCGGCGCAGCACGGCCGCGCCGTCTTGCGGATCCATGCCGTGGCCTGCGGCGAGTGTGGCGAGCTTCGCCTTCAGCGCGGCACAGGCCACCTGCACCGCTGGACCGACGCTGGAAATGGTGGTGGAGCCTCCATGCTCCTTGGCCCTGGGAAAGCTGGAATCGCCCAGCTCGAAGCGGACGCGCGCAACGGGCAGGCCGAGCGCGTCCCCGGCGACCTGGGTGACCGAGGTGTAGGTGCCCGGGCCCATGTCAGTGGTAGCGCAGCGCACTTCTGCATGGCCGTCCGCGAACAGCGTCGCCGAGGCGGAGGTCGGGTAGCGCTCGGCCGGGTAGATGGCGGTGGCCATGCCGTAGCCGACCAGGTCGCGCCCGTCGCGCATGACGCCCGGGCTGGGCTCTCGCCGCCCCCAGCCGAACCGCTCGGCGCCCTGTGCGTAGCATTCGCGCAGCCGCTTGGAGGTCCAAGGCAGGTCCTTCATCGGGTCACGCTCGGCGTAATTGCGCAAGCGCAGTTCGATCGGGTCCAGCCCGACCCGCTCAGCGAGCTCGTCCATGGCGATCTCCTGCGCGATCAGCCCCGTCGCCCAGCCCGGTCCCCGCATCGGGCAGGGCATGTTGACGTTCATGCGAACCAGCTTGTAGCGCGTCAGTCGGTTGGGGCAGGCGTAGGTCGCGCCAGCGGGCCCGAGCGCCGGCTCGGCGAACTCCTCGTAGGTCGAGGTCTGGCCGACGACCTCGTGCACCATGGCGGTCAGCCGCCCGTCGCGTTCCGCGCCGAGCTGGACGCGCTGTTCGGCCATGCCGCGCGCGCCGACATAGGTGGTCATCTGCCGCCGGGTCAGCTCCAGGCGCACCGGACGGCCGAGGCGCCGCGCCGCCATCGCCGCCAGGGTGACATGCGGCCAGGTACGCAGCACCGATCCGAACGCGCCGCCGACATACGGGTTGATGACGCGGACGTGGTCGGGCGGGATGCCGAATCGGCGGGCGATCTCGTCCCGCTCGTTCTGCACCCATTGCGACTTGCTCCACAGGGTTAGCCGATCGCCCTGCCACTGCGCGACCGTGGCGTTCAGCTCCATCGGGTGGTGCTGCTCGCGGCCGTTGCGGTAGGTCGCATCGATCCCCACTGCCGCGCGGGCCAGCGCGGCCTCGGCGTCACCCTTGCGGGTCTCAGGTCCGCGATTCTTCTTGGCCGCCGCCCCGGAGGTGGGCTCGGCGAGCGCGGGATCGAAGCGGGTGCGCGCCGCCGCGTCGGGCGCGTAGGTCGCGCGAACCAGCGAGGCGCCGTGTTCGGCCTGCGCCTGCGTCCCCGCCACGACGACGGCGATCGGCTGGCCGCTGAAGCGCACCTGCGGCGCATCGAGCGCCCGGAGCTGGTCGCCCGCGACGGGGTCTACCGCCAGCCGCTCCTCCGGCGCCTGGTAGGGCAGCCTGTCGGCGTTGAAATGGGTCAGCACCAAGAGGACCCCGGGCGCGCGCTCGGCGCGGGCGACGTCGATGGCCGTGATCTCGCCGGCCGCGATCGTGCTGTCGGCGGTGGCGGCATAGACGAGGCCGTGGGGATGGAACTCCGCCGCATAGCGCGCCCGGCCTGTGACCTTGTCAGGGCCGTCGACCCGGCTCAGCGGCGCTCCGATCACGCTCATGCCGGGCCTCCGATTTCTTCCAGGGCCCGCGCCACCGTGCGCCGGATCAACTCGACCTTGTAGAGGTTGCGCCCGCGCGGGATCGCTCCCTCCGCCGCCAGCGCCCCCGCCCCGCGCGCCAGCTCGGGCGTCAGCCGGCGGCCGCGCAGGGCCGCCTCCACCTGCGGCAGCCGCCAGGGCGTTGTGGCCACGCCGCCAACTGCGATCCGGGCGTCGCGCACGACCCCGCCGTCCAGGTCGAGCGCCACGGCCGCCGAGGCGATCGACCACTCGAAGCTCGCCCGGTCGCGGACCTTGAGGTAGTGCGAGCGCCATCCGCGCCGGTCTGCCGGCAGGTCGATGGCGGTGATCAGCTCGCCCGGCGCAAGCTGCGCCTCCACCTCCGGCGTCGCGCCGGGAGGCCGGTGCAGGTCGGTCACGGCGATCGCGCGCTCGCCCGACGGCCCGGCGATCGTCACGGTTGCGTCGAGGGCGGCGAGAGCATTGGCGAAGTCGCCCGCGTAGGTGGCGATGCAGGCCTCGCTCCCGCCGAAGATGGCGTGGAAGCGGTTTTGCCCTGCGATCGCCGGACAGCCGCTGCCGGGCTCGCGTTTGTTGCAGGGCGAACCGGGATCGCGGAAGTAGCCGCAGCGCGTGCGCTGCAGCAGGTTGCCTCCCAGTGTCGCGAGGTTTCGCACTTGTGCCGAGGCGCTGGCGAGGAGGGCTTCGGAGACAACGGGATAACGGTCCCGCAGCAAGGGGTGCGCAGCTGCGTCGCTCATCCGCACCAGCGCGCCTAGCCGCAGGGAGCCGCCGCGGTCTTCAATCCGGTCCAGCCCCGGCAGGCCGGTGATGTCGACGACGCGGTCGGGGTTGCGCAGCCCCTCTCGCATGAGCTGGACCATGTCGGTGCCGCCGGCGAAGAAGTCCGCACCGGGCTCGCGCGCCCCGTCGGAGCGATGGCGCGCGCGGGTGGCGACGGCGGCCGCAAGGCTCGGCGCCCGGTCGTAGGCGAAGGGCGTCAAGACGACCGCTCCGCGGCCTGGCGTACGGCGGCAACGATGTTGCTGTAGGCGCCGCAGCGGCAGAGATTGCCGCTCATCCACTCGCGGATCTCGTCGTCGGAGCCGGTATGGCCCTCGGCGATGCACGCCACCCCGCTCATGATCTGGCCCGGCGTGCAGTAGCCGCACTGGAAGCCGTCATGCTCGATGAAGGCGGCCTGCAGCGGATGCAGTTCGCCATCCTTGGCGAGGCCCTCGATCGTGGTGATCGACCGGCCTTGCGCCATCACCGCCAGGACTAGGCACGAGGTCACGCGACGGCCTTCGATGTGCACCGTGCAGGCGCCGCAATGCCCGAGGCCGCAACCCTTCTTGGTGCCGGTCAGCTGGAGATGGTCGCGCAGAGCCTCGAGCAGCGTGGTGTGCGCGTCCAGGTCCGTCAGCCGGTGGTCGTGGCCGTTGACTTTCAGCGTCACGTCGATGCGGCGCCCCAGAGGTTCCGCGGACGCTTGTGCGGTCGACAAAATATCACCGGCCATCGCGGCTCCCCCTACAACTAAAGACGAGGCGACGACTTCCCGCCGGGTCAAGTCCGGCCCGATCATGTGGCCGATCCCTGCCGCTCATTCCGCGCCATGCGCCGTCCTCCAATCGTGTGATCCAGGCGATGACCGGCTGCAGGGCCGCATCGGAGTTCTTCTCGTAGATCAGGCCGTGGCCGTTGCCGGTCACGCCATGGTCGGTAAGCCGGATCAGCTCCGCCGCCGCGCCTGCCGCCTTCAGTCGGCCGACGATCGGCGGGCTGGCGGGCGCGAAAGCCGAGGTCTCCCCGATCACCGCGGCGATGGGAAGGCCGACCAGCGCAGGCAGGGTCAGCACGCCGGGCGCCGCGGTTTCCACCTCCTCGGGCGATCGGGGCGCGGGCGCATAGCCAAGCGGCGACGCAGTCAGACCCCAGGTGAGCTTGCCGATGTTGGGGATCTCGGCGAACGGCGGCCCCATCGGCTCGACGGCGACGATGGCCTTGACCAGCCCGGGCCGGCGGTCTGCGACAAGCCAGCCGACAGGCCCCGACGCCGAGTGCGTCAAGAGGATCGCCGGCCCGATCCCGTCAAGCAGCTTAGCAAGGCGATCGGCTTCCATATCCTCCGAGAAGGCGAGGTCGGCGGGCAACGGGCCGTAGTCGGCGATGAACGTATCCATTGCCGCCTCGTCGAAAGGGTCGAAGGGCCACTGCGTGTGCCGGCCCTCTGGGTCCTCCGGAAAATAGATCTTCCGCCCGCCCTCATAGGAGAACGGCGGGCCCATCTCGCCCATGGTCTTGGGATGGAAAGGCGACCGCCCTTGGCCAGGTCGATCAACCAAGACGACGGCGTATCCCGCTTCGACGAGCCGCTGAGCCCACCCCGGGCGACCGTCGGGCGTGTCCAGCCACTCGGTGCTCTGGTATCCGCCGCCGTGGACGAGCACGATCGGCCACGGATGCGTCACCTCTTCGGGCGCTTCCCACTCCGCAAAGAGCGGCCCGCGCTGGTAGATCTGCCCGTTGATGTCGACCCGCTCGCCCGGAATCCAAAAAGTCCCACGACGCACCAGCCTGGGTTGAACGTCCTTCCAGAAACCAGGGTAGGTGTCTGAATTCATGCCACGGCTCCGCAACTGCCAGGAATACATGCGCACGGGAGCATGGTTCCTAGATTGGCAAGAATTTGGACAAGTTCCGCAAGATTGCGGAAGGGCGTCGCCTCAACCATGGGACCGACCGCTCAAACGGAGGTCACGTGGTCCAATGCTGAAGCGGTTTCTGAATTGGGTGGTAAAGTGGTTTGGTCGTCCAAACCCACACTTCCGGGCAACTTCACTAATGGAGAGATCCGTCGTCAGCAGTAACTGCTTGGCTGCATTAAGCCGCGTATCGCGCAAGTGACGGTAAGGTGTCGTGCCCGTGGCCTGCTGAAACAGCCGTGCGAAGTGGAATTTACTCACGCCTGACTCAGTAGCGAGTTCATCGATTGAGACCGGTTCGGCATAGTGATGACTGATGAGCTCCAGCGCTCTGCCTATTCTCTTGTCTATCGCCGCGCTTTGACGCACTTCGCGATCCCCGGACGAACTTTCACAACCAAAGGTCAGAAGATGCCTGACCAGCCAGCAGACGGCACTATCAGCGTAAAGGGTCGAGGCACCTTCTCGAAGGCCGTCGAGAAGAGCCAAGGCGACATATCGAATGGGAGCATCAACGTAACCGTGCGCCACCAAAGGCGTTGGCGGCACCGACCCACCTCGACAGAGTTGGTCGGCTGCCTCGTCGAAGAGAGCTTGGGGAATGTAGATGTTGATCTTGCAGGCAGGTCCCGCCTCCCGGTTCACTCGCCTCCGCAAGCGGTCGGTTGCTCCTCCCGGTGTGAGACCCACTGCGCCGGGCCTGTAAGTGGCACGTCGCCAAACACCGCCCGATAGGACCTCAAGTTCCTGTTCCCCGCGCGTCATCACAACAATAGTTTGATCGGGCGTCGGCCGCGTCTCGAACGTATTTTCATGTTCCAGAATTTGCTGATGCTCGACGAGCGCCGACTGCCAGTCGAGCTCGCGGCTGCTCTCGATCGAGCGCACGCGTAGAGCGTCCGCGCACTTCAGGCTTGCAGGGTCAACCGTCATCGAGCGGCCTTACAAATTAAACACAGATCTTTCCATTCCAGAGGACATCGCCTGCGAAGTACATTTCACAAAGACGGCGGTCGGGGGAAGAGACGGAACTCCTTAGGTACGAAGGTTCAACTGCGAGCCGACCCTGCCAGTCGACCGAAAAGCGTACGTGCACCAGTGTTGATCTCCGACAGCTTCTCCGCGGACAAGCCTTCAGCGTCGTCGAGCCTCCTAGTGAAAGCCTTTGACACGGCGGTAGACGCGTACGGATAGTCGGTGCCGTAGAGGATATGGCCTGGCTTCGCGAACGCGAGCAGGCTCGGCAGGCCGCTCGGCGCAACTAACGCGGTGTCGAAATAGAACCGCTGCATCTCCGCCATCAGCGACTCGGCCGAACGGTCGGGGTGCAGCGAAGCGGTAAGTTCCGCAAAGCGGCTCGCGGCATAGGGCAGGAAGCCGCCGCCGTGCGAGAGGATGATCTTGACGTTGCCGAAGCGGGTCATGTGGCCGGCGACGACGAGCTGCAGCGCGGCGCGCGTCGTATCAGCCGGATAGTCTTCGATCGGTCCGGGAATGCCCGCCAGCACGGCGGCTTCGGGCGTGGTCGGGTGGATAAACACGACGGCCGAGCGGCGGTCCAGCTCCTCCCAGATCGGCAGGAAGCGATCGTCGCCGAGATAGACGTGGTCGAAGTTGCTGTGCAGGCAGACGCCGTCCACGCCGAGCTCGTCATAGGCGCGGCGGATCTCCGCCAAGCCGGCGTCGACATCGGGCAGGACCAGGGTGGCGAGATAGCCGAACCGGCCGGGATGGCGGCTCACGAGTTCGGCGCCGTAGTCATTCACGCGGCGGGCGATGTCGATCCGGTCCGCGCCTTTCCAGCCTTCGATCCCAGGCGCGGTGAGCGAGAGCATGCTGACCGCGATCCCCTCCTCGTCCATGAAGCCTAGCAGCTGCTCTGGCGACCACTCGGGCGCGCCCCAGCCGGACGGATCGCCGCCATGTTCGGGCAGGTCCTTGGCCCAGAACGGCGGCACGAGATGCGTATGGACGTCGATGCGGTTCGAGCTCATCGGTAGGTCCTCCACTTACTAAGCCGCTTTAACGACGCAGCGATTCGCTGACCAGGGGGTCAACCAAGGCTCAGTCGGCCTGCCCGCCGTTCCCAAGATAACACACTTCTGGCCCGGTTGTTCCAGAATTTTGCGCGGCCGCTTGGAAGGAGCGGTTCAGGGACACCGGAGAAGTACCGACCCACTACAGGCTCGCAGCTTGACCGTCGCCACGCGCCTCCCCAACTCCTGTCGTATGCCAAGCAATGCGCTGACGCGCATCTGGTGCGTGCAACGATACAGAGTGGTGTTCTGATGGCGAGGACGGGTCGTCCCCGCGGCTTTAGTCGGGATCAAGCGGTCGAGCAGGCGATGCACCTGTTCTGGCGACACGGCTACGAAGCCACCTCGCTAGCCCAGCTTCGAGAGGCGATGGGCGACATATCCACGGCGAGCTTCTATGCTGCGTTTGAGTCCAAGGAAGCGCTGTTTCGCGAAACCCTGGCGCTTTACGCTAAGACCTACGGGACGTGTCTGGCGCCGCTATTCGATCCGGCCATGTCGCCCCGCGCGGCGCTGGAGCAGTCGCTCCGGGCCTCAGTCGACATGCAGACCTGCAGTGACCACCCGCTGGGTTGCCTCGTCTGCTCATCGACTATGAGCTGCTCGCCGGAAGCGGTTGAGGTGCAGCGTTTTGTGGCGGATGTCCGGGCGGCCAATCTCGCGGCGATACGCGGCTGCGTCGAACGCGCCGTCCAGCTGGGAGAGCTGTCGCCGGAGCGGAACGCTGCCGCGCTCGCCGTGGCGTTGAACGGCTTCCTCGTCGGCATCTCCGCCCAGGCAAGGGACGGCGTGGACCGCGCGACCTTGCAGGCGTCGATTGCCGAGATCATGAGCATGTGGCCGGCCGGGTCCGACCACGTATGGCGCTCACCTCAGGCCGGGCTCGGGAAGCCGCCCTCGAAGGCGAGTTCCGCCAAGGACCGACGCGAGCTCGGCGCCTCTTGCGGCCGTAAAGGCTCTGGCAGCTCGGCCGGATCGCCCTTGTAGCCGATCGCGTAGGCCGCCTCGACGCGATAGCCCTCGGGCAGACCCAGCTCCAGGAAGGCTCGCTCCAGGTCCAAGCCCACCATGCCGTGGACATAAAGTCCCAGCTTGTTGGCCTCCAGCGCCATGAAGCCGGAAGCCGTACCGGTATCGAGCGTGTGCGTGTAGGCCGGCACGTCATTCTCCGCACCTGGCGGCCGCATCATCGGGTTGGACACAAGCACGACAAGCGCCGCGGCCCTGCCGGCCCACGACTGGTTGTTGGGAGTCAGCAGATGCAGAAGCTTGTTCCAGGCCGGCGTCTCCCGCCGCGCATAGACGAAGCGCCAGGGTTGCGAGTTGTAGGAAGACGGTGCCCATCGCGCAGCCTCAAGGATCGTCATGAGGTCGGCCTCCTCCATCGGCTTACCGGTGAGGCGCGGGGCGACCAACGATCTAGAAACATCGTGTCGATCGGCAGGGCGGAATGACGTTTGTTGCTGGTCGGCATCTTTGAAGCTCCTCAGCCGCGTTCGCGACGGCGTTTTTGCAAGTGCTGAAGGGCAAGCGCGCACACCCTTGACCTCCATTCTGAACCGATCTATCCAGAAGTCATTCCTTGCGATACGAGCCGGGAGATTTCAAGTGCGGGCCTACGCAGCGGTCATCGACGAGAAGAGCGGCCGGTTCAGGTTCCAGGACCTGCAACTCGACGAACCGCGCCCGACCGAGGTGCTGGTCCGCGTGGTCGCGTGCGGCATCTGTCAGACCGATCTCCATGCCCGTGATCAGGACTATCCCGTGCCGCTCCCCTTGGTGCTCGGTCACGAAGGCGCGGGCGTCGTGGAAGCGGTCGGTTCGGGCGTCGGCTCCGTCAAGCCAGGCGACCACGTGGTGATCTCCTACCCGTCCTGCCAGAACTGCCGATATTGCCGGAGCGGTCGAAACGCCTATTGCGAGCACAGCTTCGAGCTCTGCTTTGGCGCGGCCCGATTAGACGGCAGCCAGGGCGTGCACGGCTCCGATGACGCCAAGCCTGTTCACGGGCACTTCTTCGCTCAATCATCCTTCTCGACCTATGCGCTGGCCGACGTGAGCAACCTCGTGAGGGTTCCGAACGACCTGCCGCTGGAGAGGCTCGCGCCGCTCGGCTGCGGGCTGCAGACCGGCGCCGGCGCAGTCCTCAATGCGCTGAAGGTCGAAGCCGGGGCCAGTCTCGCCATCATCGGCACAGGCTCGGTCGGGCTGGCGGCGGTGATGGCCGCCCGGATCGCGGCGGCGGGCGTGATCGCCGCGCTGGACGTCACCGCAGGTCGGTTGGCCCTCGCCCGGGACCTCGGAGCGACGCATGCGATCAATGCCCGCGAAGAGGATCTGGAGGGGCGCCTCCGCGAAGTCGCGCCTCAGGGCTTCGACTACGTCCTCGAGGTCACGGCCAAGCCCGAGATGCTCGTCCTCGCGGTCCGTGTGCTGGCGCCCCTCGGCGTTGCCGCCCTGGTCGGCGGCGCACCCAGGGGTGTGGCGGCGCCGATCGAACTCGACACGCTGCTGAACGGCGGCCGCTCCGTCCGCGGCATCGTGCAGGGCGATGCTGTCCCACAGCTCTTCATCCCCGAGCTGATCGAACACCATCGAGCTGGCCGCTTCCCCTTCGATCGGCTGCTCAGCTTCTACGACTTCCAGGACATCGAAACCGCCATCGCGGACATGCAGGCGGGCGAAGCGGTCAAACCTGTGCTCAGGATCGGAGTGGAACGATGACAGACATGATGGCGCGTTACTGGATCGACGGGTCGTGGATCGACGGCGGCGAGCCGGGCGACAGCGTCGATCCCGCCACAGGCGAGACGATCGGCCGGTACTGGGAGGCGGACGTCGCGACCGCCCGTCGCGCCATCGAGGCGGCAACAGCCGCGTTCCATCGGCGAGGCTGGGCCGACGACCGGACCCTTCGCGCCCGCGTCCTCAACGCCATGGCCGACCGGTTCGAGGCGCGCGGCGAGGAGCTGGTGCGCCTGCTCGGCCGCGAGAACGGCAAGGTCCATGCCCATGGGCGCTTCGAGACCGGCATCGCGCCCCAGACGCTGCGCTTTAACGCGGCCCTGGCCCTAACCGACCAAGGACGCGCCGCCGAGATCACTCCGGGCGGGCTTTCGCTCGTGATCCGCCAGCCGGCGGGCGTGGCGGGGATCATCGCGCCCTGGAACTCGCCGGTCGCGCTGGTGATCCGCTCGCTGGCGCCGGCGCTGGCCTGCGGCTGCACGGCGGCGGTGATGCTGCCGCGCCAGACGGCTCAGGTGAACGCGCTAATCGCGGAGATCATCTCGCAGACGCCGGACCTGCCGAGACGCGTGGTGAACGTCTTCACCGGCGGCCAGGAGGCGGGCGACGCGCTGGTGACCTCGCCGGACGTGCCGGTGATCAGTTTCACTGGCAGCAGCCAGACGGGTCGCACCATCTCCGCCAACGCCGCGCCCCAGATCAAGCGGCTGGGGCTGGAGCTCGGTGGCAAGACGCCGATCCTGGTCTTCGACGACGCCGACGTGGCGGCGGCCGTGCCCAAGATCGTCCAGGCGCTCACCGTCTTCTCCGGCCAGTTCTGCATGACCGGGAGCCGCCTTCTTGCCCAGGCCGGCATCGCCGATCGCCTGCGCGACGCGGTGGCGGAGGGGCTGGAAGCAGTGCGGGTCGGGCCGGCGTCGGATCCGGGGGCCGAGATGGGCCCGCTGATCGACCGCCCCAATGTCGAGCGCGTCGACAAGATGGTCGAGACGGCCATCGCGGCAGGCGCAGAGCCGGTGGTCCGCGGCGGCCCCGTGGCGAACGGTCCGCTGGCGCGCGGTGCCTTCTACCGTCCGACGCTGCTGGAGGTCCTTCGCTCCGACATGGACATCGTCCAGCAGGAGGTCTTCGGCCCGGTGCTGACGCTACAGCGGTTCGAGACCGAGGCGCAGGCGATCGAACTCGCCAACGCCACCCAGTACGGCCTGAGCGCCAGCATCTGGTCGCGCGACATCGACCGGCCGCTGCGCGTCGCGCGCGAGGTGCAGGCCGGCTCGATCTGGATCAACGACTGGGCCGTGCTGCACGACCAGTTCGAGGAGGGCGGCTTCAAGCAGAGCGGCCAGGGCCGCATGCGCGGCTTAGCCGTCTTGGACGACTTCTTAGAATACAAGCACATCGCCTTGAGCCCGGGTCTCGTCGCAGCCGCGCAGGCCTGAGCAAGCCCTTCCCAAAAATTAGCTGTCAAGGAACAGACCCGCCATGCCACGCTCCAATGTCGAGGTTGTCAAAGCCATCCTGGACAACCCCACCGATCTTGACTCGGTCGAAGAATTGGTCGCGCCCGACGCTACCTATGTCTCGCTCAACTACGACAATCCCGAGCTGAAGAGGCTAATGCCGTGGGCAGGCACGCAGACCGGACCCGAGGCGATTGTGCGGACCTACGAGCGCGTCGGCCGCTACTGGAAGAACGAGGGGTTCGACATCGAGGAGATTTTCGAGTCCGGCGAGAACGTGGCGGTGTTCGGCCGCTTCACCTACCGCTCCACTACGCTCGGTCGAGCGATCACCTCGCCCTTCGCCATCCTGGCCAAGGTCCAGGGCGGCAAGGTCACCTACATGCAGTTCATGGAGGACACCTTCGGCACCGCCTCCACCTTCCGCACCGGCGGGACCGCCACCTTCCGCGCCGACCCGGACGGCGGCGAGGTCGAGGCGTAGGGAGGCTGCCCATGAGCGACAATCAGTTCGTGCTCCTGGCCACCGTGCCGATCAAGGCCGGTTGCGAGGACGAGTACCTGGCGCTCGTCAACGCCGTGAACGACGAGATGCGCCGCGAGCCCACCTTCGTCAACACGGTGCTGCACAGGAGCGCCGAGGATCCGGGCCTGTTCATGCTGCACGAGACCTGGCGGGACCGGGAAGACTTCTTCTCCGTCCAGATCAAGCGGCCCTACCGCGCTCAATACGAGGCTCGGCTGCCGGATCTGCTACGAGCGCCGCGGGAGATGGCGGTATTCCTGCCGCTGCGGGCCGACTACGTCGCGCCGACGATGGGCGGCGGCGGGGCGCCTGATCAGACGTCAGAGCCCGGGCCCGTCGCCGTGCTGAAGCGCTTCTATGACGCCGAGGGTGCCTACATGAACGCCGGCGGCACCAGCGGCGGTGCGAGCTTCGCCCCCCTGGCCGCCACCCTTGATCCTGAGGTGGTGCTGCACCAGTCGCCCGACCTGCCCTGGGGTGGAGAGTTCCACGGCCATGCGGGCTATGAGGACTGGGCGCGCCAGATGAGCGAAGCGTTCGACCAGCTCGAGGTCAAGGATCGCCAGCTGTTCGCCGAGGGCGACACCGTGGTCGCCATCTGCCGGCTGGTCACCCGCTCACGCAGCACCGGCGTGGTCGTGGACGCACCCATGACGCAGGTGGTGACGGTCGAAGGCGAGCGGATCGTTGAGTTCAGGCCGTTCTACTGGAACGTCCCGGACTACCGCGCCGCCGTTATGGAGGGCTGACGCCATGTCCAACCGAGACGTGCTGCAGCGCTTCTATGAGGCGGAAGCGCGGTTCATGGCGGCCAAGCAGTCTGAGTTCGAGCCGGTCGCCGCCACCCTGCATCCGGACTGCCTGCTCTGCGAGCCGGCGTCGCTGCCCTATGGCGGCGAGTGGCGGGGCTGGGATGGCGTAGAGCGCTGGATGCGGATGTTCAAGGCGACCTGGTCGTCGCTAGAGGTGCGCGACTCTCAGGTCTTCGGCGACGGCGATACCCTCTTCAGCCGTTCCCACGTCTATGCGACGGCGCGGGAGACGAACAAACAGGCCGACTGGGCGCTCCTCCAGCAGTTCACATTCCAGCACGGCAGCATCCTGGACCTGAGACCTTTCCACTGGGACACCGCCGCCATAATACCGGCGCTTCTCCAGGGTGCTATCGCATAGGACAAGCACCCGTCTCTGGTCGTGCGGAACTGAACCGCACCTGGGCAGATAGAGTTACGAAGGCTCGACGTAAGCTGAATTCGGGCGTCGTCAGAATTATACTTATGAGATGATGCTCCCGAAGTATGTCCGATTTTGGAGAGAAGACATGGACGGCAAAATCGCGCTCGAAGAGCATGCCACTACGGAGGCAAACAACGCCCTGTGGGACGCCGCGGGCGAAGACGATCGCAACGGCCACGCCTACGCTCGGAGCGTCGCTGCCCGCCTACTTGATCTCGACAGCCACCTGCGTGAGATGGACCGGAGCGGCGTGGAGTTTACTATACTTTCTCTGACCGCGCCGGGCGTGCAGTCCGTGGCCGATCCAAGCCGGGCGGTCGATCTCGCGCGTTCGACCAATGACGAACTGGCCGGCCACGTCCGCCGCCACGCCGACCGTCTGTCGGCTTTCGCGGCCGTGCCGATGCAGGCCCCCGAAGCGGCTGCCCTCGAGCTGGCGCGTGCCGTGGGCGAGCATGGGTTCAAGGGTTCCCTGATCAACGGCTACAGCACCATCGGCGGTGAAGAGGATGTGAAGTACCTCGACGAGGGGGCGGATGTGTTCTGGGCCAAGGCGGCCGAGCTGGACGTGCCCGTCTACCTCCACCCCCGAGAACCTCTCCCCAGCCAGCGCCGCGCAATGCAGGGCTATCCCGAGCTCGTCGGATCGGCATGGGGGTTCGGTTACGAGACGGCCACGCATGCCGTCCGCCTGATGCTGTCCGGCCTGTTCGACCGCTATCCGACTCTGCAGGTCATCGTCGGGCATCTTGGCGAGGGGCTGCCGTTTCTGCTGCCACGCCTACAACATAGGCTCGACGCGCAACGGGAAGGCAAGCGTGGCGCCAAGGCCCTGCATCGCCCCAGCTACTACTTCGGAAGAAACTTCTGGCTGACGACCAGCGGTCACTTCCATGCGCGCGAGCTGAGGTCGGTCATCGAGGAGATCGGCTGGGAGCGGGTGCTGTTCTCTACCGACTACCCTTTCGAGGAGATGACGCAGGGGGCCCGCTGGTTCGACGACCTAGCCATGGATCCGGGTCAAAAGTACGCCATCGGCCGCGGCAACGCCGTGGATCTATTCAAACTCGGCCTCGGTCGAGAATCCGAGAGGTTAGCGCGCGGCTTCGCGTCCTAAGGCTGGGGAGGCGGTGAGGTGGCCATCTATACCGTCTTCTTCGCTCGCGAGGACGCCTTAGTTCCTGGTTTTGAGCTTGGTGACTTCGGCACCGTTGACGACGCGTTGAGAGGTGCCGGTGAGATGGTGCGCCAGTACGGGCCGATCTTACGCGCCGAAATTTATCATCAAAACCGGCAGGTCGCGGTGTGGTCCCCGCCGCAACGTTTGGGAGTCGCCGGGCGTCAACCTCAGCATGGGTGAAGAGCGATTTGGCATATCGGGCCGAGACTGCAGCTTGACAATCAAGTCGAATGTTGACGTTCGCGCCTGCTCTTCCTGCCCGTGGCGGTGCAATGTTGGCTGAGCTCTCGGCAGCATGCGTTAAGCAGCTCGCCTGCACCGCGCCGCCGAGCAGTTGAGCGCCTCACCTCGGCAGAAGACTTCCGGCGGCTCTGGGCGAGTATGCGACTCAGACCAACAACGCCTTAAGCTCGCGAGACGTGGCCTCGAGGCGTTCAGCGAGCCCCGGCTCGAGCACCTCAAGCCAGGAGGTCGTCGCGTGCGCGAAGGCTGCCATTCCCGTTCGGGCGGCGAGGACGGCTGTAAGCTCCGCGACGCCACGTGCGCGCAGCGCTCCGGCTAATGCCTCGGTGAGGGCGGCCACCTTGGTCAATCCCCGTTCGGCGAGCGCGGGCGTGCTGGAGATCACATCGTGTCTCGGCTTTGAGTATGGGCGGTTGTTCTCCAGCAGAGGCACTGCCGACCGGAACGCCCTAAACAATGTGTCGAGCGGGCCGAGCTCTTGGGGCGCATCGGCGATCGCGGCGGTCAGCGCGTCTTGCAGGACGATCGTCCCTTCGAACAACACCTCCCGCTTGTCGGGAAAATACCGGAAAAACGTCCGCTCGGTCACGCCGGCGCGGGCGGCGATCCCAGTCGCCGTGGTCCGGTCGTAGCCATGCTCGCGGAAGAGTTCGAGCGCCGCTCGCTGGAGACGGTCACGAACATCCTCACCGCCCCTCATCACCCCTACCCCCTTGTCAGTCACTGACACGCGACCTATGTCAGCCGCTGACAAGGCGTGGATAGCACATCCTCGCCCGAGCGAAAGGAGTTCGACATGCGCGTGTTTCTGACGGGAGCGAACGGCTGGATCGGGTCCGCCGTCGCCCGAGAGCTGCTCGACGCCGGTCACGAGGTGCACGGCCTGGTCCGTACGAGTGAAAAGGCCGCCGAGCTCTCCCCCGGGGTCACGCCCGTCCTGGGTGGCATGGGCGACCTGGACGTCCTGCGGCGCGCGGCGGAGGAGGCCGACGGCGTGATCCATACGGCCTTTGGCCTGGACATGACGAAGATGGCGGAAATGAGCGAGGAGGAACGCCGGGCGCTGGATGTCTTCGGTGAGGTGTTCGCCGGCTCGAGCAGGCCGATCGTCGCGACAGGAGGCGTCCTCCTGACCCCGCCCGGCGAGGTCTTCTCCGAAGATGCCCGGCCGCCCGTCGATTCTGCCTTCCCGCGCGCCTCCGAGCAAAACACCTTTGCGCTGGCGGACCGGGGACTGCATGCGTGCGTCGTCCGCAATCCGCGCTCGGTGCATGGACAGGGCGAGACGCGCGGCTTCGTGCCCATGCTCGCCGCCGTGGCGCGGGAGAAAGGCTTCTCCGCCTATGTAGGCGAGGGACAGAACCTCTGGCCGGCCGTGCACCGGCTGGACTGCGCGCGCGTCTACCGGCTCGCACTCGAGCGCGGGGCTCGGGGCGAAGCCTATCATGCCATCGCCGAGCCAGGCGTCCCCTACCGGTCCATCGCCGAAGCCATCGGCCGGCAGCTCGGCTTGCCTGCGAAGTCGCTCACGGCAGAGCAGGCGGAAAGCCATTTCGGCGGCCTGGCCATGTTCGTGGCGGGCAACGGCCCGGCATCGAACGCGAAGACAGGCGAGGTCCTTGGCTGGACACCGCAGCAGCCGGGCATCATCGCCGACGTTGAGCGCCCAAGTTATTCCAACTGATGGCGAGAGCGTCTGCTCGCTTCATAGAAGCAAGGAGCTGCTTATGACCGAGGAAACTGCAAATCTCCACGATCGGATCGATCCTGAGCTCGCTGAGGCGCTGACGGCCGTTCCGAAGCCAAACGGGCGCATCTTCGACCTTGGCAACCTTGAGGGCACGCGCGAGCTGATCCGGCAGATGGCGGCGCAGGCCGAGCCTGCTGATGCCGCCAATACCGCCGTCTTGATCGAGGCGCACGAGGCTTCCCGTTCCGAAGATGCGCCCGTGCCGCTCAGGGTGTTCAGGCCGACAAACGTGCGCGGGGCGCTTCCCGCCATGCTGTGGTTTCACGGCGGCGGGCAAGTGCTCGGCTTTGCAGCCCAAGAGGACGCCTATCTCTAGCGGATCGCCGCCGAAGTGGGCTGCATGGTCATTTCCGTCGACTATCGTCTTGCCCCGGAGGCACGCGCGCCCGCCGCGGCGCAGGATGGGCTTGCCGCCTGGCGCTGGCTCTGCCGCGAAGCGAAGGCGCTCGGCGCGGATCCGACGCGGCTGGGCATCGCCGGGGCGAGCGGCGGCGGCGGTATTGCGGCGGCGACCGCTCTCATGATCCGCGACGAGGGCGCGCCGATGCCGCTGTTCCAGTCGCTGAACTACCCCATGATCGACGACCGGAACGAGACCCCGTCCGCACGCCAGATCAGCGGCCTCGGCGTCTGGGACCGCGAGAACAACCTGGCGGCTTGGAAGCTGATCCTCGGCGAGGCCGCGGGCGGCCCGGACGTGTCGCCCTACGCTGCGCCGGCACGAACCGCCGCGGTCGACGGCCTGCCGCCGACATGCATCATCGTCGGCGAACTCGACGTCTTCCGCGATGAGGATGTGACCTACGCCACGCGCCTTCTGCAGAATGGTATCGCGACCGAGCTTCACGTATTTCCCGGCGCCTACCACGCGTGGGATCTGTTCGCTCCTGACGCTGGTTTGACGACAGCCTTTTTCCAGACCTGGTTCGGCTATCTTCGACGGGCGTTTCGACGATGATCCGGAACGCGCGCTGCCGCTTGGGTGATCTTGCGTCCACGGTCCACGACAGCATGAGAGCGCCGTTAGATGATCGACGATCACGCAGGTACTGCCTTGCCGGCGGCATCTGCAATCCGTGAAGTGGGACGGACCTAGCCTGTCAACGCGCGATCCAGCCACTCGTACACGATCTGCTCTCCGCCTGGATTGCCCATGTGGGAGAGATTGCCTCTCGCAACCAGATCTTTGTTCTTCCCGCGGGTCGCAACGATAAGGCTGTCTTCGATCGGAAAGATCGTGTCCTCCATGCCGTTCAGGACCAGCAGTCGGCAGGAGGGCGCATCGAGCAGCCCGGAGTCGAGAAGACTGAACTTCTTCGCGTCCGCCATATACTTACGGACCGCGACCTCGGGATCAGGGTCGCGGTAGCCGAACTTCCAAGCCAAGGCGTCGGCCAGCGCGAACGGGTACTCCAGCTCGTTCTGCGCACCGATCCATGCCGGATCGAACATGTGGTGGCAGCCGCCACCCTGTTCGGCAACCGCGACCAACCGGTCGGCCTGGGTATGCGCAAGGCGAAAGGCGTAATAGCCGCCGGTGCTGATCCCGCGTGCAGCCACCTTCTTTGGATCGAGCGACAACCGCACCGCGTTAGCTTCGACCCAATCGAGCACGCTGTTCATCAGGCGATCCGGTGAGGTCGGATCGTTCGGAGCGGCAGGGCAGACTCCCGTACCCGGAATTTCGAAGCTCAATGTCGCGAAACCGCGATCGACGTGCGTCTGGATGCGCTGCGTGTTGTCGGTGCGTTAGGCGTCCAGCCCACAGATGAACAGCAGCACCGGCCAGCCAGCTTCGGGACTCACACCCGCCGGGACGCGAAGATACGCCTCAAATAGTCGCTCCTGATCGCCGGCCGCGGTGTCGGCCCGCGTGAATGGCAGGTGCACCGCCATGTTTGGCGGATCGAACAGGGCGGCGCCTTTTTCATACGCGGCCTTACCGCATTTCCACGCCTCCTGGCCGAGCGGGGACCGGTTGACTGGAAAACGCGCAATGCGCCAAACGGCGGCGGCCCGCAGAAAGAGGTCGCGGGCTCCGTCCGTTCGGCCATCTGCAAGCGCCTGTTCGCCGCGCCCCGCCAGATCCTGCGCTACGGGCAGGAAGGGCCGAGCGTAATCGTCCGGCCTGCGCAACCATGATGCATCGTCGGCTGAGATTTCGACCAGCTTCGCGAAGATCGGGTCGAAGTCTTCGACTTTGCCATCGCCGAACGGGTAAAGGCCCGCTGCACAGGGCGGCCACCATTTCTTCGCCCACATAGCCGAGATGGAGCCATGATGGGCGAAATAAGGGAAGCCGTCGCGCAGTCCGGAACCTGTTTCCTGGATGTGATAGCGGGCCTGACCAGCATTCATCGCTTCGTCCCTCTCCTTGTGCTGGATAATGTCGCCTGCGCGACGACTCGAAGCCGACGAGGCGGTCGGGCTAGAGCATTTCCGTCCTGTACTTCGGCACCAGTTCGGCAGCCTTTTTCCCGCGCTCCGCCTGCTCTTCCTTGCTGAGCTGCGGCGGCGGAGAGGTGCGGCTGGCGACACGATCGCCGACCTGGGCGAAGAACTCCTCTTGGCCAGCGGGCGTGCACATGCACAGCATGTGCACGGTCTTGCCCGAGGCGTTGCGGAACTGGTGCGGCGCGTTAGCCGGGATGTTCACCGTCGCGCCCTGCATGACCTTCATGGTCTGGCCGCGGAATGTGAATTCCACTTCGCCTTCGAGCAGCGTGAACATCTCCTCGAAGCTATGGCGATGAGGCGGCGGGCCGCTGCCATCCGGCACCAGCATGTCGATCAGGCAATAGCGCCCGTCCGTCTGCTTGCCGGAGACCAGGACCGTGTAATTGTCCCCGACTACCGACAAGTGCAGCAGGTTCGGGTCATCAGGGCTCGAGACGGTGAGCGATCGGCTCGGATCGTCCGGGGGTAGTGGGCCGGTTTCGCCGCTCGCGGTGATCGAATAGTCAGCCATGAGTGCTCTCCTTCAGTTGAACGTTTGGGTGTTCGCCATGTGAATGATCGCGTCGGCCACCGGCGCGGGCGCCTCCTCAGGCAGGAAGTGGCCGCTGGTCGGCTCGACGGAGGTCTGGACATGCTCGGCCACCAACGCGACCATCTGCCCGACGCGCGCGCCCAAGCCCTTCTCTCCGCCCATCGCCCATACGGGCGTCTTGATCTTGGCCTTCAGCAGCGGCTCGGTTTGGGCGATGCTGGTGAAGGCGGCGCGATAGACGCCGAGGCTGCCGAGCACACCGTCGCGACCGGAGAAGGTGCGCAGGTACTCGTTCACGACGGCGGGCGGAAACGCGTCGTGATTGATGACGTGGTCGCCCTCGTAGAACCAGCCGAGGAAGGCCCGCTCGTTGCCGACGATCAGCCGTTCCGGGACGCCGGGCCCAAGCGGCAGGATCCACCACCACATCGAGCCCTGCGCCATCGACTCCGGCGTGTAGGCGAACACCGGGCGCAGCACCTCGCCCAACATGACAGGGGCCTCGATGTAGAGGAGCGCCTTCACCTCGTCCGGATGGTCGGCGGTCCAGAGCAGCGCAGGGAGCGCGCCCATGTCGTGGGCGGCGTGCACCACGGAGCGGCCGTGGCCGAACCCGATCTGAGCGACCAGGGCCCGCGCCTCCTCCGCCAGAGCGCGGGCGTCGTAGCCCTCAACGCCCGGCGGCTTGTCGCTGTCGCCATAGCCGCGCATGTCGGCGGCGAGGACGGCGAACCCGGCGTGCGCGAGCGCGGGGGCGACGAACCGCCAAGCATAGCCGGTTGAGAGGAAGCCGTGCCATAGGACGACCGGTTACCCATCAGGATCGCCACCGATCCAGTAGTGCAGGCGCACGCCTTTTACCTCGGCGCAGCAGCTGTCGAAGCCCTCGATCGGAAGCGGAGACGCCGCGGTGGACATGGCGATCTCCTCAGTCGACGGGGAACATCGGCGCGGAGGCGAAAAGGATCGGCATCATCTCTTGACCCGCCTTCGTGCTCCAATCGCCGACGAGCCCGGTGATCATGGTGTTGGTCGAGGTCAGCCAGACGCCGGCGCGCTCCATGCGGCGGCGCGATGTCTCCTCGCCGACGTCGAACGGAGATCCGCTGGCGTCCAGCACCGCCTGCACCTCGAAGCCTTCCTCGACCGCGCTGATGGCGGGGAACACGAGGCAGATGTCGGTAGCGACAGCCGCCATCACGAGCTGGCGGCGGCTCGCGGATGACGCCGGCCCCATCTTACTCCACCGATCGGCATAGGGCGTGTTGGCCACTAGCCTGCGGTTGAGATCCGGCGACCCGTCCGTCCACCAGGTCACCCCACGCTCGCCCAGTGCCACCTTCGCGGCATCAATCCGGGACCGGGCTGCCTCCCGGCCCACCGCGTCTCCGGCCCGCATCGCCACGCCCTTCGCCCGACGTGCGGCCATGAGCTCGAGCGTCAACCGCGACCGTTCCGGGGCCGAAAGCGCCGGGTAGGAACATCGCCAAAGACGGCCGCGCACGACGAAATACCGGCCGTCGGGGGTCACCAAATGCGCGATGCTCACGACCTCATAGAAGGGGGGAGCTGCTTTGCCTGAGTCTTGGCACTGGGCCGCCTTGGCGGACTCATTGAAGCGGCCTTCTCGGCCCGGAGCTGCAGCAGCTCGCCCACGACACGGTCGACCGTCTTCCACAGCGGCTCATCGCCGACCCGCTCTGCCAGGAAAACCTTGTGTGCGGCCAGCGTGACGTTGAGAGTGCCGCGCGTCGTCTCCGGCCGAGGCGAGCGCATCTGCACCAGCGCCTTCTCGACCTCCTCCATAGCCACGCCCAGGGCGGTCGCGATCTGCTCCGGTTCGGCCCCCAGCCGGCGAAGGCGGCGTGCCTCGGCAACCTGCGCCGGACGTAACGCGATCGCTGGACGCAGGCGCTCGGTGCGCCGCGACATTTCCCCGGCACCGCCGCCGGGTGGCTTGCCATGGAAGGGGTAGGTTGAGGATACGTGTAAAAAGTGGTCACAAGGATTGAGGTAGCGTGGCTCTGGCGCGCTTGGTGACCTCGCCGATGATGCCGCGGCTGGCCCGGCCGGCAATCTTCTTCTGAATCGCGCGGATGCTCAGGTCCGTGGAGGTCGCGAGAACCTCGATTTCATTGATGACGCGCTGTGACGTGCCGGGCCGCCCGAGATGCCTGCCGCGCGCCTCGGCGGCCCTCATGCCGGCGGTCACGCGCTCGCTGATGAGCGACGATTCCAGTTCGGCCATGGCGCCGATGATGGTGAACATGGCCCGGCCCATCGGGCTGTCGGTGTCGATCTGAGCCTGCACGCTGACGAACCGCACCCCGAGGTGGTCGAACTCCTCCAGCGCCGTGAGCAGATGGCGCGTGCTGCGGGCGAAGCGGTCGAACTTCCAAACCAACACGCAGTCGATCTCCTGGTTACGCGCCGCCATCATGAGGGCGTTGAGCTGCGGCCGGCCCTCTCGGCGCCCTGATACCGCCACGTCGCAGTAGTCCTCCACGACGTCGAGGCCGGCACGGGCGGCATAGCCGCGCAGGCCGTCGTATTGCAGGTCCGGCTTCTGGTCGGCCGTCGAGACGCGCAGGTAAAGGGCAGTCCGGGTGCCCTGGTGTGCCTTGGGAGCGGCACGCCTGCGTCCAGAATGGTATTCCTTTGCGGACACTGGACGGCCCTTTGCTATCCCATTCAAATCACATAGCTCGC
Source organism: Acetobacteraceae bacterium (assembly GCA_965199105.1). Lineage (GTDB taxonomy): Bacteria > Pseudomonadota > Alphaproteobacteria > Acetobacterales > Acetobacteraceae > LMUY01. The sequence continues at coordinate 42,940 of CBDAQO010000002.1, read as the reverse complement.
CCCGCCGCTCCGGCGCACCCTTTTCCGGACAGCCCATGACCGCCATCGACCGCACGGCCTACCCGCGAGTGGGGGCACGGCTGACCCGGGAGGAGTTGAACGAGCGATACCACCTGAGCGACCCCGACCTCGCATTCATCCAGGCAAGTGCCCGCGGCAATACCGGCCGCCTGATGCTGGCGACGCTGCTCAAGTCCCGCCGCGATTTCGGATGCTTTCCGGCGCCTGAGGACGTGCATACCAGCACGCTCGCTCACTTGGCCGCGCAGCTTGCGGTGGATGTGTCCCAGGCCTGGGCTGACGCGCCACGCCGGACCAAGTCGCTGTACCGATACCGGGCCGCAGTGCGAGCCTACCTGTCCGTTACCGCCTATGGCGACGCGGCGGACCGCCTTCTCACCAGCATCATTGCCGAAGCGGCCGAAACGATGAGCGACCCGGCGGACCTCATCAACCGGGCCATCGAAGCGCTACACGCGGCCGCAACCGAACTGCCAGCGTTCAGCACCCTGGACCGCCTGGTGAACCGATTGCGGGCCAAGGCGCACGCCCGCATGTACGGCCGCGTTGCACACCGCGTCACGCCCGAGTGCAAGGCCGTGCTGGACGCCCTGTTGGTCAAACCGCCCGACAGCACCGTGACCAGCTTCAGCCGGTTGAAGCAGGCGCCCGGACCCGCGACGCCCAAAACAGTCCGGCTCTGGACCGAGCGCCTCGAATGGCTGGACGGCCTAGTCAGTCCCGATCCGCTGCTGGAGGGCATCGCGCACACCAAGCTGCGCCAATTCGCGGCTGAAGCCGCCGCCCTGGAGGTGAGCGACCTCCACGACATCACGCAGCCGGGCAAACGTGACACAATCCTGCTCGCCCTGCTGCGCCAATCGCGCATGCGCTGTCGGGACGAACTGATCGAGATGATGCTGCGCCGCATCCGGCGCACCCAGGCCGCCGCCAAGGAGCAGCTCGAGAAGCTGCACGACCAGCACCGGGCCACGGAGGAAAGCCTGATCGGCATCTTCGGCCAAGTGCTGGAAACTGAGCAGACGCAGGACACGGACGCGGAGTTCGGCCGCCAAGTCAGGCTGCTGCTGTCCGAGCAAGGCGGAGCCGCCGCACTCGCTGAGCAGTGCGAAACCGTGTCCGCCTGGCATCGCAGCAACGATCTTTCGCTGCTGTGGCCCATCCACGCCAAGCACCGGGTTCTGCTGTTCCGGCTGCTCGACCTGATGGACGTGCAATCGGCGACCCAGGACCGCAGCCTGCTGGATGCGCTGGCCGTCGTGAGCCGCCTGCGCCACGCCCGCCGTGACGAGGTGGAGGGCGACACCGACCTCAGTTTCGCATTGCAACGCTGGCGGGCCTTCGTCGCCAAGCGCCGAGCCAAACCTGGCCTCCTCGACCGGCGGGCTTTGGAAGTATGCGTCTTCGTGCATCTGGCCGACGCCCTGCAAACGGGCGACCTGTTCATCGTGGGGGCCGAGACCTTCGCCGACTACCGCGCCCAGCTCCTGCCCTGGGCGGAGTGCGAACCGCGGCTGGCAGGCTACTGCGCCGCCCTTGGCATTCCCGAACAGGGCGAGGATTTTGCGGCCGCCCTGAAAGCGGAACTCACGACGCTCGCCGCCGCGGTGGATGCCGGCTTCCCGGCCAACACCGAATTCAGCCTCGATGCCGAGGGAACGCCGCACCTCAAGCAGTTGACGCTGTCGGAACAGCCGCCCGGATTGGCCGAGTTCGAGGGTGAGATCCAAGTCCGCCTGCAGGAACGCCACTTGCTGGACATCCTCAGGCGCACCGAGCACTGGTCGCGCTACACCCGCCACTTCGGACCGCCATCGGGCGCCGACCCCAAGCTCGCGCAGGCCATCCAGCGCTATTTGTTCACCGTCTTCGGCTATGGCTGCAACCTCGGCCCCGGCCAAACCGCCCGGCATGCGCCGGACGGCACCACCGCGCAGACGATGCGCCGGATCAACGCCCAGCACGTCACCGCGGCCAAGCTGGAAGCGGCGATGGTCGATGTCGTCGACCAATACGCCCGGTTCACGCTGCCGCAACACTGGGGCGGCGGGCGCGCCGCCATCGCCGACGGCACGCATGTCAAGCTGCGCGAAAACAACCTGCTGGGCTCCCAGCACATCCGCTACGGTGCCTATGGCGGCATCGCCTACCACCACATCGCCGACAGCTACATCGCGCTGTTCACCAGCTTCATCCCGTGCGGCGTGTGGGAAGCCGTCCACATCCTGGACGGCCTGCTGAAGAACAAGTCCGCAATCCAGCCCAACACACTGCATGCCGACACACAGGGCCAGTCCGAGCCGGTATTCAGCTTGTGCCGGCAGCTCGGCATCAAGCTAATGCCACGCATGCGCGGGCTCGGCGACACGGTTCTATACCGGCCGGCCAAGGAGAGCCGCTACACCCATATTGATGCGCTGTTCACCGGCGACATCGACTGGGACCTGATCGCCACCCATCAGCGGGACATGATCCAGGTCATGCTGTCCATCCAGGCCGGGCGGGTCATGCCGTCCCTGCTCTTGCGCAAGCTGGGCACATACAGCCGCCGCAGCCGGCTTTACCGCGCTTCCGTGAGCTTGGCCGCGTCGAGCGCACCCTGTTCCTGTTGCGCTTCTTCTCCAATACCGAGGTCCGCCGGGGCATCCGTGCCGAAACCACCAAGGTCGAGGCCTACAACGATTTCTTGGACTGGGTGTCGTTCGGGGGGCCGGTGATCAAGAGCGGCGACCCCGTCGAGCAGGAGAAGCAGCTGAAGTACGCCGGCTTGGTCGCCAACGCCGTCATGCTGTCCAACGTCGCCGACCTGACGCGTGTCCTGTCTGAGATGGCCGCCGACGGGCATCCGGTCACACCCGCCCTGGTCGCCTGTCACAGCCCCTACATACGCCGCCATATCCTGCGCTTCGGCCGATACACACTCGACATGGACACCACGCCGGAACCGCTCAACCCCACAGCCGCTCCCATTCGAGCAGGGTTTGTGACCACTTTTTACACGTATCCTCAACCTACCCCTTGATGGTCAGCTGCGCGGGGCCAACGCTGATTTCATACGCCAAGATAATCGAGCTTCAATGCATGTGACCTGGCTCAGGCTCAACAAGTCTCCGGAGAGCGCTCTAGCAAACCTTGGCCAGCCTATCCCGCAGGAATGGTGATAACGGTTCCCGGCGAGCTGCTCGTTTGCGCCAGGGCGAGTAGAATGTTCACCATCGTGAATGCGACTTTACTGTCGAAGTCACCTGCGTCGATCCAAAACCAGCGGTTCTGAAATTCAACCGCGGCGAACGTGTCCGACGGTTGTCGGTCGGTGTAGTGAATGATGACGACAGGGCGATTTTCGACGCCCACTTCGCCTATGGTCGGGACGGTACGGTGGCGTGCCACATCGTCATCAGGCACTTGCGCCTGGAAAGCCAATTGGGCCAGCACGCCGAGCATCGAGCGTGTAAGCAGTGCGATCTGGCCGTGCGTCCGCGATGAGCGCCCGTAGACGATCTCGCCCTCCGCTGAGTTCAGCGGTAGCCCGAGTAGGCGATGGGCCTCCTCGGCAACGGGAACAAGCGCCGGGTCGCTCGTCGATGCGAGATCGAGGTAGACCCGTTCAGGTCCATTTGCGGGCTTGCCGTCCGGCCCGACGATCTTGGTCTGTATTAGTCGGATGCTAACGAGACCGGCGATTTGCAGCCGCCTGAGATCGTGAAGGAGAAGGAAAAACGCCGGAGACCCTGCGCCGCCGGCTTGCTCGAGACCAGTGGAGTTCTGCAGCGGGCCGACCGACTGCACGGCAAGTCGGAACAATACGTCGATGGGCAGGCCGCCCTGCGCAAGAGGCAGCAGGTCCATAGGTGACAAGGGCCGCAGAAAGCCTTGGGCGAAACGATCTCCTGTTACGGGCTGGAAGGTGAAGGTGGGGCTTTCTTGCAGTTGAGCAGCGCCGGTGCCCGTCAAGTAGGTGCTGAGCGGAGCGTTCGGGAACACTTCGAACCCGCCCGTGACGCTGCGCTGCAACTGGTAGCCGGAGATAACCTGCGTGGCGTCAAGGAAGGCCGGCGCGTCCCCGTACCGCAGCCGCATGACGTTCAGCAACGTCTGGCGCTTTTCGGCGTCCGACAATGCGCGTGAGTAACCGAGTTGGTCCTCGTTCAACCGGTCCGGGCCAAGTCGGAAGCAACCGCCCAATGCTGCACATAGCAGCACAATGAGGATGCTTCGGGTACGGCCACGGCCAGCGCGGTGGCCGGCCTCGACGGTCGCTATGGATGTCATCCTCGCAGATCGGCCCGGCATGCCTCGGTGAAGTCCCTCAAGACATCGAGGCTATGACTTTCGATCGTCGCTTGGCCTTGGAAGTCCTCCGGCGGCCGATAGTAGACGGTAACGATGCGGCTCATGACATCCTCGGCCACCTCCATGGTTTTGCTGGAGGCAAACAGACGCAGCTTGCCCAAGATTGCATAGAGCGAGACGAGCTTGGACGGGTCTTCCAGCGAATGGGTGAGCGCATCAGCAAACAGCCTCGAGGCCTCGTCGATGAAGTCTCCATAAAGCTTCTCTCGTCGCGACATTTCCTGCTGCCGCCGCTGCGTGCGGATCTGGAAGTGCTGGGTCAGCCACGTCGTGGAGAAGGAAGCCAGCGCACCGATCAAGGAGCCTGCCAGGGCTGAGAGGGCGGAGAGGTAGGCCGGGTTCATGCGGATAGACTGCTTTCGCGCCGGGGGGGATCATGGGGAGAGACCATCACGGATCACTCGATGCCTGGCACAACGCTGTCCAGCGCGGCTGGCAGCGGGGGAGGCCGGACAGGGACTGTGGGCGCCTGGCTTCGTGAGCCCGGATCTTCCCAGCCGCCACCCAGGGCGCGGTAGAGTGCCACAACGTCGGTGGCGAGAGTAGCGTTGGCCTGGACGAGTTGCTGCCGGGTGCTCGTGACGGTGCGCTGGGCGTCGAGAACCTGCAGGAAGCTCTGCAAGCCGTGACGGAACGCATTGGTCGCGAGGTAGAGAGCGTCCTCCCCCGACTGCAACACACCGACGAGCCGGTCGCGTTCCACACGGTCGGTCCGATACGCGACGAGGTCGTCCTCCACCTCACGCAAGGCGTTCAGCACCGTCCCGCGATAGCTCAGCGCCGCCGAGATTTGCTGTGCCCGGGCCAGGTGCAAGCTCGCAGTGAGGCGGCCACCCTGGAAGATCGGCAACGCCACGCTGGGCCCGGCGGAGTAGAAATGGCTTGCCCAGCTCGTGAGATAGCTCGCATCGATCGCCCGTATGCCGAGGTTCCCCGTCAGCGAGATGTCCGGGTAGAACGCGGCGATGGCGACACCGACGTTGGCCGTCGCAGCATGCAGTTGAGCCTCGGCCTCCCGGATGTCGGGCCGCCGTCGCGCAAGGGCCGACGGCACGCCGACACCTACCACGTCGGGTAAGGCAGGCAATGGTAGGGGCGCGGACAATCTGGCATCTAGAAAGCCGGGAGGCTGGCCGACCAGGACGTTCAAGTTGTCGATGGTCTGTTGCGTCTGCTTCTCGTAACCAGGGAGCTGGGCCTGATAGCTCAGCAACTGGGTCCGGGCCTGGTCGACGTCGACTGCCGTGTCCAGCCCCGTGCGCTGCAGCTTTTCGGTGAGGTTAAGGGCGTCCTGCGCCGTCCGTACGTTCTCCTGTTGGCTTGCCAGCAGAGCCTGACTCGAGCGGAGCTGCACGTAAGCTTGGGCAACCTCACTCTCCAACATCAAGAGGGCGTCGTTGGCCGCCTCCTGTTGCGCCTGCGTGGTAGCCCTTGCCTGTTCGACGGAACGCCTGACCCGGCCGAACAAATCGAGCTCCCATGAGGCGTCGAGCCCATACTGGAAGAGGTCCAACGGCTCAGTAAGTTTGTTGACCAGCCCTGTCCCGAGAGAGCTGGCTTGCGTGCCGAGACCGGCCGCGTACTCGTTCAGGGGGGAGCTCTGGTCAGCAAGCGCGTTGAGCTGACGGTAAACGCCAGAGGACTCCAGAGGTCCTTTCAAACCGAACTGCTCGCGCCGATAAGATCCCGTCCCATTCAGCGTCGGCAACCCGGCCGCCCGCGCAACAACGATGTTCTGACGGGCTTCAATCACCCGAAGCACCGCCTGTTGCAAATCCAGGTTGCCCTTGATGGCCGTCTCGATCAGCTCCGTCAGCAGCGGGTCGTTGAACCCGCTCCACCAACGCGGGTCGGGGTCTGCCGTCTGGCGGACGTATCCATCGCTTGGCTGGGCATTCCGCCATGATGGGATCTTGGGATCATCCGGCCTTACGAAATCAGGCCCGACCGTACACGCGGTCAAGGCGAGCGCCATCGCGAACGCAGTCAACCCGACGACGGCGCGCATCAGCCACCGACCTCGCCCGACGACTCGGCTTTCATGTTCGACATAGCCAGGGCTGCTGCCGTTATGACCAGCGTGATGACGGCCGTGATCAGGAACACGTCGCTATAAGATAGGACGGCTGCTTGACCCCGCAATAACTGGAAGACCCGTCCTGGCGCGGCGAGTTGCGCATGCTGCGGCGTGTCGCCGGCATTGACGTAGGCTTGTTTCACCTGCTGGAGCAAAACTTGGTAGGGTTGGTTCGTTGGAGACAGATGCGGGACCAGCCGGGCCTGGCGAGACTGCTGGTGCTCCGTCACCAGGGCGGTCGAAATAGATATTCCTACTCCCCCGAACACGTTCCTCGCCATGCTGAACAAGGCCGCGGCATCACCGTTCAGCTCTTTGGGAATGGTCGAGTAGGCTGCCGTGCTGATCGGGACGAACAGCAACGCCAATGCCGCCGTCTGAGCAGCGCGGAGCAGCGAAAGATGGAAAAAGTCGATATCGGGAACCAGGTCCGTCGAGTAGATGAGCGCGGCGCTCAGCGTCAAGCCACCGACGGCGATGATGTATTTGAATGGAATGAAGCTGAGCAGCTTGCCAGCGACGGGGATGAGCATGACCAGGACCACGGCCCCTGGCACCAGGACCAGGCCCGCCCAGGTTGCCGTGTAGCTGAGCTGTTGCTGCGCAAATTGCGGTATTAGCACTGCGCTGGCGTAGACGACGAAGCCCATGATGGCGATCGAGATCCAGCCCAGGGCGAAGTTGCGGTCCTTGAAGACGCGCAAATCCACCGCAGGGTGGCGCTTGTAGAGCAAGTATGTGACGCCGAAGACGTAGCCACACACGGACAGGACGACCAGGATCCGGATGAAGTTGGAGCCGAGCCAGTCGGCGTCCTCGCCGCGGTCGGCCGCGAGCTCCATGCAACCGAGGGCGAATGTAATGAAGATGAGACCGATGTAGTCGAACGGCGGCGCCGTCTGTTTGTCCCGATCTTCGTCCTTGCCCTTCTGCACAAGCTGCAGCACCCCGAAGAACGCCCCCGCCCCGATCGGCACGTTGATGAGGAAAATCCAGTGCCACGAGTACTGGTCCGTCAGCACGCCGCCCACGACTGGCCCCACCACGGGGGCTAGGATCGTGGCGATCGCCGTCAGCGCGAAGCCCTGGCCTCGCTTCTCAGGGGGGAATGCGTCGAGGATGATTGCCTGCTGGCTGGGCTGCAAGCCTCCCCCGAATAGCCCCTGCAAGCCGCGGAAGACGAGGATTTCCACGAACGACGTGGAAAGCCCGCAAGCCAGCGATGTGGCGGTGAAGCCGGCTATGGCAATCAGGAAATAGCGTTTGCGGCCGATCCTGCGACTGAGTGAGTTGGAGATCGTGAGGACAATGCCGTTGGCCACAAGATACGTGGTAAGTGTCCACGTCGCGTTGTCGCTGCTGACGGCCAAGCTGCCGGAGATATGCGGCAACGCCACGTTTACGATCGTCGTGTCGAGCACCTCCATGAACGCGGCGATCGTGACAACGATGGCCGCCGGCCATGGATTGGCCTTGTCCCCGTCCTGGCCGCTCATCGTACGGTCACGGACGGAGTCACCGACAAACCCAGTGGCAACATCGGCGGCGGCGCTGGCCCATCATGGTCTATCGTGATCTTCACGGGGACGCGCCGGACGATCTTGACGTAGTTCCCGGTGGCATTCTCGGCCGGGAAGGCGGTGAAGCGGGCACCGCTGCCTTCCTGTATGCTCTGCACACGGCCGCGCAGCTTCAGCTTCGGATACGCGTCAACACCGATCTTGACAGCTTGGCCGGGCTGCATGTCCGTCAGCTGCGTTTCTTTGAAGTTCGCGACGATCCACCAATCCGTCGTCACGAGATAGAAGATCTGCTGCCCGGCCTGGGCATAGGTCCCCACGTCCACGTTGCGCTGCGTGATGTACCCGTCCTGCGAAGCCCGAATTTCGGTGTAGGACAGGTTAAGGTCTGCTTGCGTCAGTGCCGCCTGCATCTGGGCAACTTGCGCCTCTTGCTGCTTGACCGTCTCTTCCGCGGCTTGGATGTTTTGCGTGACAAGTCCTGCCGTTTGAACCTGCGCTTGGGAGGAGCTGACGGTGGCATTCGTCGAACGCAACTGCGCATTTGCTTGATCAGTATTGGTCTGTGTTGTCGCCCGCGGGTCCACGCTGCGCTGCCGCTCGTACGACCGGGCTGCGTTTGCTTGGTTCGCGCGTGCCTGTACAAGTTGCGATTGCGCCTGCACGAGATTAGCCGGGGCACTCACCCGGACGATCTCGAGATTGATCTTGGCGCTTGCGAGTTGAGCCTGGGCTAGATCAAGGTTTGCCTTCGCCTGATCCCGCGCGGCAACGTAGTCCCGTGGGTCGATCCTGATTAGTAAGTCTCCGGCTTTGACGAACGTATTATCGTCAACCCGGCGTTCTACAACGTATCCAGACACTTTCGGCGCGATCGAAACAGCGTTCCCCTCCGTATAGGCATCGTCCGTGTCCTCGAGATCGCGAGTCGACAGCCAGTAAAAGGCTCCGCCAATGATAGCAGCGACCATCACAACGGCAAGTATGACGAGCGGCCAACGGCTTTTCTTGCCCTTTTGCTTATCCCTTTGACCCTCCTTGCCTTCGTCGTCTTCTTTCTGCTTCTCCGAAGCCGCATCTTTGCCTGGTTTTGGCGCGTCCTGCTCGTTCCGCACTTGGCGATCAGCGTCATCTTCCGCGCGGCCATGGTCCTGCCGACTTGCTCGGTCGTCTCGCTCCGCGTGCAAAAAGCAGGCCTTCGAGCTCGCCGAGCCCGCGGTAAAGTCGCTTGTCTCAAGTATGGTCCCGGTCTGCATGTTTGGCCTACTGTCAATTCATCCGGAACAGACGCAAGTGGAAGGAAGTCTCGCGTTTAGCTAGCGCGCGACGCGGTTGTGATTTGCAGGGAGCCATCGAACACGGACTTAGACGCGTCATCCACGCGAGGCCGTGCCGCCTTGCATGACTTAGGTCAGTAATGTCGCTCACCGAGGACCTTCTGATGCAGCGGCCCAGCAAGCCTGTCCAAGCCAGTAATGAGCCATCTCGTCCTCACGTCGGAGCGACCGGCCAGGACAATCAGCGATTGTACGGCCCGAGGAAACTATCGTTCAGCCCGAGGTGTCATCCTCGCAAGGAAGATAATCGGCCATCTGCCACCCGCCTACCGCGAGAGCGACTTGACTGACGAAATATAGACTCGACTACAGGAGTTCGTCCCGAGCATGGCTTTCCACGCTCCTTACCGGCCTACTGATCAAACACGACTTTCGCGTCTCGCCGCGTCGGCGAAGCGATGCGTTCGTGAGGGTCTTTCAACCACGATAGCAGATTCGCTCATTACGTTTGTAGCCTGGAACAAACCTGAGTGGATTTGCATCTGAGCTACGAGCTTCGACGCCGGAACTCCGAGGGAGAGCAACCCACGGCTTTGCTGAAGCTGGCTGAGAAATGCTGTGGATGGCTAAAGCCACAGTCTAGAGCAACCTCGGTTATCGGAGCGCGCGTCTCAATCAGCATGCGCATCGCCTTCTCCATCCGTAGTCCTACAATGTATTGCATCGGCGTTCCCGAAAACGTGGCGCGGAACGCGCGATTGAGGTGACGGGAGGTCAAGCCGATAACTTGGGCTAAGTCATCCAGAGTTATCGCGTCGCTGAGGTGAACTCGAATGTACTCTTCCAATCGGGTTCGACTGCTCTTGCTCAAGCCACCAACGCTACGCAGCCGTTCACCGCTGCTACCTTGAACTTTGCGACTTAAGTGCGCCAAGGCCTGAAGTGTCCAGCCCTCGGCCAGCATGTCGAACAAGTTATCAGGACGCGCGACTTCACGCGACATATTGGCCAGGCTTTGCTCAAGTTCGCGATGCCGGAAGTTGACCATTGGGTCGGCCGACGCCAGTGCCGAGACTTCGGTCATCAACGAACTCGCTTTGAAGAAAACGGCCGTATAGGACCCTTCGCCGTCGACGACAAAGTCCGCCCTTAAAGTGACACCAGCGGGTACAAAGACCATCGAGGGCCCTGCGAGGCGATCAGCCTGTTCGCTCCTTCCATCAAGGTCAAGCCTGAAACGGCGGAATCCATGACGCAGCCACAGTAACGTCGGCAAAGGCGACTTGATTTCCCAGTCTAATACCTGGCTAGCTTGGCGGCGCGCGACAAAGAACAACGCCGTTGGCGATTGCGCCGCTTCCTTGTAGACCAGAGTTCCGCCAGTTCTACATGCGATGCCCGGTGGCGAGCCATGTTGCTGAGCAGGCGGCATTGGTAATCTCATTAATGCATGTCGAACCCCATTGGCCCAACCAAGATTCTGAGAACGGCTATCCTATCGAGACGTCGCCCTCCCATGATGAAAAACTGCGCTGTCGGAACGACAATTGTTTGTGAAGCATCTATCTTCTTCACCATCTCCACATCGCCTCGGAACACGTTGGTACGCTTACCGGACCAAAACTCGTGCACTCTGTGCCGCGTCATAAGGTCGCGTGTAAGACTTACGAACAACTGCCGTATAGCCGTGATGCCTTGGGCGTGCATGGCCCCGAACATTAACTCAGCATCCGGAAGGAAGCGTTCAAATTCCGGCCCAAACTGTAACGTATCGATTTCCCTCAAAACACCGACCAACCAGCCAGGTGCTTCGTCCTGATGCCGCAAGACTTCATGCATCTTAGTCCCTTCCAATCTCCCAGTTTGCTGTGCACTATCCCCAGGACGGCGGGATTGCGATCAGGACCGCCGACCCGCATCGCGCTGGTTAGTTTTCCACCTGCGTAAACAAGCGCGACAGCAACCCACGCGACGAGGCCCGGTTGACGTCCTTGCCAAGTGACACCGTAGCGGTCAGGCCGATCGCGAGCTCAACCGTGGGCGGAACGCTGTCGATATGAATCCGCACGGGAATGCGCTGCGCCAGCCGAACCCAGGTGAAGACAGCGTCGACAGACGCCAAGCCAAGCGCCCCGGGATTGCTGTTCGGCGTGTTGATGCCGCGGGCGACGCTTTCGACATGTCCCTCCACCGGCGCACGGAAGCCCATCAGCGCAGCCACGGCCGGGTCACCAACGTGGATGCCGGCCAGTTTCGTCTCTTCGAAAAAGCCGGTAATCCAGAAGCTGTCCGTGTCGACCAACGACAAGTCATGCGTACCCTTGACGGCGAAGTCGCCGACCCGGAGCTGCAGGTTGGTGACGTAGCCATTCACGGGCGAGGCCACCTTCGTGCGCGCGAGATCGATCTTCGCTTGGTTCAGCTGTGTGATGGCGGTGGCATAAGCCGCGCGCGCCATAAATGCGGAGGCCTGATAGGTTTGCGTCTCTTCGGCCGAAGTAGACAGGTCGTTCAGCTTGGCCCGCCGCGCCGCTTCCGCCTGCTTGGCCTGCAGGTCGGCCTCCTTGCTTTCCATGTTGGCCTGGGCCGCGGCGAGAGAGATTTCGTAGTCGACGGGTTCAATCTCATAGAGGGGATCCCCCATTTTTACCGATTGATTGTCCACCACGTCCAGGTGAACGATCCGTCCCGAGACTTCCGGCGCCAGATCGACGACATAGGCTTGCACCTGACCATCCCGGGTCCAGGGCGCCGTCAAGTATTGGTTCCAAATCACGAAACAGGCCGCGCCAGCGCCGACCAGCAGCAGAGCGGTCACGAAATAGCTGACGCGTCGGCGACCGGCGGAAATCATGGCGCTTGCGAGCCTCCTGAGGAAAACATCTCGAGCGGGTCCCGGCTCACAGCCATCTCACGAGGGCACCAAGGATGCAGAGATAGACGGCGGTTTCAGCTAGGGGCACGTTCCACGCCCACCGAAACAGCCGCAATCGGTTAAACACGTGCCGCAGCGGCAGATAGCAGGCGAATGTCACCGCGACGTAGATCAGCAGCGGCGGCAGGTAGATGCCGAAGACGTTGGTTTCGCGCCACATCTCAGGCTGTCAATCTGCGGTATAGACGCCGCGCCGAGTGATCCTCGCCAAGCAGCTGTGCGGCTGACGCCATGGCGGACACGGTCTGCCGCACGGCGCTAGCCGAGGCTGCAGCGGAGGGGTGGTCCAGCATGGCCTGACCTGCTCGCAGCAAGGCGTCGCTATCTCCGCCATCGAGTGCTTGGCCCGCTGGGGAAACGGCCTCTAGGAGGCGCGGTTCTATCGCTTGCAGTTGCGCGAGGCCGCTGCGAGCCCGGCGGATCGCCAGGTCCACTTCGCCGATCCCATACATCTCATGCAGCAGTCGCACGCGCGCCGGAGTCTCGCGTCTCATCCAGGTCATCGCGCGCATCATGCGGTCGAACAGGACCGACTGCGCAGGAGCTTCGTCGAACAACCGGTCACTGCGGCGCAGCGTGCGGCGGAGCTCCGCCGCGAGCTCGGCTGCAACGCGATAGAACCTGCGCGAAGGCGACACCCGCAACACCAGATCGAATGAGAGCACAGTAAGCAGCACGGCAACCCCGACCTGCATGACCGTGTTGCAGTAGACTGCCAAATTGTAGGTCTGCGCGTTGCGTGGGCCCAGAAACAGCGGAACGTAAAGAAATGCGACCGGTGCAAACGAGGCCAGTCGCGGAACCCGGGTCAGCAGCGCTGCGGCGAACGAGACTGGCGCGACCGCAGCCGCGAACGGCACGAACCCCGAGGCGTTCGGGAGCAAGATGAACTCGATGACCCCGATCAGCAGCGCCATTGGCAGCAGCGGCACGACGAATGAAAGGCTGGCGGCGCGCGGATTGGGCGCCTGGGCCAGCAACGCCGTGAAGGCAGATTGCATGATCAGGACGAGGGTGGCCCCAGACCAGCCCGAACAGATGCAGACCAGCGACCCTAGGCCGACCGCGAGCATCGATCGGCACGCGGCCAGCAGCGCACCAGGCACATCATGGCTAGACCGCAGCCGCACGGCAGGCAGGTCGCCCTTGCCCTCGGCCAAGACATCCTGAGCGATGCGCGCGCGTCTTGTCTGCATCAGCAACTCGTCTGCGCATTGAAGGATCAAGGCATCGCCGGGCCGGGTCGGCCATGGCGCCACCGGCAGCGGTGCGGTGGGTATGTGGATCGCGGCGACGACGGCGTCCAGGTGCTCGCGCACGGCGGCAGGCGTGTCAGGCCCAAGCTCCCTGCCAAGATCCCGTGCGGCCGATACCATGGCCAGCAGCGACGCGATGACGGCACGGGCAGCGTTGCTGCGGATGCGCCCGTCCGGCAGCTCCCGCACCGCATACGTTGCTTGTGTATGCAATGCCGCCGCTCCGGAGGCGACGTGCAGCGTCGCGAGATCGTCGCCGACCGGCCGGCCTTCCAGCGCTGCGACCGCCGTGGCGGTGATGGCGTCGGTGCGTTCCCGCAACTCCGCCACCAGGCTATCGACGGCGTCGTTGCCGGCGAACATGTTGTTCACCACGAACACGGCCGCGATGCCGATGGCCATTGCGGCCACCCGGTTCAATGTGGTGAGCAGCGCGGAATCCGGTGAGTCGATTGCGCCGATCGCGATGATGCCGGCCGTGTAGCCACTGAGCGCTGCACCGTAGGACCGGAAGTCACGCAGCAGCGTCGACCCGAAGGTGCACACCCCCAACCAGACCGCGTAGCCCGCTAGCAGCAAAACACGATCCTGCGGAAACGCCGCGAGGAGCGCTAGCCCGATGCAGCCACCCAGCAACGTTCCGAGCAGGCGAGAGGCCGCCTTCGACATCGCCATCCCCGGCGAAGGCTGCGCCACAATAGCAACGCAAACCCCCGCGGTGGACGGTCCATCCACCTGGACTGCGAAGGCGACCAAGTAGGCCAGCAGCAGCGCGCCCGTCGTCCGGATCGCGAAGCCGACGGCATCCGGCCGAAACCCCGGCAGCAGCAAGAACGGCGATCGTACACCGGCGTCTCGGTCGGTGATCGTAGCAGTGGCGTGCGGCATCAGCTAACGCACCTCATGATGCACCCTGCCCGTAGAGGTGGGACGAACCGAAAGGGTCAGACAGGAAGGCCGCCAGATCGCCCGCGTGTAAGCCGAAGGCAAGCAGCAAGAACCCGCCGGCGAGCGAGAAACTCTTCAGGAAGTCCCAAAACGAGTTGCGGGCCTTGCCGTCGCCGGCGCACCAAAAATCGCCGGGCTGCCACCATTGCTTCCATAGTAGCGCGGTCACACCGCAACACCCGGCCAAAATGAAAGCCGCTAGCCGGTCGGTGATCCCGATCAAAATGCCGAGCGGCATGGAGATCTCCACCGCCAGCCCCGCCAGGATGAGCGCGACCGCAAAACCGCCCTCCCCGACAGTTTCTGCCGCCTGACTAACGGCACCCCTGAAACCAATGACTTTGTCCAACGCGCTGAATGGGAAGAACAGCACCACCAGTAGGTAGCGCACCGCCAGCACGACAGCGATGCTCATCCCTGCACCCCCGCGCCGTCTCGCTTCCACCAAAAGCGGGAGAGGTGCCAGCGACGATAGCTCGTTGATATTCCAGGAGGTCTCATTCCGTGCTCGTTCGTCAGGATCGCGCGGGCGATCCATTGCCACGCAACTGCAGCGCCGCTTCGACGAGTGCCAGGTGCGAGAACGCCTGCGGAAAATTGCCGATCTGGCGTTTGGCCTTTGGATCGTACTCCTCAGCGAGCAGACCAACATCATTGGCGAGCTGACCGAGCCGTTCGAACGACGCTTCTGCGTCCGCATGCCGGCCAATCAGCGCATAGGCGTTCACCAGCCAGAATGAACATGGCAGGAACGCGCCCTCGCCCGGCGGCAGCCCGTCAGACCCGGCCTCGGTTCGGTAGCGGAGCACGAAGCCGTCCACCAGCAGCTCCCGCTCGATCGCCTCGACCGTGCCGATCACCCGCTTGTCGTCCGGCGGCAGGAAACCGACCTGACGGATCAGCAGCAGGGCGGCGTCAAGCTCGGGGGAGCCAAAGCTCTGGGTAAATGTCTTGCGCTCCGGATCGTAGCCCTTGGCGCAGATCTCCGCATGCATCTGGTCCCGCAACGCCCGCCAAGGGTCGAGCGGCGCCGGTACATCGAAGGCTTCGGCATCGCGGATCGACCGGTCGACGGCCACCCAGGCCATGACCCTCGAATGCGTGAACTGCCGCCGCCCGCCGCGTATCTCACAGATGCCGTCGTCGGGCTGGTCCCAAATCGTTTCCAGATGCGTCACCCAAGGTGTCGAGGAACCGTAGTCGAACCGCATAGTGAGGTGCAGCCGCATCCGCACGCGAGCGCGCCGACCCTCGACGCGCCGCACCACCGAGGAGTTTTCCTTGCCGAACGGCATAAAGTCGATCAGGGCGACACTGCCGTCGGCCGTTTCGAACCGGGTCTCCAGGACCATCGTATCGCCGCGGTAGCTGCGTGTCGCCGTAGCCGAGGCGTCGACTGGACTGACCTGCCAGCGTCCGTGCCGCGGGGAGCCCAGTAGTGCTGCAAAGCAGGCGTCACTGTCGAGCCGCGGCCAGCAGAGCCAATCGATCGACCCATTGCGGCCGACCAACGCCCCAGTCAGACAGTCGCCGATGAGCGCGTAATCCTCGATGCACAGCGCCTCGCTGGCCTCTGCTGACGGCGCTCTGGTCGAGTTCTCACCCTGCCCCATCGTCTCACTCCGCAGCCTTGCGACTATCATCGGTGCCGGACTGCTTTTGGGCCTCGCCCAGCCCCACGAGCTCCGAGACCATTACGCGCGCACCACGCATGTTGAACAGCCACGCGGAAATCCACTGCACGTAAACCAACACTCGGTTTCGGAAACCGGCCAGCGTGACCAGATGCACACCGGCCCATAGCAGCCATGCCGGCAGCCCCGTCATCTTCAGATGCGGCAAACTTGCGACAGCAGTCGAGCGGCCGATAATGGCCAGTGAACCCTGGTCGCGATACCGGAACGGCTTCGGGACCGCCGCTCCCCGTGCGCGCGCGGCGATGACGCCGGCGACATAGCGCCCCTGCTGCTTGGCCACAGGCGCCACACCGGGAAGCGGTCGACCGTCCGGTCCCTTAAAGCTGGCCACGTCTCCGATTGCGAATATCTCGGGATGGCCCGGCACCGAGCAATCCGCCGCTACCTGCACTGTGCCGTGCTTGCCCGTGACAGCGCCGATCCAGGCCGCGGCTGGCGTCGCGGCCACGCCCGCACACCAGAACACGTTGTCGCTAAACGTGCGTTCCCCCGCCGCGACGACGCCCTCCGCGTCGATCGTCTCGACCTTGACGCCGGTATGGACCTCGACGCCCAGCCTCTCGAGCTGCGTGCCGGCATAGGCCGCCAGCTGCTCGGGAAAGCCGGCCAGCAGGGCGGGTCCGCTCTCGAACAACATCACGCGGGCATGATCCGGGCGGATGCGCCGGAAGTCAGCAGGCAGGGTGTCGCGTGCCAACATACGGATGGAGGCGGCCAGTTCCACGCCGCTGGCGCCGCCGCCCACTATGACGAACGTCAACAGCCGGCGAACCTCGTCCTCATCGCGGAGGCTTTCGGCACGCTCGAATGCGCTGAGCAGACGGAAGCGGACCCGCTCGGCATCCATAACGGTCTTCAGAGCGGTCGAATGCTGCGCCCAGTCCTCATGGCCGAACCAACTTGACGTCGAGCCCGATGCAAGCACGAGTTGATCGTACGCAATCGCGCCGACATCACGGACCGCAACATTATGGACCTCCGCGTCGATTGCGACTACCTCGCCCAGCAACACTTTGACATTCCGCTTGCGAGCGAAGATGGAGCGGATTGGCGAAGCAATATCCGTCGAGGCCAACGCGGCGGTTGCTACCTGGTACAACAGCGGCTGAAACAGATGGTGGTTGTTTCGATCGATCAGCACCACGTCGACCGGTGCGTGAGCGAGCGCATACGCAGCGTTGAGGCCGCCGAAGCCGCCGCCGATCACCACCACCTTCAATCGCGGTGCAGCCATAGAGTCCCGCTAGCCCAGAAAAAAATGCCCATCATGGCCTGCTTTCAACGGCGTCTTCGGAGCAGTTTAACTCTTCCTATTTTTCTTACGGTCGATAGAAAGACTCGGGTTACGCAATATGGACCTAACGTCGCCCTTGCGTTTCAAGCCGGACGGCCCTGGCGTGCATCGCTGCTCGTTGGGCAGGAGCGATTAGATCGTGCGTCACTCCAACTCGGTCAGGTAAGACCGACGGCCGAATGGTTTGACCAGTGGACAGAGTGCTGCGCTGAACCTGCGAAAAGCGTAGATGGTCGGCCTTCGCCGACCATGACGTTGTTATACGCCACAGATCGACCCTTCTACGTCGTAATCGGTGAAGGCCCACTATCCACGCCTGCCAGCCGACACTGGGAACACGTGGCATCGGTCAAGGTTCGGCCGTTGGTGTGAGACCAACTTATATCGATCTCACCCATGCGGCCGAGCAGCAACTTTGCCTTGGGAAAGCGGTCGAACACGCCGCCAAAGATGATGCGCAACGCATGCGCGGCCGTCTCAGCTGTCCAACTCCACGTCGCACCCTCCAGTTCAGGGCGTCCGGCATAGGTGGCCGGCATGACCGCGGCATCGGCCGCATGGAGATAAAGTGGCGCGTCGAGCGCTTCGGCACGCTCCCACAGCGGGCTGAACCGGTCATCGTCGAGATACAGGCCGTCGGTCTGGCCAATGACCATCGCGCCCTTCATTCCTAGATCGCGCACCGCCCGTTCGAATTCCTCGGCGCCCGCCTTCGGATCCTGCAGCGGCACCGTGGAGAAACCAGCGAAGTGGTCGGGATGCACCTGCACGGCTTTGGCCAGATGGTCATTGGCCCGCCGCGCGAATGTCATCGCTGTTGCCGCATCGAGGGTGCCGAAGTTTGACAACACCGCGAAGTCGATATGAGGCTCCGCCATCGCCGCAATCCGCGCCTCGCCGAGATCGCATAGCGGGCCCTTGATCCTTGAGATGATGTCCTTCGATACCGTTAGAACCAACGTCAGCCAGCGATCCACGTGAGCGGGTTCGTCAATGACGAAGTGTTCTTCGAGTGCAGTGCGCAAATGGATATCCGTTCCTACTAAATTACCCGAGGGCGAGAGGTTCAGCGTTGCGCCTCTGGAACAGTGCAACGCCATGCTCGCCGGCCAACATGCCAAGCGAGCCGGGCAGCGCGGCGAAGGGCGGAGCCGGAGATTTGACTCCGATCAACGCGTATGTACCTCCGACGATCAGTCCCACCAGCAATGACGCGACGGAGTCACGATCACGTCTTCCCAAACGCCGCAAACATGTCGGGCAGGATCCGCCCGAGATGGGCAAACTCGGTCATGTCGTGCACGGCGATCTCGTAGGCCAACCGCTCCATGGCGTCGGCGTCCATACCCATCTGGCCATAAGCGCCGGGGTATCCCGGCCACCCAGAAAGCGGACGAACTCGGGGTGGGCACAGATCCAGTAATGGCTGAGAAGCTCCATGCCTGCGGGCGTATCGCGCGCGAGATGCAGCATAAACATGAAGGTGATATCGGGTGCATCGGCAACGCGGATCGTGCCGCGCAGGCGGGCTAAATCGCCCACACTTGGCGTGAGCGTTTGTTCCTCCGGCATAGGACCGGAGCGCAGAAATTTGGCTCCGGCAACGGGGACCTCGATCTCCGGGAGGAAGAAACGCTCATACGGCTTGCCCCAACCGCGCGATGGTGGCGGCGAATTGCTTCTGCATGGAGATTGGAATGTAGGTGACTGGCACGCGCTGCAGCGGGAGACATGATTCCACGGTTCGGAGTCCTCATCGTGTCTCGAGTCAACACCGACTGGCTTGCGCTACTCGCCAGCGTACCTAAGTATACTAATCCCCCTCGACTTTCCTTACAGCCGATAAGGTGACGCGAGTTACGCAATATGGACTCTGCATCCTAGTGTTATCCCTTGCGCTTCAAGCCGCACGGACTGCGCGATGCATGCTAGTCCTATCCCTCGTTCTATTCTCTATCTCCGCGAGTTTGATGAAAGGGCACCGCGGCTTCCTGCGGTCTGCGCCCGCCCTAACGCAGAGGCGGCGCAAACTGCAGGCCGCCATCACCTGCCGGATGACGTTGTAGGCCCAAAGGTCATCAAGCCCCAAGAGTCTGGCGAGCCCGGCGCCCCGCCCGAGCAGTTTGCGTACGTCTGGATCAGGCGAATCGCCGAACCTGTCCACGTTCGTCTCCGCGGACGGGGAACCCATTCCGTGCTGGACGTTACGACCTAAGGGAGCCAGAGGTCCATCGTTGAGCATTGCTGGTGGTTCGCTGGATCCCCGCGCGGGATCGGTGCGAAGGACGTCCGGCAGTCCGGCTGGGTCTGGTGGAGCAGTTGAATGGAGCAGCGTGGCAATCCGGCCAGCGGGTCCGGCCGCCTCAGCCCTGAACACGTCGCCGCTCAACTTCCGAGCAGGCCTGTTCTGACCAGCCTGGCGGCTGAACAGCAAGGCGTGGTCCTGCAGCGCTATCGTCATCCACCAAGCACCATCGATGTTCCGGGCCTGCGTGACGCCCTACTGGTGGCTCACCTGGCCGGGCCAGTGCTGGTCGAGGAGGCCAGGCAGGGCGGCGGGGTGGACCGGCGGTGGACGGGCCCTGGACAGGTCACGCTGACACCGCCCGGCCAGCCAATCCGCCGTATCCTGAAAGGGCGGCCGGACGTGGCCCTGTTGTATCTCAATCCGGACTTCCTTCGCGCCATTGCGCAGGACGCGAACGGTATGGATGCGGACCATGTGACCCTTGTCCCGTGCCTGGGCTCGCCTGACGAGACCGTGGAGCGGTTGGTGCGGCTGTTGCTCGCAGAGGCGGAACGGCCCGAAACTGGAACGGCGCTGATGATGCAGAGCCTGACCCGGGCCCTTGGCCTCCATCTGCTGCGGTTCCACTCCAATCTGGCCCCTCGGCCGCCAGACCCGCCGCCGAGGCTTCCGACCTCGCGGTTGCAGCGCGTCATTGAGCAAATGCAGTCCAGCCTGGAGGAAAACCTTCCGCTCAGCCGCCTTGCCAAAACAAGCGGGCTGAGCCAGTCCCAGTTCGTGCGCGCCTTTCGCGAAGCCACGGGTCAGCCGCCGCATCGCTACTTGGTCGGCCTGCGGGTTGACCGCGCGCGCGCGTTGCTCGAGCAGACCACCATGCCGGTTACCCTGATCGGTCTGCGCTGCGGCTTCGAGCAACCCAGCCATTTCGCGACGAGTTTCCGTGCAAAGACGGGCTTCAGTCCTCGGGCGTGGCGGCAGGCCCGCCGATCCTGAGCTGCGGGCGGCATCGGCCCGGCACCCCAGACACAGCAAGTGTTGTCCGTTTTCCGGAATTGCTGTCCGTTTTTCGAAAGTCCTGCCAGTTGGCTCTCCCCAGATAGCTTGCACCCTAGGAGGACAACATGACGCAATCGCCAGACTTTGGAACGTTTGGACGCTACAACGAGGTCCCGGTCGGTGAAATGCCCGCCGACATGAAGGCGGCCTACGACTACACCATGGAGTTGCGCGGCCAGGTGCCAGGTCCGCACAAGATCTGGCTGGCCAATCCTGCCTTGTCGCGGACAGTCATCCCGATCGGCGCCTACTATCAGACGCGATCGACACTGACCAAGGCCGAGATCGAGATCGCCACGAACCTGGTGAACGCACGCTGGTTGGCGGCCTATTCCAACTACGAGCACGAGATGATCGGTGAGGAGAAGGGTGGCTTGGCCCCGGAAAAGGTCGAGGCGATGATCGCCGGGTTGCCCACACGCTTCGATGATGAACGCCAGCAGGTGGTCTACGAGCTCGCCTCGGCGCTCGTGGCACCCCGCGTCGTGCCGAAAGGTCTCTACCGCCGGGCAAAGGCGCTGCTGGGCGATGCAGGCATCGTGGACGTGACCATGCTGCTCGGCTGGTTCACCGGCGTATCGCTCACGCTCAACGCCTTCGACGTTCCTTCCAACGCCGTGGGACTGGACCAGTGAGGGGGGCCACGTACATGGACGCAAAGCATTTAGGCGGTCGCCTGCCTTTGCTCGACCCGGCCTCCCTCACGGACAGCCAAAGGGCGGTGTACGACCGCCTCCGCGCCACCATGATAGAGTGGGCCGAACAGTCCGGCTTCCAAAGCATGACGGACGGAGACCGTTTGATCGGGCCGTTCAATCCCGTCATGCTCAGCCCCGGCATCGCGCCGGCCTTCCTGGACCTGCAGGATGCGGAGCAGGCCAGTACGTCGCTCAGCGAGCGGGTGCGGCAGGTCGTCATCCTCGCGGTCGGCGCCATTTGGCGGGCCGATTATGAGCTGTATGCCCATGCCGCCGTCGGCCGCAAAGCCGGTCTGACGGCTGACATGATTCGGGCTTTGGCGGCCGGAACGGTGCCCGAAGAGTTGAGCGAGCAGGAAAAACTTGCAGGCCGTTTCGCCCGGCAGCTTGCGGCCGAACATCGCGTCGATGCGGAACTCTATCGCGCTACCGAGGCGGTATTCGGCACACATGGCTTGGTGGATGTCACCTTCCTGGCCGGCATCTACCACCTTGTTTGCGGCCTGCTGGCTGCATTCGAAATCCCGGCTCCAGCGGCGGCTCCTCTGGATCCATCGCAGCCGGACCAGACCGGTGGTCTGCGCAAGGCGACGCTGACAACCGTTGCCTCGTTTGCGGCCAAGTCGTTTCTCGAAAACCTTGTCGTCCGCGACGACAACTCCGTTCTCGTCACGTGCGTAACCACGAAGGAGTTGTTCTACGTGCCGCCATGGTCTGGCACGGGCATGGTGGAGCCGGTCCGTCTGCACTGCTTCGTACAAATACCGACTGGCGTGATCGAGATCGAACCGGACATCTTCGTGATCTGCGCGGGCAACCTGTACACGACTCACGAGTCATTCCTTTACCGGCTCGATCTACGCGACTGGCAGCCTGGCTCTCCCGTCGCACCCGAGTTGGTGTTCCGCTTCCCCGACGCTGCCAAGGGACTGAACGGCATGTGCCTGCTCGAGCCCGGCACGGCCCTGGTCGCGGACTGCTTTGCGAGCCTGATCTGGCGCGTGGATTTCCAGCCAGGCGGCCGGGATATCCAGGCGCGGGTTTGGCTCGAACACGAGAGCATGGGGTATTTCCCGGGCAAGCTGAAGCCCGAGCAGCCCGGTGTGAATGCGGTCCGCTATGCCGCCCGCACCCATCATCTGTACTACACCGCGACCGCCAAAAAACTGCTGATGCGCGTGCCAGTCGCCCCCGATACGATGGACGCGGCTGGCAAGCCGGAACTAGTCGTCGCAGGGCGGATGTTCGACGATTTCTGCGTCGACGAGGACGCTGGCGTGCTCTACGTGACCACCCACCGGCAGAACACCATCGACCGCGTCTCGATGGACCCGGGCGAGAACAGCGGTTTCACGCAGAGTGTCGCCGGCGACCCGTTTACCGAAGCACTGATCGGGCCCTCGAGCGGGGCATGGAGCCGCCAGTCCGGAGATTACGGCAAAGCGGGCTACTTCATCTGTGACGGCGGCACTGCGTCCCCGCCGCCGGGTGGTGCGCAGCCTGCGAAGCTGCTCTGGGTCGAGTTCTAGCATCATCGTGTGAGGGCCAAGGCCACTCGGTTAAGGTCCTTGCACGGTCTGACCTGGGCGCGGCACCGTGCCGAAAAGCGCAGGCCCGCAATTTTGTTGCATGTGTGGACGACCCCTTGGGTGCAAGGGGAGAGCGACAGAGTTTGACGGCGGTGCGACGGCGGTCACGTGTCCGGCCTTTGACGCGGAATGGTGAGCGCTGGCCCAGACGGGTTCCGCGAACAAGCCCCAAACAAGGATGCGGCATTGGGATGCCTGTGCAACACACGGGGTTCCTTGTTCGTCGGCTGGACCGATCATTATCTCTTACAGCTCTTCTTGCACCCAGGCACCTGCGAGCGGGTCAGGCAGCCCCGGCCGCCAGCGTGGCGACCTTTTTGCTGCCCCGATACGCTTCCCCGGTCGTCCCCATCATGGCCCGCCGACTCGGACAAGTGGCCATGGACGTCGGAGGGAGTGACCGGAGCGCCAAATATCGTTGGATTCTGGCCGCGGTCAGAACCGTTGGGCGATGCCGGCGAGAATTGTCCGGCGTAGACCAAATTGCGGTGCGCCTACGCCAACACCGGTGCCGTCCCGAATTTCGAACTTCCGGTCAAGCAGGTTGATCACGTCGAGGCGGAGTTGCGTCTGCCCGACGTAACCGGTCTTGATCGTCTGCACCGCCGACAGGTTCACCGTATAGTAGCCCGGCAGCGCCCGCCCGTTGGGTATATCGCCGCTTGCGGAGCTGTAATCGGCACGCAAGCCGCTGCCCACCAGCAAGTCCGCTGACAACCGCGCCGGCGCGCGCGTGCCCTCGAACAAAGTGTAAGCGGCACCGCCCGACCCGGTCCACCGCTGGTCGTGATCCAGGTGAATCCAACGCCCGCTGATATACTGCAGGTCGGCGGCGCTGAAGTCGAATTGCGAGGACACGATGTCCTTTCCGATCGCCCGGGAATACGCGACGTTGCCGTAGACCGAAAACGGCCCGCGGTCGTACGACGTGCTGAACTCGACGCCGTCCACCTGACCCTTTCGATAGTTGAAAGCGGAAAGGATGATGGGCGCGCCGAACTGGCCCTCGTCGATCAGGTTGCGGGCGGCCTTGTAGTAGGAGTCCACCCCCACGCGTAGGCCGGGCAGCAGGATTTGATCCACCCCCGCATCAAAGTAGTTATCGCGCTCGGCCTTCACGGTGTCGTTCTGCGTGACCTCCGACGCGGCGGAGGTTCCCGCGAATTGGGCGATGCTGTTGCTCGAGACCAACTCGAACGGAGGCGGCGTAAAATAACGGGAGTACCCGCCATGCACGGTTGTGCCTTCGAACGGCCGCCAGACCGCGTTGATGCGTGGACTGATTTGGTTTTCATGGGTGTACTCGTCCACCTGATCGAAACGCAACCCGTAATTAATCGTGAGCTTGGGCGTCACGCGCCACTCGTCCTGCACGTAGACCCCGAAGAGCGTGCCGGTCTTGCCGGTGCCCTCGTGGATGTTGGACGGCGTATCCGAACTGATCGTGTCGGCCGTCGTGCCGAGGGTCGACAAGACCAGCGAATCGGTCTTGGACACGTTGCGTTCGGCCAGCACCTGGAACCCTGAGCGGATAGTGTGCCCGTCGTTCACCCGCCAACTCGCATCCGTCTGTTCCCCGGTCGAGAGCACCGAGCGGGCCGCCGTCTGCGACACGCCATTGAACAGCAGGTCACCTAGCGGGTCGGGAGTGTAATACAAGCTGCTGTAGCGCGTGAAGACGGAGGTTTGCACGTCGAGCGCGCCCCACTGCTTTTGCAGCGACAGGATGGCGAAATCGGTGATCTCACGCTGGTGCTGGGTGAGGTTGGCGCTGTTGAAGTCGCTCACACCGTTGGCGGACAATCCCAAGGAGGGCGACTGCCCCGGATTGTTTGGCAGCTGGAAGAACTCGTTGGAATAGCCGGCCAGTAAGCTGACCCGTGTCGTCGCGTCGATCAGGCCGGACACGTGGGCCAGGCCGTGCGTCTGGTTCGACAGGTCGTGCACGGGGTTGAAGCTGCTCGTCGGGTTCTCGATCCCGACCCGGTCGTGCACGACGTCGCCCGTGTAGAAATAGTCGATCGCGCCGACCGAGCCGCCATAGGAAATGCTTGGCTGGAAATAGTCGCGAGCGCCGCCGTAGATCGAAATCTCCCCGCCGGGATCGGTCCGCCCGGATTTGGTGGTGATGTCGACGACGGCCGCGGTGTTGAAGCCATACTGCGCCGGCAGCGATCCGGTGATCAGTGAAAGGGAATGCGCGAACCGTGTCTCGAGCGACTGGCCGAACACGGCCAGACCTTCGGGAAGCTGGACACCGTCCAGGCGGAATTGCACCTCGTTGTGGTCACCGCGGACGTGGATCTGACCGAACGAATCCTGTGCCACGCCGGGTGCCTGCAACAACGTCTGGTTCAACGGCGCATTGTCGCCTTGCGGCAAGGTCTCGATGGCGCCGCGGCTAAAATCGTAGCGGGTCGCCCCCAAGTTTGGCTGCAACTGGCTGCGCGCCTGGTCGAGCCGGCGGCTGACGACGTCAAGGTCCGGCAGGCTGATATCGTCCCCGGTGCCTAGCCGCACCACGGGGGTCGAGGCGGCCGCCGATGTCGGTTCGTCGGCAGCAACCGCCGTCACGGTGCTGGAGGCCAATACCGTGCTCAGTAGCATCGCCCTGTGAAATCTCATTGGCATTATCCTGACCGCTCGCACTCCGCCGGAAAGGCGGTATGATACGTTATACGGTCTTATGTGATGTTATGTTGTCAATGCACTGCAATCAGCTTCCAGCGCCTGCCGCGCCCATCGTCACCCACAGGACACAGCCCACCGTTGGCTGGAGCTGCCTCGGTGCCGCGTTGGCTGTGCATGCGGTTCTGGCCTGCCTGCTGCTGCGAGTTCATCAGGTCTCCCCCGACGTCCCGCCCCCGCAGCTGTTCGAGGTGACGCTGGACATGGCTCCTGGGGAAGTGGCCGCACCGCCATTGCCGATGACGGAAGCGGCGCCGATAGACCCGCCCACGCCGGCCAGCGCTCCGGAACCAGAGGCCATACGCCCCGATGTGACGGGACCACTCCCGCATCCTGGATCGATCCCTGATGACGTCCCGGCGCCGGTGGCGGCGATCCCCCGCCTGGCAACATCCGTTCCCGACACCGCGCCTGCGAAGCGGGAGCAGCATCGGCCAGACCCGCGGTCGGCCCCGCCCCATCCACCAAGGCCGACAGTCAAGGCAACGGCAGTGCCGACAGCCCGGCATGCGGTCGCTGAGCCAGGCCCGAGCGACCCGACCGTTTCCGCCCGCCCGCCGTCCCCAACGGCGTCCGCCACCCCGACCCAGGCGGCCGTCGCGGCTCAGGCTCCCAGCACTGAGGCCGTGGGAGCCTGGCGCGGCGCTCTAGCTGCGTGGCTGCAGGACCACCGAACCTATCCCGACGAAGCGCGCCGCGATGGCACCGAGGGGCGGGTCATCGTGCGCTTCACGGTCGACCGGTCGGGGATGGTGACCTCGGTGGCACTGGTCAGCAGCTCCGGCTCGACCGTGCTGGATGAGGCAGCCCAGGCGTTGCTACGCGGGGCGCATTTACCATCGCCTTCCGCCCCGGCACAGGATCAGCTTACCGTCACGTTGCCCGTGCGCTACAGCTTGGCTCATTGACAGCACTGAAACCGCTCGCAAGCGGTCTCAGGCCGGGTGGTAGCAGGCCGCGCACGTCCCTTCGACCTCGACGATCGCGTGGCCGGTGTGGAAACCTTTGCCATGTGCGGCATGCTCAAGCGCCTCCGAAACCGCTGCGTCCTCGATCTCGGCAACCGTGCCGCACTGGCGGCAGATGAGGAACTGCACGGGATGGGCGTGCGCGTGGTTCACCTCCGCACAAGGAATGAACGCATTGAGCCGCTCCACCTTGTGAATCAGGTGCTCCTGCATAAGAAAGTCCAGCACCCGATATATCGTGGGCGGCGTTGCACTCTCACGATCTTGCTTCAACCGACCGAGGAGCTGATAGGCTGTGGACGGGCCTTCCGCTTCGAGGATGAGGCGCAGCACCTGGCGACGAAGCTCGGTGAGCTGGAGGCCCTTGCGCGCGCAGGCCACAAGCGCTGCGTCCAACGCACTTTCGATCGCTTGTCGCTTTACCTTGGCTGTCATCGGTCCACTACGATATGTAGAGATGCTATACTATACGGTGCACCGATGTGGCGCTATCGGCTGTTTGGCGGGCCGCCCAGGCTTTGCGGGCGTCCTTTTCCGCAACTGAGATAGGGATCGTCATGGACCTTTGCCGAGTGGAGTGGAAAGCTGGTGAACGACACTTCGGCGGAAGCCTGCTCCCAATCCATGGCGCGCCTCAGAAGAACGACAGCGCTTCGACGCCGACACCGGCACGGACGGTCCGCAGCACCTCCGCACGCTCCAGGTCGCAGACGGACAGCGTGCCCTCGTTCTGGTTGGCGATCAGCACGGTCCGTCCATCGGGATGGAACGCCATGTTCATGGGACCCTGGCCCAGCCGCAGCCTCCGTTGCGTCTTGAGGCCGGCGTCGAACACGGTGGCCAGCGGCGCGTCCACGCTGGTGACGACCAGGTGCCGGCCGTCCGGGCTGTAGCGCGCGATCTGCGCCGGCTTGTCGTGGCCATCGAGCGGGACCGTCGAGACGATCTCGTCCCTAGCCGTATCCACCACCATAATCTGCGGCTTGTGCGCGTCCACCAGCACGACAGTCTTGCCGTCCGGCGACAGGCCAATCCCGGCCAAGCCGCCCGGCGCCGGGATCATGCCCACCCGCTTGCGGGCGGCCAGGTCGATCACCGAGGCGAACGGGTCCTCTTCGTTCTCGGTGTATAGCTTGCTGCCGTTCGGCAGGACTTCGATCCGATGCGCCTTGTTGGAGCCGACCTCGATGACGTGGCGGATGGCGCCGGTCGGCGCATCCATCTCCAGGACCACGCCGCTGTTCTCGCATACGCAGTAGAGCTGGCCCTGCGCCCCCCAGCGCAGCCCGTGCGGCGCCAGGTAGGGGGCGGTGCTCCAGTCTCCCATGTGCCGACGGGCCTCAAGGTCGAACAGGGCGATCAAGTGGCCAGGATGCGGGTTCTTGCCGTGGATGCCGTCGCCGTAAATCGGAACGTAGGCAATGCCCTGGTCAGGTGCCACCAGCAGTTCGTGGACGCGCGGTGCGAAGCCGTCGAGGGTGAGCATCGTCTCATAGCTGACCGGGTCTAGGAACAGCACCTGGTTGCCTACCTTGTCGATGGCGATCAGCCCGCTGCCGCCAGTCAGGAAATTGCGATCCGCCATGTCACGCACCGCCGAAGAAGGCGGATAGTTCGGCTGCCGCCGCCTCGGGCTGCTCCTCCGGGATGAAATGGCCGCAGTTGGCCACCACGCCGCCGCGGACATCCTCGGCATAGGCCCTGAGCGGAGCGGCCATGTCGGCGATGGAGCCTTGGTCGGCCCCCAGGGCCAACACCGGCATGGCGAGCTTGCCCCGGGCGGCCAGCTCACGGTTCTGCTGTGCGGACATGGGAGCGGCGCGGTAGTAGGCCAGCCCGGCACGCAGGCCGCCGTCCTTGGTGAACACCCGCAGGTATTCGTTGATGTCGGCGTCGGAGAACGTCTCCGGGTTGGCCGTCTTGCGGCGCAGGAACCAATCGAGGTACTGGCGCTCCCGCCCAGCGATCAACATCTCCGGCAGGTCCGGCAGGCCGTGGAACGAGAAGTGCCAAGTGCGCCATGCGCGGTCCGGGGCCGTCGGCAGGGCATCCGGCAGGGTGATGCCCGGTATGCCCGCATCCATCAGCACCAGGCGCCGCACTTCGCCGCCGAACAGCGCCGCGTAGGGGTAGGCGACCCAGGCGCCAACGTCGTGGGCTGCAAGGAAGTATTCGCCAATGCCGAGCTGCTGCAGCAGGCCATGCATCCTCGTGGCCAAGGTCTGGGTGTCGTATCCGCTCATCGGGCGGTCGGAGTCGCCCTGGCCCGGCAGATCCGGTGCGACGATCCGGTAGCTGCCGGCAAGCAGCTTCATGACCTTGCGCCACGCGAACCAGCTTTCCGGAAACCCGGCCAGCAGGACCACCACGTCGCCATCAGCCCTGCCGCCGATGACATAGTGCATCCTGACGCCATCGACGGTCGCGAACCGGTGCTCGAAACCCTCCAACGTCGGTTCGGTCCTTGATGCCGGCTGGGTGTCAATCACTCTTGCCGCCTGCTTCTCGTCTGTCATGATGATGTCCTATTCATTTCAGCGGCGCGATCAGCGTCCTGCCCGCTGTGCCGAGACCTCGGCCAATGCCGCCCAGTCACGATCCGCGTCCCCATGCGCGATAGCATCGAGCAGGTTATCCCCGCCATGTTTAGCGGCGTGTTCAACCGACTCGAGGCATCCTTGCGACCACCTGAGGCCGGTCCGCCCAAGCCTTTTTCAACAGCCTGGACGTTTGCCAGAGGGATACACTGCTTGGTGTCGATGCACGTACGCAAGGTGGACCTCGGCTAACGAGTTCGAGAACGGCTAGTCTAGCTATAGGCGCTTGCAATCATCGGGGCTTGTGCTCGCGGATAGGGCTGATTCGTGCTCGGATTAGGGCGCGTGGACAAAGTGCGCGAGAGGGATTCCCCCGACACGGAGTGATGTGATTCGAAGCTGATCTTCATGGTGGAGATCAGCCTTGGTCCGAGGGCTTCTGAGTGACGATGAGTGGGCGTTCTTCGAGCCGTTTGTGATCGAGCGGGGTGCCCTGCGGGGGCGTCCGCCTGCCGACCACCGCCGCACGCTGAACGCGGTGTTCTGGATTGCCCGTACCGGCGCGCCTTGGCGCGATCTGCCGGAGGAACTCGGCAACTGGAACTCGGTGCACCGGCAATACCGTCGCTGGACCGCTGCCGGACTTTGGGACCTGATGCTCGAGGCCCTCGCCGAGGGCGGCGGCAGCAATGCCGTGCAGATGGTCGACAGCACAGTCATCCGGGCACACCACTGTGCCGCCGGCGCAAGGGGGGGACTCAAAATCAGGCTCTTGGCCGCTCGCGCGGTGGCTTCTCGACCAAAATCCATGCCCGGACCAACGCTGAGGGTCTTCCAATCGCGCTCATCCTGACGCCCGGCGAGGCCCACGACAGCACGGCTTTCAACGACCTCATGGCCGAGCATGATGCCGACCCAGAGGTCATGCTGGCCGACAAGGGATACGACAGCGACGCCATCCGAGACGAAGTCCGCGCCCGGGGCGGCACACCCGAAATCCCCACCAAAAAGAACCGGCACATCCAGCACACGGTCAACCGCGCCTTGTATGCGACCCGAAACAAGATCGAGCGCTTCTTCAATCGGCTCAAGAACAGCAGGCGCGTGGCCACTCGATACGATCATACCGCAAGCAGCTTCCTCGGCTTCGCCAAGCTGGCCACGATCAAACAGTGGATCGGCTTTGTCCACGCGACCTAGTTTGAGTTTGTGCTTTCAGCCTAGACGACCACGTAATGATCTGTTGCCATGGCTCTACCAACGTGAACGGGTGCTCCGATTTCCGGTACCATATAGGCGTGGTCTAATGAGATCATTTTCGACTGGGAAAACGAGACCGGATCGGCTCCGCAGCAGTCTGACATCGACGCGTGGATCAATGCGTTCGAGAACGGGGCGTCGCAGTCCAACCTGATCGTAGACCTTGCGGTATCGCAGGCCGCGGGCAACGCAATCGGCAACGCTTATGAGCAGATCCTCGGTCGTTGGGTCGACCCATCCGGCTATCAAGGATGCGTCAACATCCTGGCGTCTGGCGGCGGCCTGCAGACCATCGAACAGGACCTGATGCAGTCAGGCGAGTGCTACAATGATATCGTCGGCATGTTTGAAAATGCGACCGGCGGCAACGCTCCGAGTGCCAACCTGATCTCGGCCTTCCAATACAATCTCGCCAATGGCATTTGGTCACAGACCGACTGCCGAAATTGGCTTGCGGGCGTTGGCTCGCAGATCAACGGCGTTTACGAGAGCATTCTAGGCCGCGCCGCGGACCCAGGAAGTTTGGCGTGGGGGCTCAACTCGGTAGCCGCCGGAGTGTCCCTGACGACCATCACGCAGGACCTGGCGCAGTCAGGCGAGTGCTACAATGATATCGTCGGCATGTTTGAGAATGCGACCGGCGGCAACGCTCCGAGTGCCAACCTGATCTCGGCCTTCCAATACAATCTCGCCAATGGCATCTGGTCACAGACCGACTGCCAAAACTGGCTTGCAGGGGTTGGCTCACAGATCAACGGCATCTACGAAAGCGTTCTTGGCCGCGCCGTCGACCCGACGGGCTTAGCGGCGTGTCTTAATCAGGTTGCCTCCGGCGTGTCGATGACATCCATTGCGCAGGAGTTGGCGGCAAGCCAAGAAGCTGCCAACAACATCAACGGCGTCTATGAGCAGGTGATGAACCGGCCGGTCGACCCGACGGGGCTGGCCATGGGGCAGATCATCCTGGCGAGTGGCGGTGGGCTGGCCGGGTTGCGCTCGGCCTTGGCGCAATCGGCCGAGGCGCAGGCGGACATGAATGCGCTCTACCAGCAGGTGCTGGGCCGGCCAGCAACGGCAAGCGACCTTGCCTGGGCGCAGGGCGCGCTGGCCTCCGGCGCGTCATGGGCGCAGATCCAGGCCGACATCGCCAACTCGCCCGAGGCCCAGGCCGCGGTGAATGCGGTGTATGAGCAGGTGCTGGGACGCGCAGTGGACGCCGGCTCGCTCGCCCCGGCAATGGCGGCACTTGGCACGGAGAGCTATGCCGGGCTCGAGGCCTCGCTGGCAACTTCGGCCGAGGCGGCGGGTGACATCAACGCCATCTACGAACAGGTCTTGGGCAGGGCGGTGGACCCGAATGGGCTGGCCACCTACGAGGGCGTGCTGGCGCAAGGCGGCACGCTGGCGACCGTGCAGATGGACGTGGCGCAGTCGGCCGAAGCCGCAGGGGTGGTGCAGACTATCTACCAGTTTAACTTTGGTCGGGCGGCGACCGCCGACGAGCTGGTCGGCATGCAATATGCGGTGGGGCTGGCAGTCTCGGATACCGATCAGTTCGGCCTGTATGCCGCCAACGGCACCTGCCTGGCGCTGACCGCCTCGTCCAACCTGCTGACCCAACTGGCGGTGGCGGTGACGCTAAACAATGGCGCCACCCCGATCCTGAGCCTGCCCGGCGGCGGCACCGAGCAGTTCGCCAATGCCACGCAACTGGCTGCGGCCTTGCTCGGGCTGACCCTGCAGCAAGGCTTGACTGATCTGGGGTCACTGTCGGCGTATCAAGGGACCGTTAACTGGCTGGTGCAAATCGACCAGCCGATGCTGCAGGTGGCGGCCAACTTGCTGTCTCAGGTGCAACTGGCGCAGAGCGAGGGCAACCAAGCGCAAGCCACCTTGGCATCGACCGCCTACCAGCTCGCGCTGCAAATCGCGGCCTTGCCGCCGACGGCGCGAGGCGGGGCGGATTGGGGGCTGTCCGCCTCGGTGCAGGTGAACGGGCATACCACGGACGTGATCGTCTACAACGACACGTCCTCCCCCTACGGCAACGTGGTCTACCACGACAAGCCGAATGACCCAATCCTCGGCATCGTCGAGGAGGTCGCCACTGTCGTTGTCGACATCCTGGCAGTGCTCCAACCAGAGTTTGCCCCGCTCGCAGCCGTGCTTGCCGCCGCCGAAGCCGGCCAGGGCTTTGCCGAAGGCAACGTCCTCGGCGGGGTGCTGCAGCTCGCCAATGCTGTCGGATTCGGCGAGCTTGCAGAAGGCGCCGCTACGACCGGCAGCGAAGTCTTAGCGGTCTCGCAAGCCGTGGGCGGCGGCTCGGAAATCGTGCAGAGCGCCGAAAACGGCGACCCACTCGGAGCGATTGCAGGAGCACTCACCATTGCCGCCGCTGGCGCTTCGCAGGGCTACCTCGGAGGTGGTCAACAAACCAGTCTTGGGCTCACCGTTGCGCAAACTCTCGCTGCTGCGGCCACGGGAACTGCCGTAGCCGATGCCCTCAACAACGGCGACGTCAGCTCTGCCCTAATTATGAGTCTCGGCCCTCTCCTTACATCAATTGCGCAAAGCGTTCAGGCAAGTGAAGCGGAGGACGCAAGCTATCAAGAAGCTGGTTTGAACGATTGGCGCGATTGGGCTAAGATATTGTACTCTATTATGACGTGGAGCCGGTCCCCGGATCAGCCTCGCCCACCCCGCCGCCACCGCCTTCTATCGAGCAGGGTCCGCCGCCAAACGGGCCACCAACAGTCTGATGGAGGGAACGATGTTTAAGCAACTCGACTGGTCTTTGGAGGAGCACGTTGATGAAATGCGGGAAATCTATCCCGCGCTAGTGGCTGCACCGCCTACGATAGTGGAACGGCTTATAGGCATAGCCAATGGCGGATCCACAGTCGCTTGTCTCTATATTGCAGAATATTTCATGTCTTTAGGCAACCAGTCAGCGGAAGCTCAGGTTTGGTATGAGAAGGCGTTTAGTCGCGGATCAGCCGAGGCGGCCTATATGTTCGGCCGATTGCGTTCGGCTGCTCAGGATTACGAAAACGCATTTACGGCGTTTAAAGCTGGTGCAGAAGTCGATTACCTTCCCTGTGTATATCGCCTTGCGGAGGCTTATCGGACAGGGCAAGGCGCACCACAGGACTCAGAGATGTATAAAGCTTTGTTGGAAAAGGCGGCGGCTGAAGGGCATATTTTTTCAAAAAGGGATCTTGCTCGATTGCTACTATCTGGAAAATACGGAGTTGCGGAAAGGCTTCGGGGGCTCAGCTTACTTAGCGACACACTAAGGCTTGCGCTCCGTAAGGCTGGAAGCAAGTTGGACGAAAAAATTCTGGCATAACAGGTTCCTACTTTCAGGCTTTCGACGCGGGCCCGTTGTTTACGGGACCTAGAAGCTTGCAATCTTCGCAGCCATCGTCTTTAGCAACAAACTTAAGCGTGCAGAAATCACGCTCTTAATCCACCTAGACGATGTGTGAAGTTATTCGACGGGCTCCCTAGCGTCTTTTCCCACCGAGTGTCCGTAGCCGCAGCGGCGAAGGTATCGGGCGCATTCGGCTGGTGAAAAATGCTTGAGGCAGTTACCGAGGATGGTACAAAGGCGGTCGATGGAGCGGGCGGCGGCGCTGCGGAGCAGGTGTTTGAGTCTGGCGAACATCAGTTCGATCGGGTTCAGGTCGGGGCTGTAGGGCGGCAGGTAGAGCAGCGTCGCACCGCGCGCCTCGATCAACGCTCGGATCGCGGCACCCTTGTGGGCTGGCAGATTGTCCATCACGACCACCTCGCCCGGCAGCAACGTGGGCGCGAGCATCTTGCCGATGTAGTAGCGGAAGATCTCAGCGTTCATGGCCCAGTCACCTCATAGGCTGAAAAACGGCCAACTCAAGGAACGTAACGTGGACGCTGTGTTAGGCTCATAACCTGGCACTGCTGACGACACGGCTGATGGTTGGTAAGCATCCGCCGAGGACCGCGGTATTTACGAGAGCCGATTGGTGCAGGGGTCAGGCGGCCTGATCGGCGCACTTGGCTTTTGCTGCGGCCCAGTTCCAGGGCAGTAGGTCACCAAGGTGCTGGGCTGGATGCTCCGCGATACGGGCCAGCACGTCGGCGAGCCAGGCCTGGGGGTCGACGTCGTTCATCTTGGCCGTGACGATCAAGCTGTACATCACCGCGGCGCGCTGTCCGCCACGATCCGAGCCGCAGAACAGCCATGTCTTACGTCCGAGGGCGATCCCTCTCAGCGCGCGTTCGGCGGCATTGTTGCTGATGCAGATCCGGCCATCGTCCAGGAACCGGGTGAACGCCGTCCAGCGCTTCAGCAAGTAGTCGATGGCACGGGCGACGTCGTTGCCGCGGGCGAGCTTGACGCGCTGCTCGCCCAGCCATTGGTGCAGGTCGGCCACCAGTGGCGCGGATGAGGCCTGGCGGATCGTTCGGCGCTCTTCGGGGCGGTGGCCGTTGATGTCGCGTTCGATGTCGAATAGGGCGTCGATGCGTTGCACGGCTTCCAGGCAGATCGGTGACAGCACTGCCGGGCCTTTGCCCTGTGCAGCCCGGCGCGCGCTGCCCGCGACATCCGCCAGAACGAAGAACTTCCGGCGCGCGTGTGCCCAGCACGCCGCTTCCAGGATCGGCCCGGGTTTACGCCCTGGTTCGTAGAGCTTGCCGTAGCCGCCGTAGGCGTCGGCCTGCAGGATGCCGCTGTATCCCGCCAGGTGGCTTTGCGGGTGTTCGCCCCCGCGATCGCGCGAGTAGTAGAACACGGCCCCTGGCGGCGCGGGGCCGCCGAATGGCCGGTCGTCGCGCGCGTAGGTCCAGAGCCGGGCGATGTCGGTCTTGCCCCGCGCCAGCACCGGTACGGTGGTGTCGTCGCCGTGCAGCCGCTCGGCCGCCATGACATGGGCCTGCAGGCACTGGAACAGTGGCATCAGCACCGCCGTGCAGGCACCGACCTGGTCGGCCAGCGTGGACAGGCTGAGCGGCACGCCCTCGCGGGCGTAGCGCTCGGCCTGGCGGTTGAGCGGCTGATGCTGGCCGAACTTCTCGAACAGGATCATGGCCAGCAGGCTGGGGCCACCCCACCCCCGTGGCGTCACATGGAACGGCGCGGGCGGCTGGCTGATGGTCTCGCAGTCGCGGCAGGAGAACTTC
The DNA here is from genome assembly GCA_965199105.1 of Acetobacteraceae bacterium. Classification (GTDB taxonomy): domain Bacteria; phylum Pseudomonadota; class Alphaproteobacteria; order Acetobacterales; family Acetobacteraceae; genus LMUY01. Next base: position 7,355 of record CBDAQO010000002.1, on the reverse strand, counting down.
TCGCGCACATGTTGGATGACCTTCCAGCTGCGGGGCACGACCTCCAGGGTCTCAGTGACGTCCTCGCCGAGCTTGGACAGGCGGGTGCCGCCGCAGCAGGCGCACGCCGCCGGACTGGGTGCGACAATGCGCTCGCGCGGCAGGTGCTCGGGGAACGGCCGCCGGGCCGGGCGCTTGCGGGTGAAGCCGGTGACGTGGGTGGTCTTGGCCGCGGCGACCTCGGCGGCCATCTCGTCCTCCGTGGCCGCGGCCTCCAGCTCCTCGAGCTGCAGCTCCATCTGGTCCAGCAGGCGGGCGGTGCGCTCGGAGCGCGGGCCGAAGCGGTCGCGGTTGAGCATCTCGATCTGCAGCTTGAGGTGCGCGATCAGAGCCCGGTTGCTGGACTGCTCCGCCAGGGCGGCAGCAACGTCGGCACGGGCAGCCAACAGCGCCACCTTGAGCGCGTCGACGTCATCCGGCAGGGCGGCAAGCTCGGCGTCCATGCCGGTGATTGAATCACGAACCCGGCCACGATGGTACCGTTTTCAGCAGTTCGTCCCGGCTATCCCGCCGCTTGCGGGCGCCAGGTCTGCTGCGGATGGCGCCGATCGATCCCCTCCAGGAGGTAGCTCATCTGACCGGTGCTCAGCGCCACCACCCCGTCCACCGTCGTGGGCCAGACGAAGCGACCCCGGTCCAGCCGCTTGGCATACAGCGACAGCCCAAAACCATCGTGCCAGAGAGCCTTGAGCAGTGAACCACTGCGTCCACGAAAAACGAAGACGTCGCCCGCGAACGGGTCGCGGCCGAACCCCTGCTGCACCAGCAACGCCAGGCCCGGCATACCGCGGCGCATGTCCGTATGGCCCGTTGCCAGCCAGATCCGCACGCTGCTGGCAACCGGGATCACGCGCGCACCGCCGCCATGATCCGGCGCAGGCTCGCCAGGCCCACGTCAGCGCCGACCCGCACGCAGGTCCCATCCGGCAGCGTGATCTCGACCCTGGCATCCTGAACCTGGGCCGGCATCGCAACAGGGCTTGGAGACGACAGCGCCAGCGGCGTGTCGGGCGCGATCTGCACCGGCACGAACACCGGCATCGGCTCCGGCACCAGGTCGCCACGCCGGACCTGTTGGCGCCAGTTCCACAGCAGACCACGGCTAACCTCGTGCCGACGTGCCACGGCAGCGAACGAGGCACCAGGTTCCTCGACCTCAGCAATGATCCGGAGTTTCTCCTCCAACCGCCAGCGACGTCGCCGCTCTACCCCGGTGATGATCTCCATCAAGCCTGCCCCTGATCTTAACAGCGCTCGTACGAGCGCCGTTAAGATCGCCTACCCACTTCAGCCCGAGTAGGCGGCCCTCACCGTAGCGATCGCGATCGTTCCTGGAGACATGCATGATGATGCTCCCAGCAACGTAGTCCGCACGCTGACCGGCGTTGGCGGGTTAGAAAAGGCCGTTTGCTTGAGAAGACGGCTCATTGTCCTCTGGCGACGTGCCATCACCAAACCAGCCGTGCTCCTGCCGTCCCTGGTAAATCCAACTCTGGTTGGAGGTCATGACAAACCCTACTTCATTCCACGTATGCTCCCACGTGCCTGTGCACCGTTTCAACGTCCCTGACCCTGGGCCAGAAAACCAAGTCAGAATGACATGGCTGGTCCCACCAACTCGGGTCTCCCACACAGCCACGGCGTTCACTGTTTGTCTGCTTATGCGTACCAACGCACGTCTTCGTTAGTTCCGGTCTGTTCAGGCAGATCCTTGGCGCCGAACGCTCCCGCGAGCTGAAGGAGCAGATGCTCGCGACCGGGCCGCCCGTGTGACGGCGGCTCGGAACCGGTCGTTTCCTGGCCCACCATGGCCGGCACCCGCCCGCCCTGCCGTGCAATCAGCGTGCGCAGGACCTCGATGATTGCGATCCCAGTTGCAGCCTTCATGCGCCCACGTGCAGTGATCGTGGGTTCGAGCCCTCAAACCCGTTGCAATGATCTCGGGCACGGCCCGCCGATGATTGCGATCCCAGGCGCCGATGATTGCGGTTCGCTACAACTACACCACGATGGTGGGCGGATGTCCGCGGGCATACGTCGTCGGCGAAGCCCCGACCTGGCGCGCGAACGCGACGCTGAACGTGCTCGACGAGCTGTACCCAACACGTTGCGCGACCTCGCCCACGCTGAAACCTTCGCCACGCAACAGACCCTTGGCGATCGCCATGCGCCAGCCAGAAAGATACTCCATTGGGGAAACGCCGACCTCGCGGCGGAAGCGGTCGAAGAAGGTGGAACGCGACAGGGCAGCCTCCCTCGCTAGTTCGCCAACCGTCCAGGGACGGGTCGGCTCGCCGTGCATCCGGCGCAGCGCCACCGCGAGCCTCTCGTCGGCAAATCCACGCAGCAGCCCAGGCGCGGCTGTCGGCCCCGTCGTTACGCGAAACGCCTCGATCAGCAGCACTTCCAGAAGGCGGGCAAGCACTACATCGCGGCCGGGTCGGTCGGCGCGGGCTTCCTCGCTCAGCAGTTCGACCAGCGTCGTCAGCCGCTGCTCGCTGCGCACAACCACGAGTTCGGGCAGCAGTGAGACGAGCAGCGCCGCGTCGTTCGACCCGAATGCATAGTGCCCGACCAGCATACGCGTGTCGGGTGCGCCCGGCTCTCCGAGGTGGAAAACGCCCGGGCGGATCTCGATGGGTTCGGTCACACGCCCACCCGACGGTGGTACCAGGCTGGTCACTGTGAAATCTTGGGCAGCGGGGATCAGCATGAAATCGCCCCTGCCCAGCCTGACCGGCACGCGCCCAGTGATCGACAGCTCGCAGTCGCCCTCGAGCATCGCACTATAGAAGGGTCCTGTTCCGGGCGGGCGGACGGCCCAGCGGCCGGTTGCGGTGACAAGCTTGGAGAAGGAGGCGCTGGGCTGGAGCAGACCAATGACTTGGGCCAGTGGATCGTTCAACGTCGGACTATCTCAAATGACTCTCGGACTTTCGACCGTACCACGTCCGACGATGGCGGCCTATCTCTTTGGCATCACCACCCGGAGCTGATCCTCATGAGTACTGTCCTCATCACCGGCTGCTCGACCGGTTTCGGCCGTGAGACTGCCGCCTATTTTCTGGAGCAGGGCTGGAACGTCGTGGCGACGATGCGCAATCCCTCGGCAAGCACGCTGCCAGCGTCAGACGGGCTGCGCGTGCTGCCGCTCGACGTGACCAATGCGAAGAGCATTGCGGCCGCGGTAGCCGAGGCGGGCGCGATCGACGTGCTGGTCAACAATGCCGGCATCGGCTGGCTCAACGCCGTGGAAGGCACCTCGATGGAGACGGTGCGCCGGATTTTCGAGACCAACACCTTCTCGACGGTCGCGATGATGCAGGCGGTGCTGCCCGGCATGCGCGATCGACGGGCGGGCGTGATCGTCAACGTCAGCTCCAGCACGACCATCAAGCCGCTGCCGCTCCTGTCGATTTACCGCGCCAGCAAAGCGGCGGTGAACGCGTTGACTGAGTCTGCTGCATTGGAGTTCGCGGAGTTTGGCATCTGCGCGCGGGTGGTCGTGCCCGGCGCGGCGCCTACAACCAGCTTCGGCAGCACCGCGCGGGCACAGATCGCGGCGAACGGCGGCTTCCCCAACGCCTACGCCAGCTTTGTTCAACAAACGATGGCTGCGATGCAGCAGCATGCCGCAAGCGGAGAAGTGACGACGGCGCAGGACGTCGCCGAGGCGGTTTTCCGCGCAGCAACCGACCCCGACTGCCCGATGATCCTGCCCGCCGGTGCCGACGCGATCGCCTGGTCTAAAGGCCGCTGAGCGACTGGTTCGGGCGCCACGCGTGCGCCCGTAATCCCGCATCCCCAAAGGTGACCGGAAGTGGCGGCCATACATCGCCAGTCGGCTGAAATGCACTTTCGGCACCGTTGCTACCGGACCCCGGCCTTCGCCGGCGAGGAAGGCGGCGACATCCTGGCCGGAGGCGGGCAGGAGAGGGAGGTTATGCCGGGCGCACCAGGCACACCAGGCCCGGACCGCGGCGCGGTAGGCGCGGCGGGTGTTGTCGGCTTTAGCCATACGGCGATACGTGTCGGCGGCGTCGCGGTCGCTCGCGAGCGTTCCGTCGATGACCGGATCGCTGGCCTCGACCGCGCTGTCGAACCAGGCGCGCACATGCTCGGGTGCCGCGCCGACCGGCGCCGTCACCAGGGCGCGCGACAGCGGCAGGAGCTCGGAAACGCCGCCCTCCGGGTCACTACTGGCGTCGATCTGGCTGTCCAAAACGCTTCCTCCGGCTGTCCAAGAACGCCTGAATGCGGTTTTCTACGCCAACAACCTTACGATCGACAACTCAATTTGCCGAACCTAAGTCTCTGAGAAAACTAGAGACTCAGCAGGAAGCGCGCCTTTCGAGGGAACCTCAGGGACCTCGTCGAACGCGCCCGTTCTGCGGTTCTGCTATCCAAAACCCCCCTTTTCGTAAGCTCGTGGGAGCAAACGGGGCAGTTGCCACAATTCGAAGGCCGCGCGTGGGGTGTTCACAGAGGCTCTGAATGAGTGTCTTTTGGCTGGAACGGGGCAGGGGCTGCCAGTGCAAAAGGCGCTTCGAGGCGTCGAGGAAATCGAAGCCGATCATGATGTCAAACCGCCGGATGGGCATGCCGCTGTTTGCTACCGGTTTTGGTCGGCGGATTGGGCACCCTGGCATGCCGTGACTGCGATCCGCTCCCGCTGGCCTAGGGTCAGCGTCCAGGTCAGAGTGCGCGCCGTCGCAGAATAGTCTTGTCGGTCTGGAATTGCACCCGCACCCTCTTCGACCGCCGTGTTGGCACGCGACTGTTTGGTGCCGGCCTTCTGTGGTGCTCTGTCTTACGACAGATGAGCGGTCCGCTTGTGCAGTCTTACAGATCATCCAAGACGACAGGCAGATCGCGGGCCTGATGCACGAAGCGGGCGACGACGGGCGGCGTGTTCTCGGCGTCAATCACCAGAAGGTAGGGATACCCGCGGAGAGACCAAAACCTGTATCGGGCCGGGCCAGTCGCAGTTCAACCCTGCCGAGGCTTGGCTTTCTGGTCAGTTGCTTGGCGGCATCGAGCGCGACCGAGAGCAGGTTGTCGGCAGCGTCTGGATTGTCTTCGGCGATCCACTCGGCCGCCGCGCGTAACTCACGGAGCGCTCTGGGCGTGAAAAGGTCAGCCGTCATCTTTTCCGGGCGCGCACAGCCGCAATCGCTGCGCGAACCTCATGCTCGACATCCTCTGCCGCCGAAAACCCTTCCCGTCGCCCTTCGTCCACAGCTTGCTCCAGGGATGTGACGAAGCTTGCCCGGCGCTCTTCGGTCTCCTGCAGCAGCCGGAGCGCCGACCGTACGACCTCGCTGACGTTGTTGAAGCGCCCGCTGCTGACGCAGCCCTGGGCAAAACGCTCCAGCTCCGGGGTCAAACTGACATTCGTTCCCATAAACCCTTCTATATCAAAGTTTGATATTCGTTGTCCTGCGCCCTTTCAAGTCAGTGGGCCTTGGTCAATCGGGAGCGCGACGATCCGTGCCTCCCAGCGCCAAAATGCGCCGGCCCGTCCGGGCTACTCGGGCAGCTCCACGACGGGCGGGGGCTGGATGTGTTGAACAGCCTCGACCCGGATTGGCCCGAATGCAGCGTCCTGATGCAGGTGGGCCTGACCTTCGCGCGTGAGTTCGAGGCCGGCGATCAGCGTGCTAGCGATGGCGCCACGCAGGCTTGCATCCCGTTCGGCCAACCCGGCCGGCATGGTCGGCACGAAGTCGAGCAGGTCGCCGCCGGCGGGGTGCTCGCGGAGGATGGCGTCCATGCGAAGGATCGCCTGGCTGGGCGTCCACTCGAGGACCCGGCGCCGCCGATACAGTTCGGCAGGACGCGCGTTGGCCAGGCGGAACGCACCAAGGCAGGCCTCCATCAGCATCATGAAGGTGGCAGCCGGACCAGCGGCGTCGGGCTGTTCGGTGTAGCCGCGCTCGAACATGTCCCAGCCGAGCTGCGGCTGGCCGCTCAGCCAGTCCGCAGCCGCCCGCACGCGCTCCAGCTCCACCAGGCGCCGGGTCAGGACCTGCTGGGCCTGCTCGGCCTGCTGAGCGGCCTCGGGGTCGGCCGGCACGAGCAGCCGGGATTTGAGCCAAGTGAGTCAAGCGGCCATGACCAGCCAGTCGGCCGCCTGGATCAGGTCGGTGCGGTCCGCGCTGGTGACGGCGTCCAGGTATTGGTCGACCAGCATGGTGATCGGGATGCGGGCAAGGTCCACCCGCTGCCGCCGCGCCAGTTCGAGCAGCAGATCGAGCGGGCCCTCGAAGCCGTCCAAGCGTAGCTGGACGGCTTTGGCGGGAGAAAGAGCGCGGTCATCCACGGGCTTAGCCTAGCCGCTCCAGGCACATGGCGAAAACGTCCGACGCCGGCTCGGACGCACGTGTCCTGTCGCATTGAGCCTCTGCGAGCCAATGCTCTGCAACGGGAGGCTGGCTGGCCAGCGGCTGTCGACTGGGCGTCTAGCTGGTGGGACGTGTCGATCGCGCCGCCTGCTTCGGTGCACCCCCGTGGTTTGCCGTCGGTGCGGCCGACCGGCGGCGTCCACTCCCGGCGCTGCCGCAGCGTCCAGCCGTAGCGCGGGTCGCCCTCCAGCGCGTCGGCATGATCCGCCAGGCGGTTGCGCTCCAGCCAACTCACCGCCGCTTCCAGTTCGGCCAGGCTCATCTCCGCGCGCGGCTTGTTGCCGGTGCGGCGCTTCAGGATGGCGTTGTAGCGGTGATACAGCCCGTCACCGCGCGGCGCTTGCACCGCGCCCTCGTCCTCGACGGCCTGCTGCGCCACCATCTCGCCGATGCGCTGGCGCAGGCGGCGCTCGAGCACGGAAGGCGGGTCGAGCATCTCGGTCTGTGCCGCCTCCTGCTCGGGGCGGTGCAGCACGAAGTCGGGGCCGGGCCGCAGCAGGCCGTAGCGCAGCCCGAGCGCGTTGCTCTCCAGCGGCACGATCCCGTCCTCGCGTTCGGCCGCGGCGAGTTCGTCCAGCAGCCAGCCGGGCAGGGCGGATTTTGCTCGCGCCTTCACCCGCTTGGCCACCGTGCCCTGCTCGGTCTCGATGCTGTGCCGAAAGCGGGCAAACAGTGGGTCGTCCGGATGGAACACCAGGGCGCGCTGCGCCGCATACGAGCCGCCGTGCGGATCCACACGGGTGGCGCGCGCGATCATCTGCTCCAGCCAAGCGCGCGAGCGGATGTGGGTCAGCGCCGCCACCACCGCCACCTCGGGGGCGTCCAGCCCCTCATAGGCCATGGCCACGGTGACGAGCACGCTCGGCTCGGCTGTCAGCCGGAACCGTGCCAACGTCGCGTGCGCGTCGCGCT
>CBDAQO010000001.1:0-39345 GCA_965199105.1 Acetobacteraceae bacterium | reverse complement strand
AGCGTCGAGATCATGCCGAAGACGCCGGCCGCACCCGGGCCACCCCCCAACCCGCTCGTCGTCGCGGTGGCGTACGACGGGCTGTGCACCTTCGAGTTCGGTTGCGCGGTGGAGGTGTTTGGCCTGCCGCGTCCGGAGCTGGGACCGGACTGGTATCGCTTCGCGGTGGCGGCGGCCGAGCCAGGGCCGCTGCGGGCCACGGGCGGCATCACCGTGGGCGTGGACGGCGGGCTCGAGCTGCTGGCCGGCGCCGGCACCGTGATCGTGCCTGGCTGGCGGGGGGCGGACGCGCCGGTACCGGCGGCGCTGTGCCAAGCGCTGCGGGAGGCGCACGCGGCCGGCGCCCGTGTGCTGTCGCTGTGCTCGGGGGCGTTCGTGCTGGCCGCCGCCGGGCTGCTGCGCGGGCGCCGGGCCACCACGCACTGGCATCACCTCGACGCGCTCGCCGCCCGCCATCCGGATCTCGCCCTGGTGCCGGACGTGCTCTACGTGGACGAGGGCAGCGTGTTGACCGCCGCCGGCAGCGCCGCTGCCCTCGACCTGTGCCTGCACCTGGTGCGGCGCGACTGGGGCGCCGCGGTCGCCAACCGGGTCGCCCGCCGCCTGGTGGTGCCGCCGCACCGGGACGGCGGCCGGGCGCAGCGGGTCGAGCGCCCGGTGCCGCGCGAGCGGACGAGCGGATCGCGGCTGGCCGCCCTGCTGGATCGGATCCGCGCCGAACTGGACCAGCCTTGGCCGATCGGGCGGATGGCGACGGAGGCGGCGACCAGCCCGCGTGGGCTGCACCGGCGCTTCGAGGAGGCCACCGGGCTCAGCCCGGGACGCTGGCTGTGGACCGAGCGCCTGGCCCGGGCGCGGGAGCTGCTCGAAGGCTCGACGCTGCCGATCGAAGACGTGGCGGCGGCCTGCGGCTTCGGCACGGCGGCGACGTTGCGGCACCACTTCCGCACCGGCCTGGGCACCAGTCCCGGCGCCTATCGCAGCCGCCTTGTTGGACCCGGGCAAACGGCGGCCGGGTGACGGCAACCGGCTCCACGATGCCGTGGAACTGGAACAGCCTATTCGCCCAGCAGCCAGTCCAGCAGGCCGGGCTCCTGATGATGGCGTCGTCGCCGCTCATGCCCCTTGTGCGCGTAGGGGCTGTCCTCCGGTGGCGGCAGCGCCATCGTCTCGCGCTTCAGGCCCTCGGGCAGGCCGGGGAACGGGTCGATACCCACCGCCCGGACCAGCGTCGCCACCGGCACCGTGTCGCAGGTCGGCCGCTCGGTGTTCTTGCACACGTAGACGCCGGCCCCACCCGCCCGCGGGTCGTAGACCGCCTTCCAGGTGCTCGTCGGCACCAGCACGCCGTCCGGGCCGATGGAGGCCAGGCGGTCGCCGTGGAAGGCCGGGCCGGTAACGACGTAGAGCTCGCCCTCGCGGATCGCCAGGTGGCACACCACACTCTCCACGCCCTCCCAGATGCCGCGGTTCAGCTGGGCGGTCTGCGGCACCATGTTGGCCAACGAGAAGGTCTGCTCCTGCGCCTGCTCGTCCGGCATGTCGCCCGATGGCGTCATGTGGCCGCGGTCGTAGCCGCTGCGGCGGTAGTCGGCGAGCTGCGCCTGGTCGGGCGGCGGCAGCCGGTCCTCGGCGTGGAACTCGCCTTCGCGCCGGATGTGCCGTACCTGCTCCAGCGAGGCTGCGCTGCGGTCGGATGCTCGGCCGACCAGATCACCCCGTGGGTGACGCCGGAGGCGAGGGACGCATAGCCGTCGTTGCACAGTAGCGTCGTGCGCTGGCCGAGCTTGGGGTTGGTCAGCGCCGGCGGCTGGCCACCGGGGAAGAACTGCCGGCAGCCGGCGTCCTGGGCAACCGCGGCCGCAGAAGTCAGCAGGACGAAGAGGGCAAGCGGAAGAAGGGGCAGGCGGCTCATGCAGGTATCCTGATCCACCTCGATGGGAGACCTGTCATCGCTCTGGCGCTGATAAAGGGCCATCTAGGTGCCAATCAACACCCGTGGGGAACGCCCATATCAGGTCAAAATCGAGCCGCAGGGTCACTCGCAAAAAGCACCACGGGTGCAATGGTGTATGGAGACCCCGTTTTGGCGTCCGTTTGCTGAACGCGGGACGTCCGAACCCTGGTCGGCCGACATCCGGGTGATGGTTGTCGGACATCCATCCCGTGGACGCTGGATGTCCGTCCGCTGGACGCCAGGCGTGCTGGAGGTGGACGTTTCAGCGTCCATCGATCCGCGAGAAAATGTGCTCCCCGTTCGCGCCGAGGGGCGCCAAGCTGAGACCATGCAAGACCGCATCACCCTCCGCTCCAAGCTCCTCGCCGCCGCCGTGGCCGAACGAGACAAGCCCCGCTTCCGGCACATGAGCCGGAAGGAGTGGGACGAGGTCTTCGATCCCTGCAGAAGCCGCGAGCCGGTCTATGCCTGGCTGCTGGCAAACCACGCCAAGGTCATCAAAGCCCGGCAGCACCGGAACGGCTGGAACGGGCTGCAGTGGGGCGAGATCGCCCGGATCATGGCGCTGGAAGGGATCCTCGGGTCCCGCGGCGAGCCGCCGAACGCCAATTCGGTGCGCCGGGTGTGGGACCGGGTGGTGCGGGACAAGGAAGAACGAGACGCCCGGAAGGCGGCGAGAAGCGACTAGTGCACGGCTACTCCGCCGCCGGCAGTGACGCCGCCGCCATTCCCCATACCGCCGTTGGCGCCGCCTTCCCCCATGTTGCTGCCGCCGAGGCTGTCCGAAGTGGCCGGTCCGTTGGCACCCTGCACCACGGGTGACGGGCCGCCGGGCTGAGGTCCGCAGGCGGACAGAATTGTCAGAACGGACAGCGTGGCTGTCAACTTGAATAGGGTCATGAGTGTCTCCAGGAGAGGATGGACCGCGAACACTTAAGGCGGCTGAGCAGGCTGTAGTCTTGCGCTTCACCAGGCGTCGTATCCCCGGTGGAGTCCAGAACGCCATCGTGCGACGGATGAACTGAGATGCTATACACGTTCGTCACGGTCGCTCACGCGGACGACGGGTGGCTGCTGCGCCTGCAGGCACGTTCGATGCGCCTCTACCTGCCGGCGGCGCTGGTCGACGGGATCGTGGTGGTGGAGAACTTCGATAGCGGCCGACCCCTCGCATGGCGCGAGCACCTGCTCGTCGAATACGGTGACCTAGCCGCCCTGGTGCGCTTCGTGCCGTCTGAGCTCCTGGGGGTGATGCCGCCTGCCGTAGGCTGGTGGACCCAGCAGGCGCTCAAGCTCCTGGCGTGCCGCGTCGTGGCATCCGCGCGGTATGTGGTCCTCGACGCCAAGAACCACCTCGTGCGGCCGCTGCACCGGAACTTCCTTGAGGGCATCGACGGCCGCATGTTGGCGCGGCAATACGATTATCGTCTGCACCCCCTGCACCACTTCCTCGAGCGGACGCTCCGGTTCTGCAACCTGCCGGCGGAAACGCATCTCGGCTGGTTCATGCAGGCCGGCACGCCTTTCACCATCGATCGCGCCGATGCGCAGGAGGCGATCGACTTCGTCGCGGCTGTCACCGGGAAACGGTTCGCCGAAGGCCTCATCGAGGCGAGGATCACCGAGTTCTTCCTGCTGGCAGCCCACCTCATGCGGCGGGGCGTGCTGGAGGATCGATACGACTTCTCCCAGGTTGCCTGCCCGGTGGTCTGGGGCGGGATGGCGGAGCCCGCGGCGCTGCTATCGGCCATCTGGCAGGTGGAAGACGGCCTCGCTCCGATCTTCGCCGTCCACCGCCATGTCATCCCGAAGCTGGGTGAGGTCTCACGGGAGATCCTGGGCCGGTTCTGGACGCGGCACGGCCTGTTCGGCTCCGAAGGGGAGGCGGTTGCGGCCTTGGTCCGCGAGGGGGCATGAGCGTCGACCTGAAGATCAGGCGGGATACGCCGGCGATGAAGGCTGACCTGGACGAGCGTGGAGAAGACGATCCAGCGCTGGCAAACCCCCGCCGACCTACCCACTCAATCTTTGCTGGGGCGTCTGTCGCCGATCCGTGACGTTCCGCTGGTGCGCGCTATCAAGGAACGTCACGCAGCTCAGCCCAGCCTCTATGACCCCGTTTTAGCTCTGTTGATGGGTCATTGGTTGATCGGTAGAACTCGCTTGCGCACATGGCTACATCCAGGCCAGACCTCATGCGTTGTGGTCGATCGGCAGGTCACGGCAGTGTGTCAACCCAGCTGGCGATCGAGCGGTCGGTCATCACGCCGCCCGGCCAGGCGATTGTCGGGCGGTCGCTGACATTAGCGCCCCGAGCACGCTGCCGATACACCTTCATCGCGTAGGACAGGGTGGCCTGGCCGCTCGGCAGCCTGACCGATCCCTCCTCTAGATAATCGGTGTCGGCGGATGTCTCCAGGCCGATCCGGGTTATGCCCGGCAGGCGGCCCATCAGGTCGGCAAAATCGAGACACGCACTGGCGCAATGCGGGGTCGTCAGCAGATAGACCTGATGCGCGAACGGTGTGACGAGGTGTGGCGGCGCGCCGGTCGCCAGACCAACCTCGCGCATGAACAGCTGGTGCGCCGACAGCGACGTCGACATCCGGGCCGACAGCTTGGCCGTATAGTTTGCCATCTCCGGCTGCCCCTCACGCTGTAGCATCTGCGTGTCGGAGCGGAGTGCTGCCAGGTTGCGGGCTGAGACGCGCCAGTCGACCGTGTCGCTGATGCTGGCGTCGATCGCGTCCACTGCTGAGCGGCCCCATAGCGCCGCCGCTACATCGCGGCCCCAGCCGTCCGAACCTCCGGTATTGCCGCGGACATCCAGCACCACATGCCGCGCCGCGTGTAGCGTAACCGCCTGCGCTTGCACCGATGCAACCAGCGCCTGCATCCTGGCGAGCTCAGGTCCCACAGGATTGAACGTCGGCAAGGAGATGATCGCGACATCGCCGACTTGGCGCAGCCCGATCTCCGGGATCTCGATCCCGCTGCTCAGCGTGCGCTCATGCATAAGCGCCACGTCCGAGATCTGGCGCCAGTTGAGCGCCACCGTCCGCAGAGCCTTGCCCCGACGCATGATGCAATGGGTCGGCTGGTCGCGCGGATCGTCCGCGTCGGCCACCAGCAGCATCGGGGACACCATCCGCAGCCGTTGCGGCACATGCGGGTTGAGCAACGGCCGCAGCACGTTGTTCTGCATCATCCGCTGCACCAGCACCCCGTCGCAGCTCACCAGCTCGTCGCCGGGAGCGGGCCCAGCTGTGCTGTCGGACGCCTGCTCCACCACCGAAACCAACACGGGCCCCCCCGGTATGTCCTCTCGCGTCAGAAAGCCCGGCCAGAAATGCGGCTCGGTGTCGGTGAACGAGATCTCCAGATGCCCGTCGGCAAAGCCGTTCACGTAGTCGCGGATCACCAGCTGGTAGTCGTGCAGGCTATGCGCTGCGTGCGCCGTCGGCAGCAGCGACACAGCACCTTGATCCATCCATGCATGAAATCCGGGATTGAGCGGATCGACCGGTCCCGGATGGTTATCCTGGATCAACTCATGGATCGCCTTCAGATCCCCGACGGCCGCATTCGACCAGGATGGCGGCGCCGGCGCGGCCGCGACGAGTAGCAGCAGCAGCGGGACTAGAAGACGACAAGGCGGCCTTGGCAGCCGGTTTGCGTGCATCTTGCCGCAGCGATTTCCGGGCATGATCACCTCACTGGGCGACGAACATCCAGGCCAGTGCCGAGAACGGCACCAGGGCCAGCAAGACGCGACCGGCGCAATCAGTGGCGGCCTGTACCTGCCGAGACGAGGCGATCCGGCCCAGCTGGCAGGTCAGCGCCGACATCCCGGCCGGGCGGCTGAACAGCGCGCTATCGCTCTGGAACATGGCATAGCCGGCGTCGAAGCTCAGGGCGGTCATGGTGGCGTCTCCTTGGTGTTGGCCTAGGTGGCCTATGCAGGAGACTTTGCAGCAGGCGTGCCAACGCTCGAAACTTAACTAAGCCATTGTAGAACATGGCTTTACCAAGCACAGTCCAGGAGTATGTCAGCGCGGATATGGTCTTCTATGGCAATAGTTGGCTTTCCATACCAAACAATGACACCCTCGGTCCAACCATGGCAGCCTACAAGTCATCTTCATTGTCTTGACCCCAACTGAACGACCCATGTAATCGTTTCGACACCGGCTGAAATGAGCTGCCCACCTCGAACGAGCGACGATGATCCAGCGCACCTTGCCGGCCCTCCTGCTGGGCGCGCTCCTGGCCGGCTGCGCCGCAGAGGAACCGCCGAGCTGTCGGGTCGAGACGATCGCCGACCTTCCGCTGCTGCCCCATGCCAATCTCACCGCAGTCGCAGCCACTCTTGAGGGCAAGAAGGTCGCCTTGCTAATCGACACCGGCGCGTTCGTTTCCTCCGTAACGCAAAACGGCGCACAGCTACTTGGTGTTCATCCTCGTGCTACCCACGCTCGCTACGTCAAGCTCCAGGGCATCGGCGGTATAGTTGATGCCCCCTTGGTCACTGTGCACGACCTCAGCCTTGGCCGTGGTCTAGCCAAAGACCTCCGTCTGCCGATAGCAGGAAACTTTCCACAGCCGATCGATGGCCTGCCAGTAGTCGGCCTGTTCGGCGATGACTTCCTGTCGAACTACGACGTCGACCTCGACATGCCCCGGCAGCATTTCGGCCTCTACAAGGCGACCGGCTGCGACGGCGCGATGCGGCCGTTCGACCCGCCCTATTTCGAGGTTCCGTTCCGCGAAGAAGGCGGCCAGATCATACTCGACATCAAGCTGAACGACCGGCCGATGCCCGCCATCCTCGATACCGGCGCGTCGGTGACGTTAATCGACCGCCATGAAGCGGTTGCCGCTGGCGTGTCATTGGACGGCCTGAAGGCGGACGAAGTCCGAAATTCGATAGGCAACGACCTGCATATAATCATGGAACGTCATCACCAGTTCAGTAGTCTGGAAGTTGGCGACGAGCGCATGAATAACTTTCACTTCGAGGTTGCTGCCATCCTGACCCGCAGGACGCTGCTCGGACGCGACTTTCTCCGGTTCAACCACATCCTGATCTCCTATCCACGGCGGATGCTGTTCATCCAGCCCGTCGTCACCAGTGCCGCAGCCCGCTAAAGCGGCTTCTTGATAGCCTTCATGCCCATCGTAGCCGCGGAAACCCTGCCGAGCTCCTGTCGCTGTCTGTCGTTCTCATGGGCTGTAGCAAACTCCCGCCGGCGATCCAGGTGTTCCAGGCCTTGATGGTCAGCGCGGCGAGGTCGACCTGGCTGATGCGCTCGCGCCGGGCGCGCATGTCGCCTAGCTTCTGGTGCAGGCGGTAGGTGGGAGATCTGCCGTCCTGCGCCAGGCCGCTGACGACCAGAGCGGCGAACTCGAAGATGCGCTCTACTGGAAGCTTGCGGGCCGCCAGGACCAGCGGGAAGCCGAACCCACCGCATCGGCAGGGCGGGAAGCTGGTAAAGCGTTGTATCCGGGCTGCCACGTGCGGGATGTTGTCGTCCCGCTCAATGATCTGGAGGGCTTCCTCAGGTTCCAGGGTCGTCTGCCGGATCGTGCCCATCTGCTCGGCGTCATAGGCCCGGATCAGCCGAACGATCGAGGCTTGGCAGCTGGTGTTGCTGTAGCCCTCGACCCCGAGGACGTCAGGGGTCGAGCGCCGCTTGCCGAAGCCCGTGGCATAGAATGCCTCTCGCGTAACGCCGAGCCTGACGTCGAGCTCGACGGTGCATCCAGCGGCCTTGATCGCCAGGAGACGGTGCTGGCCGTCGTTCAGCACGCCCTCCCGGCTGACAATGATGGGCTCGCCCGTGTTCTGCCAGCGGTCGGCCTTTAGGATGGTTCGGAACCGCTCCACGTTGGCCTTCAGGATCGGCCGGTTGCCCGTGTTGAGGTTCAGCAGCCAGCCGGCGATCTGCGGCGTGACTTGGCAGGTGATGGTGCCGCTGTGGTCAGCCACCAGGTCGACCAGCTCGCCCTCGGAGGTCGCCAACAGCTTGATGGCCGGTGCCGCTCGCTTAGGCCGGTCCTGCTGTGTCACGACCTTCAGCTGCGGCCGGGTGTCGATGATGAAGCGGGGCAGTCCCAGCTCGGCTCGCCTGGAGTTGAGCCGTTGTTGGAACGTGTCACCTGGTGTCGGCCGGACGCCGTTGGCTTTGGCCCATTCGAGAGCAGTAGCACGATCGATCGGCTCGTGCTTCGATCCGGATCTTGTGTGCGGGCAGACGAAGACATTCTCTTGACCCTCCGACGCTGATGAAGCCTTGGCGGACGGTAGGGGAGGATGATCGAGTCGTTGCGGTCCTCCGCTTTTGTTGTTCGCGATCGATACACTAGCTCGCTCAGCAAGCGACCAATACGATCTGGCCATGACTACGACAGCCACACGACCAGTTGCAGCCTTGGCCTTCCTGCTCCTGGTCTCGACGTCGGTTCCCTGCCTCGCCGACACCAGCCGCATCGGCCCTAGCTTCGCTTGTCCCCGTCCAGCGCCCGCTGACGGCCTGTCGCAGATGATCTGTGATGACCCGGATATGAGCCGCGAGGAGATGGTGTTCGAGCAGGCCTACTACGCGCTTCGCCAGTCCGGCGGCCGGGCAGGCTGGAAGGCGCTCAAGGTCCAAGCTGTCGCCTTAAATACGGCACTGCGAGCTAGGTGCGGCGTCCCGCTCGCCGGTGCTCCGGACCAGACCATGCCGCCGGGTGCTGCGGCCTGTTACATCGACCAGACGCAGCGGGACCGGAACGCTTGGCTGCAGCGGCTGGTGGGCCCGGCTCGGGAAGAGGCGTCTCGGCCAATCGAGCAGCACATCGCGCTCCAGCAGCGCCTGGTTGACCTGGGCTACCTTCCGCCCGGAACGCGGGCGGACGGGATCTACGGCGAAACGACCCGCAGCGCGATCGAGGCGTGGCAGGGGGCTGCAGGACGACCGCAGGCGACCGGGTTCCTGTCCAATGATGATGCCTTGGCGCTGTCTGTCTCGACCATGCGGGCATCGACGCCGGTAGCGTCAGCAGGTGCGGACGCCAGCCCTGGCCTTCATACTGGCGCTACCGTGTTCGCCTGCACCAACCCCCGGGCGACGCGCGCCCTGGGCAACAAAGCTGACCCGCGTCAGGGCGATCCGGGCTGGGTCGCCTTCGTGAAATCGGACGGCAGGTGCTTCTCGGTATCACCAGATCAGCGCTGGGAGCAGATCTCGGTGCAGGGCGAGCTGCTGCTGCTGCGCCGGACGCCCCCGGTCGTTGGTGAGCCGCCGCTGTTCTTCCTGCCCGGCGACATCCAGCGGGAGTCTTCCGCCACGCCTGCCGCTTCTGCGCCATCCAGCGTGCCGACCCAGGACGATGTGCCGACGCCTTTGCCGGATGCGGCTCCAGAGGCGATCCAACCCAGCCCTGGACCTGCTCCCGATGCGGCAGTTCCAGTCCAGCCCCAGGAGCCCGCTCAGGATGCGACGCCGCCTTCGCCATCCAGCCAGGGCACCGAGACGACCGCTACACCAGCCCCACAGTCGAGCGGTGGCGCTGGGGGCCTGATCATCCTCCTGATCCTGATTGCAGCGGCAGGGGGCTTTGCGGCGCGCGCCTACCGCAAGCGACAGGAGGCCAACCGTCGCCTCGCCCGCGCCCTCGAGCTCGCTGTCACCGAGATCGCGGCGCAGCAGCGGCCGCTCCGGGTCCGGCTGCTGCAGCTAGTGTCGGTGGATGCGTACGGGACAGTCGACCTGAGCAAGTGGATCAAAGAGAAGGAGCTGTTCGTCCGGACCAGGGTCATGCCCCTACTCGCCGCCGAGGGTCTCAGCGAAGAGTGGCCGGCGATCGCGGGCGAGGTGGATCACCGGATCGAGATGACGGCCTCGGCGGCGCCGGTTGGCAGGGACCAGCAGGCATCGTTCGTCAGCGACCCCGAGGTGTTCGACCCCCGGATGACGCCAACGGACTACGAGCTCCACTGCGCGATGCTGTTGCGATCCGCCGGATGGGATGCGCAAACGACGGTGGCCAGCGGCGACCAGGGAACGGACGTCATCGCGCGCCGTGGCGGGGTCACGCTGGTCCTGCAGTGCAAGCTCTACAGCCAGCCGGTGGGCAACTCGGCGGTGCAGGAGATCTCGGCGGCTAGGCTGCACCAGCAGGCCAACTATGCAGCCGTGGTGTCCAATGCCTCGTACACGTCGGCAGCACAGCAGTTGGCCAGGACGAACGGCGTCTACCTGCTGCACCATGAGGAGCTGCGGGCTTTTGACCCCGTGCTCCGTCGCAAGGCTCCTTAAAATGTCGAGGTCGCGTGCGAGCGTGCCCATTGCGTCGCGAGTCCTTGTTGCCGGCTCCTCAGACCGCCTGTTCTGAGGAAGCTACGACGATGATTTGCCCGTGCGACAGACATACGGGAACAGCCGCCATCCCGGCGGCTGGGCCGCCAGCACCGGGCCGCACTCCTCTGTCCGCAGCCTCCTGATGGCCAGCCGGAACGCCCTGGAGCTCTCGATGGTCTCCTTCGCGTAGTCGCCGTGCTTCCAGTTGCCGTGATGGCGAGGCTCGTAGTCCCCCTGCGGCTCTACCCGAGAGCAACAGAAGCCGAGCCATCCGGACGCAACGCCGTTTCGTGTGTCCCCCATTTTAACCGCTGCTCTCAGGGGACACCGTGTCGAGGTCGTCGGCTTCCGGGTCGTCGTCCGACGCCTCCGGCTCCCCAGGGTCAGGCATCTCCGGGAACAGCGCATTCCCAACCGCCAGGAACGCTGGCGCCGTGTTGAGGAACCGCTCTACGGCTCAGACCAGCGCCTCCGGCTCCCGGTCGTAGCCCGGCTCGATCAGCCCCATACTTTCGAGGGCGTGACGGTGGGCTGGCAGGACGTCGATGGTGATGGGGATCGCGCCAGTCCTGCGTCGGGCACGCCAACGCTCGCTTCTGGCTTTGCTCGTCATGCTGCCCATCTTGGGAAGTGGGCGAAGTGGCGGAAGTGGACCGTTCCAGCCAACAAGGCCAAACTCTCATCGTTGCTAATACGAAACATGACAACTCCCGCGCGTTGGCTGAAACCACCCACTTGCCCCACTTCACCCACTTCTAACCCCTCACAGACGATAACTTCCACCGAACCACCCCATCTGTCTTGCCGTCCCGCATGAACCGCAGCCCGCTGGAGATGCCCGCGATGGACACGATCCGGCCCTCGTGGGCGACCATCCACTTGCCGATGCGCGTCGTGTCGAGCGCCCCACGTCCGCTAGACAACCGAATGAAGATGTCGCGCAGGTCCGGGTAAGGAAGCGTCATGGCGGCGCCGTGCGTGGGCACATCGCCATCCTCGTTCGCCTGCACCGTCGGGGCGGTGGCTGCCTCGATCGCCCTGCGGATGGTCCTGGGCTCGCTGGCGAACGCCTCGTGCCAAGCAACCATCACCTCGCGCAGCTCGGTCAACTCCGGATCATCCTCTCGAGCCTCCTCCATCGAGGCGCACGGGTCGGCATGGCCGAGCCAGACCAGCGCCGAGCGCACCAGGTCGGACCAGTCCTCGAACGAGGCCAGCGCGCGGAGCCGCGCGGGATTGCCCGCTGCCCTGTAGGCCCGGACGATGGTCAGGCAGGCGGCGACATACCGGCCGCGGTCGGCCAGCACTTCGGCAACGGGATCGCTGTTGAACTGCCGCAGCTCCGGACGCTCCACGCCAGCGTCGAGGGTCGTCACCAGCGACCGGCGCACCATGTCGCCGGCGACACGCAGGTTGTTGCCGGTGGCGTAGATGCAGGCGCGCGACTCGATCTCGATGATGTCCGATCGTCCGAGCGGCCGCACCCGGATTAGGGGCCGTTCGACGGCCTGGCAGAGCACGTCACCGCCGAGCTCGCCGTTGACGTTGTCGATCGACACGATGGGGAACGCCGACAGCAGCAGCCCGACCAGGCGCTTCTCCGTCTCTTCCGGGTTCTGAGCCGCCGCGGCGACGGGACAGGGCCGCCCGGTGCCGATCGCGCTGGCCAGGTCGACCAAGTAGCTCTTGCCCGTGCCGGCGGTGCTCGCCTTCGCGGCGTGTAGCGGTGCGACGCTCAAGGCGCCGCGAACGATCGGGGTGATCAGCATCGACAGCGCGACGGACAGCGCCACTGGGGAGACGAAGGGGAAGCTTGCCAGCAGCGCCACCAGTAGCCGAATTGCTTCCTCCGCGTCCTTGCGCGTCGGCCGGTCGGCCAGCGCTGGTAGCCGCAGCGTCGGGTCAGGCACGTAGTAGAGCCGCGTTGCCGCGTCATAGCCGGGCTCAAGAAGCACGGAGCCGTCCGGCCGTAGGGTCGGGGTGGTAATGACGCCAGCGACGGGCGGCACGGTCCAGGATCCGGCGCGGGACAGGTGTACTGATGCCACCATGGCCGGTGGGTCAGTCGCAAGCCACGCCTTGGACCGGGCATCATACCTCACCCACTGCGCGATCTGAGCATAAGTGTCGATCATCGAGGCCTGCACCATGCTGGCCAGCCCGGCGCTGACGGTCGTCCGGCCTCGGGAGGCCGGTACCTCGTAGGTGACAGGACGGACCAGTGCAGAGCCGCGCTGGAACACCGGCAGGCCCGATCCCTTCAGCACGCGCTCGGCCTCCGTTGCGAGGCGGTCCAGCTTCCCGGCCAACACCTTGATGATCGGTCTCGGATCGTCCGAGGCCTCGGCTTGCTGCGCGCCGGCGTCTGGCTTTGCTCTCCGGCGCTGCTTGGTTGACGGCTCCGGCTGCTCGGCCGGCTCAACAGGCGTGCCCAAGCTGTCGAGGTAGCCGTCCTCCTCCGCTGGCGGCTCCTCATCGGCCCTTGCCCAACCGTCGTGGTCTTGCGGCTCCGCATGCCCGTTGGATCGGGGAGAGACATAGTCCGGGCGATCATCGAGTTCGACGGGGCGCCGCCTACCGTTCTCGACACCCCACCGCGCTGTATCCTCCGCAACCTGCATGTCCTGCACGCTGTCGGGCAGCGCATCGAGCAGCCACCGGATGGCCTCGCCATCGCTGAAACCGGCCAGGTGCTGCAGCCCACCGAGCAGTATGGCCTGGTTGCGTAAGGTGAAGTGCTTCGCGCCGTCCGGAGCCGCCCGCACCTTGTCGAGCGCGATCTCGATGAACCGGTTAAGCCGCTTCGATGACACCGGCTGTCGCGGACCTGCCGCAGGCCTGGGCACGGCAGGGACCGGCTTCGGCAGGACCATCTCGAGGAGCCAGTCCGGCCAGTGGCATGGCTCGGCGTCGGAGATGATCCGGTATCCAGGCGATGGCGGGACGATGACGTATCCGCCCGACCCGCGGACGTCGACGCCGGGCGCGATCGAACTAGCCGAGTTGCGGACGCCCGGCGCGTGCAGGAACACGAGGTGCCTACCGCCGCTCTGCGTCTCGTGGATCCGGGTCTCGGGCAGGCGGTGCTGGTTGGTGAGCTCGAAGACCTTGGCTCCGCTCCGGTAGTCCAGGTCGAGCACGTCCCATCCCGAGGCCTCGCCGGTCGGCACGCCGATCAGCTCGGCGCCGCGGTGCCCGAACATCCGCTCGATGTCGGCGAGGTCGGTCGACGCATCCTTGAAGCCCTGACCGCCCTCGGTCCTACCGATGCAGGGGCGCTTGTCCCAGCGACAGGGAAACACGGGCAGTCTAAGTGCCGCAGCGTTTGTGACGAGGCGGGACGCGTGGTGCATGCTCAATGGCGCACCGACGGCGCCACCGGATGTGACCCCTCAGCCGGCAGGTATCCGGCAAGGTAGCGGGTCGAGGAACGCGGACCAGCACCGTGCCAAGCTGCTCGTTGTCTCTATGAACGCCAGCCGGCCGAACATATGCGCGCAGACGACGGCCTCTCGGTAATGGTTCAGTTCTCCGGCGGCGCCGTGGATGATCCCAGCGGTCGCCCATGCCTTGAGCGCCTTCGCGCACCGCCAGCGGGATGGCCCGAAGGTTGGTTGCCCCCAGATGTGCAGTTGACCGTTGGCGCCGACAACAACGTCTTCATTGGCGGGATTGCCGACTTCATCAACGGCCCTGTCGGTCTCGGCATCGGCGTGCTGCCAGGGATGCAGGTCTACGGTTACAGCCTGCAGGACTCAACCGGACGCTACCTGCTCGACTATGACTTCACGAAGCAGCCGGTGACAGGGCCGGTATTATACGATGGTGCGGTTCTCGTCTGATAATCCGCGCACTGGCGCCCCTTTTCGATCCAACGATGGATGCACCGTGACATGACCGCAGCCCATTACTTGTCATTTCCAAGCAACTTGAGCGGAGCCTATACCCCGATCGGTGGCAGCAATGGCCCGTTCAGCGTGGCTCGCGACAGTCTCGGCAACCCGGTGCCAGGAGGTGCCTACCAGAACGTTGACGCGAAAATCTATTTCTCTGCATCCACGTTTGTCCCGCTCGCACCGAATTCACAGTCAGCCATCCTGGCTGTCGGGGCGCAGCGTTTGCTTTCAACCGGGGATTGGTTCATCGGCATAGATCCCGAAGGACGAGCAACGTTTGGCATCTGCAATTTTTATGTAGTTTCAGGCGCCAAGCTTGTTCAAGACTCCACTTCCAACCCGCCAGTCTGGAATCCTTGGGGCATGGCGGTGACTTCTACCATTCCAATTCCGACTGCAAACCTAAGCCCCGATGGGCTTTTCTTGCGCGTCTACGTCAACGCCTATGGAGGATCAAGCGCTTATCCCGGCGCGACTGTGGCACCGTGCGTCCTGTTCTTCACGTCGCCCGACGCGGGGACAACCTTTGTCCAGTTCGGGGATGCGGTGCCATTGCCGCCGAGGACGGTGCCATATGATTTAAGCAATACAGACACTACGAAGGAAGTTGGGCCGTACGTGCAAATTTCGGGACCTGAAGGGCCTTTACCCAACAACTACTTTCTGATCGGAACGATCGGCATTTGCGGTTTTCAGCTTCAAGTGCTGCCTGAGATGCAAGTGTATTCTTATAGCGTTCAGGACTCTACAGGACGATACCTGATCGCGGAGGATTTCACGACAGGCGCCTATGTCGGTGAACACCAGCAAAGGTTCTTTGGGGGTGCAGTGGCTATCTGATGACCCGCCCGACCCTCCATCTTCCTGACGTCAGGCGAGCAGCAGCGGTGCCGCCTACCGCTCAGGCTACGCCGAGCCGGCCTGCAGAGCTCCGACCGGACGCCAGCGCGAGTAGTGACCAAGTTCAGGCCGCCGCTGTGGCGATGGCGAAGGCCATGCCGGACACCGATGCAGGCACGCTGGCAGGCGCGATCGGCGTGCTGGCGGGGCGCCTCGCCCTCCGCACCAGCGAACCGGTCGACGTGCTGGCCGTGGTCAACCGGGCGGCTGGGGCAGTCATCAACGGGGAGCTGGCATCGTGAGTGGGCTGCTCAACATCGAGACGGCGATCGGATCCCTCGGCTGCTTTGGCAGAGCGCCTTAACGCATGATCGCTATTGGGCGCCGCGTCCTCAAGGTTCGCGACAGCGTAGACGCGCTGGTTCTCCGGGCCATGGGAGCTAGCGCACCTTCGATGCCTGCCATCTTGGCCGCCGCTGATGGGAAGGTATGCCTGACTTTCTTGCAGCGGGACGAGAACGAGTTGCCGCTGCACGTGCGCAAGTCGCGCAGGCCGCGTCTGGTCATCATCTGCGACGGACCGCTAGAGGGAGGCACGGCATCGCCAGGACCGGCAAGCTGGCGTTCGGCCGACCTGTTGCACCACTTCCGTCCGGTTGCGTGCATGATCCACACCGTTGCGGCCGGAGCTGAACAGTATTTAGGCGCAGTGGCGCTGGCGATGAAGGCGGGTCCGGTCTTGCTGATTGAGTGCAGCCCAGAACGGGCCGCCGATTGGGAATGGCTTGTGACGCCATGGTGCCCAACTGTCGCCACCTATCCCGCTTCCAACGCTCTACAGCCAAATGGCTTGAACCGGATCTGAGATCATGGCCGCCACCACCATTCAAGAGTTCTTGGTCGGGCTGTCCTGGAAGCTGGACGAGAACAGCCAACGCAAGTTCAGCGATGCCCTGGTCGGGGGGAAGGTCGCCGCTGTCGCGCTTGCTGGCGCTCTGACTGGTCTGGTTGCGACAATCGCCAAGGTGGCCGAGGGCTACGAACAACTGTACTACGCGTCGCAGCGAACCGGCGCTACGGCCGGCAATATGCAGGCGCTCGCCTACGCCGTGTCGCAGGTCGGCGGCTCGGCCGCCGGAGCCGCGTCCTCCCTGGAAGCAGTCGGCAGGTTCCTGCGCACCAGTCCAGGAGCGGAGAGCTTCATCGCCCGCCTGGGCGTGCAGACGCGGGATGCGAGCGGCAACCTGCGTGACACGACGGCGCTCCTGACTGATCTCGGCGCCCGCTTCCGGACCATGCCGTACTACCGGGCCAACGCCTACGCGGGCGTGCTGGGGATAGATGAGCGGACGTTGCAAGCCCTCATCCGCGGCACCGGGCAGTTCTCGGAACAGCTCAAGGCCATGTATCGGGCCGCCGGTGTCGACGCGACTGCGGCGGCCAAGGGCTCGGCTGTCTTCATGCAACAGCTCCGGGGCCTCGGCGCCGCGTTGCAGGTCCTTCGGGACAAGGTCGCCCTCAGCCTGGAGCATGGTGTCGGAGGCGACATCGACCGCCTCCGCAAGCTGCTGGTCGACAACTTCGGACGCATCTCGGCTGTCATCGTCGAGGTGTCACAGTTCGTCGTCAGGCTAGGGGATGCACTGGTCAGGCTATCGGGGCGGGCGGCTGAACTGATCGGACCTATTGTCGACTGGTTCGACCACTTAGACACCAGTAACAAGAAGTGGATTGAAACGATCGGGTTGACGCTGTTCGCGTGGCGGGCATTAAGCAAAGGAATACTCGCTACTCCCCTCGGCCGGACGCTCGCCGCGTTCTCGGCATTGCTTCTTCTTTTTGATGACTTCCGGACTTGGAAGGAAGGCGGCAAGTCCGCGATAGACTGGTCCAAGTGGATCGGTGACATCAATGATGTGGAAGCGTCGGTTAAGAAGATACAGGACGCATTCAAGGACATGGCGCCAATCATCAAAGGTTATCTCGCACCTTTGGTGGACTATCTCAAGAACGACCTCGTTCTCGGCATGAAGGAGGCGATGGCGGATCTAGCGGATCTTGTCCAGGCCGCAGACGATCTTCTGCACAGACGTTGGTCGGCCGCTGCCGCTCACCTTGGCAACGTCGCGTCGCGCGCGGGCGCCTCGGAAGCGGACGACATGGTCCGCATGGGCGCCATCACGGACAATCACGGATCGGCCGCTGGTGGCCTGTTGTCGCGAGCCTGGAACTACCTGAGCGGGAACTTGGCGAAACAGCAGGGTACGGGCTACGGGATACTTCGTGGGCTTGGCCTAGACCGTGTCCACGCCCTTGCGATGCTGGGCAATTTTCAGGAGGAAAGCGGCCTACGCCCGGGAGCGATCGGACCGGACGGCCATCACTACGGGATCGAGCAGTGGAGCGATGAGCGGGCTGACAAGATTCTGGCCGGAACCCATATCGACGTCCGGACCGCCAGCTATGCCGACCAACTTAAGGCTGCCGTTTGGGAGCTTTTCAACTCGCAGTCGAGCCACGCGCGACCGTTCCTGGCAAGCCGTGACCTCACGGGTGCCGCAGCGGCCTTTGCTGACCCGCACGCGGTCGGCAAGGCCGTGGCGAAGCAGCAGGATTGGGTAGTGGCGTCGCTGGTGCGGAACATGGGTCCGCTGAACCGATGAGCGAAGACCTCAATTTCATTCGCTGGCGGATCGGCGGTGCGGAGCGACCGGCGGTGTGGGGGACGGCGTGACCGACGAGCGCTTGATCCGCGTCGTCGGGGTGGATCAGGAGTTCGAGCCGATCGGTGGCGGTCGATTGGTCCGTGCTGCTCATGCTGCCACCCGCTGCCAGCCTGCCGGCAATGGATGCGCCTGGTGCGCGGCCGTCAGGTCCTCCAGCCACTGCGCCACATTGGCCGGGATCGTCCCGTCGCCCGTCGCCCAGCGTCGCGCCGTGGTCTGATGCACGCCCAGCGCGTCGGCCAGGGCACGCTGTGACCAGCGGAGCGCCGCCAGGCACTCCCGGAGGCGGTCGGGCGTCATCCGTGCCCGGAGGCGCGCAGCAGGCTCAGGATGCCCGTCACCAGTCCGCCCACGGCGCTGACGAACGTCACCGCAACCACGATGGAGGACAGCCGCGCATCCCGGCCGAGCTTGCGGCCTTCGGCGTCGAGTTTGCGCGTCTCGGCGCTGAGCTTGCTGGCCTCGATGTTCATTCGGCCGATTTCAGCCTGGAACTTCTGTGTCTCGGCGATGGCGCGGTCGATCCGCACGATCTGCTCGCGGATGTCGAGGCTGGGAAAGTCGGCGGTGGCGTCGCTCATCTGAGGCTGTCCTCTCGATCTGCCCGCGCACAACGCGCTTGGCATGTGTTCAATATGAATACATCGGGCGGTGGTGTCAAGCGGTCCCCAACACCGCCGGCCGCTCCGGGCTGGCGATCCGCTTCCACTCGGTGCGCGCACCCACCTCGAACGCCTCCCCGGCCGCCCTTGCCTTCCTGTCCGGAAAGCCCGCCTCCAGCACCGCGCATTGGATCAGCGCCTGCTGCTCGCCTAGCGCCAGCATGAAGGCGGCCGGCTCGGCACCGATGAGCGCGCGAACAAACTGGACGCCGGCAGCGAAAGCGGTAACGGCATCGTCCGGCGCTAGGAGCACAATCAACGGGTCCGTCGTGGTGGCCGGCTGGTTGAGGTGGTAATTGCTCATAGCGCCTCGACCATTGCTGACTTTCTTTAAGACGATTCAATGTTGATTAACGTGTACGATTTCCGTAGCAGCCGAGAGCCACGGGTAACTGTCCTGACGCGAAGCGACGCGACTGCCCACCGGTCCAACCACAAGCGGTTCAATGATGCCGCTTCAGATCCTTCAAGTTCTCCATCAATCTTACCTTGGAGCACTTGCTCATCCTCCGTTCTGAACTCGAACTGCATAGCATCCGGCAAGGCCCCTTGAAGTTGCCCATGTAAACTGATGATTTCTTGATTTACTGTAGTAAACTCCGCGCGCTCCGTCGCTCTATTCAGGGTTACAGAGTCAAAGTTCGTTTCGATATTTCCGCAAACAAGACGTAGAGCAGCATCACTCGACCGAAGGAGACCAAAGAAGTTTCTAACGGTGCCTAATATATGTTCATCTAATTCTTCAACCTCCTTCGCAAACACGTCATCACTCTGTTCTCCAAAGGAGCTCATAAGGCGGGACGCCTGATCCACAGCAGCCTTGAGACGAGTATCCACGAACTCTTTTTGTCCCTGAATTTCCTCAAGTCGAAAACCGAAGGATCCATGGATCAGGTGCGTCAGGAAAAGCTTAGCCTGCTCCCGCCCTGGAACAACTCCCCGCTGTCCCAGTGTACCTATCTGCTCACGTGCAAACACCCGGTCTACAATATCCTGGAAGAGACTGATGGCTTTTGCACCAAATTCAGACTCGATGCCTTGCTTACCCCAGACCGGACGGCCGCTGAAATAAAGCTCGGCTGAAGCAGTGACCGGTTCCTGCTGGTCTTCTAGAGCTTCAAGCTCTCCGCGAACTTCGGCCAGCCGCTCCTCAAGACTTAATTTCATAAAGATGTCTTCATCTGTCATTTTCGCTAGAAGAGACTCGAGCGCTGCGGCGTCAGCCAGCAAGAATGTGCGTGAGGATCCGGCATTCATGTCTCGGTTCCTAGTTGTTGACTCTGTGCCCGGACTGCAAGCAAAGCTAACGCGTCTTGATCATCTTGTACAGAATTATGCTCTACCTGGAGCATACCTTTCCAGAGAAACGTAACTCGCTGGTGCGAAAATAATTGTAGATAGTAACCAGTCCCGGAAACAATGTTCTCGATATTAGCATCAAGATCAATAGGCATTAAATCAACATGATAAACTGTCTTAACCGGTCCTCGGCTGAATAGAGCAGAGTTTTGTAACCTATATGCCGCTATCTGCATGGCTGTAGAGTAACCAGTTGGACGACGAAAGAAGTGTACGACATCGACGTCATTAGGGTCTTTATTTTCGACAAAGCTTCCATCTAACCATTGGAACCCTTGAGTCAGACCAATCGAACGTAGGGCTATCCGATGATCTAGCCACCCCTTCAAAATGAAGTTGCGCCGGCTGTCGGTAGCGAATCGATCTACGACTTCCAATGACGTGACGCGGTATGGCGACATCAGGCTAGCTGGCGCACCAGGTTCCGCACCCCGAAATGGCGGAAGAATGCCATCATTGTTGTAGCTCGGGATGTTCACGGACTGATGCTCCTGAGCTTCACTCCCGGAGCATCGCTGTTTATGAACTCGACGCCAGCAGCTTCAAGTGTAGAGCGAATGGCCTCAACAGTTCGATGTTGAGGAACTCCTTCGCCGTTCTCCACCCGATCAAGCGTTCTTACCGGGACGCTGCAGGCATTGGATAGTCGATCGCGTGACCAGCCGATAAGAGCCCGGGCCGCTCTCACCTGCCCAGGCGTAATATCTAGATTTCTGCCATTCCGACTTAAGCTCATTTCCAATGGATGGCAGATTTTCTGCCGTCGCGGAAGTGCTGATCAGGAACGACTTAGATCACTTAGCCGCTTGCTCCCTTCATCCTCGGCACTCTGGCCGCTCCAGCCATCCGCCAGCACCCAGCGGCCACCTTCGCCCGCGCGATCCGCAGCAGCGATTGCCGGGCCTCGTCCGACAGGCGCGGCCAGAGGATCAGCAGCTCGGCCAGGGCAGGATCGTCGGTCACGACCGCCGCAGCCTGACGCCAGCACCGCCCCCAGCTCCCGCTGGGATGAACGTCACTCCAGCGGCTTCAAGGGCCAACTGGACGGCCATCAGGTTATCAACCGTTGGCACGCTCCGGCCGGTTTCATAGTTCCTAATGGTCGACGGTGCTACGCGCGCAGTTTGCGCAAGGTGGGCTTGCGTCCAGTCGAGATATCCGCGCGCGGCTCGACAGGTGGCAGGCACGATAGGAGGCGGCGAAACGACTGCTCGTTCCGGGCCAGGTAGGCGACATGGAACGCCTGCCGCTCGCTCTACGGCCGACACTGCATCCGCAACAGATACGGCGAACCACTCTCCTGCCTGCCTTCGGTCATGAAGGAGGCGATGGGTTCTCTGCTCTATGTTGGCTGCGGCCGAGGCCGCGACTTCCACGGCTCCAGCCAGCGCCAATTTAGCGTGGGCGGCCGTCTGTAGCGCTCGCATCCTACGTTTTGGATGGGAGCGGGTAATCCCGATCTTCTGCACCGTGTCGCCCGCGCTGATCACGTAGACGAAGGCGGTTCCTTCTTTCTGGTCTGCTCGATCGCGCGCCGCATCATCTCGCGCAACGCGTCGCTGCGGGTCCGCAGCCTGTTCGAGAACTGCCAATCGTCCAGCTCCTTCACTTCCTCTGGGGTGAGCAGAAGCGGCACGCGGGTCGAGCGTTTATCGGCGGTCATGCACGTTTCCATACCGCGCGTGTACCACGAACGCTAGAAGCACATCAAGCACATAAAACGCTTGACGCGCCTTCTCCTGAGCCTAATGTGTGCCGCAAGCACATAAGGCACATAGCGCCATGACCTACCAGACCACCAACCCCAAGGCCACTTACCAGCCGCTCCGCAGCCTTCCGCTCATCCGCCCGGTGTCCTGCCTCGGCCCGGCCTTCCTCGCCAAGCACGATCCGCAGGGCGTGGCGCGGCAGATGGCGACCCGCACCCTCGACCTGGCCCGCAAGGCGCTGGCGGACGCGGACGAAGCCTATGCCGCCGCCAAGGCCGCTGTGGGCGCCTGCAACCGGATGCGTCGCTCGGACCGGCACGATCGGGCCCTTTTCAGCGACCGCGCCGTTGCCCGCCGCCTGTCCGCCGCCTTCGGGTCGATGAACCGCAGCCGCGGCCACGTCAGCCGGGCGCGTAGGGATCTGACCGCCGCCGAGGCCGCGCTGCTGGCGCTGGCGAGCTGACGAACCAAATTGCTCGCCCGATCCACAGTCGCCGCGCTGTGCGGGGCCTGGACCAACGCGAGCCATCCGCGCCCGGGCGGTGTGCCGGGAGAGTCCGCGAGGAGCGGGCAAGGTCAGCGCGGAAGGCGGCTGCAACGCTTTCCGCGCCTGACCTCGAGCAAGGTGTTTCAGACCATGCGAGAGGCTACGAAGAAGACTACCACGCGCCGAGACCTGCTCGGCGCCGCCGGCTTCACCGCGTTGGCCGGTATCGCCGCCGTGGCGATTGCCATCCCTGAGGCCACGCAGCCCGACGCCGAACTGATCGCCCTGCGCGACCAGTTCATGGCGCTGCAAGTGAAGCTCGATGCGCTCAAGGTGCGGGACCACGTCCCCGACACAGAACTCAACGGACTAGTCGAGGCGCAGGCGTCGATCCTGGACGAGATGGACGGGCTGACGGCCACGACGCTGGCCGGCCACTGCGCCAGGGTTGCCACGCTGGAGCGGTGGTACAGCCGGGATGCCGAGGGCGAGTTCGACTCGATGGTGGAGTGGCACCGGGTCGCGGCGCTGTTCCGCGACCTGCTGGGGGAGGCGGTCTGATGGCGCGCCGCACCCCGCCGGCCCCACCGCCCACCAGCCACGCTGAGATGATGCGATTGGTGGACGCGCTGCCGCTCCCGCCAAAGCCGGCTGAGCAGCAAACCTCCTCCGGCAGGTACCTCCAACGCCTGGAGGGCCTGACGGCAGAGCTGCGCACCCGGAACCTCGCCAACGGGCTGGCCCTCGCGCAGCAGGCGGCGCAGCGCCAGGGGCCGCTTGTCAACGTGTTCACCGAGATCGGGCGGCGCTATGGGCACCTCCTCAATCAGGCAGAGGTCCCGACCACAACGCGGACGAACGTCGTGGACGCGTTTGAGCACGTGGTGGCCGAAACCTGCAGGCCCAAGCCGCAACGGATGGTGTTCCGAGTGATCGAGGGAGGGCTTGGCTGATGACCCGTCCGTTCCGCTGCGGGCCAGCGCCGAGCGCGCGTAAGCCGCGGCCGCCAAGGCCGAAGAAGGGAGTCCGGTAGCAACCGAACCAAAAATGCAGTTCAGCGCGGTGAGACACTCTGCTGGAAGTCACGTGCTCCAGCTCAACCGGCGTGGGCTGCGGCAAGCGCCCTGATCCTTGTCGCGTCGTCGGATGAGACGGGCGTGTAGACCAACATGGCAAGGTCCGCCCGGCCGTCGACCGCAAATGCCGAATACTCGAGCGCGATCTCGCCGAGTTCAGGGTGGCACAGGCGCCTCACGCCCTCGCAGGCGCTGTTGACCTTGCTCTCGCGCCATATCATGGCGAAATCGGGGCTCTTCGCGCACAACTCGTCCACCAGCGGCTGCACGGTCGCAGCCGCGCCGGCGCGGGCAGCGTCGCCGCGGAACACGCCGACAATGAAGCGTGCGACGCTCTCCCAGTTGAGGTTGACCGTGCGCGCCTGGGGATCGAGGAAGATCAGGCGAAGCACGTTGCGTTCCACCGACGGCAGCGCGCCCTAGTCGGTGAAGACAGCAGCCTCCGCCCGGTTCCAGGCGATCACGTCCCAGGTTGCGGTGCGGATCATGGCGGGGCAGGCATCCAGCGCGTCAAGCACGTGTTGCAGCCGCGGGGTCACCCCGCCCGGTGGCTGATAGCGAGCCTCCGGCGGCCGGCCGACCGCGAGCAGGAACAGGTGCTCGCGCTCCACCGCGGTCAGCATCAAGGCCTCGGCCAGCCGATCAAGCGCATGGATGGAGGGCGGACCGCCGCGTCCTTGCTCCAGCCAGCTGTACCAGGTGGTGCTGATCCCGGCGCGCTGCGCCACCTCCTCACGACGGAGACCAGGGGTGCGTCGCCGGCCGCCAGCATAACCTAGAGCCGCCGGATCGAGCCGGGTGCGCCGTTCGCGGAGATAGATGCCGAGCGAGCCGTTGGCAAACATAGCGGCGATCCTGTTAAGGTTATACCTGGATAACCTCTCAACTTTACACCACCCGCACGCACCTCACAGTGGAAGGCAACGTTCAGGAGGGCCCGCCATGCGCGTGTTCGTGACGGGTGCCACCGGCTGGGTGGGTAGCGTAGTGGTGGACGAGTTATTGGGCACCGGGCACCAGGTGCTCGGTCTTTCCCGCTCGGAGGAGAAGGTGGCCGGGCTCGCCGGAAAGGGCGCGGAGGTGCTGCGCGGCACGCTCGACGACCTTGACCTGCTCGCCGCGGCGGCTGCTAACGCCGACGCGGTGATCCACCTTGCCTTCAACCACGATTTCTCGAGGTATGCCGAGAACAGCGAGCAGGACCGGCGCGCGATCGAGGCTATGGGCAAGGTGCTGATCGGGACGGACAAGCCGATCCTCGTCACCACAGGGTTGGCGATGCTAGCTCCCGGCCGGGTCGCGACGGAGGAGGACATGCCGCCGCTCTCCGATCCCAACTACATTAGGAGGACCGAGGCCGCGGCGACCACGCTCGCCAAGCGTGGCGTTCGGGTCGGTACGATCAGGCTCGCCACTACGGTGCACGGGATCGGCGACCCCGCGTTCATGGCGATGCTGGCGAGGTTCGCGCGCGAGAAGGGGGTATCGGCCTACATCGGCGACGGTGCCAACCACTGGCCCGCGGTGCACGTGTCGGACGCAGGGCGGCTCTATCGCCTGGCAATGGAAGCGGGCGTGCCGGCCCGCGCCTATCATGCGACTGCGGAGGAGGGCGTCACTTTCCGCGCGATCGCCAAGGCGATCGGCCGTGCGCTCGACCTGCCCGTCGAGCCGCGCCCGCGCGAGCATTTCGGCTGGCTCGCAGGTTTCGTCGGGGCCGACGCAGTTGTGTCGAGCGCCCGGACACGCGCGCTTACCGGCTGGGAGCCTACCGGGCCGACCCTGCTCGCCGACCTCGCCCAGCCGGCCTACTTTGGCAAATGAGTTCGAACGAGGGCTGCGTTCCGGTCACCCACCTTTAGATCCAAAGGCCTTCAAACCACACCAACAGTGGTCATAGTTTCATTGAGGTTTACCCATCGGCATGCTGGCATGGGACGCTTTGTCTGTTCCGCTAGGTTCGGTTTGGGCTTCCGGAACGTCGCTCTTCGCGGGCCTAGACCCATTTGGAGCAGAGCCGGTCTGAAGTGCATCTTCGGTTCCCCTGCTACCGGACCCCCAAGAAGGAGGGTGCGGCATGAGCCGCACCTTCACCTCGGCCGAGGACCGCATCATCCTCGACGGCCGCGCCGCCGGCCTGTCCTGGTCGGCGATCGGCGCCCGGCTCGGCACCACCGGGAAGGCGTGCCAGTACCGGCCGATGCGTGGGCTACAGGTGCCGGATCCCAAGCCGGTGCAGGTCGGGCGCAGCAGGGGCCGGCGCGACTACGACAGGCGCTACGTTGCCACCTGGAGCAGCGAGGGATGGGATGGCGGCACCAAGGCGCAGGTGACGGCGTTTTTGGACCGCTGGCGTATCACGAAGCGCCAGCGCGAGTAGGAGCCGAGATGAATGCGGGTAGCTTGCCTAGCTTCAAGTCTTAGGGCTCCACTGCATCCTGTCTGGCAAGGAGAGCAACATGTCCGTGGAAGCCCACATTACCCGTCGGAAGGATATCGTCGACTCTGGGGACGACATCACCTTCGCCGAATGGCGGGCCTACGTCGAAGCTTCAACCGATCTGCGCCCGGCAGGCTTCTTCCCCGTGTCCAAGGCTTCGGACGAAGCCATGCGGAAGGCACCCATCGAGGCCTTCGAAGAGGTCGCCTTCTTCGACCATCTAATCCAGGGCGCCCCATGCTGGTTCTCTTATCAACGAGAGGGCGTGGTCAGCGGCATCATCAGCGTGACCGGTCCGGACGATGCGGTCATGAAGCGGATGCACGTCGCCGCGAAGGCGCTCGATGGTTTCGTGCGTGACGACGACGGTCTCAGCTACGACGAGAATGGCGAGCCGGCGGGATACTGAAGCTCCGGTCACCACACGACGACCTGCAACGTCCGTCGCGGCGAGCTCGTTGACGATTGACGTTGGGTGTTCGCCATCCGTGCCGGCGTGGTGGAGCGGGACGGGTAGAAGGTGTTCGAGGGGATGGGGACGCTCACGAACGCGACGTCGGGCGATCCTGGCGCTAGTGCAGGATCGTTGCCTTCTGCCAGCGTCGCCGCTACATTCTGACCACGTTCCGGCGTGAGTCGCGGCAAGGCATAGCGACAGGGTGCGAGGCACCGGAACAGATCGTACCCGTCATCATCTCGATTGAGAAGGTGTCGCCTATGCCGAACATGAACGCGCGTGCACGCCGTGCTGCCCGCAGCGTCGACTTGATTGCCAGCCGTTCCCGATCACGCCGCATACATGCGAACAATCTCGGCGGATTCATGCTGTCCGACGAGAACAACTGCGTGGTGGAAGGTGCCGACTATGACCTGTCGGCCGAGGACGTAATCGCTTCCTGCTGTGCCCGTCGAGAAGCCGCCACCTAGCCTATTCCGGCGCCCTGCCATCCGCTCGGCGCCGGATGCTGGACGTGGAACCGCGCCATGACGCTGTGACGTCATAGCGTCACGAAGCGATGGCGTCATAAGAACGCCGACCCTGCATGGTTCTCGAACATCTCCGCGTCGTCCACATAGCCCATCAGCGTGTCGACCGACTTGTGCAGGCTGACGGCCTTCATCTTCGCCAGCGTGGCGCCATGATGCGCAGCCGAGGTCAGGAAGCCGCGGCGCAGGGAGTGCCCAGCGAAGGTGGTTGGGTCGAGCCCCGCACGCCCTGCATAGGCCTTCACGATCGCGGCGACGCTGGTATCGGCCAACGCGGCAGGCAGCACTTGGCCATGCCGGTTGATCGGCCGGAAGATCGGGCCGGCCGCGATGCCGGCTGCCTGGAGCCATGTAGCCACCTGTTCCGCCACCAGCAGCTTGCCGCCAGCCGGGACACCGATGGTCTTTCCCTGTCCTTCCTGATCCGTCTTGCTCCGGCGAATGGTGACGCGTAGCCCTCCCGGCACGCGATCGAGGTCCGACACCTGTAGCGCCACCAGCTCGGACCGGCGCAACGCGCACGCGAAGCCGAGCAGCAGCAGGGCCCGGTCCCGCTTGCCGGTCAGGGTGTCCGGGATGTGGGACAGCATGTCGACCACCACCTCGGCGGTTGCAGGCGCCTTCTTCACCTTGGTCGTCCCGACCGTCCTGCGGATGCCGCGCATGGTGACGCCGACGATCTCGGCATCGGTGGGTGTCGGCTGGCCAGCAAGGCGGTGGGCATAGCGGATCGCGGCAAGGCGCCGGCCGATGGTCGACGGCCTGGTGCCCGCGTCAGCCTCGGCAGCGATGAACGTAGCGACCGTCTCCGGTTCGGCCGGCAGGTGCAGCACACCGCGTGCCTCGCACCAGCCGACGAAGATCCGGAAGTCGGACCCATAGGCGCGGCGGGTGCCGGCCGACTTCTCGTTCTGGCGGTAGTTCCAGGCGGCATCCTGCTCGGCCCGGACGATCGCCAGGGGTACCGCGGCCGCAAGCTGACCGACGGCA
Organism: Acetobacteraceae bacterium; assembly: GCA_965199105.1. GTDB lineage: Bacteria > Pseudomonadota > Alphaproteobacteria > Acetobacterales > Acetobacteraceae > LMUY01. Next base: position 11,871 of record CBDAQO010000001.1, on the reverse strand, counting down.
GGCACCGTAGCCGGGGTGAGTTCAACCGCCCTGCCCTGCTTCGAGTGTCCCGATGATGTCGCCTTCGCCATCGCCGCAATCCTGACTTGCGGGAAGAAAAGTTATCGTAAGTCAGACTGGCAGACAAGCTATTGCATGGCGTCATGACGCTAGTTAGTCATGGCGTCATGAAGACGATCGCGCTCATGAGCCAGAAGGGCGGTGCCGGCAAGACCACGCTGGCCGTGCATCTCGCGGTGGCGGCCGTCGATGCCGGGGAGCGCGTCGTGGTGATCGACACGGACCCCCAGAAGTCCGCGACGGTCTGGAGTACGAGCCGGGAGGCCGAGGCGCCGATCGTCGCGACCGCCAGCGTCGGCGACGTCGACCGGGTGCTGGCGGCGGCCCGAGGCGACGACATGACGCTGGCCGTGATCGACACCGCGCCGCACGCCGCGCCGGATGCAGCCAGGATCGCGCGGGCGTCCGGGCTGATCGTCATTCCCTGCCGGCCGACAGCCTTCGACCTGGCCGCGGTCGAGGCGTCGGTGCGGATCGTCCAGGCGGCGAAGGCAAGGGCGGTGCTGGTGCTGTCAGCCTGCCCGCCACGGGCGCCGGAGGTTGCCGAGGCTCGCGACGCGCTTGCGACCTACGGCCTGCCGGTCGCGCCGGTCGAGATCACCGAGCGGCGCGCCTTCTCCCGAGCCGTCGCCACCGGCCGCGCCGTGACCGAGTTCGAGGCCGATGGGAAGGCCGCCGCCGAGATCCGCGCCCTGTGGGCATGGCTGCAGAAGGAGATGCCATGAGCAAGAAGCCGACTGGGCTGTCCGCCTTCACGGCCAAGCGAGCGCCACCGGCCACGGCGCCCGCAGCGGAGCCGGATGCGGCACCACCTGCGCCAGCCGAGGCAAAGCGGTCCAGGGCACAGGGCGCAACCGTCGCCCTTACGGTGCGCGTGTCGCGAGCCGACTGGACCCGGCTGCACCAACTCGCCGTTGCCGAGGGGGTCAGTATCCAGACGCTTGCGGTGCGCGGGTTCTCGCGGGTATTTGAGGCACAGGGGCTGCCCGGATTAGAGTGACGCCATGATGCCATAGTCGCATGGCGTCACGACCGTCTGACGCCATGACGCCATGACGGAGACTGTATTGCACGGATCCGGAGTAACGGGGGACGAGGCCGGGCAGGGCGTCGAGGTGCCGGCGGAAGATGCGTTACACGGGTCGGGTTAGCCGGGTCGCGCCAGCAACCCACTGATGGATGCTCTAAAAGAGCACCTACATCGCCGCGGATGTGGCCGGCGTGTGTCTACGCATGAATGAGTCGACGGTGGCATTGAACGCGTCGGGGTTCTCAAGCTGCGGGAAATGGTTCGCCGACGGCACCGTGGTCTGCGTGCCGCCGGTCGCATGGGCGACAACCCGCGCCACCGCGTCGATGGAAGCACTCCATCCACCGGTGACCACCAGCACCGGGATCTTCGCGACAGCGACGGTCTCGGCCGCCCGGCGAAGCGCAGGAGGTGCCGCCATCCGTCCGCGCAGGAGTGCGCAACCGAGCTGTGTCGCCCCGGCCTCGTCGAGATCCCCCATACCACGGGTGCTGCCCGCCCCGGCATCCCCAACCAGATCGCGCATGAAGATGCGGGCATACTCGGCCGGCGTCGCCGAGGTCAGCATCGGCCGCATCATCCCTGCGACCGTTGTTCTAAGCTCCGGATCGGCATCGAGAGTGGGATCGGTCATCGCCAGCCCCTGCAGCGCCGGCTCGACCAGAACCAGTGACCGTACGGCCTCGGGGCGGCGCGCGGCCGCCAGCAGCGCCTCGGCGCCACCCCAGGAATGGCCGATCAGGTTGCCACTATCCCCGAGCAGGTCGGAAATCCAGACGGCATCGCCCTCCATGTCGTCCGGACCGCGCGAAGGGCTTTGGCCAAATCCTGGCCGATCTGCGATGGCGAGCTGCCAGCCCAGGTCAGCCAGAGCCTTCTGCTTGGAGAAGGTCACCGGACCTCCGCCGATCCCGCCCTGGACCCCGCCATGGATGATCACGACCAAAGGCCCGGTCGTCCCATGCCGCTCAACGTTGATCGGGAGCCGGGCGGCCTCTTCCGCGGGCAACGACGGGATCACTGGGCATTGCGCCAGAAGGGCCGCGTGCTTCTCCATGACCATCGAGAGCGACATGAGCGTGTCCCGCGTGCGTTTGACCTGCCATCGCCAGGACGCGTCAGGTTCGTGGATCCCAAGCAGGCAACCGATCCGAAAGCTCTGTCAATCCATGACAGCGACCGAGAGCGCGGAGCGCGCCGCCTCACGTGGGAAGGGTTCTACGGCTTGATGAGCCAGAACGATCTTAGATGACCGTTTTCTCCGACATTTTGTCCCACCAGTGACAAGTCACCGCAGGACATTAGGCCACCGCCGAGCCGGCGACCGCCGTGGCGATCGTCCGGGGTTGGTTTCGGCGCATGCCGCAACAGGCCAGCATCATACCGACCTCCTTCCGACCTCATTCCGGCAAAAAGGGCCGTCCATACACCAATGCACCTGTGGTGGTTTTTCCCGTGACCGGCTGGGATGGCCGTCCCGGTCAGGCGAGCATCTCCTCCCGCTCATTCGACGGCGCGTGCTCGGCGATGACGCTGGTCGGCGCTGGCCGCAGGACTGGCAGGTGAGCCGCCGGACGAGCTTGCCGAGGGTGCGCAGCTCCCGGTCCTGGATCGCCAGCTCGGGCAGGGACGCCGCCCGCTCCCGGCCGCAAGCGCACCGGATGGTCAGGGTCCAGGGGTTAAGGAACACCCGCGCGTCGAGCGAGGCCAGCATGGTGCGCCGGCAGGGCACGGAGTGGCGGGACGGCTGCTGGTCCATGACCGGACCGTGTTCATGGTCTGTTCCAAAAGCAACCCCAGAACGCGTCAGGCTCGAGCAACGTCGCCGATCGCCATCGTAGAGCGTTGGTCTGTCGAACCGCACGGGCATTTCCCACCCCTTCGGGCTCGGGCATTTCCCACCCCCTGGGGATAGCTTTGCGGTTGCTACGGTTGTCCCCAGGCACCACCGGTTGTCCACGGGCAGTCGCCACCCGGTAGCGCGGGCGATTGCCACCCCCTGCCTTCGGGCGTTTCCCACCCCGTACGTACCGATAGGACTCCCGCTAGCTTCTTCCGGTAGATGGCCTGTCGGCCTGGGGACAACTGCAGCAGGAGATTCCCCCGAGTAGAGGAAGGAAGGGAGCGCCTTCGATGCAGCATCAGCGGCCAATGTGAGGGGGTGGGAAATGCCCGAACTACCGCCCGAGCTTCCGAGCCTGCACCAGCGTCTTCGGGACCGGCGGCGGTGAGGGCATCAGCACCACGCCCCCTTCGACCTGCTCGATCCGTGCTTCCTGGTAGACGGCCCGGACCGTCCGCAGGGCCTTCTCCATCTCGCGCTTGAAGTTCTTCGGGTCCGCATATTCCTGTCCGAACTGCTCCCGGAGGTTCTTCCAGGACAGCCGTTCCCCGGTCACCCGTTTGACGCGGTGCAGCCGATGGGCCAGCCAGCAGTAGACGTCGAGGGCGAGGGCGCTGTTCTGCAGCGCGCTCAGGGCCCGTGCATCAAGCGGGACGGCGGCCTCGGCCAGGGAGGCGTAGAACTCGGGCGACAGCTCGATCGTGCCCGGCGTCAGCGCCTTCGCGTCAATCCCGCCGTCGGTCCAGGCCGTGAACTGCTTGATCGGCTTCGCGTCGATGGTGGATGCGCCGAAGCCGAGGGTCATTCGGCAGGCAGCCAGCGCCCGCATCTGCCGGCTGAAGGTGGCGTACTCGCGGCCGCCGGTGTCGATGCCCAGGCGGATAAGGAAGTCTCGGACGCTGCTGCCTAGCTCAACTACCGGGCGACGGGTCCGCACCGCTTCAGAGCTGACGTAGACGAGCGCCAGGCGGGGCCGTGTGCCGTAGGGCAGGGGCTGCTCGATCCAGTCCGAGCCGTCCCACAGGCTGCCCGCCTCGACCAGCAGGGAGGCGCTGCCATTGGTGCGCTTGAACTTGGTTGCCGTGGTGGCGGAGCGGGGTAGGCCGACCTGGCAAAGCACGCTGTGCAGATAGTCTGGCCGTTCCGGCTCGGCGCCGGCGATCTCGGCCGAGAAGCGGATGATGCGGGCCGTGGCGGCAGGTAGGGGGCGGAGCAGGTCGCCCTGGGCAGCCGGTTCATCATCCATCTGCCCGGGCTCCCGCAGCTATTCAGCTATTCGTTGCGGTTCCACTGTGCCAGCCAGAGCCGGCTCGTGGAACCCTAAAGCTCTCGATCAGGTGAGGGCCTGGCCGCCCTTGAGGCGGTGCGGGTGGCGCGTGAGGTGGCCATGACGGCGAAGTGGTGGGCCAAGCGACAGCAGGTCCAGGGGAGCGGCAGATGACGATCGGAGACGCGACGCCTGTCCTGCCCTGGGACATTCATCCGGCGCTGACGGAGGACCGGCTCCGGACCTGCGCATTGCTGCTGGCACACGCCCGGCGGGACGCGGTCAAGCTGGCCTCGCCGGAGCTCGGCGACGACACTTGGTCGATCGGCTGCCGAGCCTACGCGTTCGGCAAGCAGCGCCTGCAACGGGCTGCCGAGCGCGGCACCTACAACTGGCTGACCCTGCTCGACCAGAGCCACCACTTCGTCTTCCTGATCGAGAACGTCCCGGTGCGCTTCTTCCGCGGCCAGGCCGATGAGCCGACCGTCCGGACCCTACGTCGGCAGGTCATCGAGGCGCAGCAGCTGACCATGGCGCTGGGTTCGGAACAGGCCCAGGGGCTGGTGTTCCGCCTGGCGCTCGAGGCGACACCGGGTGGCGGGGTCGACCGCGTCGTGTTCCTGGCGCTGCGTGGCGAGGACGGGCAGGTGGAGTGCTTCTGGCCGGTGCCGCTGGATAGCCCTGCCGAGACCGGCAGACCGGAGCCAACGCAGCTACGCCTGCTGGGCGAGGATGCGGTTGACGTTCTGGTGGCGGTGCCTCGAACGGAGAAGCCGACAAGACGGCGGGGAAGGGCGAGGCCGAGCTGAGTTCGATGGCTAGGCTGCCAGGCTGCGACACCGTCACGTCGTGCGGTGAACAGAACGCTCCATGGGGAGGTCCATGATGTTCCATATCGGCCTGATGCTGTTTCAGCGCGTGCAGCAGCTCGACCTGACCGGTCCATACGAGGTGTTTGCGACGCTGCCGGACGTCCGTGTCGAGCTCGTCGCCCGGACCCTGGAACCCATCACGGCCGCCACCGGGTTGATCCTCGTTCCCACCGTGACCTTCGATACCTGTCCAGCACTCGACGTGCTGTGCGTGCCGGGTGGTGTCGGGGTGAATGCACTCCTCGAGGATGAGGAGACTCTAGGCTTCGTTCGCCGACAGGCGGCCAGCGCCCGTTACGTGACCTCGGTATGCACCGGGGCGCTGGTTTTGGGAGCGGCAGGCCTGCTTCAGGGCCGGCGGACCACCACACATTGGAACGCGCACGAGCTTCTGATCGCCTACGGTGCGGAGCCGGTCCGGGAGCGGGTCGTGCGGGACGGTAATCTGTTCACCGGAGGTGGCGTCACCGCCGGGATCGACTTTGCGTTGACGCTGGTGGCGGAGTTGTTCGGTCGGGAGGCGGCCGAGAGGGTTCAGCTGCAGCTGGAGTACGCTCCTGCGCCTCCATTCGACGCTGGCACGCCGGACACCGCGCCAGCCTCTGTGGTGGCGCAGGTCAGAAGCCGGACCGCTTCGATCCGAGCAGAGCGTGAGATGTTGGCATCCCGATTTGCCGCTCGGGTCAAAGCCCAAGAATGACGGCGTCCTTCACCTGCCAAAGCCGGAAGGGCCTCGTAGGCACCCTTTCGTCCGGCCAGAAGGGGAGCACCATGACAGACACCACCCCCGCTACCCGTCAGCCACCCTCCGGACTTCTGCTGCGCGCCGCACGTCCGCAGGACGCCGACGCCCTTGCCGCCTTAATGAACCTGCCCGGGTTCCGCTGGGGCACGGCCCAGCTCCCCTTTCGTATGCCCGAAGAGATCAGGAGCGGGCTGGAGAAGATGTCCCCGGAGCGGCGCGGGCTCGTGGCGCTGATGGATGCCGAGCTGGTTGGCGCTGCGTCGCTGGAACAGCAAACCAGGCGGCGTGCCCATATAGGCAGGATCGGCATGGGGGTGCACGATGCCTGGGTTGGCCGGGGGATCGGGACCGCACTGCTGGCGGCTCTGGTCGACCTGGCGGACAACTGGCTAGGACTGCGCCGGCTGGAGCTAACGGTGAACGTCGACAACGTGCCGGCGCTGGCGCTCTACCGGCGCTTCGGCTTCGAGGTCGAGGGGACGCACCGCGCCCACCTGCTGCGCGGCGGGCAGTTCGTGGACGGCCATACGATGGCGCGCCTGAACGATGGGCCCCACTGAACTGAGCGGGCTGTCTGATCGTCCCAATGCAGGACTTGCGAACCGGACAGACTTCTCTGAACCTTGCTCCATCCCGGTGAGGTGATGATCGTGAACCTGGTCCTTGTCGCGGCCATCTCCATGGCCGCTGTCCCGCCAGGTGATGGCCTGGACAGACTTTCAGGTCGGTGGGCTTGCGAGGGACACTTCGTCCAGAGCCAGAGACAACTCGCCGCCTCCATCACGGCAACGCGCGACCCTGGAACCGGCGTCCTCGTCCTGCACCATGACGATGCGTCCGGTGGCAAGTACAAGTCGCTTGAGGTCTGGAGCGCTTCGACGAGGATGCCGGGCATGCGGGCATCCATCAGCGACGCCTCGGGCATGCGCTGGTTCCAGTCTACCGGGTGGAACGGTGGCCACCTTGATTGGGACCGCCTGGAAGAGGGTCTGACGGTCGAGCGCTTCTCCTACAGCTTTACCGCTCGGGGAGACATGCAGATCGATTGGTTGAGGGCGCGGGACGGTCAGCCGCTTGCTCTGGGGGATACACTGATGTGCAGGAGAGTTGACGAGCCGCATTAGGCAGGACAGGGCAGCTCTGGATCGGCCATAGCCTTGCTGATGCGATGATCACGCTGCACGTGTCCGGCCAGTCGGCCGTGTAAGACCTGCCGTCTCAGGTCTTCTTGCGGCCGCGCTTGCGCTCGGGCAAGCGCTGCACCTCCGGCAGATCCACATTCGCGACCGCCTCGTCCTGTGCCGCCTCTCCGCCCCTGCGCCCGAGGCCGATCTGCTTGGCAAGCGCGCTGCGCTTCTCGGCGTAGCTCGGCGCCACCATCGGGTAGTCCGCCGGCAGGCCCCAGCGCTGCCGGTAGGCATCCGGCGTCATGTCGTAGGCGGTCTTCAGGTGCCGCTTCAGCATCTTCAGCTTCTTGCCGTCCTCCAAGCACACGATGTAGTCCGGGAACACCGAGCGCTTGGGGGGCACGGCCGGTGTCGGCTTCTCGACCGATGCCGCCGCTGGCTCGCCCACCGAGGCGAGGGCCTGGTAGATCCGGTGGATCAGGCCGGGTAGCGCGTCGGCCTCAACCGTGTTGTTGGCGCAGTGCGCGCTGGTGATCTGCGCGGTCAGGACAATCAGGTCAGAAGAAGTCGCAAGCATCGTATCCATCTGATCATGGGGCGGTCCTGGTGCAGTATCATGCCAAGTAATCAGATAGAAGAGGGCTCCGAGACCTTATCTACACCAGGGGCAAGCCCAGAGATAGCTTTGGCTGGACTATCCACAGGATCTCGACTGGCTGCAGGCGGAGCCGCAGGGATGTGGCGCGTGAAGCGGCGGTGCCAGAGCCCGAGGGGCCGGACTACAGCGTGGCGCTCACCGAAGACGGCCAGCGGTTCCTGGCGCTGGAGCCGCACCCGCGGCCGGTGGTCCCGCTGCGGCTTGCAGGGAGGTCAGCCGGGCACGGACAGCACGGACGTCGAGCCGGCATGCGATGGCGGAGGATGTCAGCTGGCTCGGGCCGGACTTCGAGTAGGTCGAGCCAGGATTGGCCTGCTGCGGGTGTGTTGCCCTACCCGAACGGGTTCTTCACCGTCTTCACGGCTGCTGGCGCCAGCTCTGCCGGCAGGTTCTTCTGCGCTTCCAGCGTCCGCACAGCCTGATCCAAGACCACCTGCAGTGCCCGCGCCTGCACCAGGCCCCGACGATCACGGGTGATGTCCAGGCTACCGTAGAGGGCCAACCGGTCGGTCCCGTTCTCGATCGTCAGCTTGCCAATCGACACGGAGGCGGCATCGTCGGCGAAGGGCGTCAGCGTGGTCATGACGATCTTCTGGCTCCAGCGCGTCAGTCGATGGGCCGGATATGGCGACGCGGATGGTTCACATCACCCTGGCCGTCCCGTACACACGGATGCCCGCACCCGGCTCGGACGTGATCTCGGCCAGCAGCCGGGATGGCACGCCCATGTCCTCGCCCTGGACGATGTCGATGGTACCGCCGTGCGACCAGCCGAGGTCGCGCAGGTAGCCGCCTAGGGCAGCCGCTGCGGCTCCGGTGGCAGGATCCTCGTAGACCCCGCCCGCCGCGAAGGGATTGCGGGCATGGAACAGCGTGGCCGTCTCGGCGTGGACGAGGCTGATGGTGACGATCCCGGCCGCCGTCATGAGCCGGCGGCCGACCTCCAGGTCGTAGCGCATCGCCGACAGCCTCGCCCGGCTGGCCAGGGCCAGGACGAGGTGCCGGGCGCCGGCCTCGGCGATCGCGGGCGGCAGGCGGGGGTCCAGGTCGTCCCGGCTGTAGGAGAACAGCGCCAAGCTGTCCTCGACCAGGCTTGCGGCCGCGGGAGCGCTTCGCGTAGGCGGGAACCGCAGGGCAGCGGCCAGCGTTGCCCCCGTCCGCCGCCCCTCCACGGTGATCCGCGCCTCGTTGAGCCGCAGCGCGAAGGTGCCGTCGCCGTGCGCCAGGGCCAGCGCGGCGCCGAGCGCGATCGTGGCGTGGCGTGGCCGCAGAACGGCACCTCGATAGCGGGCGCGAAGTAGCGGACACGCCAGTCATCCCCCACCGGTGCCGCGAACGCCGTCTCCGAGTAGCCGACCTCGGCCGCAACGGCCTGCATGCGCTCCGCCGGCGGCAGGGCGTCGCAGAGCACGACGCCGGCCGGGTTGCCGCCGACTGGTCCATCGGAGAAGGCGGCGATCCGCTGGACGTCCATATCAGTTCTCCCGGCAACGTCCCGATCGACGGCTGCGGCCTATGCGGTCTTCGGTAACCGCTCGAAGCCCTCATCACCCTCCGGAACATACTCCAGGATGTCGCCGGGCTGACACCTGAGATGCTGACAGATGGCTTCAAGCGTCGAGAACCGGATGCCCTTGATCTTGCCGGACTTGATCGCCGACAGGTTGGACTCGGTGATGCCGACGACGCGTGCGAGTTCGTTCGACTTCACCTTGCGCCGGACGAGCATCATGTCGAGGTGAAGGATGATCGGCATTACAGGATCTCCTCCTGATCCTGCTGCAGGCGCCGCCCAATCGTCATCACGTGAGAGATCGCGAGCAGGATCATGCCCATGAAGAAGAAGGCGATCATGCCCTCAGTCACCCCGGTGATGGGCTTAAGCACTCCGATCGCGTGAGCGGCGGGACCGAGCAGGAACGGTGAGTATCCCGTCGCCATGAGGGAGTGGCCGACGCGTCTCATGATAATGGCGTTCCGCTGGGTGAACACCTCGCCGCGCGAGTAGAACGTGAAAAGTCGAGTGAGGAGGCCAAGAGAGGCGCAGAACGGGATCGATGCGACGATCAGTATGAACGAGAACGCGATCGACACGCCCGACGGGTAGGCCTTCGGGGAGAACTCATGCGCGAGAGCATGTGTGGGAACGAGGTAGTCGATCGGCGCCCAGAACTTGAACGCGATGGTGCCGTCGATCGAGCCGACGATGATGCCCGAATGGAAGTGCAGGAGTAGCGAGAGCACGCAGCCGATCTGCAGGCTGATCCAGGAAGCCAGGATGCCCGTCAGGCAGAGCTTCACCGTGGTCGCGTAGAGACGCAGCCTGCCATCGGCACTGCCCGGCTCGATCCACCCTGCCGGTCTTGCCGACACGGCGATGGTGGCGGGCGACGGCCTGAAGGCGACTACACCCATGAAAGCTCCTCACGACGGGTTGCCATATCTTCGAGGACAAAGGAGTATCCGTCAAACAGTAATCTTTTGGTTTGGGACGGGTATATGTCCACTGGACGCAAACATGCGCTCACCTATCTGGTAGGGGCAACCCTATCCTACGCCGGAACCGCTCTCCTTCCTGTCGCCATGAGCTTCGCTGTGCTGGACACGGGGCATGGCGCCAGTGGACTTGGCTTGGTCCTGGCGGCGCAGAGCATTCCCACTATCGTCCTGCTGCTGTTGGGCGGCGTCGTCGGAGACCGTTGGCCCCGGCGTCGCACCATGATCGGCGCCGATCTGCTGCGGGCGGCCGCGCAGGTGATCCTCGCGGCCAGCCTGATCCATGGGCGCGCCTCCCTATCCCTGATGATCTCGGTCTCCGCGGTCGTCGGGATCGGGAACGCGTTCTTCCAGCCGGCGAGTGGCGGCTTCCTCGCCGAGATCGTCGCTGCGGAGCAGCTCGGCCGGATGAACGGGCTGCTGACGACGGGCAACGCCCTCGCCATGGCGATCGGACCGGCCCTCGGAGGCGTGGTCGTTGCCGGGGTGGGGCCTGGCTGGGGGATCGCCCTCGACGCGGGGAGCTACCTCGCGAGCGCGGCCTGCCTGCTGTCGATCAGGCGCCCCGCGAAGGTGGCGTCGCCGGCGTTGGGGAGGACATCCATGGCGGGCGAGCTGATCGAGGCCGTGAGGGCGATCCGCCGGACACGGTGGCTCTACCTGCTCCTCGTCCAGTATGCGGCGATCAACGTGCTGGCCTACGCGCCCTTCAACGTCATCGTGCCGGTCCTCCTCTCGCGCGCGCCCGGTGGGGCGGGAGCGTGGGGCATGCTCCTGAGCGCGATCGGCGTGGGGGCCGTGCTCGGGGCGCTCGCCTGCGCGCATCGCCAGCCGCGCAGGCTGCTGATGGGCGTGGAAGCGGCGGCCGTCGCGCTGTCCATCCCCATGTTCATGCTCGCCCTTCATGCGCCGCTTCCCGTGGTCGTCCTCGGGTGTGTCGCCTTCGGCGTCGGCGCGGCGCTGCTCAGCGTTCTGACCGTCACGGCGATCCAGCGGGAGGTCGCCCGCTCGATGCTGTCGAGGGTCATGGCCATGGTGCAGCTGGCGAACATGGGCCTGAACCCTGTGGGCTATGTCCTGGCGGGACCTGCCATGAGCCTCCTGGGTGCTCCCGCCAGCCTGGAGCTGGGCGGCCTCTGCGTCCTCGCCAGCGCCGCCTTCCTGCTCAGCCAGCCGGAGATCCGGCAGTTCGAGTGTCGGTCCGCCTGAGATCCGCAGCGATCGCCACCCGGCAGTCAACGGTGGTCCGGCTTTTAGGTGTGGCTTCCGGGTATACCCAGGATCGATCCGGGTGTCGGGTCGGTGGCATATCCGAAGCCCTCGTCCGCCCAGCCGGTCATGCCGCCCAGCATCAGCTTCACCGGCCGTCCCAGCCCGCCCAGCCTGAGCGCGGCGCGGTCAGCGGCGTTGCAGTGCGGGCCGGCGCAATAGACCACGAACAGCGTGCCGGCCGGCCAGCGCGCCAGGCGCTCGGCATCGATCCGGCGGTGCGGCAGGTTGACGGCGCCCGGGACGTGGGCACGCGCGTACGCGTCCGGTCCCCGCACATCCAGCAGCACGAAGTCGGCGGCAGCACCTTCGGCACGCGTCATGGCCTCGTGCACGTCGGCGCAGTCGGTCTCCAGCGACAGGCGACGCGCGAAGTGCGCCAGCGCCTCCGCGGGTGGGGCGAGCGGCGTCAGGGCAACGGGGCTGGGCGGCATGGCGGTATCTCCTGGTGGATGCCACGCAGGATGCCAGTGGCCCGGACATCCTCGTCAGCGGCGGGCAGGC